>PMYL01000054.1 GCA_003170825.1 Acidobacteriaceae bacterium
CCCTAGTGTCCTGTCTCTGAAATAAGTTGAATAATAACAAAGGATCGCTTCATCGGATAGAGTGGGAGGAACTCCGATGGGGCGACCGCTCATTCCGTTGTCGATCAACGCCGAAGATCAGGCGCAGTTGCTGTCCTGGACCAAGAGGCAGAAGACCGCGCAGGCGCTGGCCATGCGCTCCCGCGTTGTTTTGCTGGCCGCAGACGGGCAGAGCAACACGGCCACTGCACATCAGTTGGGCGTGACGGTGCAGACTGTGGGAAAGTGGCGGCAGCGTTACCTGGACCAGGGTGTGGATGGCCTGCTCGATGAGCCACGGCCGGGCACTTCGCGCAAGCTCTCCGACAAGGATGTCGAGCGGGTGCTGGCTCTGACGCTGGAGTCCACCCCAACCGACGCCACGCATTGGTCAACCCGCTCCATGGCCAAGCAGGCGGGCTTGAGCCGGGCATCGATCCATCGCATCTGGCAGGCTTTTTCCCTGGCTCCGCATCGCTCTGAGACCTTCAAGCTGTCCAAAGACCCACTCTTTATTGAAAAAGTGCGCGACATCGTTGGTTTGTATTTGGCCCCGCCTGATCGCGCCCTGGTTTTGTGCGTCGACGAAAAAAGTCAGATTCAGGCGCTGGACCGCTCGGCACCCCTGTTGCCCATGCGGCCCGGACAGATCGAGCGCAGAACGCATGACTATGTCCGGCACGGCACGACCAGCTTGTTTGCGGCCCTGGATACGAAGACCGGCAAGGTGATTGGACTCGCCCAGCAGCGCCATCGCAGCGAAGAATTTCGTAACTTCCTCGACACCATCGAAGCCAACGTGCCGGCCGCGTTGGAGGTTCACTTGATTCTGGATAACTACGGAACGCACAAGACGGCTATGATTCGCAACTGGCTGGCCAAAAGACCGCGCTTCCACCTGCACTTTACGCCCACTTCCGCCAGTTGGCTCAATCTGGTTGAGCGATGGTTTGCCTTACTCACCGAAAAGCAGTTGCGGCGGGGCGTGCATCGCTCAACCAAGGAACTGAAGGACGCCATCCTGGCCTACATCAACAACCACAACCAAGAGCCGAAACCATTCGTTTGGCACAAAACTGCCGATCAGATACTGGACTCCGTTGCCCGCTTTTGTAAGCGAACTTTAGAGACGGGACACTAGCCGCAAAAACAAAGACGCGGCGAGGGTGGGGCACCCTGCTGTCGCGGCCCAATGAGGGAGCGCTTTTCTAACAATTCAGTCAAGAGCCGCCGCAATCGGTAAAATCAAAGGCATGACACTCTCCGCGCAGGATCGCGCCCGGCGCATCAAAATCATTCTCTTCGACGTTGATGGCGTTCTGACCAACGGAAACATTTGGATCATTCCGGTTCCAGTTGTCTCGCCCGATGGCGCCATTTCCAGCAAGATGGTGGAGGCCAAGGGTTACAGCGCCCACGACGGCGCGGGCGTGACGCTGGCGCGGCTGGGCGGCATGAAGCTGGGCATCATCACCAAGCGCATCTCCGAGACTGTGGCCCTGCGCGCCCGCGACCTGAAGCTGGAGTTCGTCTACCAGGGCCAGGCCTTCAAGATGCAGGCGGTGCGCGAGATCATGGCGAAGGAAGGTGTGACTCTGGACGAGATTGCTTATGTGGGCGACGATGTGATCGATCTGCCGGTAATGCGCGTATGCGGATTTGCCGTGGCCGTGGCCAATGCTCGGGCGCAGGTAAAGGCCGAGGCGCATTACGTGACTCCGAACAAGGGCGGGGACGGCGCAGCGCGCGATGCGATCGAGTTCATTCTCGAAGCCAAGGGAGTGTTGGAGCAGTGCATCGCGGCATCCATTGACGAGAGCAATCCTCTCCCGCCTTCGATCGACATCGGCAAGGGCGGCGACCTGGCGTAGATTCGTGGCGCGTAGGCAGCTTCCCACCCTAGCCGCAAAAACAAGGACGCGGCGAGGGTGGGGCACCCAGCTTTGAGTAAAGGTGAAAGCGGTTTAGAAGGAAGCATGGATATAGAAACGAAACGCGCGGTGGTGCTGTTGAGCGGAGGCCTCGACTCGGCAACCGTCCTGGCGATTGCCCGGAGCCAGGAGTACGAGCTGTACGCGCTCTCGTTCTCCTATGGCCAGCGGCACATTGTTGAGCTGGAGGCAGCCAGCCGGGTTGCCGCATCCATCGGCGTGGCGAGCCACCGCATCGCAGCCATCGATCTTCGGGTCTTCGGCGGATCCGCGCTCACCGGCGACATCGACGTTCCCAAGGGACGCACGACGGGCGAGATGGCGCACGGCATTCCCATCACCTACGTTCCGGCGCGAAACACCATCTTCCTCGCCTTTGCGCTGGCCTGGGCTGAAGTGCTGGGATCGAGCGACATCTTCATTGGTGTGAACGCGCTGGATTACAGCGGGTATCCCGACTGCCGGCCGGAGTTCATCGAGGCTTTCGAGAAGATGGCCAACCTGGCGACCAAGGCCGGGGTCGAAGGCCGGCAGGCGCTCAAGATTCACACGCCGCTGATCGCGCTGACCAAGGCGGAGATCATTCGCAAGGGGATTGAACTGGGCGTGGACTACGGGCTGACCAGCAGTTGCTACGATCCATCGCCTACGGGCGAGCCGTGCGGGGAGTGCGATTCGTGTTTGCTGCGGCGGAAGGGATTCCGGGAGAACGGGATCGAGGATCCGTTGTCGTACCTGAACGCAGAAGGTCAGGCTTGCTCATGAACGGGACCTACCGATGTTCGTGGTCTCCCACCCTAGCCGCAAAAAGTCGTCGCGGCGACACGCGGCGAGGGTGGGGCACCCAGTTTGCGTGGGGTTGCTCCAGATGAGCTACGCGGTCAAGGAAATCTTCTATACGCTGCAAGGCGAGGGGGCGCAGGCTGGGCGCGCGGCGGTTTTCTGCCGGTTCGCCGGATGCAATCTCTGGTCGGGACGCGAGGCGGACCGGGCGGCGGCGGTATGCCGGTTCTGCGACACGGAGTTTGTGGGCGTGGACGGGCCCGGCGGCGGGAAGTTTGAATCGGCGGAGGCGTTGGCAAAGGCGATCGAACAGAAGTGGCCTGGAGACGCTTCGGCAGGGAAGCGGTTCGTGGTCTGCACTGGAGGAGAGCCTTTTCTGCAATTGGACGCGAGCCTGATCGAGGCGCTGCACTCTTGCGATTTTGAGATTGCCGTGGAGACCAATGGGACGATTGCGGCTCCAGCGGGCCTGGATTGGTTGTGCGTGAGCCCCAAAGCCGGAACGGAGCTGGCGCAGAAGAGCGGAGACGAGTTGAAGCTGGTGTATCCTCAGGCTGGAGCCGATCCCCGGGAGTTCGAATCCCTTCGCTTCCGGCATTTTTTTCTGCAGCCGATGGATGGGCCCAGCCGCGCGGTGAATACAGAGCTTGCGCTCAAGTATTGCCTCGATCATCCGCAGTGGCGATTGAGCCTGCAAACGCACAAGTTCCTGGGCATTCCATAATATGGAGATATTCAAGGAGTTCACCATCGAGGCGGCGCACTGGCTGCCGAATCTTACCCATATAAAAAGGGAGATGCGGCCGGGATAGGAACATGCAGAATTTTGCCCATGAGATGTTGCGCGAGATCTACGAACAGCCGGAGGCGCTTCGCCGCACCCTGGCCCTTTATCTGTCGGGCGAGGGGCTGAAGCCGGATGTGGCCAGGCTGCTGGCGGGTTGGTCGATACCGGAGGGCGAGATTCTGATCGCCGCCTCGGGTTCCAGCCGGCACAGCGGGCTGGCTGCCGAGATTCTGCTGGAAGACCTGTGCGGCGTGGCCGTGGATGTGGAGTATGCCAGCGAATACAGTTCCCGCGGGAGCCATGATAAGGAAGACGTGCGCCATCCCAGCGTGCTGGTGCTCTCCCAATCGGGCGAGACCTCCGACACGCTGGCTGCCTTGCGCGAGGCGCGCCTGCGCGGGCAGAAGACGCTGGCCATCACCAACGCCGCAGGTTCTTCCATGGAGCGGGAGGCCAACGTTTCCATGCCGCTGGCCGCCGGCGTGGAACGGGCGATTCCGGCCACCAAGAGCTTTACCTGCCAGTTGGCGGTGCTCTACCTGCTGGCGCTCTACGAGGGCGCGCGCCTGGGCCGGATGGATGCCGCCGCGCTGGCCAGGCACATCGCGGATCTGCGGGCGTTGCCTGAAAGCATCGAAGCGCAGCTTGACGGCTGGCGGGAGCAGATGGCCTGGTTGGCGCGCAAGTACAAGTCCGCGGCCACCTTCCTCTATCTGGGCCGCGGCATCCACTACGCCATCGCGCGTGAAGGCGCGCTGAAGCTGAAGGAAGCCTCCTATGTCCATGCCGAGGGTTACCCGGCGGGCGAGTTGAAGCACGGGCCGAATGCGCTGGTCGGGGACCGCGTGCCGCTGGTGGCGCTGGCCACGGTGGATCGCAGCCTGGATGGCTCGGTGCTGCGGTATGAAAAGACGCTGCAACTGCTGCGCGAGATGAAGGCGCAAGGGGCCCAGGTGATAGCGATCGCCAACGCGGGCGATGAAGAGGCGGCGAGGCTGGTAAGCGATTGCGTTTACGTGCAGCCGGCCCCAGAGTACCTGCTGCCCATTGCGGAGGTGATTCCGCTGCAACTGTTCGCCTACTTCATGGCCCTGGAACGCGGCGTGGACGTGGACCGGCCAAGAAATCTTTCCAAGGCGGTGGTGGAGCAGGGTGCAACTTAGATCGAGTTATGCATGCCTGCTTCACCCGGATCATTCGATATAACTCCTTCTATCGTGCTTCCCGCCCCTCGAAGTAGGCCTCGATCTCTTCCAGGGTTTTGCCTTTGGTTTCAGGCAGCAGGAAAGTGGCGACGAGGAAGTAGACTACCGTGAAGCCGGCGAACAGGAAGAACATGGACGAATAGCCGTGTTTGCCGACGAAGGGCAGGAAGATAGCGGCCAGCGTGGTCGAGACCAGTTGATTGATGACCAGGGCAATGCTCATGCCATTGGATCGAATGCGGGTAGGCATCAGCTCCGACAGCGCGAGCCACACGCACACGCCGGGGCCGAGCGCAAAGAACGCCATAAATGCGTAGAGGCTCATGGCGACCCCCCAGCCGTGGCCGGCATCGGGAACCCGGCCGATCAGGGCCTTCTCGATCTTCAGCGGCGCGGACCGGGCCGCGTCCAGATCGGCAAAGGGATTCTTGAAGAAGGCTTCGACCTTGTTGGCGGGAACGCAGCTTGCGCGCGAGATTTGAATGGGAGCGGCGGCTGGATCGCCGGAGCGCGCATAGCTGGTTGAGGCCGTGAAGCCTCCATAGGAGTAGATGATGGCCAGAGAGGCGCGATCGCTCTGGATATCGCTCCCCGCATAGCCCTCGCCGGCGAGCAATCTGTCCGCTTCGGCCGGATCGAAGCGCAAAGCTAACTCCTGATTCGGGCCAACCATGGCTTGAATCGGGCCGCGGCAATCCAGGTTCAGCTTTTCCGTTCTTAGAAACATTACCCCGACGGCGGTCAGGGAGACGATCATTCCACCGGCGCCGAGAATCAGCAGGAACTTGCGGCCCTTGCGATCGACCAGCGTGATGCCCACCATGGTCATGAGGAAATTCACGACCGTAAAAATCACGTAGCCCCAGTGCGCGTGGAGATCGGAGAGCCCGCTCTGAAGCAGGATGCCCGTGTTATAGCCGATGATGGAATTGATGCCTGTCGCGGTGTTGCAGAAGAGGATGACACAGGCCAGCAGAAAGGGAATCACATACTTCCGGCGCAAGAGGGAATCCTGAATCTTCCCGCCAATCTTCCCGCTGGACGAGCGCGGCGCCGTAGCAATATGCGCCGTCTCTTTCATCTCACACAACTCCAGGCCAGCCTGTTGCGGAGTCCGGGAGCGAAGCAGGGCCGCATGGGCAAGCTGTTCCTTGCCATGCCGGAACAGCCATCGCGGAGACTCCGTGACCAACAGGCTGCCCAGCGCAAACAGTATGCCTGGAGGAAGAGATACCCAAAAAATGCGACGCCAGGCCTGGTCCTTAAAAATCAAAAGACTTGCGGCGTCGCCGGTTGCGGCCACCGCTTCAACGCGATAGCTGTAATAGATTCCGACCACGGCCGCGGCGACGATGCCGAGCGTGAGCAGCCATTGGAACACTCCTGTCCCCTTGCCGCGACTCGATGCCGGGAGGCACTCGGCCAGATAGAGCGGAACAACGACGCCAATGAGCCCGCCGCCGATGCCCTGCAGCAGGCGCCCGAAAAATAACGGCCCGTAGCCGTGCGAGAGGGCGATCACCGGGATGCTGAGAATAAACGCGACGCCGCTGAGGACCATCAGCGGCTTGCGGCCCATCCAATCGGCGAGCATGCCCGCAAACAGCGTGGAGAACACGCTGCCCAGCAGCACGGCAGCCACAATGACCGATAGTTGCGAAGCGGTCAGACGGGAAGTCGCTTCCAGATATGGCAATGCGCCACCGATGATGCCTACGTCGATCCCGTAGAGCAAGCCGCCGAGGCCCGCAACCAGCAGAAGAAAAAGGTTGTAGCCGCGCTTCCCGGAGGGATGGGCAGATGCGGGCATGTTCGTGGAAGGGAGGTCGTTCGTTGTCATGGTGGTGAGCCTCTTGCGCGAATTCCGCTACCGCTTAAGCTGAAAAGAACGGGTGAGCCAGGCAGGAACTCCCGTTCCTTACTTATTCTCGCTTGCCGGCACGGGACCAGCGCGCATGATTCGTCTACAATGACCGAATCGAAATGAAACGCTCACTTGGCGAGCTGAAGGTGATAAAGATGCCGAGCCTCAACGGGACAAAGCCGTCCTCAGTTTTGCGCAGCAGGGTGTGGGGAGTTCTCACACTGCTGTGTGTTTTTTCAACCCTAGCAGTGGGGCAAGTCCGGCTGCTGCCGGTGCCCCGCGAGGCGCATTTTGCGGGGGAGACGGCACTGCCGGCAACGATTGCTGTCAGCGTGCCCGGCCACGACGCGGAAGACGCATTTGCGGCACGTGATCTGGAAGAGGCGATGAAGGCAGCGGGGCTCCGCGGCACAGGCGCCGAGAAGGCAGGCTACAGGGTGGTGCTGTTGCGAACCGGCTCGGCGGCTGCGAAGGCACAGCTAGCCGGGCTCGGCCTGCCATTCGACGCGGCGATGGAGGCCGAGGGCTATGTGCTGGCGGTCAAGCCGCATGAGGCCTTTGTCGTTGCCGCCTCCAGCTCCGGCGTCTTTTATGGGGTGCAAACGCTCAAGCAGTTGCTTCCGCTTCCCGGCGGCAAGCGGGTGCTCCCCACGGGCACGGTGCGCGACTGGCCGGCGATGAAGTATCGCGGCATCGACGACGACCTCTCCCGCGGTCCCTTTCCCACGCTGGAGTTCCAGAAGCATCAGATTCGGGTCTTCGCCTCCTACAAGATCAATATCTATTCGCCTTACATCGAGCACACGCTGCTCTATGCCGATCAACCGTTGGCTGCTCCTCCGGGCGGCGCGCTGACACCGGCCGATGTGGCAGAGCTGGTGGCGTACGCCCGCCTGTATCACGTGACGATCGTGCCCGAGCAGGAAGCCTTCGGGCATCTTCACCAGGTGCTGAAGTACGACCTGTACAAGGATGTGGCCGAGACGCCGCATGGCCATGTATTGGCTCCCGGCCAGCCGGAGACTCTGCCGCTGATCCACAACTGGTTTACGCAGATTGCCCAGGAGTTCCCGTCGCCCTTCCTGCACATCGGGGCCGATGAGACCTTCGATCTGGGCATGGGCCGCACCAGGCCGCAGGTGCAGGCGCGGGGCTATGGGCCGGTCTACGTCGATTTTCTGAAGCAGATTCACGAGGATCTGGCGCCGCTGCATCGCCGCCTGCTGTTCTGGGGAGATATAGGCGGGGCCGACCCGGCGGCTGTGGCCGGGCTGCCCAAGGACATGATCGCCGTGCCCTGGAACTATTGGGACACCAAGGGCTTCGACAAGATGATCGAGCCCTTTGCCAAGGCCGGGATCGAGACCTGGGTGTCCCCCGGCGACGCCAACTGGAATCAAGTGTATCCCGTGGCCAAGACGGCCTTCGGAAACATCCAGGGCTTCATTCGCGACGGCCAGCGGCTGGGTTCCACGGGCGCTCTGACGACGGTGTGGAACGACGACGGCGAGGGTCTCTTCAATATGGACTGGTACGGCGTGCTGTTTGGCGCGGTGGCGGCATGGCAGCCAGGAGAGAGTTCGATCCCCACCTACCAGGAGGGCTATGGGCAGACCTTCCATGGCGATGCCAGCGGCAAGGTGGACGAGGCTGAGAAGGAATTGATGGCCGCGCACGAGGCTTTGGAACAGGCGCGCTCCGGATTGACCAGCGACGAACTGTTCTGGTTGGACCCGTGGAGCGTGGAAGGCCAGGAGGCGTCGGCGAAGATTTTGCCGGTAGCGGTGGATTTGCGGACTCATGCCGAGCGCGCCATTGTGCTGGTTGCGGAAGCGCGCGCGGCGAATCCGCAATTGAAGGAAGTGGACGCGTTGACGGCGATGGATATGGGAGCGCGGCGCCTTGACCTGATCGGCTTGAAGTTTGAACTGGGCCAGGAGATTGCCGACACGTATGCGCAGGCGCTGGCGCAACAGCACGACAAGGCGCGCCGCGCGGAGACGCAAAACATTCTGGATGAGATCGGCAGCATGTTTGGCCGTTGCCAGGACCTGCGCGATGCCTACTCCGCCGCAAAGGGCGAGTACAGCCAGGTCTGGCTGAGCGAAAACCGCCCCTATTGGCTGAACAATGTGACCGTACGCTACGACCTCGCGATTGAAAAGTGGCAGCAACGCGGCGACCTGTTCCTGGAGGGGATTCGCGGCTGGGATAACGGCAGGGATCTGCCACCGGCTACTGCGCTCGGGCTACCGGCAGCGGCCACGCAGCAGGGCAGCGGGCGCTGACGCACGCTGCCGGCGTTGTTCCGTACTTGACCCTGGTAATAACAGACGTGAGGGGCAGAATTTCCGCGCCCAGCAGCGCATTGATTAGAGAACTCTTGCCTCGTTCATCTGGCCCAATACGGCCAGATTGAAGCGATTCTTCGCCAACTTCTCAGAGAGTGCGGCGAGGGGCGCATGCAAATCGCCGCTGCGGTTGCGTTGAGCAAGAGCGATGAGCAAATCTATGGAGCGCAACAGGGCTTCGCGATCCGAGGGGAGCGTGCCGCGCTTGCAGGCTGCGGAGTGTGTCATAGTTTCTCCTTCGATTCATGAGCCGCGCTCAACTCCTCCCGGACATAACGTTCCATGCTTCCAGCCATGGAGCGAAGTTCGTTGATCACCTCATTGAGTCCTTCTACCGCATCCTCGGGGACGGCCCCGCAGCCGCGCATGTGTCTGGGCTTGAGTTCCTCGATCGCGATGTCCACAAATGCAAGGTCTGTCAGCAGCGATTGTGTTACAGGAATCTCCGGCGGTTCCGGCCTCATGTGTTGCCAGGCCAGAGTTCGCAGCAGTTGAGACCGGAGACGGCTTATATGGTCTTCTATCACCCGTGCCTGCGCCGGAGTAATGTCGATGACATAGCGGGGAAACGGAGATTGCGATGTTGCGGAATGGAGAGCGTGTTCCATGTCGCAGAGTAATTGGTCAATGTATTTGCACGTGATGCTCAAGCGTCTCTGCTGGGCATCGTTCAGCTCCCCAGGGAATCGCGTCCTTTCAATTGCCGGTTCCGATTCGGGCATGACTCCTCCAAGTGTTTTTCAGCTTCGAGGAGTCATCTGCCCAATTGAGCGGTTTCAGGTGGACTCCTTCCCAATCAATGCACGATCATCACTGGACAATGGGCATACTTGAGAACGCGCTCCGAGTTCGAGCCCAGCATCCAGCGATGAAGGATGGTGTGGCTGCGCTTGCCCATCACAATGAGACTGGCCTGGACGGCGTCCGCCCGGTGAAGGATCTGTTCCGCCGGATGGCCCACGACGACATCGGTTTCGAGTTCAATCTCCTTTTGCCTGGCGCGCTCGCGGATCGGAGCGAAACTGCGCTCATAGCGCTCACGCCCGTCATCGAGGACCGCGTTGAACTCCGCGCTCTCGGCAGGTTCCGGCGGCCGGATCACAGCCAGGACGAATAGTTTGGCTTTCATATCCCCAGCCATCGACAGGGCAACATCCAAAGCGTGCTCCGCATGCGGAGACGCGTCGAATGCAACCAGTATCCTTTGGAATCCAACAAAAACCGGGCTTCCCATGGGTTTGACCTATACCTCTTCCGCAACGGCCGCCCGCTGCACTGCTGGTTCCGATTTCTTGCTTGTTAGCGCGTGGGGAAGGAGATGGTGGGGCAGGAAGAACGAGTTCGCAATCACGGTCGGAATCACCGCGCTCGCAATCACCGTGCCCACCAGGTAGGAATACTGGGCTGGAGTGATGATATTATGACTCAGGCCAAAGAGCGCGGAGATGGTGCCGAAGGTGAGGCCGGTCGACATCATCAGCGTGTAGTAAGTGCCGGAGTTGCCTTCGTACCGGTGCGCCCGGACAGCCGGAAACACAACAGCAGCCTTGGTCAGCATCTTGGCCAGGAACAGGATGAGCATCGTGAAGGGGGCGGCGATCAGCGCCGGCACCGAGACAAACGATCCGGCGCGGATGAAGTAGAACGGCGTGAGCAATCCGAACGTAAGCGTGCGCAGACGGCGAATGAGCAAGTGATCTTTGCCCACGGTTCCCGCCAAAACCATGCCGATCATGTATGCCGGAAGCACTGCTTCGCTTCCAGCCCAGACGGCCAGTCCGCCCATGGCAAACAGAAGAAAGAGAATGTACTTGGCTTCGATTTCGGAGACGCGCCCGCCGTATTTCCTGAAGAACCACGGTGTAAGGAATGGCAGGGCTGCGAAGACCGCCACCGAAACGGCTATAAAGATCAGCGTCTTGATGGTGAACGGCGAGAAGATCAGTCCCAGTGCAATCACGGTTCCGAGGTCGTTGATGAAGCACGCGGCGAGGATGGACTTACCGTACTCCGTAACATTGAAGCCAAGCTCCAGCATCACCGAATAGACCACGGCAATCGAAGTCGTGGAAAGAGCGACGCCGCAGAGCCAACTGGACATGATCGACCAGTGCAGCACGAAATGCGCGATGGCCGTGCAACCGAGAAAGGGACCGGAAAAACCCGCCAGTCCGATGACCAGCGCTTCGCGCCACTTGGTTTTGAAGATGGTTGGATCGAGCTCCGCGCCGGCAAGAAAGGTCAGGACGATGGCTCCTGTCCCAGCCAGAAATGTAATCCACTGTGTGTTGCCAAGCAGGCCGCCTTGCACAAAAAACGCGACCACAACCAACTGGGCCCCCGTGCCCACCACGATTTCAGTAAGCGCCGTCGAGATCCTGAACCAGATCGCCAACAGCGTCGCGGCCAAAGCCAGACCCACCCACAGAGCAGACAAAGCCCAAGTGTTCGTCATCAAAGCAAACTCCTAGGTTTTCATTCAGGGAACTGGCCGGGACATAACTCCGCGACAGGATTCCCTGTCAGGAGTCATCATCTGTCCGGCCTATTGGGTGGACAGCGGTTAAAGGTGAACTCCCTCACCGTAACCAACACTCCACTACACATCAAGACGCGGCAGTCTGTCAAGTATGGTCGACGAAGATCGCACTCTCATGCGAAAGGCCCGCACTCGGTTTCACCTCCCGTTGAGGGTGAGGGTGCTGTCAAGGCATCTCGCCTCAAGAATTCGCTCCAAAGTGGACTGCGTTTCTTGACGCACAGAAATGCACTGCAAACGGATGTTGCATAAGCCGGCCCTCAGGCTGGAACTGCCAAAGCTGACATTCCAGGTCATACGGAGGACGATTGCGACGCTCACCCAAAAGAAGGGCGCGGTCAAAGACGTGCAGGGGCTGCTTCGGCACTCGCGCACAGCAACCACGACCGATGTTTATATGCAGAAGATTCCTGAGAGCGTGCAGGCCACAGTCAACTCCATCAGCCAGGAGTTGAGAAAGTCACGGCTTGTTCGGAATCGCAGGACGAGCGCCAAGAGCATCTCGCGGATGGATAGCACTTTTTGGAGGCGGTCAGCCAATCGCAACGGCGCCGGTCGAAATTTGACGCAAATGACGCCAATCTGGAAAGAAGGGAGCCTGATAAGTCTTTGATTCTATGGTGGACCTGGTCGGGATCGAACCGACGACCTCTTCCATGCCATGGAAGTTCCAAGATGGCGTTTTATTGACGGCAAAGGACTTATGAGTCGACTGAGTCGGCAAAACCGGCCCAATGGGCGCTAAATGCTATCAATTTGCTACCAAATTTCCAACCGAGCGGGCTCGGGCAGACCTGTGGGGGATCAGCCCGATTCTCTTGTCTTGCCTCCCCGGTCCGTGGCTGCTTCCAGAAGGCCGGCATCTCCATGATGGCGCCTTTCTGGCCTGCGAGCACAGTCGCGGCGTTGCGCACACCCGGGTTAGAGAATCTCGCGGGTAATCCTCCAGACCCAGGCACACTCCAGATTGTGGGCACTTGGGTCAAGTAAATACCCATGTCTGGATATTCTCGGAACTAGGGGGATGTTCAGATTAAGGGATGGCGATTTGCTTTTTGCATCAACTGAGTACCATGTGCGTCGTTCGAATTGCCTGTAGCCGACCGCCGAGAACCTCACGTAGTTCTCATTCTAGATAAACTCGGCACTCGTTCCGAGGAGACCCTCTCACTCGACGACAAGCCGTCAACATCGAAATCGCGCGCTCAGCATCCAAGCCGTCGAGCTCTCCACCATCGAACACCTGCGCGCCGCCCTGATCGCTGCCGGACTGGAAACCGAGCTCCCGCTGCCCTTAGGAGGGCTGCGATTGCCGTGGCCCTCTTCAGACCCTACTGTCCAAAATGGTAGGTCAACCCCAAATTGGCGTTCATTACGTCGAGGCCAGGGTTGACTGGTACTATGAAGTCGTTCGAAAAATGAAAATCGCTGAAGAGGCCCAGGCGCAAATCCCATCGTTCGTTCATTTTGACTTCCACGCCAGTGGCAGACTGCAAGCTGAAGTTCACATAAGTCGCCTCCTGCGAAAGCACCTTTTGGGGGAAGACGAGTATCCCGCCCTTGGCCGTCAGGTAGGGCTTAATAGCCTTGTGGTCCCGCCACAGCATGCGGAAGCCGATCGGCGAAATTCCTATCCCAGGCACGATGTGATGGTCAGGGCTCGTTGGATCGCCCCAGATATCTTGTGTGAGTGGTGCGTCAAGAAGAACCAATGGCAGAAACTCCGCCACGTAGTCCACCCGTGCTCCCAGGAAACGGCCCCAGGAATGACGGTCGTACTCTAATCCCCCCGTGTAGAGATGGCAGCCTGACCCGCTGGCGAAGATTTTGTAATGACCGTAGGAAGCCAATCCCTCCACAGTGAGTTCGCTCTCAACCGGCTTCCTGGCAGGGGTCTTCGTCGTCACCCCGGTCTCCATCTCCGCCGGGGTGTCCGTTACTACCGCTGCCTCCGTCTCCTGGGATTGCGCGAGTTGGGGTGCAAGAAGGCAGAGCGCGGCCAGAATGAAAAGGCAATTGAGGCGGAAGTTGCCGGCGAAGCAGCGCTCTCTCGCGCGCGGGGCGAATACAGACTCACAAACTTGATTGTTCGGCAAGGGTCACCCGGTTAGTTGAACTGGAAGGTCCTTTTTCTGCATTGACTTGCTCCAAGTTAAACGGTCTTGAACGGTTTCGCAACTCCAAAAACGGCCTCCGTGTCCGAAGGACAGAGCGATTCCAGGCCCGTCCGCGGAATCAGGCTACACGGAAGCTGGGCGTTAGCTCACGGTTCAGGGATTCGCATGAACAGACGCTGTCTGACCGCAGCCTATCAAAGGGGTGCTGGTGAGGTCGGAAAGCCGGAAGTCATCCGGACGAGTCATCCCAACTGCTGAGTGGCAGTTCCCGACAGACGGCGCTTTCGCCGACTTCACACCGCCGACCCTAGAACTGCCAGACCAATCCACTGGAGATGCGGCCGAAATCGGTGGGCAGGCCGGGGATCCGGTATGGGACTAACGTTACTGGGTGCTCGAGGGAGAAATAGGAGTACTGAAAGCCGCCGTCCACACGGAAAGCGATGTGCCGCGTGAGGGGCGTGTCCAGGCCGCCGCCGAAGAGAGCTGCAAACGAGGCGGTTTGGCCGATTGCATTGTTTGCCGCCCAACTTTTGTTCGCGCCGCCGACTCCCCCCAATCCCTCCGCAAAAACGGATTCTCTGCCGATCCGCCAGGTGTATTGCCCGCCGCCCATGATGAAATAGGGGTGTTGCGGCGCGCCCAGGTTGGTCCCTCTGTATGCGGAGGCGTCGACCTTGAAACGCAAGCGGTGCCAGGACGGAAAGGCCACGGCGGCATCGAATCCGTTCAGCGGCTGGTGGGATCCGGGTACTCCATTCAAGGAATTGGAGAGGAAAGCATAGCCGACGTAGATCTGGTAGCGCGCGGGGGCCTGCGATTGGGCGTGGAGGGCGGACGACAGGCACAGCAGCGCGATCAGCGAGAAGAGATGAGACGGCATTCAGGGCCTCGGGGTATGTAGTCTCTCCATATTATCTTGTCGGTTTGGCTGTTGGGAATCAGCAGGCCGGCGATCAGCGATCAGCGATCAGTGATCAGCGATTCGTTCCCCCGCATGACCAGCAGCTTCACAAGCAGCGAAATCGTATCGAGCGGCGCTTTAGCAGACTCAAACAATTCCGGTGAATCCACACAGTTGATTTCATAGATTCCCTGTTACCTGTTCCCTGCCTTTCACCCTTCCGACAATATGCTCTGCTCTTCCGGCGTCCGCAGGCGCACCAGCCGGTCGACGGCATAGGGCGTGTGCTGCTGCGCGGTGTAGTAATGCCGCACCAGCAACTCGCCCAGCAGACCGATGGCCAGCATCTGGATGCCGGCGACGATCAGCACCGCGCCAATCACAAACAGCGGTCCATGCAGATCCAGGATGCTCTTGCGCGGGTCAAGAATCTTCATCCCCAGCAGAATGGTGGAGATGATGCTGCCCGCCATCATTCCCAACGCGCCAAGGAGACCGAAGAAGTGCAGCGGCTGGCTCATGTACCTGAGCAGGAAGCGGATGGTCAGCAGATCAAAAAACACGCCGAAGGTGCGCCCAATGCCGTAGTGGCTCTTGCCCCGCTCGCGTTTCAGATTCCTGATCGGAACCTCGCAGATCGACGCGCCAAACCAACTGGCCAGCGCGGGAATGAAGCGGTGCATCTCCCCGTAAAGCGGAATGTTCTGGATTACCTCGCGGCGATAGGCCTTGAAGGTGGTGCCGAAGTCGTGAATCTTCACGCCGGAGAGCCTGGCCATCAGCCAGTTGGCGCAGCGCGAGGGAATGCGCCGCATCAGTAAATTGTCGATCCGCTCCTTGCGCCAGCCCGAGACCACGTCGTAGCCCTCTTCGAGTTTTTCGATGAAGCCGGGAATATCGTTGGGGTCATGCTGCAGGTCGCCGTCCATGGCCAGGATGAACTCGCCCGAGGCGTGGTCGAAGCCGGCCGCCAGCGCCGAGGTCTGCCCGAAGTTGCGGCGCAGCTTGATCACCAGCACGCGGCTGTCCACCGCGGCAATCTCTTCCAGCAGCTTATAGGTGCGATCGCTGGAGCCATCGTCCACCAGCACCAGCTCAAAACTATCGCCCACCTGCTCCATCACCTGCTTGAGGCGAGCATATAAAACGGTAACGTTCTCTTCTTCGTTATGAAAGGGCACGACAATCGAATACTTCGCCATGGTGTCCTTATAGATGCAGGTTCGATGGAGAAGGATGACGCTTCCTGGCTGAATACAACCGGGACCAATCAGAAAGCCGCGACTTGCTCCGCTGGAACGGGCCGATCCACGCTGGGCGGCATCGGCACACGGGTGAAGGCAGCTTCCGGATCAGACGCTCTGGATAGCAGCATTCTGTCTTCTGCCTCAAATGCCCATTTGACGAGCATGCCTTCCATGACAGAGCTGACCCAGCGGCGCAATACGCTGTCGACAATGAGCTTGAGATCGGAAAGAAACGTGGCGCGGGCCATGTACTCCGCGTCGAGCCGGCGTTTGACGGGAAGAACGACCGTGTGATAGTAGGTGTCCAAATAATGCTTGGGCACACAGTCGAGAACCGTCTCTTCGCGAGCGAAGGCGATGGTGGCCGCGCCCGTGATCCCCGGACGGCACGGGAGATCGAAAATCGCATGTTCCGGCATCTTGGGGCGGGGGCCTACCAGGCTCATATCCCCCCAAAGCACATTCAACAACTGGGGCAGTTCATCGAGCTTCCAGCGGCGCAGAAAAGGGCCTGCCGGAGTGAAGCGCTGGTTGCCGGCCGTGGTGACCGCATGATGCGCTTTGTCCGCGGCGTGGATCATGGTTCGGAACTTCAGAATGGTGAAGGTCCGCCCGTGACGGCCAGTGCGCTTTTGCATGAAGAGGGCGGGACCGGGCGAGGTCAGCCGCACCGCCAGGGCGATCGCCAGCAAGATCGGGACCAGCAGAGGCAGCGCCAATAGAACACAGGCGCAGTCGAAGAGGCGCTTGGCGCCCGACCGCGACCATGGGCTCGGCCGCATTTCGCTCAGAGAGAGCGAGAAACGCACCGCCGACGCATGATCGCGAACCGTCTTCCGCCTTTCGATCCCATCCGCGCCGCCGTAAGCACGGCGCTGCGCGGGTCGATTCATAGTTGTGGCTTCAAAAATGCGCGAGACAAACAATCTGGCGCTCAAAATGATCCTCCACAAGGTGAGACAAATCGATTCGGCTGAAGAACTGTGAAATGGACACGATGTTTTCCGGCTTTGTTGCAATCGACGTCGTCGATTTGCTTGCCTCTCCACCGCTGTTCGTTAGGAGAGACAATCTTCGATCATCGCTGCTCATTGTGTCAAGGCAACACATCTCCGCGTAATAGAAGAAAAGGTCCCATCATGAAGATGCATTTAACCACCATAGCAGACTCTATGCGGCACAGCACAAAAATTTTGGCAATTTGGCAAACCATAGCATGGCAAACTATAGCGCTTTCGCCACATCTGCATGTGACCTCCATCACATTTGCATGTGAAAAGTCCAATGGCTGGTAATTATATAAGAATCAACAACGGCGCCGTCGCTTGCGCGCGCCGGAAGCGAATACAGAATAGATCACTGCGGAGTTGCCGAAACGGTCCAGCCCTGCACTGGAACTGGAGATCGATATACGCGATATGCGCCACGCGGCCACGCCGGCGGCGCGGACTGGGCAAGCGGCACCCTCAAGCCCACGTCAGACACGTTTGTAAGACGGCTCATGGCCTGTGCTAGACTTGTGGCATATGAAGTTTTTTGAGTGCGAAAGGGGTATTGGAGGTTGCCGTCCCGGCTCTGCCCACGATCGGCCCGCATCGCGGGCTGGCAAGGTAAGGCAGATTGGGTTTCTTATCCTGATATCGTCGCTTACGACAGCGTTGTACGCACAACTGTCATCCCAGGGTGGCAATTCGGCAGGGGCGCAGAGTCCGAGTGCGTGGGATTGCTCCGACCCTCTGCTGGCGAGTACGCCAGAGTGTTCCGGTCAGACTCAGCAAGGAACCACTTCGCTCCCGACTCAGCAAACACGACCCCCGCTGCCGGGTGAATACGGCGCGCAGCCGGGGAATCCCAATAGCAATTATTCAGATATTGAGCAATTGACCCGGCAGGCTACGGCACGGAATCAGGCGCAGCAAGCGCTGCTTCCGCTGGAGCCGCTGACCGAGTTCCAAAAGTTCGTAGCCTCGACTACGGGCCAGATTCTGCCGATCTTCGGGGCGGACCTCTTTCGCCGTGTGCCCTCCACCTTTGCTCCCCTGGACATGACTCCCGTACCATCCGATTTTGTCATCGGGCCCGGCGACGAGTTGCGCATCCGCGTATGGGGACAGGTGAGCTTCCAGACCAACGTGCGCGTGGACCGCTCCGGCGAGATATTCCTTCCCCAGATTGGTCCGGTGCATGTGGCGGATATGCCCTTTTCGGCGCTCGACGCGCATCTGCGCGGCGCCATCGGGCGTGTCTATCGCAACTTCGATCTTACCGTGGATGTGGGTCAGATTCGCGCCGTCCAGGTGTATGTCTCCGGGCAAGCGCGGCGTCCCGGAGTCTATACGGTGAGCTCGCTGAGCACGCTGGTCGACGCGCTCTTTGCCAGCGGCGGGCCTTCGGTGCAAGGCTCGATGCGGCACATCCAGTTGCGCCGCGGCAGCGCGGTGGTAACGGACTTCGATCTCTATGACCTGCTCATTCACGGCGACAAGTCCAAGGACGTGAAGCTCCAGTCCGGAGATGTGATCTTCATTCCCCCGGTCGGCCCCCAGGCGGCAGTCGCCGGCAGCTTGCGAAATCCCGCCATCTACGAGCTGCGGGCAAATGAATCGCTTGCCGGTCTTCTCGCCAATGCCGGAGGCGTCACCTCGGTAGCCTCGGATGCGCGCGTCTCGATCGAGCGCATTGAGGATCATAGCGACCGGCACGCCATGGAGGTGCCCTACGACGCCAGCGGCCTTGCCACTCCGCTGGCCGACGGCGACTTGGTGCGCGTTTTCTCCATCGTGCCCATATACCGGAAGACGGTCATCCTTCGCGGCAACATTGCGAATCCGGGCCGCTTTGCCTGGCGCCCTGGCATGCGCATCAGCGATCTGATTCCCGATAAGGAATCGCTGATCACACGGAATTACTGGTGGAGGCGGGCGCAGCTTGGACTGCCCGCTCAGGAGTTTGAGCCGATACCTGGCTTCGACAATCTTCGGCAACCCGCGGAGAACCACGCCATTACAATGGAACGTTCCCTCCAGGAAAGCAGGAGCGCATCGAATCAGCCTGGGTATCAGCAGGGACAGAATGGGTATCCGCAAGGAATGATCCAGGATCAGTCTGGCTATCAGCAGGGACAGTCTGGGTATCCGCAAGGAATGTTCCAGGATCAGTCTGGCTATCAGCAGGGACAGATTGGCTATCAGCAGGGGCTGTCTGGCTATCAGCAGAACGGGAATCCGAGCGCGCAGCAGCGCACCGGCAGCGCTTCCCTGGCAGCCGCGCAGACTTCTTCCGCCGGTCGATTCTTTCCCCTCTCGCAGCGAACCGAGGTTCGGGCGCTCGCGCCGGAGATCGATTGGGATTATGCTGTCATCGAGCGTCTCGACACGGAGACCCTGAAGACCGTTCTGATCCCGTTCGACCTGGGCAAACTCGTGCTACAACACGATGCCTCTCAGGATCTCGAACTACAGGCAAGCGACGTAGTCTCCATCTTTTCAGAGGCCGATATCCGGGTCCCCATCGCGCACCAGACCAAGACGGTTACGCTGGACGGGGAATTTGCCCACGCCGGCGTGTACACAGTCCAACCCGGAGAAACGCTGCGTCATCTGGTGGAGCGCGTCGGCGGGCTTACGCCCAATGCGTACCTGTACGGCTCAGATTTTACTCGCGAGTCGACGCGCGCGATGCAGCAGGCCAGGATCGACGAATACGTGCAGAGCCTGGGCATGGAAATGCAGCGAAGCAGCCTGGCCATGGCGTCGTCTTCGGCGGGTTCGGCGCAGGATCTGACCAGCGCCGCCGCGGCCGAGAACAGCGAACGAGATATTCTTGCAAGCCTGCGGCAAATTCGCGCCACGGGTCGTATCGTACTGAGATTTGCGTCCGATAGCAGTGGCATGAGCAGCTTCCCCGACATCACAATGGAGGACGGAGACCGCTTTGTCGTCCCGTCCGTTCCGGCCACCGTCAATGTGGTCGGCGCGGTGTACGATCAGAATTCCTTCCTGTACGCGCAGGCGCGAAGGGCCGGGACGTACCTGCAACTGGCCGGTGGACCCAACAGGGACGCTGATCGGAGCCATGAGTTCATCATCCGCGCCGACGGTGAGGTGGTGAGCAGCGAAAGGGGCAAAACAATCTGGAGCGGCAGCGAGTTCAACAACCTGCGCATAAATCCGGGCGATACGATCGTTGTTCCGGAGAAGACCATCAAGCCGTCCGCGTTGCGCGGCTTGATCGACTGGTCGCAGATGTTCTCGCAATTCGCACTGGGCGCCGCGGCATTGAGCGTGCTTAAATAGCAGGATTTGGAGCGCCTCCTTGTAGAATGCAGGCAGGGATGCGCGCCAGTCCCCAATCCGGCAGGAACCGATGACAACCGAAACTCCGCTTCCCGAAGTGAATGAGCAAGCCGATTCTCCTTCCGCCACGCCCATCGCCGGGCGCGCCGCAAAGGAGGACGACGAAATCTCCCTGCTTGATCTTCTGATCGTCATCGCCGAGCGGAAGCGCGTCATCCTCGGGGTCACCGCGGTCTTCGCTATCCTCGCGATCGTGATCTCGCTGCTTCTGCCCCAGCGCTACACCGCAACTGTGACGCTGCTGACTCCGCAGCAGAACTCTTCGATGGGCGCCGCGCTGGCCTCCCAGCTAGGCTCCATGGGCGGCATGGCCGCGCTGGCCGGGGGCAGTCTCGGCTTCAAGAACCCCAACGACATGTTCGTCGCCATGTTCAAGAGCCGCACTGTCGAGAATGCCATGGTGCAGAAATTCGGCCTGATGCAGGAGTACCACATGAAATATTTCTCCGATGCGCGCAAGGCCTTCGAGAAACATGTGACCGTGGATGGCAGCGGCAAGGATGCCCTGATCCATATCTCCGTCGAGGATCGCGACCCGCGCCGCGCCGCGGACCTTGCCAACGGCTACATCGACCAGTTTCGCATCCTGTCTCAGCATCTCGCCATCACGGAAGCCTCTCAGCGCAGACTCTTCTTCGAGCAGGAGCTTGAGCAGGCGAAGAATAACCTAGCCAACGCCGAAGAGGCACTGAAGCTGACAGAACAGACCACGGGAGTGATCCAGCTCGACAGCCAGGCGCGCGCCCTGATCGAATCGGCCGCATCTCTGCGCGCGCAGATCACAGCGAGGGAAGTGCAGATTCAGGGGATGCAGACGTATGCAACCGGCGAAAACGCCCAGTTGGTGCAGGCACAGCGGGAGCTGGAGGGCCTGCGCGCGCAGTTGGCCAAGCTGGGAGGTTCCGAAGACAGCACCGGCGGCGAACTCATCGTCTCCAAAGGCCGTGTGCCCGAGGCCGGCATGGAATACATCCGCAGGCTGCGCGACGTGAAATACAATGAGACGATCTTTGAAATCCTCGCTCGCCAGTTCGAGATCGCCAAGCTCGACGAGGCCAAACAGGGCGCGCTCATTCAGGTCGTCGATCCCGCCATCCCTCCCGACAGGCGATCGTTTCCGAAACGCGCGCTGATCGTGATCGGAGCCACCTTCGCAGGCTTCCTGATTGGAGTCTTCTGCGCTCTCTTCCAGGCCGGCTTCCAGGGCCTGAAAGCCGATCCGGAAACTACGGCCAAGCTCCATCTACTGCGGAGGGCCCTTTCCTTCAAAGGGCAAAAAACCTCCTGAGCGCAGGCAGGGCGCTCGCTGGACCACCCTTGACACCGGCCATCTGTATTGCCGCTCAGCCTGTATGCGCGAACCGTATGCCTCGCACTTTGTATTCCTCGTCTGCGAATCGCTCAATAGAGGGCGCTCTAAGCTCAGGAAAGGATTGGACCACATTGCGGCGCGCAAAAGGGGCGAGTTGCCAAAGAGAAGTTAGGATGTCTTCGGATTCCGGCTTCGCGCGGCAACAGCCGGCAGAATTGCGTGAACGCGTCAGCAGGACAGATACCCTCGCATTCGTCGCGTCCTGGTGATAAAATTAGGAAGTACCAAACTGCGAAAGGCGAAGGCTAATCGTTGAGGCGGCTACCTAAGCGAACGCTCCAGAAGCAAGTTGCCAGAGGTGTACTCAGGAGCATCCCCAACGTGAAGCCCTTCATCGCTGAAGTCATATGCACTTACGGCTGGAGCCCTCTAACTGATATTCACGGGATCGCGTACGTGCCTACGGAGAGGAACTTATGAAAGCGATAATCCTTGCGGGAGGCCTTGGAAGCCGATTGAGTGAGGAGACGACTCTCAAGCCGAAGCCGATGGTGGAGATTGGTGGCAGGCCCATCCTTTGGCATATCATGAAGATATATTCCGCCCATGGCATCAACGAATTCATCATCTGTCTTGGGTATAAAGGCCATATCATCAAGGAGTTTTTCACAAACTACTTCCTTTACTCCTCCGACATCACGGTCGACCTCGCGAAAAACAGTCTAGAGTTTCATCGCAATGCCTGTGAGCCATGGCGCGTGACGCTGGTGGATACCGGAGCCAACACCATGACCGGAGGCCGCCTGAAGCGGGTGTTGCCCTACGTTGCCGAGGAAGATGCCGTTTGTTTCACTTACGGCGACGGGGTCGCGGACGTGAACATCTCGGAGTCGATCGAGTTTCACCGCCGCCGGGGCGTGCTTGTCACGCTCACTGCAACGCAGCCTACGGGAAAGTTCGGCGCGCTTGAGATCGACGGCAGCTCGCATGTGCATTCCTTCATGGAAAAACCCCGTAGCGATGGTGGTTGGGTGAACGGCGGTTTTTTTGTCCTTTCACCGAAAGTGGACAAATATATCAAGGACGACACGACCAGCTGGGAGCGCGAACCGTTGGAACAGTTGGCCCGCGAAGGCCAGGTTTCCGCCTTTCAGCATCGGGGATACTGGCAGCCGATGGATACGATCCATGACAGGCAGGCGCTTGAGGAACTGTGGGCTGCCGGCAATGCTCCGTGGAAGGCGTGGATATGAGTTTCTGGCATGGACGTCGTGCCTTTGTCACCGGGCATACCGGATTCAAGGGCGGTTGGCTCTCCCTCTGGCTGGAGCAACTTGGCGCGGACGTGTGTGGCGTTGCCCTCGATCCTCCCACCGATCCCAGCCTGTTCAAGGAGGCCAGGGTGTCGCAGGGAATGCGCTCTGAGATTGCGGACATTCGTGATCTGGAGCGCATGAAGGCGATCGTCCGCGAACACCGGCCCGAAGTCGTATTCCACATGGCGGCGCAGCCGTTGGTGCGCAGGTCGTATGAGGACCCCGTCGGCACTTATGCCACAAATGTGATGGGCACGGTGAACGTGCTTGAGTCTGTCCGCGCATGCGATTCGGTTCGCGCCGTGGTAGTTATCACCACGGACAAGTGCTACGAGAACAAAGAGTGGGTATGGCCCTACCGCGAGACGGACCGGCTCGGAGGGTACGACCCGTACAGTAACAGCAAGGCATGCGCGGAGTTGGTTGTGTCGGCGTATCGCAATTCGTTTTTTCCGCCTTCGCATTACGAGCAGCATGGGGTCGCCATTGCGTCGGTTCGAGCAGGTAACGTGATAGGTGGAGGCGACTGGGCCGAAGACCGGCTCGTCCCGGACATCATGCGCGCCTTTGCCGCGAATCAGGTGCTTACTATTCGCAACCCCAAAGCCGTGCGCCCGTGGCAGCATGTGCTGGAACCGCTTTCTGGATACTTGCAGATCGCAGAGAAACTGTATGAGGCGGGTGTGCAATACGGCGGTGCATGGAACTTCGGCCCTGCATACACAGATGCAAAGCCGGTCGAGTGGATCGTGCACGAGTTGGCCGCCGGTTGGGGTGGAGATGCGCATTGGCAGGTGGACGTTCAGGCGCATCCGCATGAGGCCCAGATGTTGAAACTGGACTGCTCAAAAGCTGCGCAGGCCCTGAATTGGCGTCCTGCTTTGCCGCTCGAACAAGCCCTCCGGCTTACCGCTGATTGGTATCGCCGTCGGAACGCGGGCGAAGACCCGCGTGCTATCACTATTGAACAGATCGAGCAGTTTATGCAGATTCCCAAAGAGAACGGTGGACCCGCTGCGTCCGTATTTGTCACAGCCAACCAGTAGCATCGAGAAAACGTATGAATCGAGCAGACGAACTTCGCAGGCAAATTATCAATCTCGTTGCGGAATACGCGCGCGAGGCATTTCCTTCCCAAAAGAAGTTCGTGGCGGGAGAGAGTCCTGTCCCGGTTTCCGGCAGAGTCTTCGACGACAGGGACGTGAAATCTCTGGTCGATTCTTCGCTCGACTTTTGGCTGACCGCGGGACGCTTCTCCGACGAGTTCGAGCGCAGATTCGCGCGGCGCTTCGGCGTGCGGTCAGCGCGTCTGGTGAACTCCGGATCCTCGGCGAATCTGCTGGCCGTTTCCGTGCTCACCTCTCCTACGTTGGGGGAGCGCCAACTGAAGGCCGGCGACGAGGTGATCACGCTGGCTGCCGGTTTTCCCACCACGGTCAACCCCATCATCCAGAACCGCGCCGTTCCGGTCTTCATCGACGTCCAGTTGGGAACCTATAACGCCGACATAGCCCTGTTGGAAGAGGCTTTAAGCTCGCGCACCAAGGCGGTCATCTTCGCCCACACGCTGGGAAACCCTTTTGACCTGGATGCGGTGGCGGCATTCACGCGCAGGAACAACCTCTGGCTTATCGAAGACTGCTGCGATGCGCTTGGATCGGTTTACAAGGGCCGCAACGTCGGCGCCTTCGGCGATCTTGCCACCGTGAGTTTCTATCCGGCCCATCACATCACCATGGGTGAGGGCGGATGCGTGCTGACCGATAAACCGCAATTGGATCGTCTGGTCGAATCGTTTCGCGACTGGGGCCGTGATTGCTGGTGCGCTCCCGGAAAGGACAACACCTGTGGCAAGCGGTTTGACTGGCAACTCGGGACCTTGCCCTGCGGTTACGACCACAAGTACACCTACTCCCATATCGGCTATAACCTGAAAGTTACCGATATGCAGGCGGCCGTGGGTGTCTCCCAGTTGGAGAAGCTGGATACTTATATCTCCGCAAGGAGAAGGAATTTTGCTGTTCTGAAGAGCGGCCTGCTGAATCTTCAAGATGTTTTCCTGCTTCCTGAAGCGACTCCAGGAAGCGAGCCGAGCTGGTTCGGATTTCCCCTGGCCGTGAAACCGGAGTCGGGGCTGACCAGAGACAAGGTAACGCGCTATCTGGAGTCCCGGAAGATCGGAACGCGGCTGCTGTTCGGGGGAAACCTCGTCCGGCAGCCCGCCTACAAGGATGTCGAATACAGGGTCGTAGGCGACCTGAAGAACACGGACTACGTGATGAACAACGTGTTCTGGATTGGGGTCTATCCGGGGTTGAACGACAGTATGCTTCAGCATATGCTCAATTCTCTCGGCGAGGTGGCAAGAGGATAATGCGCTGCCTTGTAACTGGAGCTTCTGGCTTTCTTGGTTCTCATCTGGTGCGCAAACTGCTGGGTGAGGGACATGAGGTCTTGGCTGTTGTTCGCAGGTCGAGTGATCTTTGGCGGATCAGCGATCTCGCACATGAGTTGCGCCTGGCCTATGCGCCGTTGAACAATCTCCAACTTATCGCAGAGGATATCCAGGCCTATCGTCCTGAGACCGTTTTCCATCTTGCCTGGACTGGAGGCAATAGCCGGAGATATCTGAACGATGCCTCCCAGGTTTTTGACAATGTGCCGGGAAGTCTGGAACTTATGCGCCTGGCTCACCAGGCAGGATGTTCACAATACGTGTTTCTCGGCAGCGTAGTCGAATACGGACCATGCCACATTCCTGTGCGCGAGACGGACATCCCTGAACCAGGGAACTTATACGGGCTCGCCAAGCTGACGACGTTGCGGCTTAGCGAAGCGCTCTGTGCGCAGTTTGGTATGCGTTTTTGCGGAGTGCGCCTGTTTTGGGCGTATGGCCCCATGGACGAACCGCTGCGCATGATCCCGTCCGTAATCAACAACCTTCTTGCCGGCAAGCGGCCAAGCCTTACCCCCGGAGAGCAACTGTGGGACTTTCTCTATGTGGAGGATGCTGTCCGGGCACTCGTGGCTCTTGCGCAAAGCGATTCCGTTTCTGGAGTATTCAACCTGGGTTCCGGTGCTCCGTTGACGATTCGAAATATGGTGACTCAAATCCGCGACGCGATTGACCCCGCACTCGATCTGGGATTCGGAGATGTTCCCTATCCTCCCGGCCAGGTGATGCACCTGGAGGCGGACATCAGCCGGCTGAAAGCAGCCACCGGATGGACCCCGGAGATATCGTTGCCGGAAGGAATCCGAAGAACCTTGGCATGGTACAAAAGCCACACCCAAACCAGCGCCGATTTTCCATCTCCAGGTTGCGTGGCCGTGCCTTCGCTAACAGAGAGGATCAGATGAAAGTCGCCGACTACATTGCCGAATACCTTGCTGAGAGACAAGTTCCCGCGGTGTTTGAACTTGTCGGCGGAATGATTACTTTTCTGATCGATTCCATTCATCGCGAAGGCCATACCCGGCTCATCAGCATGCACCATGAGCAGGGTGCGGCATTTGCGGCGGAGGGCGCTGCGAGGATTAGCGGAATCCCCGGCGTCGCTATGGCGACAAGTGGCCCAGGCGCCACAAATCTTCTTACCGGTATCGGGAGTTGCTATTTTGACTCGACTCCAGCCGTCTTTATCACCGGCCAAGTCAATCGCTCAGAGCAAAAGGGCAGCAGTGCGGTTCGCCAGTTAGGGTTTCAGGAAACCGATATCGTTCGGATGGTTCAGCCTATTGTAAAGCGTGCTTGGGCGATAGATGACCCAGAACAGATCCCGGCAATTCTCGAAGAGGCGTTCAGAACAGCAACCAGTGGCCGACCGGGGCCTGTTCTGATCGACATACCCATGGATGTTCAACGCGCGCAGATAGATCACCTGGCGAAGCGCGCCCCGAAGCCAGCAGAGCCAGAAGTCCTGGCAAGTATGACAGAGGAAGATGCACTTCGTATTCGAAGCGCCCTTCTTAAAGCACAGAAACCGCTCATCTTGGCAGGAGGCGGGATAAGAGCCGCTTCAGTTGCAGATATCTTCCGAAACCTGGTGGAAATAGCACATATCCCTGTCGTACATTCCTTGATGGCCGTCGATGCTCTCCCGTCAGGCCACGTCCTGAATGCTGGGCTGATTGGCAGTTATGGCAACCGCTGGTCAAATCTTGCAATATCGGAATCGGACCTGCTGCTTGTTCTTGGCAGTAGGCTAGATGTTCGGCAGACTGGCGCGGACACGGATAGCTTTAAGAGCGGACGCCAGATTTTCCATGTCGACTGCGATGAAGCGGAAATGAACAATCGTGTAAAAGGATGTCATGCAGTCGTGTCGCATCTCGGCCCTGGAATTGCCAAGCTTATTGAGGTGCTTACGCCGGTAACTAGCCAGCTCCTCAAGCATTCAGAAGCCTGGCTATCTGCCATAACAGGTCTTCGCGCTCAATGGCCCGACAGCGAAGAACTGACGGATATAGAAGGAATCAATCCAAATCGCTTCATGCATTTGCTCTCGCGCGCAAACCATGATGCCGCGGCATATGTTGTCGACGTTGGCCAGCATCAAATGTGGGCAGCTCAGTCTCTTGAGATTCAGGACCAACAGCGGTTTCTCACTTCGGGAGGGATGGGGTCAATGGGCTTCGGCTTGCCAGCAGCGATAGGAACCGCGATTAGCCGGCCAGGCGAGCCTGTCGTAATGATTGCCGGCGACGGCTCCTTTCAGTGTAATATCCAGGAGCTGCAAACCGTCGTACATCATGCACTTCCTCTTAGAATGGTTGTTCTTAACAACCAGTGCCTTGGCATGGTCAGGCAATTCCAGCAGAGTTACTTCGAAGGCCGATATCAATCGACGGTCTCGGGCTATTCGGCGCCTGACTTTGCTGCTGTTGCCGCAAGCTACGGAGTCCCGAGCAAGACGATTGCAGATTCCATGGAAGTCGAGGACGCAGTGTCCTGGCTATCGCGTTGTACGGGCGGCCCATTATTGCTGCAGGTTATGATCTCTCCACTTGCTAATGCATATCCCAAACTTGCGTTTGGAAAGGGGATGGCATCAATGGAACCCCTAGTTCTTTCTTCCGAGATGGAATCGACCTAGGTAATGGTGATGGCCATTTCGATGCACGGCAGCCCCTGCCTTTATTGGAAATTGCAGGATAGTCAGTCTGTCAACGGACAATCTTGAGGAAATTAGTACTCTTGCCAAACCAGAATCCAAAGTCACCCGCGAGCGGCCCCGAGGTTGCACCGCCTTCCTCGTTGCGGCAGCGGATACAGCACCTCACTGGCTTGGACCGCGCCATTGCCTTTACGCTTCTTGCGCGTGGCTGGAGCACTGTGGCAGGCCTTGTCACTGTCCTGCTCATAGCGCGTTTCCTCACTCCCGCCGAACAGGGTTATTACTATACCTTTTCCAGTCTGGTTGCGCTACAGATCGTCTTTGAACTGGGTTTTTCTTTCGTCATTCTGCAGTTGGCCGCCCATGAGCGCGCGCACCTGCAAATTGAGACCGACGGCTCGATTTTAGGTGATCGGGTCGCCCACTCCCGCCTTGCTTCCGTGCTTCAGAAAGCTGTTCGCTGGTATACCGTGGGCGCCCTGCTGATGGCTGCCGTACTGCTGCCCGCAGGCTTCTACTTCTTTCTTGTCCATCGCCAGCCGGGAGTCTCAGTTTCCTGGCAACTGCCCTGGATCGCGGCGGTTCTGGCCACGACTTTTACCTTCCAGATGGATCCGCTCTTCGCCTTTCTTGAAGGTTGCGGGCGCATTCATCAAGTTGCGCGCATGCGCTTCACCCAGGCGATCGCCGGAACCCTGATGGCCTGGACAGCTCTATTCCTGCACCACGGACTCTTCGCTCCGGCCATGATCATCTCCGGCCAAGCGATTGCAGGAGGCTGCTTTCTCTTCACCCAGCGCCGGTTGCTGCTGCCGCTCCTTCGCCATAACACATTCGGCCATATTGTCAGTTGGCGCCGCGAGATTTGGCCTTTCCAGTGGCGAATCGCCATCAGTTGGCTCTGCGGCTACTTCATCTTTCAGCTTTTTAATCCCGTCCTCTTCGCTTATCGCGGCGCAACGGAGGCAGGGCGGATGGGTATGTCGCTGACCATGGCTTCGGCGCTGAGCGCGGTCGCCATTTCCTGGATGAGCACCAAGTCCTCGCCGTTCGGGACTCTAATCGCGCGCGGCGAATTCGTCACCTTGGACCGCCTCTTCTTCCGCACGCTTTGGCAATCCGCCCTCCTGCTGGCTGCCGGAGTCGTAGTGCTCCTGCTCGGCCTCGCTGTCGTTGCGCAGCGCTTTCCCTATTTGGCTGTACGGGTTTTGCCACTACCCGTTTTTGGCCTGCTGCTGGCGACGATCCTTTGCAATCATATCGTCTTCAGCGAGGCTCTCTATCTGCGCGCTCACAAGCGGGAACCGTTTCTCCCAGTCTCGATTGCGGTTGGCGTTCTCACCGCCTGTAGTACGATATTGATGGGGAAGTTCTGGGGTGCCTCAGGCGTGACGCTGGGCTATTTCTGCATCAGCGGGGTCTTCGGCCTCGCCTTCGGGACATACATCTTCATCACCAAACGGAAGCAATGGCACAAGGCGTCTTTCTTGGAGGAGTCAGAAACTCTATGACGCAAGCGAACCAATCGACCATACGGCCCCTGCTCAGCTTCGCCATTCCGACGTATAACCGGGCGAAGTGCCTTGATCGGCTTCTTGGCGCGCTACTCCTACAACTCAATGGCGAGAGCCGTGTCGAGGTTATCGTATCGGACAACGCCTCCACGGACAACACGCCGGCTGTGATCGAGGATTACAAGCAGCGAGGTCACGAAATACGCTACTTACGCAATGAAACCAACCGAGGGCCGGATTTCAATATCCTTCTATGCTTTGAACAAGCGCGCGGAAAGTATGTATGGATCTTCGGAGACGACGATCTCATTGCGCCCGGCACGCTGAAGCGCGTGCTCGATGCGCTTTCCTTGCAACTGTACGACCTCGTCTGCATTCGTGCCTATGCCATCGAGGGGGAATATGTTCAACATAAGCACTTCGCCCCGGCCCCGGATCTTGATCTAGCAAGAGCCGAAGACTTAGCGCGGCATTTTAATGTTTTCTTCACATTTATCTCCGGCATGATTGTCAATAAGGAACGCATTTCCTCCGCACCTCATCGACCGTTTGATTCCCTGCTAAACACCAATCTGGGCCAGCTTGGACCTTTCTACACGGCGCTCAATCATCACCGCAGAAGTCTCTTCATTCGCGACCCTCTAATTGCGGGTACGGGCAATAAGAATGTAGGGTATGCACTTTTCCGTATCTTCGGCACCAATCTCGCAAGGATAACATGCGAGTGGATCGACAGAATATCTGTTCAGAGAGCCATCATCAACGGAACGATACAGACGTTTTTCCCGCTCTATATACTGTTAATCCGGCAATCCAAGTTTTCATCCATCTCTGAGAATCCTCACCAAGTCCTTCGCGCCTGCTTCGGTAAGAATTTCCGCTACTGGGTATTCGATTATCCAATTTACGCGCTGCCGTTACCATTGGCAAGGATTTGGCTGCTGATCGTAAGGGCGATCAATAAGATTGACAAGTTGCTCGGGAATCCGCTGGTGAGATCATGAATGAGCGAATCGCGCGCAATAGCTTTCTGAAGGGATTGAGACGGTTTATTCGGGCTAATGGCTGTATCTGTTAATCAGTGAAGTGGCAACAATGGTCGTGACATTCAATCAGGAATCTACACTCGACGATAAGATGCTCGTGAAGGCGAAGGGGAATAATGAACCGCAGTGACGTAGTGCATAACATGGTGCGCTATCTGAGAAACAATGGACTATTCCATTTCTCTGGTTTGATAGTTGAGATCTTGCGCAATCACATCCATAGTTATTTTCTTGGCCGCAAGTTGGGCGCAGCAGGCTTATTGGTACGGTCGGGGTATTACATTCGCGGATTGCCCTACATGCATATAGGCAAGAATTTTCATGCTGGTCGGGGATTATGGCTCGAGGCAGTGACACAGTGCCAGGGGCAGAACTTCTCTCCCGTGATCGAAATAGGCGATAATGTGAGCATTAGCTTTTGGGGCCACATTGCGGCAGCAAAGTTAATCACAATTGGATCCGGAGTTATGATAGGCAGTAAAGTTACTATTATCGACCACGACCATGGGGGCTATGGTTCAGGAATGAATGTTAGTCCGGATATCCCGCCGTCTCAACGGCTATTATCAGTGGCAAGCGTACGGATCGGTTCAAATGTGTGGATTGCTGATGGCGTGGTTGTTACCGCTGGAGCCGAGATCGGCGAGGGGAGCGTGATCGGAGCGAATTCTGTAGTTCGCGGATATATTCCACCATTTACGCTCGCCGTTGGAGTTCCCGCACGTCCAATTAAGAAGTTTGATTTTGTGCGTCGGGAATGGGCTAGGATTTCAGACAGGAGCGACAACCGCTCCTCCTAAGATGGAGGTTGTTCGACCGATGATGAGCCCAATGCAAGACATTCCTGAACCTGTCTCAATTCTGGCGGTAATTGTTCTCTATCGGATGAATCCCTCCGAGTCGCCAGCCTTCCGCTCGCTTCAGGCTTCCGCTAGCAGCCTGGACCACAGTAACGTCCGGGTTAAGATACTGCTGTACGACAATACCCCTGGAGGACATCTTCCGGGCATCCTCCCGGAGAACACAGAATATCGACAGTCACCCGGTAACTATGGTCTCGCATCTGCATATAACGCTGCGCTACAAATGGCAACTGCCGAGGGCTTCGAGTGGCTTCTGACACTGGACCAGGACACCACCGTCCCGGAGTCTTTTCTCGGGCGCGTTGCGAGTTTGGCAAAGGACATGGAGAGTCGTCTTGATGTCGCCGGTTTTGTGCCGGAAGTGGTGGATCATGGCACTTTTATCTCACCACATGTTCTGGTTCGTGGTCGCTGGCGGCGATTGCCCGATAATTTCGTCGGAGTTCCTGATGGAGAGATCTCGGCGATCAACTCAGGCGCTACTTGGCGTACTCAGTCCCTGCGTGATATCGGCGGTTTTAATCCGCTGTTTTGGCTTGATTATTTGGATCACTGGTTGTATCGTGAGATTCAACTTTCGGGGAAACGGATTTGCGTGGTGGGTGACCTCAGGATTGAACATGAATTGTCATTATTGAGCAGTCCGCATCAGTTAACTCCCGACCGGCTCGCGAGTATCCTGGAGGCAGAGTCTGCCTTTTACGATCTTTATAAGAGTGTGACTATAGGCCGCCTGCTGACGATGATGATGTTTGCCAGGCTGTCCATACTTTTATTGAAAACAGGGAACAGAGGTTTGTGGCGGGTGATTTGGCTTTACTTCCGACAGCGGGTCGTTTGCCGGAGGACGACTCGCATCTTGAAATGGGAACAGCGCGTGAGGGAGCGGTTAGAAAGGTCATCATAGCCGAAGTGTGGTTCCAGAACAGTCGTATCGTGCATCCTGTTTCATGAGACGGATTTGGTGCTGGAGAACGCGCAGATAACATACAGTCCAAAGGGGTTTGGACTAGGATGAAGAATGAAAGACTTGGCAGTCGCATACCGCATCTATCCGGGAGTATCGAAGTCGCCTGCTTTTTTCTCGGCGGACAAATTCAGGCTCTCGGAGATGTGCCTTCATTCGTTCAAAAGGGCGCTAGGCGGATTGCGCGTGAAAATCTGGGCGCTTCTGGACGGTTGTCCGCCCGAATACGAAGCGCTATTCCGAGAGACGATTCAGAGCAACGACCTGGAAATTCTATCCCTGAATAAGGTCGGCAATCTCGCTACGTTCTCTCTTCAGATTGACCTCTTGACCGGGCAGAGCGAAGCTCCCTATGTGTATTTTGCGGAGGATGACTATTTCTACCTCCCGGATGCGCTGGAGAAAATGGTCGTGTTCATGCGAGAGAACCGGGACGTTGATTTTGTCACGCCGTACGATCACCCCGACAGCTACTATACATCGTCGCGTTTTGAGCGTCATCTCGTCAAGCCGTATGGGGACCGCTACTGGCGGACCGCAAGCTCCACATGCCTCACTTTTCTCACATCACGGGAAAACCTCGTTCGCACCCAGACCATGTTCAGGACCTACAGCTACGGCAACATGGATTGTCCCATTTGGCTTGCTCTCACCCAGAAACTTGAGCTCGCGAATCCTCGTGTCCATTGGCACGATGCGTTTCGCCTGAAGACTTGGGCGAAGACATGGAGATGGGGGTACCGGGCACTGCTGTTCGGCAGACGCTATCGGCTGTGGACCCCCATGCCTGCCCTGGCTACACACATGGAGTCCTCCTGCCAGTCGCCCCTTGTCGATTGGCAGACTCTTTTTGTCAATTCCCAGCATGAAAGGTGGCCCCATGAAGATCCCATCCCCGGCCACTGAGCCGAGAAGTCTCAGCCAGTCACGAGGCGAGTGCGGCGCCGCGAGTGCGAAACGGTTGTCGATCCTTCTCGTGAACTATAATGGCGGGCGATATCTCGGGCCGTGTCTGGAGTCCATCCACTGCTATGCCCCTCCTGAAACGCAGGTAATACTGGAGGACAATGCCTCCACGGACGGTTCGGTTGAGGCAGCGGGAAAGAAATATCCATGGCTGCATATCGTACGAAGCAACAGGAATCTTGGCTTTGCCGGAGGAAACAATCTTGCCGGGAAGAATGCACGGGGCAGGTTCGTATTGTTGCTCAATACGGATACGCTGCTGTTGGAACCGATTGCGCCTGTTGTAGACTGGCTGAAGAGCCATCCGTCCTACGGCGCTCTAACGATCAATATGCTCGATGGGGAGCGCATCCCCCGCGCCTGTACGGGAAGATTTCCTTCGGCTATGCGGCTGGCACTGCTGCGCTCCATGCTGGTATCGCCCGGAAGTTACGGCGCAGAAGAGGCCTACGATGTAGATTGGGTACAGGGATCGTTTCTTCTCATCCGAGCGGACTTGTGGAACACGCTGAACGGGTTGGATGAGAGATACTTCATGTACGCGGAAGACGTCGATCTTTGCAAGAGGATCCGGGACGCCGGGTTTAGGTGCGCCTATCTCCCCCACCTGCAATACCTACATTGGGGTGGATTTGTCCCGAGCCGGTTTCCAGATCAGGTCTGCGGCCTTGCAACTTACGTTGAGCGTCACATGGCAGGTCCACAGTTATTGCTCTGCCGCGCCGTCCTGTTTGGCGGGTGTCTCTCAAGGGCTGCCTTCTATCAGGCAAGAGGTGTCCTTCGCAACCGCGAAATCGACCGTACCAAAGCGAAGGCCTCCTGGAGCGCATTTGAGGCGCTAATTCAGCGTCAAGCATAAGGATCCAAGCATTTGATGGACTCAATCGCGAATTCCGGTGCAGCACACTTGGATCACCCCGGCGAACACTCCCGTCGAAGCTTAGCCCTCGATTTGTCAATCCATCACTATCTTCCTGTCGCCGCGTGTTACTTCTTCTTCAACCACGCCGGGCTACCGAACGGGCTCTTCTACAGCACGATTCTTTCGCCACTCCTTTTTCTTTGGTTGTATCTTAATGGACGTCGCTGGCTGACGGCAAAGTTTCTTCTCCTTATGTCGCCGTTTATTCTGGCGCATTTTGTGATGGACATTGCATCTCCTCTGTATTACCTGCGATCGCTGTTCCTGTTGTGGACGGTCTATGTCACGGTATATGCATTTTCCTGGGCTCTCCTGAAATCCAGGGGCATCGACCGGTTGTTCGACCAGTTAATCGCCCTTAACTTCTGTGTCGCGCTCTTTGCTCTTGCCACCTTTCCCACACCGCTGAGGCTTCTTCTGTGGCATGATGACAGCAACACCACTTTGGGCACCTCGCATCTGTTCCGGCTCTCCCTCTTGGCCTCGGAACCATCGGTTTATGCGGAACTCATGCTTCCCCTGGTTATCTTCGCGGCCCTCAGGCTTCTCAAAGATAACAACAAGCGAAGTCTCGCGTATCTCATTATGATCAGTATTCCCTTACTGCTTACTCAGTCCTTTGGTGGACTTAGCATCAGCCTGGTTGGAATCGTAGCGTCTTTCCTGACCAGCTACCGGCGGCTTCTCAAGCGGCCCCGGACTCTTGTCATCTCCGCATGCCTGGCGATTGCGGTAGGCGCATTGCTTGTGACCCCCAATCCGATCTCGGAACGAGTGGCGCAGGTTGCAGCGGGAGGCGATTCGTCCACGCAATCCAGGACTATCTATTCCTTCATCGCCGCCTACTCAGTCGCTGCGCCGAAAAGCTTGTGGTGGGGCGTGGGGCTGGGGCAAGCCAAGATGGTCGATGTTTCCGACCTGGGAATCGGCTTTACCGTCGGCATCATTCCCAATGCGGTTGCTGGAACCTTTGCCGAGCTTGGAATCATCGGGGTTATCGTAAGATTTGCGGCTGAACTGTATCTGTTCTTCCGGACCAAGGTTTATCTCAATTCCTTCAGACTGGCGATGTTTGTCGCGGCGTTTATCACTCAACTTACAGGAAGTCACCTCATGGACGTTCAACAGTATCTGATGTGGTGCTTCGCGTTCTTACCCTTCTTCCCCGCCATGAGCCTGCGAAGCAATTCCGGTACAGGGGTATCTCCTTCATGAAATCGCCGAGAACAGAGATGGAGAACGGGCCTGGTCCTGCCGCGTGGCGCCCCCGCATCGGCATCGATCTGCATGTCGTGGACGGGATTTATCAGGGATCCAGAACGCATTGTCTTGAGCTCTTTCCCCGCGTCATTGCTCTTACCCCTGAGTGTGATTTTGTTGTGTTGGCCAGCGACCCCCAAAGTTTGCTGTCCTTCAGTGAGAATTTCGCGTTACCCAACGTCGCCCTTGTTCCAATGACGAAGAGGCCAGCTTCTGTCAGGCTCTTGTGGCAGCTTCCGCAAATCGTGAGGCATTGCGATGTGTCCCTGCTTCATACACAGTACATCGCTCCGCCGGTGCCATTCTGCGCTACGGCGGTCACAGTCCACGACATTCTGTTCGAGTCGCATCGGGAGTACTTTGAAAAGTCGTTTGTATTGCGCTCCCGCCTTCTTGTGCCATTTTCAGTTCGCCGCAGCGCTGCTGTGTTCACAGTCAGCGATTTTTCGCGCAGACAGATCTGCGACACCTATTCCATTTCTGCGGAGAAAGTGCATACCATCCCGAATGGGGTCGATTGTGCGCGTTTTTTCCCGGGCGACGCGGGCTGCAACGCAGTGCGGGCGTCGGGGCTGGAGCGAGGAGGCTATTTTCTGACCGTTGGACGCCTGGAGCCCCGCAAGAATCACGCAACACTGTTGCGAGCATGGGCCCTACTCAGAGCTCCTCGTCCACTCCTGGTGATCGTTGGTCAGCGTCACTTTCTGTATCACGAAGCTTTCGATCTGATTCGTACATTGCGTCTCGAAGGGAACGTCGTTGTATTGGAGCAGGTTTCCGATATGCAGTTACCAGCGATCTACCGCAACGCGAAGGGATTCATCTACTGCAGTTGGGCGGAAGGTTTCGGCATGCCGTTGCTTGAGGCCATGGCATCGGGCATTCCCGTAGTTTCCTCTGCGAACACAGCGTTGTCTGAGGTATGTGGAGATGCAGCACTGCGTGTGGATCCAAGTAACCCGAGTGAAATCGCCAATGCAATCCTTGCATTGGATCAGAAGGCGGGGTTACGGGAAAAGATGATACGTCATGGTTTCCTCAGAGTCAAGGAATTCACGTGGGAGAAATCGGCTCAAACAGTGCGCAGCGTTTACTTGCGCCATTTCGGACTGTTACCCGGTAGTCGCGAGGCAGAGAACATCGGTGACCTTCCTGGGGAATGATCGCGGCGGCACGCTGGCACAATATGATATTAGCTCGTATCCAGCTAAACACCGCCAAATGCGTGTCACGCGTCCCGCTGCGCTACTATGATGATATCCATGGAAAGATTCGGAAACCAGTCCCCGGTGATGGATAATGCAGGGAATTGAAGATCATTCAGGAAGCGCTGAGGCACAAACGGCACCCAGTTACCCTTATGGAGGACAACTCGGAAGCTGTGTTCTCGCAGTTGTTTTTTGAGAACGCTTGGACTATAGGCCCGCACGTGACCGGGACCCGATAAATTGTAGTTAACCCAAATTGGATATATACCGAGAAGAATTCGCAGACGATTCTCTAGCGATACTAGGTTTGGCGTGGTAATTAAGGCCCGTCCTCCGGGCTTGAGACAACGATATAGTTCTGAAAGAAAGAAATCCGTGTCTATGAGGTGCTCGATCACTTCTCCCGCAAAAATCAGATCAAAGCTCTCGTTCTCAAACGGCAGCTTTTCCTTGTTCAGGTCACAGTGTCTAGCTTCAATGCCGCGCCCGCGCGAAATTGCGATATGTTCCTCATCGATGTCGATTCCACTACACCTCCAGCCTCTTTCCATCCAATAGGCGGCCCATTCACCTGTTGAGCAGCCGACGTCAAGGAGATCTCCGGCTGACATCCTCTTCATAATGTCGGCACACTTTACCAGTAGGCTCTCGTTGAGTCCGTAGGTGAATTTGACCGATTTGTTGTAGGAGGTTGTGGTTTGCATGCGTTTTCTCCCTCGCGCAATTTGAACTAAAGTCTAGTATAGGCGAAAACCTCTCCATCTGCGTATACTTGGGGGCAAAACAAGCGCCAGGTGAAAATAGGTCCGTACCGGGTTCAAGGCCGGCAGAATCAGCCCACGCCTAAACGTCAAAGCAGTGCGATGCCGCAATTGCGCGGGGTCAAAAATCTTCACAAACCCGCACCAATGGTCCTCTGCGAACACAGCGTTGTATGAGGTATGTGGAGATGCAGCACTGCGCGTGGATCCAAGTAACCCGTGTGAAATCGGCAATGCAATCCTTGCCTTGGATCAGCAGGCGGGGTTACGAGAAAACATGATCCATCGGGGTCTCCTAAGAGTCAAGGAATTCACATGGGAAAAGTCGGCTCAAACAGTAAGCAGCGTTTACTTGCGCCATTTTGGGTTGGTCAGACCTGCGCCACCCGCCAAACAGGCAAAGGGCTTGCTCTTGTAAACCGACAGCGTTTTTGCAGCGGCGTTGCCCACGCAGGAAGTATAGCACCGAGTGCCATGCTATTCAATTTATGGAGAGACAAAATATTTGCAACGCCGCAGATCTCGTGTGTGATACCACGGAGTGATTCGCCACGCCACAATCTCCAAGCCCTTCTTTTCTAGGCGATCAAGTGACGGAGCAAAACGATTTGTCGAACCCTTGACCATGAACTGGCTGGTAATGTATATTCACATTATGATTAGCCAAGACCCGAGTATCCTAAGCAGTTGCACAAGAAATCGCTTTGGCTATTTCCAATTCGGTACGAACGAGCCCGGTACTGCCACATCGGACGAATACGCCTGTGCACAGCATGCTGGTGCCGAGCGACTGGCTATCGACTATATGCTCCCGCTGTTGCAGGGAAGCAAGCGTGTTCTTGATGTCGGCTGCGGCGTGGGAGCATTGGTCAACGCCATGGTGCGACACGGTTATGACGCCTACGGCTTCGACGTTCCTGCCCTAGCTTCTCAGTGGGCGAAAGCCAGTAATGAATATGACCGATTTTTCTGCGGCGATGCCGCTGAACTTCCTTTTCCCAATGACTGTTTCGACGCCGTGACTTCCCTCGGGGTCATCGAGCACATTGGGACTGCGATCGGTCACTGCACGTTGAGTGATAACTATTGGGAGCAACGGCGGGCGTACGCACATGAAATTCTGCGCGTGACGCGTCCCGGCGGAAAAATTGTCATTGCCTGCCCCAACAAAACTTTTCCCGTGGACATTCAACATGGGCCGACTGACGCGCTCAGCAGTCCGGCTCCAATACGCTCTTTCTTGTGTAACAAGACCGGTCTGAATATTCACAAGACCTGGGGAAAATATCACCTGCTGTCGCATCGAGAGCTTCGTCAACTGTTTCCCGGAGTCAGTTACTTTACTCCTTTGCCTCTTAAAGGTTTTTTTGGTTTTTCGCGTTTTAGCCGAGGATTTCTGAGCCCCTTTTCCGCCATTGCTCACGGATGGGTTGAGCATATGCCTGGTGTTTTTGCTGAGTCCTGTCTTAATCCATACGTTCTAGTGCAGATGACAAAGTAATGTGTTGAAAAGGCAAAGTTTTTGATCCGGAAGAATCCTCTCCCCGAAAACCGTTGAATCTGCGTATATTGGGGGCAAAACGAGCGCCTGGTAAAAATAGGTCTATGCCGGGTCCGAGACCGCCAGAATCAGCACACGGCTAACGGCATAGAAACGCACTGCCTCAACTGCGACTGCCAATCGCCATGGTCCTGCACATTGACCTTCTCCATGAGGTTCCCGAGTCGTTCGCTGCGAAGAAGACGCAAACATCAAGTGCGTCTAATTGGAACTGCAAAACACATCAAAAACCGCGCCCGCAACGGACGTATGGCTAAGTGTCACGGTTCCATTTCCCGTCGTCAAATATGTCCCTGCGAGGGACGCAGCAACAGCATTTCTCGCAGAAAAAACACAGTGTGCCGCACTGGTTATTCCAGATACCGTAACCTCGTCCGCTGGCGCGGCCGTTGTTGTTATGGTTGCCGTATATCTAGCTTGCGTGGTAATCGCGCTCTCTATAGGCCGCCAGTTATTGCCATCGAAATAGAGCATGATGCCCTCGCCCACGCGCAGCGTTCTATCCAGTCCGTCGGGAAAGACAATTTGGCCAGCCCCCCCCGCGCTGTTGGTGAGCACATGACCGCCAACGTTGAAAGCTGTCACATATAGAAGTTGGCCAACGTACCCACCGGTAAAGTTATTGATCGTATATGGACCATAATACAGAATGGCTCCATTAGTCAAACCCACGTTGATAGAATTACCGCTCACTGAGGTAACGGCGGTATAATCGAATCCAAATGGAGAATGCATCCTGACGTGAGTGACACCGTTGACGTCAGGAACGATTATAGGACTGGAATTGAAGTTCTCTCCTATGACAATGTTGCTGGCCGGGTGGGTGGTCGCAATATACATAGTGAAAGTGTTGGCGCTTGTGTCAAACTTGTTGCCGCTGTAGTTGCCGGTGCTCAGCACGGCGTCATTATAAATCCCGCCTTCTCCATACTGAAGATTGAAGTTGCTGTTTGTAATGTTCACAGACTCGGCGTAAGTACCTGTCAGGCGTACTTGTGCGGCAGTTTTGTCGGCGGTGTTGCCTTGACAGTTTGCCTCGAAGTAGGAATTCTGAATATTCGCCTGGGCAATGCCGGTCAAATATATTCCCGCGCAGTTTGCCAAACTCGTATTCGTCCCATTGTATTCCGCGTTTACCTTATCGAAAAGAATTCCATTTGCCAGGTCGACCTGAGTGTTATTTACATAGATCCCGTATCCATTGTTATGGGCGGTTCGAACATTGCGGAATGTAAGCTCGTTCGTTGTGCCGCTGCTGACGACATTAATACCATTATTGATGGCATATCCCACCTCAATGTTCTCGAATACAGTCCAGATTGTCCGGCCGGCCAGATTGATCCCGTTATGAAAGGCGCCGTAAACACCTAGGCGAGAAAACTTATGAAAGTCATTCTGCTGCGCAATATCCGTACGTCCAGTGATCTTGAGACCATCGGAACAGGTGACTCCTGTAGGGCAGACAATCGTCAGATCGCTGACCTCGTCAAAAGCTATGCCGCCGGTGTTTGTCGCGTCGATACTGATCGCCGGCAAGGTGGGATCTGCCGGTTGGATCTGAACGCATCCACGCTCCTCCCCGAGAATCCTCACGTCAGATGTGGTAATGAGAATGTTTTCGGTGTAAACACCACAGTTGAGGTAGATCTGAACAGGTCCGGAAGGGTACGAGTTTATGGCTGCCTGAATGCTTCCGTTAGCATTGCGGGCCATTATAATGGGCGGCTTCGACTTCTTTTGTTCAAGCGTCGGATTCCTCAGGACTGTTGCGGTTCCTGATGGTTTCACAGACTGTGCTTCCGCAACGACCTGCAACAGAAGCAAGGGCAATACGGCGAGATAAGTCAACGTCAATCCACGCATGAGAAATACATTAGCATAAGGGAAAGGAATGCGCAACGGGGTAGTGATGACTACAGGGCAATCGCGTGAACTGATATACCGAAGTAGGAGCGAGGTCAGGCTGCCTCATTGGGCGTTTTTTTGAAGAAAAACCCTAGGGCCTATTATTAACTTTGTGGGAAGTCCAACAGAATCAATATGTTGTAGCAGTTTCGCTGGGCAGGGAGTTTGCGTGCAAGTGCTTTGAAATCAGAAATTTGCGAAAAAGGTAATAACAGGCTCTAGGCCAGCATCCAGGCGGGACTGGCAAACCAATCCATCCAGTCCCTGCAATGGCACATTTCGGCCCCATGAACATCAAACTAACCCAGCTGAATTCAGCCCGGTCAACATGGTTCACTCTGACGGATACGGTAGAACGCAAGGTCGCCTGTTTCCTGCTCAAGATCACCAGAATACCGCTCGGCGTGAGCTTCGCCAGCTATTCTTTTCAGCAGAGATCGAAGCGGTTTTTGCCAGTATGGAGCAATTCCAGATAGGCTTCTGTAACCTGATCCCGCATATAGCGCTTCCGAATTCGATCTGTGGCACCCTTGCAGCGTCTCCAACAGGAATACAACATCTGTTTTCTTCCCGAAGGCTCGATCCGGGAGAAGGAAGCCCATGCACTGGTTCACTCAATGCCAACTCGGGAAGTCGGGATTTACATGTTTGCCTTGAAAATGTACACTATGTGTGTGGCATTTTTCCTTGATAGCTGCACCGTATTCGGCTTTTGCGCCCATGCGTTTCTACTCGGTGTTGTCTATCTAACAGCCTGTGGAAAAGTAACTCATTTGAGAAAATGGCGAGTTGGATCCAAATTGCCCCCAATGAATTCAGTCACTTACAGCCAAGTACGAGGGCTGGTTTGCGTTTTTCGGACTGTCACCACAGGCTGCTAACGATTCGATCAATTGCACCGCATCTGTTTCGAGTCAGCCCAGCAGCATGCTATTCCAAGCACAACCCAGGAATACCTGAATGAGAATCGCCATTCTCGGCACACGCGGAATTCCGGCTCGCTATGGCGGGTTCGAGACCTTTGCTCAAAAGCTCGCGGCCGGACTTTTTGCGCGCGGTTTCGATGTAACTGTTTTTTGCGAATCCGGCAAATCTTCCGCGCCCGATGTTTTTCAGGGCGTAAAGCTGCGCTACGTTTCCGCGCCTTCCCTCGGCCCCCTTCAGACTATTCTCTACGACTTGCGGTGCCTGTGGGCGGCTCGCAGGGGATACGACGTTGTGTACATGCTTGGCTATGGGGCCGCTCCGTTTTGCCTGATTCCGCGGCTGTGGGGCACCGAGGTGTGGATTAATCCAGATGGGCTGGAATGGGCGCGCGCCAAGTGGGGTTTCTTTGCGAAATGCTATTTCCGGTTGATGGAGTGGGCCTCCATTCATGCAGCCAATCGCATCATCGCGGATGCGGAAGCCATCGCGACGAGCCTTGTTGGCCGTCACGGCAAACTTCCGGCATGCACCGTGATTCCCTATGGCTGCGAGGTAATCGAAACGCCTCTCCCGGCCGAGCCGCTTTCCGAATGGAGCCTTGTCCCGGAGAGCTACTATCTTGTCGTCTGCCGGTTCGAACCTGAAAACCATGTGCGGGAGATTCTCCAAGCGTTTCAACGATCTCGCAGCAAGAGGCAACTCATCGTAGTGGGCAACCATCTCACTGAGACTCGGTATGTCGCACAGCTTCGCACGGTGCAGGATCCCCGGATTAGGATGATTGGAACCGTGTATGACCAAGCTAAGCTGACCTGCCTGCGATACCATTCTTTTGCCTATATGCACGGTCACAGCGTGGGGGGGACAAACCCCTCGCTGCTGGAGGCAATGGGGTGCGGCAATCTCATCTTCACCCACGATAACGCCTTTAATCGCGAGACGCTAGGGCCTTGCGGATATTATTTCGCAAATACACTGGAACTTACACAGGCGATTGACCGAGCGGAACAGGAAGATACCGGACTGGCGCGATTCAGAGAGGCTTCCAGGTCGCGAGCCCGCGCAAATTATCGCTGGCCCGATATTATTTGCAGGTATGTGGCGCTGCTGGAGGGGAGACTTGCTGGAGCCGGAAAGGCTTGATACCGGCAGTTGTAGATAGAAGGCGGGGCGAGAGGAGCCGCGTTTCCGGCAGTGGCAGGGCGGGGCGCGGAATCGACGTTGCCTTCGTCATCTGGGCCCGGTTGCGCGGCTGTTCAGCGCCAGGGGCCTTGTTGTTCATAACCTTCAGACCCGCTGCTGGGGTATGGTGAGCCTGCGCAACACCTCATTGAGGGCAGATTGCCAGGGGGCGAGGTGAACCCCGAAGCACGCGTGGAGCTTCTCATTGGAAAGGACCGAGTTCTGAGGACGTCTGGCAGGAGTAGGGTACTCGCTGGACGGAATTGGATTCAACGCGGGCATCTTTCCACCAAGTAGAGCTTGCGCTCGCGTGAAGATGGCGCGCGCAAAGCCGCACCAGGAGGCCGATCCGGAGCAGGTCATGTGATAGAGACCGGCCCAGTTTTCAGCTGAGCCGTATTGTCCGGCCAGAACGCCGTCGACAATTGTGTGCGTGGCGTCGGCTAGTTCGATGGAGCTGGTTGGCGCGCCAAACTGGTCATCCACGATGTCAAGGCTCTCGCGTTCCCGGCCAAGGCGCAGCATGGTGAGCAGAAAATTCTGCCCGTGGGGACCGTAGACCCAGCTTGTCCGGAAAATCAGATATTTGCCCCCGGCCTGTTGTATGGCTTCTTCCCCGGCCAGCTTGCTCGCTCCATAGACATTCAGCGGATTCGGCTCGTCTGTCTCTACCCACGGACCTGCCTTCGAGCCGTCAAAGACATAGTCGGTGGAGTAGTGCACCAGCAGCGCGCCTGCGCGCAGAGCCTCTTCGGCCAGGATGCCGGGAGCCCGTGCGTTGACCGCCAATGCCTGTTCCGGTTCGGATTCGGCGCGGTCCACGGCCGTGTATGCGGCGGCGTTGAGGATGATGGCGGGCGCGGCACTGCGAACCATTGCGCGTACCTGATCCGGCGCGGCCAAGTCCACTGTGTCGCGGTCACGGGCGATGATTTCACCGGCATCGGAGAAGCTGCGCTGCAGCTCCCGGCCAACCTGTCCATAGGCGCCAACAATGAGGATGCGCGGTCTGCTGTTCACGCAAAGACCTCCGCTTCGCGCAGGATCGCGCCTTTGCTATCCTTCTCTGAGACGATGGCGTTTTCGGGGCAAACCGGCCAAAGAATTCCAAGATCCGAATCGTTCCACAAGATGGTTCGCTCGCCTGCGGGAGAGTAGTAGTCCGTTACCTTATAGGCAAACCCGGCAACATCGGTAAGTGAAAGAAAAGCGTGACCGAAGCCTTCGGGAATCCATAGCATCTGGCCGTTCTCTCCGGTGAGTTCCACCGCAACATGCCTGGCAAACGCGGAAGAGCTGCGGCGCAGGTCCACAGCTACATCGAGCACCGCGCCATGCGTAACCCGCACCAGCTTTCCCTGAGGCTGGATCACCTGGTAGTGAATGCCCCGAACTACATTCTTCTTTGAGACGGAGAAGTTATCCTGTACCCATTTTGACGGCAGTCCCGCCTCAGCCATGCTGCGCTGATTCCATGTCTCCCAGAATGCGCCGCGGCCATCCCGGTAGATGTTCGGCGTAAGCACCAGGACGCCGGGCAGCAAGGTTTCCTCAATCTTCATGGCTCGTCCGCCTCTATCGTAAATCGCGGCTCGTTTTCGAGGGCCAGCAGATACTGCCCATATCCGCTCTTGCACACCGGCTGGGCCAGCTCTTCGAGCTGGCCGGCGGTGATGTAACCGAGACGATAGGCTATCTCTTCCGGGCAGGCAATCTTCAACCCCTGGCGGCGCTCGATGGTCTGAACAAAAAGTCCGGCATCGAGAAGCGAATCATGCGTGCCGGTATCGAGCCACGCCATGCCCCGGCTCATTACCTGCACCTTCAGGCTGCCGGCTTCCAGATAAAGCCTGTTCAGGTCGGTTATCTCCAGTTCGCCGCGCGGTGACGGCTTGAGCGAAGCGGCGAGGTTTACCACCTGGTTGTCGTAGAAATAGAGACCGGTGACAGCATAACGGGACTTAGGAGATTTGGGCTTCTCTTCGATGCTGATCGCATGGCCCACTTTATCGAATTCCACAACGCCGTAGCGTTCCGGATCCTGCACGGGATATGCGAAAACGACCGCGCCATGCTTCAACGCCGCCGCGCGTTGCAAATGTGCCGAGAACGATTGTCCGTAAAAGATGTTATCGCCCAGAATCAACGCACTCGCATCTCCGGCGATAAAATCGCGCCCAATCAGGAAGGCCTGCGCCAAGCCGTCGGGGCTGGGCTGCACGGCATAACTCAGGTTAATGCCCCACCGGTTGCCATCGCCCAGCAACTCGGCAAAGCGCGCGGTGTCCTGCGGAGTGGAGATGATAAGAATATCGCGCAGCCCCGCTAACATCAGCGTGGTCAGCGGATAGTAGATCATCGGCTTGTCATACACCGGCAAAAGCTGCTTTGAAATGACATGCGTAACCGGGTATAGCCGGGTTCCCGACCCGCCCGCAAGAATGATTCCCTTCATTGTGGAATCCTCTCCTGATAATTCTGCCTAATCCAATCCAGATACGCGCCAGTGCGGACATTCTCGATCCAGGCGCCGTGCTCCAAATACCACGCCACCGTTTTACGCAGCCCGCTTTCAAACTCCTCGGCCGGCCGCCACCCAAGCTCGCGGCTGATTTTCGATGCGTCGATGGCGTAGCGGCGGTCATGCCCGGGGCGGTCGGTCACGAAAGTGATGAGCTTCCTCCGTGGCCCGAGCGCGGCATCGGGGCGGAGTTCGTCCACAAGATCGCAGATTGCGGTTACTACATCCAGGTTCTTCCGTTCGCTGTTGCCGCCGATGTTGTACGTTTCTCCCACGCGACCTCGGTCGAGTACCGTGCGGATAGCCGAGCAGTGGTCTTCCACAAACAGCCAGTCGCGTACGTTGCTCCCGTCTCCATAGACGGGAAGATGCCTCCCTTCGAGTGCGTTCAGAATCATCAGCGGAATCAGCTTCTCAGGGAACTGGAACGGCCCGTAGTTGTTCGAGCAATTAGTCGTGAGCACCGGCAAGCCGTAGGTGTGGTGGTAGGCCCGCGCCAGATGATCGGAGGCCGCCTTCGATGCCGCATAGGGGCTGTTGGGCGCATAGGCCGTGATCTCGGAAAAAGCCGGATCTTCCGGCCCCAGAGATCCATAGACCTCGTCGGTAGAGACGTGCAGGAAGCGGAAGGCTCGCCGGTCGGCCTCGTCCAGCTCTAACCAAAAGAGCCTGGCCTGTTCAAGCAGCGTGAAGGTTCCCTGTACGTTGGTGCGAATAAAGGCGCCGGGATCGACAATCGAGCGGTCCACGTGGCTTTCCGCAGCGAAATGGACGATGACCCTGGGCCGGTGCTCGTGCAACAATGCGGCCACCAGCTCCCCATTGCAGATATCGCCGCGCACCAGCTGGTGCCGGGAATCGCCCTCAAGAGCCGCGAGATTTGCCGGATTGCCGGCATAAGTGAGCAGATCGAGATTGACCACCGCGGCGCCGGCATTCTTGATCCACTGCAGCACAAAGTTGGAGCCGATAAACCCCGCACCGCCTGTGACGAGGATGGTGTTCCTGACACTTGTCATCGTTCCGGAGGTCCTTCAAGCGCTGAGATCGGGAAGAGTACGGTAATCCGCAGGATCGTACCCTCGCACGATACGGACCAATGGCGAACAAAACTGGCACGACAGTTGATGTTTTCCCCTCGTGCCTGCAGAATACTCATACACTGCAAGTCTAGCACGGCCTATGAGTTGAGTCCTGGCATACACCTCACAAGAAGACCAGTGCAATTCTGATCCACAAGGCATCCCATTGAGCGATGCGCCTGTTTCAAGCCGGTCTGAAATGCTAGCTCCGTTTCGTGCTAACCCAGGCGTCCGCTCGGCGGCCCGAGAATCTCAACATCGAACAAGCACTGGGCGCCTACAGCCGCCCCAAGGAAAGCGCTTATCCGTCGTTCGGTAGCGGGACACTTCGCCTGCTGCGGCGTGTAGCTGAAATACGCAGGGATTTCCCGCTGCTGTATAACCTGTTAAGAATTCAGCCGGGGAACCGGCTTATTGATCCGGCCTATAACGAGTGAAACAAAACTGGGTGCCCCACCCTCGCCGCGTCTTTGTTTTTGCGGCTCGGGTGGGTTTCGCTGTTGCATTCCAATGGGGCCGGATCAATAAGAATAGTCAATTGACAAAAGCAACCATAGTGGTCATGATAATAAACAGGGCCATGATAATTATCGTGGCCAGGGTGGATTCATGAGGTCCTCAAATTCGATCATTTCTTCCGATGCGGAGGTCCGGTACGCCGAGCGGCTGCAAGAAGCCTTTCGACGCAAGGGGTGGCGTGTCGATGAGAATCCGCGCATTGGAAGCCGTCGCGCCGACCTCGCCATCTCGAAGAATGGCAACCGCTATCTGGTTGAGTTGAAGGCTGCCTCAGAAGGCCGTCGCGGCCGCTTGGTTCCATTGCTTGCACAGGCAATACTGGAAGTTCAGGCCATTGCGAAAGGATCGACGAAATCCGTCTCTGTGCTGGCCGTTGTTGCAGCGCCGCGCATTGCGCCTGCCGTGATTGTCCATCTGGAACGTTTCCTTGCCGAGAACGCGCCGAATGCCGCTGCGGGCTTTGTGGACAAACAGGGACTTCAGCGATTCCTCGGGCCGGGTCTCGAAGAGATGAATGAGCGTCCCCGAAAGCGTTCGCACCTCAAGAAGATTACGCCACCAGACTCCGGACAGTTGTTCTCTGACCTGAATCAGTGGATGTTGAAAGTCTTGCTGGCCCCGGAGATTCCGGCGGAGATGCTGGCTGCGCCGCGTGGCGAGTACCGCAATGCCTCGCAGCTGGCAGAGGCTGCTCAGGTTTCTCTGATGAGCGCCTTTCGCTTCCTCCGCCAGATGAAGCAGGAAGGCTTTCTGGACGATGACGACGAGATGCTGCGCGTTGTGCGGCGCCAGGAGTTGATGCGCCGGTGGCAGGCAGTGTACCTACGTTCGGTCGTCGATCTTCCTGCCCGCTGGATTGTGCGCGGTAGTTCTCCCCGTCGGCTTGCGGATGCAGTACGCGCTCAGCGCGCGAATGCTGGAGGCAGTAAGCCCCGTGCTTGTCTCGGTCTGTTTGCCGCTGCGGACGCGCTTGGCAGGGGCTTCGTGCATGGCGTGAAACCACATCTCTATGTCGAAAAGCTGAATCCGGAAGCCCTCAAGAGACTGGGCCTATCGATCGAAGGAGCAGAGCACGCTCCCGATGTACTGATGCGCGTTCCGCTCTTCGGGGAGTCTCTCTTCCGCGCGGCAGTAGAATGCGATGGAGTGCCCGTTGCAGACATTTTGCAGGTGTGGCTCGACACTTCGGCATTTCCAGCACGGGGAGCAGCCCAAGCTGATGAGTTGCGGAGTCGCGTGCTTGCACCACTCTTTAAGGAGGCGCAGTAATGCCGGACAAAGGCGTCCATAAAGACGACCTGCGGAGCTTTGCGCGGTTGGTAGACGCGCTTGCACCTTGGCTGGATCAGGTCGTCATTATTGGAGGCTGGGCGCATCGTCTTTACCGAATTCATCCGTTGGCGCAGCCACTCGACTATGATCCTTTGGCGACATTCGATACGGATGTTGCGATGCCTGCCGAATTGTCGCAACAAACTGAGAGTATGCGAGCACGCTTGGCAGCGAGCGGATTTGAAGAGGAACTTCTCGGGGACACGCGGCCTCCGGCAGTTCATTATCGCTTGACTGCTGGTAACGCTGGGTTTTATGCGGAGTTCCTGACGCCGCTCATTGGCAGTGTGAACAAGCGCGGCAGGCGCGATGCGACTGCTTCCATTGCCGGTGTATCCGCACAAAAGTTGCGGTATCTTGAATTGCTTCTGTCCGCGCCCTGGAAGGTTGAGGTCGGCCCGGCAACTGGGCATCCGACAACTGAGCGGCATCTTGTTCAAATCCCAAATCCGGTAGCGTTTCTCGTGCAGAAACTTTTGATTCATGACAGGCGGGAGCCTGCCGACCGGGCAAAGGATCTGCTCTACATACACGACACCATTGAGGCCTTTGGCGATGCGCTTCCAGAGTTGAGGAAGCTCTGGCAAGGGACCGTACGGCCGCTTCTCTCTCCCAAAGCACGGCGTTCGATTGAAGCTGCGCCAACGGCACTTCTTGGGGATGTCAACGATTCCGTCAGGGAAGCTGTAAGAATGGCTCCTGAAAGGCTCTCTTCTCCTTTGCAAATGATAGAGACCTGCGAGGTTGGACTTTCTGCAATCCTGGCTTGACGCTTTCCTGAACGGGCCAAAAGCTTCCGGCAGACCAGCTACGAAGTCTCTGGCCGGTGACGGAGCAGAAACCTCGGTGGCGAAGCGCAGAACTCGTGCGCCGATCACCGCGAGAGCTGGATCGGCCGCTGCCCAGGTTGCCGCCGTAAAAGCTCCTGTCGCAGGCCGGGAGAGAGGAGGAAAATCAACGGAGTCTGCGCCGGTCTTGGAAATAGGTTTTGGGAATTTGCTATCAAATGCTACCAAGTCGGGGGATGGAATTTCCGTAAGTCTTTGATTCTATGGTGGACCTGGCCGGGATCGAACCGGCGACCTCTTCCATGCCATGGAAGCGCGCTCCCAGCTGCGCCACAGGCCCACATGCGGAGGGATGCAACTCTCCTATTGTCTCCGCTGGGGCGGGATTCGTCAAACACTGGCCGCATCCGGAATCGGGCTCGGTTGAATCGGGGCTTGAGCGTGGAATTCAAGGGGATCGAACCGGCCCGAAATCGGAGGGACGGGCTCAGCCCGGTTCCGGGATGGGCGGCAGCCGGCCCCCTCGGAACCGCCTTGGGGAACAAAACTTCCGTGACCGGGAACACTTTGGGTGGGGTCCGGTGTCTAAGACAATAGAGGGCGCGGGACATCAGGTTTTTTACAGGTGTTTCGTTTCCCGCGCACTCCAGGACAGGGCTCCAGGGCAGCATCGCTCGCCGCGGCGAGCCGGCGGCAGTATTTGGGGCCGTAGAGCGGAGTGGCCGCAACCAGAAACCGGGCGATGGGTCCGGCGCAGATTTGGCAGAAGCCAAGAGTGCTTGAGTTGCGGTAAGGTGGGAGGACACTGAGATGCAGGCGGACCTCACCATGGGCAATCTTGCCAGCGCGCTGACGCTCCAATCCGAAGAAGCGGCTCTGATCGCGGAACTTCAAGCCGGCTCGGAGGAGGCATTTGCGTGGCTGATCGCGCGCTTCCACCAACCGATCTACTCCTTGCTGGCGCGCACGGTGCAGGACCGCGCCGACGCCGCCGACCTGACCCAGGAGGTCTTCGTCAAGGTTTTCCGGGGGGTAGGCAGCTTTCACGGCGAGTCGTCGTTGCGGACGTGGATTTACCGGATCGCCCTGCATGAGGCCTCGAACCAGCGGCGGTGGTGGATGCGGCACAAGCAGCAGGAGGTCCCCATCGAGCAGGAGATGACCGAGGGGGAAGGCGGGACGCCGGTGCGGCTGAAAGAGATGCTGGTGGACCCGGCCGAGGGGCCTTATGAGATTGCGGTGCACGCGGAGAACTGGGCGCGGGTGGAGGCGGCGTTGAAACAGGTGCCGGAACCATTCCGGACCACGCTGATTCTGCGCGACATCGAGGGATTTGTCTATGAGGAAGTGGCGGAGATCGAGGGCGTGAATCTGGGCACGGTGAAGTCGCGGCTGGTGCGCGGGCGCGCCTGCTTGAAGGCGATTCTCACGATTCCTGATTCTGCCGCACCGGCGAAGTCCGGATTTGAAGTACCTCTGGGAGAGGAGGCGCAATGAACGGCTGCGATGAAGTACAGGCAAGGTTTACGGAGTATCTGGATGACCAGTTGACGGGACGGGAGATGCAGCGCATCGCCGCCCACCTGGAAAATTGCCGGGAGTGTGCCCAGGAGTGGGCATCGTTGCGCCATGCGCAGGCGTCGCTTGCCGAGCTGGGTCCGGCGCCCGAGCCCGAGGATCTGCTGCTGCGGATTCACGTGGCGGTGAGCCAGGAGCGGGCGCGCAGCCGGAAAAGTCCCTTCGAAGGCTGGAATCTGGCCTGGAGAAATACGGTGGGTCCCTTCCTGCTGCAGGCCTCGGCCGGCTTTGCCAGCGCGGTGCTGCTGCTGGGCACGGTGATTGTGCTGGTGACCATGTTTACCCAGCCGGAGATGGCGCAGGCCACCAAGGACGAGCCGCTGGGGAATCCCACCGCGCCCCGTCTGGTGCGTCTCTCCAGCGGCGCGGGCAACAACCAGATCGGCGCCCTTTCCGGCCCGGTGGTGGTGGAGGTCTATATCAACGGCGCGGGCCAGATGTACGACTATCGCATCGTCAGTGGCCCCACCGACGAGGCGACCCGTTCGCAGGTGGAAAACCTGCTGCTGACCAGCGTCTTTGAGCCGGCGCGTTTCTTTGGCCAGCCGGTGCGCGGGCTGGCGGTGATCTCGTTCTCCGGCGTTTCAGTGCGCGGGTAAGTCAGTGGTCAGTGGTCAGTGGTCAGTGGTCAGACGAATGATCCGCAACTTCCACTGCAAGTCAAGAGATTTCTCAGGCGGCCTCATCTGCTCGCACCACCGGGGCGAAACTAATCACTGTTCACTGACCACTGTTTCAACCCTCTCGTTTGACCCTGCCAGCGCGTCTAACTAGACTTGCAGGCAGGGTCTCATCATGACGTTGTATCGATTTCGATCGTCCGCGGCTCTTTCCGCCGCGCTTTTTTGCCTGATGGCAGGTCTTACGCCCGCCCTGGCCCGCGCCCAATCCTCCGACAGCAGCTCCGCCAACAATTCATCCAAGGGCCAGAGTTCGTCTTCGCAACCGATTCAGCAGGAAAAAGCGCCGTCGCTGGTGGATCCGGCGGGGCCGACGATTTCTCTGGTCAGCTCGGAGCCGGTGTTCCTGATGGCCGCGGCGCTGAACGCCTGCGGGTATGACGAGGGCCTGGAGGAGAGCGCGCCGGTGCGCAAGCGGGTCCGGGACGAGATCGACCAGGCGCTGGCCAGGAGCGAGGACGCCCGAGACAAGCGCGACAAGGTCTGCCTCTTCATTGCCCAGCACCGCATGACGGGTTCGGAGAAGGACATTTCGCAATACATATCGCTGGCCCTGTATCTGACGCCGCCGCCGGAGCTTGAGACCTCAGCGGAACTGTCGGAGATGCCGCCGGACTCAACGCAGGTGGTGGAGATAGTGCCGCTGCTCAAGGACTTTGCGGCCGCGGTGGATCTGTACGGGATATGGCTTGCGGCACACCGCACATACGACGAAGAGGCCGACCGGCTGCACGATCCGCTGTCGAAGATGATCGTCGAGACCAATCTCTATCTCAAGTTGCCGGCCGCCACTTACCAAGGAAGGCGGTTTGTGGTGGTGATCGAGCCGCTGCTCTCGCCGCACACGGTGAATGCCCGCATCTACGGGACGGACTACGTGGTGGTGGTTTCGCCCGCCGCGGCGGGGCAGATTCGCATGGGCGACGTGCGCCACACCTATCTGCATTACGTGATCGAGCCGCTGCTGCTGACGCGAGCCACCGCCGTGGACCGGATGCAGCCGATTCTCAAGGAGGTGCGGGAGGCTCCCATGGAGTTCCGCTACCGCTCCGACACGGTGCTTCTGGCCATCGAGTGCCTGATCAAGGCCATCGAAGCGCGGACCATGGATACCGGTGTTCCGGTGTACACCATTCCGGCGGGCGCGGAGCGGCCGGACATGCCGCGTTATGAGCATGAGCGGCAGGTGTACCAGCAGAAGGTGGATGCCGTCCGCTGGGCCACGGTGCGGCACGATATGACCCAGGGATTTGTGCTCACGCAGTACTTTTATGAGCAGTTGATCCAGTTCGAAAAGGACCCGGCCAGCCTGAAGGACACGATCGGCGAGATCGTTTACAGCATGGACATGGACCAGCAGGTGCACCGCGCCCGCAATATCGACTTCGACAAACAGGCGGATGGTGAGGTGCTGGGGCGGAGCAAGCCGCGCAAATTGGCCGGCCTGGATTTGGCGGAGGCGCGCCTGGCGGCCGGGGACGTGGCCACGGCCAGCGCCATGGCGCGGCAGGCGCTGACGGTGCGCGCCGATACGCTGGAATCGGTGGCGAACAGCGCCCGGGCCAACTTCATTCTGGCCAGGGCGGCGATCCTGACCGGCCATCCGGAGGATGCGATCAACGATTTCCACAAGACGCTGGCCACCAGCAAGGAGCCGCGGCTGCTGGCGTGGTCGCACATTTACCTGGGCCGGATGCTGGACCTGGACTGCAAGCGCGACGAGGCCGTTGCCGAGTACAAGACGGCGCTCACGGTGCGCGACGGGCAGCAGGATACCCGGCTGGCCGCCGAGCGGGGCGTGAAGACGGCTTATGCCGTAAGGGGCCACAGTTGCGACGAGGATGCGGAGGACTCGACGCCCGCCGCCGGTCCGGCTAAGCCGGAAGCTGGATCCGCGGGACAAACCGGGACGCAGAAGCCGCAATAATCCGCCGCGGGCAGCTTTTGGGCCCCCGCGAGTTTTTTTGATCGAGGCGCACGTGGAAGCTGCTCTTTCCGAACTGGAAAACGCACTCGGGCATGGCTTTGCCAACCGGGAGTTGCTGGTGCGCGCGCTGACGCATCGGTCGTTGGCGAACGAGCAGGCGGCCAACGAGCAGGCGCTTGAGAACGGGAAGGAAGAGGCCGCGGGCGCAGGCGACAATGAGCGTCTGGAGTTTCTGGGCGACGCGGTGCTGGGGCTGGTGGTGGCGGAAGCGCTGTTTGGGGCGCATCCGGAGTGGCAGGAGGGGGAACTGACCCGCGTCCGCGCCCAGTTGGTGAGCCGGCAGCACATGGCGGAGGTGGCCACGGCGATCGGGCTGGGCAACCACTTGCGCCTGAGCCGGGGCGAGGACCGGGGCGGCCTCAGGCACAAGAGCACCGTGCTTTCGAATACCATGGAGGCAGTGATGGCCGCGCTGTTCCTTGACGGCGGCCTGGAGCCGGTAAGGGCCTTTGCGCGCCGTTGGGTGATGGGCGAAGCAGCCGAGCAATTAGTCCAGGAGTTGCGCTCCGGGGCGGCGCTGGGCAACTATAAATCGGCGCTTCAGGAACACGTTCAGGCGGCGCGGGCGGGAACGCCGGTTTACAAGGTCAAGAGTGAAAGCGGCCCCGACCACCGCAAGCGCTTTCTGGTGGAAGTTCGGCTCAAGACGGACGAAAGAGAGCCGGGAAAGCCATTGGCCCGCGGCATGGGGAGCACCAAGAAGCAGGCGGAACAGGATGCGGCGCGGCGCGCTCTGGACCGTTTGACAGCAGCCGCAGCCAAAGCCGGCGCCTCGGCGGCTGGCGCGGAAGAGAAGGAGCAAGCGGAGCCATGAGTACCCCTGCCCAAGTGGCCGGCCCGCCGGAGCGGTGGTTTTTGCGGCTGCGGCTCCATCTGCCCACCGTGCCGGAGGCATTGGCCACGCTGCTTTCGCTGGTGGTGGTAGCGCTGTTTCTGAACACCTTTGTGCTACAGCCGTACCTGATTCCGTCGGAAAGCATGGAGCACACCCTGCTGGTGGGCGATTTTCTGCTGGTGAACAAGCAGGTTTATGCGCCGGCCGGCAGCCTGAGCCGGCGGTTCATGCCTTATCGCGAAGTTGCGCGCGGAGATATTGTTGTCTTCCACCATCCCCAGCCTCCTTTTCTGGTCAAGCGTGTGGTGGGCGTTCCCGGCGACCGTTTGCGCATGGAGGATGGGCGGGTGACGGTGAACGGCCAGACTCTGGACGAACCGTACGCGGCCTTCGAACCCGCGGCGCGCAATCCCTTCCGCGACGACTTTCCCGCCAAGGTGTATACCGATCCGGAGGTCGATCCGGCGTGGTGGAAGCAGATGCAGAGCCTCACCCGCGACGGCGAACTGGTGGTCCCCGAGGGGGAGTATTTTGTGCTGGGCGACAACCGCAATCACAGCAAGGATTCCCGTTTCTGGGGCTTTGTGCCGCGTTCCCAGATCGTGGCCCGGCCGCTGGTCATCTACTTCTCGGTTGCCCGCCCCTCCACCACCGATGTGCAACAGGCCGCGCTACAAGCTACAGATGATAGACTCGGACACGACAGGGAACTTTCGGCAAGACTGACGGGGTTTGCGCGCTGGAAGCGCATCTTCCACGTGGTGCATTAGAGCCATTCCATTTGGTATCTGTCCGAGAGCCGCGAGAGGATTTCCGCAAAGAGCGACAGGATGACGAAGACAAAAACGCCGCCGCAGGAGCAGCCGGTTCCCGTACCCGTGGAAGACAAGGTGGAAGAGACGCCGTATGAGTTTGTAGCCAGCATGTGCTCGTTGCTGGTGGTGGGACTGTTCATCCTCACTTTTCTGGGCCAGAACTACGTCATTCCCTCGGGATCGATGGAGAAGACGCTGCTGGTGGGCGACCACCTGGTGGTGGACCGGATCACGCTGGCTCCGCCCGCCAGGTGGATGCCGCTGATCCACTACCGCGAGCCGAAGCGCGGCGATATTGTGGTCTTCATCAAGCCGGTGCCGGACCTGGATGCGGACCCGGACGCGGACGGAAAGCCTCAGTACCTCACCTTGGTGAAGCGGCTGGTCGGCGTACCCGGCGACCACATTCATTTGCGCAACGGCATCGTCATCCTCAACGGCGTGGCCCAGGACCAGCCGCACGCCCAACCGACAACGCTGGAGAATCATGTGGACTTTCTCGACGAGTACCCGTCGGTTCCGCCGAGCCCGGATATCGGCGCCACCGAAGCCTGGTCGGTTGACTTTCCCAATCACATCGAGAATGGAGACCTGGTGGTCCCTCCCGGCCAGTACTTCATGATGGGCGATCACCGGCACAACAGCCTCGATTCGCGCTACTGGGGCTTTGTGCCCAGGGAGAACATTGTGGGCCGGCCGCTGTTCAACTACTGGTCGTTCAAGACTCCCGAGGATCAGTACGAGCAGACCGGAATCGGCCATACCGTGGCCTGGATGGGCCACGTGGCGCTGCACTTCTTCAGCGACACGCGCTGGAAGCGTACGCTGCACTTGGTTCGCTAGAGAGCGGCGGCGTTGGAACTCGCCCCAGGTTTGCTTGATCGGAAGGGCACAGGCTTTAGGGAAGCTCTGAACAAGTCTCAATTAGCACAATTGCCTTCCCTCAGGGCTAAAGCCCTGTTGATTTTGCGAGCTTTATCGGCACGACTAAAGTCGTGCCCTTTCAAAACAGGACTCAATCAGAGGTTCTTTAGATGAAGAAAAGACAGACGCCGCCGGACGAGCCAGCCGCCGCTCAAGAAAAGGTGGAAGAGACGCCTTATGAGGCTGTCGCCAGCATCTGCTCAGTGCTGGTGGTGGGTCTATTCATCCTCACGTTTCTTGGCCAGATCTTCGTGATTCCGTCGGGATCGATGGAGAAAACGCTGTTGGTGGGCGACCACTTGCTGGTGGACCGCGTCACCCTGTCGCCGCCCACCAAGTGGATGCCGCTGGTCCACTACCGCGAACCAAAGCGGGGCGACATCGTGGTTTTTATCAAGCCCGTGCTGGACCCAAGCCCGGACCCTGACGGAAAACCTGAGTACCTCCCCTTGGTGAAGAGGCTGGTCGGCATTCCCGGCGACCATATCCACCTGCGCAACGGCATCGTCATCCTCAACGGGGTGGCGCAGGATCAGCCGCACGCTCAGCCGACCACGCCAGAGAACCATTCCGACTTTCTCGACGAGTTTCCCTCCGTGCCTCCAGATCCCGAACCTGGCAGTTTCGTCACCGAGGCCTGGGCAGTCGATTTTCCCAATCACATTGTGGACGGCGATCTGGTAGTTCCGCCGGGCAAATACTTCATGATGGGCGACAACCGGCACAACAGCGCCGATTCTCGTTTCTGGGGCTTTGTTCCGAGGGAGAACATCGTGGGCCGGCCGTTGTTCAACTACTGGTCGTTTGAGACTCCAGAGCACCGGTTGGAGCAGCCTGGAATCGGCAACACCCTAGCCTGGATGGGCCACGTCGCGCTCCACTTCGTCACCGAGACGCGCTGGAAGCGGACACTGCACCCCATCCGGTGAGCCCGGTCCACCGAAGCGGATTACGATAGATAAGACCATGACGGAAGACGCGCAAGGCCGGCAACGCAAACGCAGGCGGCCCGCCGCGGCGGGGCTGGCCCTGGCGGTGGTGGCGGCCATCCTGGCGGTACTGATCGTGCCCCCGCTGGTGAGCGTGAGCCGTTACAAGAGCCGGATTACGCATCTGATGTCGGCATCGCTGCACAGGCCGGTGCGCCTCTCCTCGGTGGAGTTGCGCCTGTTGCCGAGGCCGGGCTTCCTGCTGACCGATCTGACCGTCGAAGAAGACCCTGCCTACGGCGCCGAGCCGGTGCTGCACGCCAACACGGTGGCCGCTTCCATCCGGCTGCTCTCGCTGTGGAGGGGGCAGCTGGAGATCAGCCGGATCAGCGTGGACGAGGCCAGCCTGAACCTGGTGCGAACCGGGGCGGGCCGCTGGAATCTGGATCCGCTGTTCCGTACGGCAGCCGCGCAGGCCGAGCCGGCGGCAGACGGCACTGGGCCGCGGCACGCCGTGCCTTTGCCGTACCTTGAGGCGACCAACTCCCGCATCAACATCAAGAATGGCGCGGAGAAGCTGCCGTTTTCGCTGGTCGATACCGATCTATCTGTTTGGCAGGAGGAGCCGGGCGACTGGCGCATCCGTCTGCGCGGCCAACCGGCCCGCACCGACGTGAACCTGGACTTGGCCGACACCGGGGTGGTGCGGCTGGAGGCAAGCGCGCGGCGGGCGCCCGAGTTGCGGCAGATGCCGGTGCATGTGGACCTGGAGTGGCGGGAGGCGCAATTGGGCCAGCTTGCCCGGCTGGTCATCGGCTCCGACCCCGGCTGGCGCGGCGACCTGACCGGCGAACTGCATCTGGACGGCACGGCCGACGCGGCCCAGATCAAGACCCGGCTGAGGGCCACGGGAGTCCACCGCGCCGAGTTTGCCCCGGCCGAGACCCTGGATTTTGACGCCAGATGCGGTTTTGTTTACCACAACGCCAGCCGCGCCCTCGAAAATCTGGTGTGCGACTCTCCCCTCGGCGACGGCCGCATCCATCTCGCTGGGGACCTGCCGGGCGCGGGCGGAATGCCCCGCTTTTCAGTGGAGCTTGACCGGATTCCGGTGGCTGCGGGGCTGGATGCGCTGCGCACGGTCCGCAGCGGCTTTGGCCCTGGCCTGGAGGCACGGGGCTCGATCAGCGGCAAGATGACGTACGCCGAGATAGCTCCCGAAAGCAGCGTGGGGGAAAAGCCGGCCCGCAGGGCGAAGCGCGGCACGAGCGGGGCCGGCAGAGCGCCGTCCGGCAAGGCGCGTCCGGCCGAACCTAATGTAGCCGTGCGGGGACCGCTTACTGGCAGCTTTACCGTGCAGGGCTTGCAACTGAGCGGGGACGGGCTCAGCACGCCCATACAGGCGCCCAGGCTGGTGCTGGAGCCCGTGGCAGCTTCCCCAGGCCAAGAAGCGGGCCAGTTTCCGGCGCTTGCGGCAACCGCGGCAATCCCGGCAGGCGGGGCCGGTCCCCTGGCGGTGACCACCCGGCTGGGGCTTTCCGGGTACCAGGTGACGGTGCGCGGCCAGGCTGCCCTTGCGCGAGCCAGGGAACTGGCGCATGTGGCCGGCCTGAAGGACGCCGCGGCACTGGACGCGCTGGCGGGCGAGGCCGTGACCGTGGACCTGATCGCCGAGGGACCGTGGCTGCCCGCCGAGAGGGTTCCTTTCAGCAGCATTTCGCCTGCCCGGACCGCGAGTGAACCGGCGACCTTACCGGCGGCCGGAGATGCGGTTACCGATCGTTTGAGCGGGACCGTGACTCTGCACAATGCCAACTGGAAGGCCGATTACTTGGCCAACCATGTGGAGATTGCCCAGGCCACTCTCCATCTGGACAATGGCGAAACCCGGTGGGACCCGGTGATTTTCTCCTACGGTCCGGTGAAAGGGACGGCGAGCCTGGATATGCCAGGAAACTGCGCGGCTCCCCAGCCCTGCCTGCCACACTTTCAAGTCCAATTCGGGGCGCTGGACGCGAGCGTCTTGCAGGCAGCGATTCTGGGCGCGCATGAGCCCGGCACGCTGCTTTCCACTCTGATTGCGCGCCTGAGGACGTCCAACTCATCGACCGCGCCGGCGTGGCCGGAGCTTGAGGGCACGGTGAAGGCAGATTCGCTCATCCTGGGGCCGGTGACGCTCCGGGAGCCTTCGGCGACGCTGCGCATCGTTGCAAACGGGGCCGAGATCACCGGCCTCGATGCCGGACTGCTGGACGGCCGCGTACACGGAGGGGGCACGCTCCGCACCCCCGTGACCGGTCAAGACAAGCCGGCTTATTCGCTCGAGGGTCGGCTTGAGAAGCTGAGTCCCGCAGCCGTGGGCCAGTTGCTCAGGCTGCGCTGGTCGGGCGGTGTCTTCAACGCAGACGGCAAGATTGAGCTGTCCGGCTTCACGGACAAAGATCTGACGGCCTCGGTCAAGGGCACGTTGCACTTCGAGTGGCGGCATGGGGCGATCGATGCCCAAGCCACACCGCCTGGCGGCGCGCGAGTGCCTCCTGAGCCGGTCCGCTTTGGCCGCTGGACCGCAGACGCCGAGATTGCCAACGGGACGATCACGCTCAAGCAGAATCAGATGCTGCGAGGGGTCCGCAAACGAGCGGTCGAGGCCGCGGTGATCCTGGGCGACCCGCCCAAGGTCACCTTTGCCGCGCCAAAAGAGACCCGGGCGAAGCGCTGACTCCCTACTCGTTAGCCTCGATGCGGCGGCCGTGCGGGTCCTGCAAGGGGCGCGTGTTGACCTTGAAGATGGCGGCGAAAGCGCGCAACTGGTCGCGGCTCAGGCTCAGTTCCTGCTCGAAGACGAACCAGCGCACGCCCTCGATGCAGGGCGGGGTGGTCAGTGAGCCCATGTAGGTCCAGTAGCTGCGGCCGGCGGGCAGCAGGCCGCCAGGGCTGATCATATCGGCAACCTTTTCGGTCGTGCCGGCGGTCTTGGGCAGGTGCGGCCACAGCGCGGCCAGCGTGGCGTTGGGGCTGCCCGGGTCCTCGAGCAAGCGCACGGCCAACACGGCCAGCCTGCCGTCGGCGCTCTTGTGCAACAGTTGCACATCCATGTCGCTCAGCTTGCCCTTCACCGTCTCCTCGCTGGGGTGGTGGAAGTCGAACTCGACCAGTTCATAGCGCACGCCGCCGGCCACGATGTAGCTGCCGTGGTCCACGTGAACCACGATGGTGTGGCCGTTGTTCTCCAGCGTGACGGGGCCGGCGATGTAGTGGAATTCGATGGGTTGGAGCGCTTTGTTCAGGCGGGCGCCGCGAATGTCGATGGGCGACTGCTCGTGGCCCTTCGAGCAGGCCCTGTAAGCCGGGTCCAGCTTGCCCCAGTTCAGCGAGCCTCGCTTGCCTTCGTAGTCCCAGGGGGTTGTGGATTGCGCGGCGGCCACGGCGGCCAAGGCAAGTACAAAAACTGCAAGTGCGGGAAAACGCATCGATAGCTCCTTGACAGAATGGACGCGCAGCGCGCCAGGGAACATTCTAAGGCATTTGCGGGGCGGTTGCGGGCCGACGCCGAATAGGTCTCGTTTGTCGAGGTGACCGGCGGGAAATGCGGAGACAGAGCGCCGTTGCGGAGCCGGTTTGCCGAGCTTTCGTATGACGTAAGTCCTTTGTTTCGATGGGTGAAATGGATCGTTTTATAGATAACATGTTTGGTTTCATTGGGTTGGAGCGAAACAGGGGGAGGGGTGGGGGGTACCTGAAAAACAAGGGTCAGGGGTCAGAGATCAGGGGTTAGGAAAAGCCCACGGCGGCGGAGATCGATCTGGCGGAGGTTGGACATGCGATCATTCTGCGCTGCCGGATCGAAATTATCTGCAAAACGGGTTGGGGCAGAGTTGTGCGCCGGGCGAAGCATGAGGGGGCTTCGAATCTGCTCCAATGTGAGTATACAGGCATTTGACGCAAAGGATTGAACCCGACTATCCGCTGATTTAAGACTCTTCCGAAAGTGAATGCGCTAGGAGAAAATAAAGTTCCTTTACCATGAATTCAAATCGGGCTTTCTTAGAATATGATGAAATCACCATTTTGCTTAACGTCAGAGGTGCTTCATGAAACGAGTCCATTACGTTATTGTGTTCGCTGCAGTTGCCCTTGTGTTGGCCGCCGCTGGCGGCTACCTCGTCTCAAAGAAAAGGCTGGCACTTACATCCACCACCAGCTCAGGCGGTTCTTCCTCCGCAGGCACTGCTCCTGCATCACCGTATGCGGGGCAGAACAACCAAAATCAAGACATCGCATATACTACGACGAACTTCATTGGAACGTTGACTGCTGGCGGCACAGCGGAATCCGCGGGCCTCGTGCGGAGTTATATCGTCACATATCAGGTCGCGTTCCTCCGCGAGGCGCCTGAGAAAAGACTGTCAGAAGAGGATCTGACCTACCGGGAATTGCAGGAACGAGACAGCTTAACGCCCAACTATTTCTTTTACGGTGAAGTCGTTCACGGAACATACGATCCAGCACACCCGGACGTGATCGCGGTCCACGCAATAATCGGCAAGAATGATGTGAGCGGCTACATCGACGCCAAAAAGCTTTGGCTTGAACCCGCATTATCCCCCGTAGAGACCCCACGGTATATGGCACGCAACGATAACACGGCCATTCGTGTAGTACCTGATCCAGAGAGTCCTGCGGTACTGAGCATCTTGCAAGGTGAAGTTGTTGAGACTATTGGACAACTGAATTTCCGAAACGAACAATGGATCAAAGCCCGATTCAATGTCGAAGAAACACCGCGCTACGGCTTTATTCAGGCAAAGGATCTTCAGGCGCTTACGCCAGCCACAACCAATCAGTCCGTCATTGATGCTCAGGAAGTCCCCCGGCAAATCAGGGACTCGAATATATCGCTCGTAGAGGCAGATCGCCATAAACTGTCCCAAAATGGCTTTTATGTTGAGAACGTGCCACCTTTGGAAGACATTTCAGTGGATGACATGGTTGACTCTTATCAAGTCAGAAGTGCCGGTCGCCAATATTTCATCACATCCGATTTGTTTCTACACTCCTATCACCTGATCTTAGACCGAATGCTACAGGATGTGGAAGAGAATAGAATTTCGCCGTTCGTCAAGAAACTCGCTGCCAAACTTGCCAAGACCACCGAAAACGAAGTCAGGACTCTTCCTCCCACCACACCCGCCTCCATTCGCGAGGCGCTCTTGTATGACTTGCTTTACTTTTCCGTTGCCGCAAAACTCTTTAATTCGGACTTCACGATTTCGGAAATGGTGCGCAAGGATGCCGGGGTGTTTGTTTCTCGAATTCAAGATGCAGGAGGTAATCTCCCGGATTATTTATCCAGCAAATTTGGCGACGAAGACTTTACGCAATACAAAGTTCGGGGGCATTACGAAAAGAATGAAACACTTCAACGATATTTTCGTGGAATGATGTGGTTTGGACGCAAGAATTTCCCCCTTTCAGACCGGAAGATGACGCTGGCAGCGATTCTTATTCCAGGTCTCTTGGAGAAGGCCCAGGAGACGCATACGTTTGAATCCCTCGATCAATCGCTCGGCTACGTCGTCGGCGCTCAAGATAAATACACGCTTGCCGGGTATCGTTCTGTAAATAAGAAGGTTTATGGCACAGAGACACCGAATGCGAACCAGGTTGCGGTCAAGCTCGACGACAAACTTGATGCGTTCAGCCGCGCGGTTGAAAGCGACCTTCCGCCACCTCAAATCGTTTCGGTGCAAACAGGACTAGGGCTCAATCAGCAAGACAGGTTGAAGATGGTTCGCGGCTTCAAGTTCTTGGGCCAGCGATTCACCCTGGATGCCTTTCTTCTCAACCAGATGACCTCTCCAAATGTGGGCAGTGATCAGAATCCACGAAACCTTCCCTCCACCCTCGACGTGATGATGCTTTTGGGGTCAAAGGCCGCTATCGAAGAACAGCAGCAAGTCCAACAGCGAAATAAATGGGACAATTATGATTCTCAGGCCAGTAAGCTTGAGGGCGTTACGCAAAAACACCTCACCAGTCAGATAACCTTATATGACGAATGGCTAGGCACCTTGAATTCATTGTTCCTGCCAACCGCCAGCAAACAATTGTTTGCGCTGGGGCAACCATGGCAATACAAGAACCTGAATGCCGGCGCGGGCAGTTGGACGGAATTGAAGCACGACACTATACTCTATGCGGAGCAATCAGCCGCCGAGATGGGTGAAGGCGATGAATTTGAAATTCCACCGTACAACCTACCGGCGCCCAAAGGATATATCGAGCCGAATCCGATCTTCTTCCAACGTTTGGGGCAGTCCATCGACCAGATGTTGGGGCGATTGAAAGTCTCAGGTTTCATCACCGACGAGTATCTTGATAAATTTACTACGTTTCGCAATTTGGCTCGCCGGGCGGAAGCCATTGCGCAAAAAGAAGTCTCAGGAGAATTGATTACGGCGGATGATTACAAATGGATTCAGAATCTTGAAGCAGCGTTTGATAGGCCCTTGCTTTTACCTCGTGGGTTTGACGAGATAAAGGATCCTTCCGAGCTGCAGATGGCATTGATTGCCGATGTTGCGACGGACTCTGTTCAGGGCAGGGTTCTGGAAGTCGCGACGGGTACGCCTCAGCGGATCATCGTCGTGGTGAAGGATGCCTATGGGGGGACGCGTCTGACTGTCGGATATGTCTATTCGTGGTATGAATTTCCGTCGCAGAAACGTTGGGCTGATTCTGAATGGAAGAAGATCATCTACACAAAGGATTCTTCGGGTAAAAAGCAGAACAACATAGAACATCCAGGCTGGTATGCACAGTTTATGAAGAACCCCGGTGTTGCAAAATGATGCGCCAGGTCCTCTTAATCTTTGTATTCGGCTTGCTGCAGGCCTCGCCATTTGGATGGGCGCGAGAACTCCACTACTCTAACTGGAGCGACAATCCGCGACCCTACATCGATGCCATCCAGAAGTGTGCGGGACAATCCTTCCCAACAGTGCCTGCAGGTCAAAACATTCGCGGAGGGATTGTGACTCATCATTTCCTTGCGAACGGGTTGATGGTTCGCTTTTTTGAGGGATTGCGTAACCAATCTTCGCCCGAGACAATTATTCTGCTAGGGCCTAACCACTTTCATCAAGGTCTGGCCAACATAAGCCTATCCTCACTGCCGTGGAAGACACCTTTCGGCATTCTTCCGGCAGATGCGCATTTGGTCCAGAGGATAAGTACAGCTATTCGGTTGCCCGAAGATCCTGAAGCCTTTTCTGGCGAACATTCCGTGGGCATACTCATTCCTTTTCTGAAGTACTATTTTCCCCGCAGTAAGGTTGTACCTATCCTGATTGATGTGAATGCTCAGGATTCTCGTTTGGATGAACTTCGTGACGTACTTTTTCGTGTATTGAAAGACGAAAAAGTGTTAGTTCTATTGAGCATGGATTTCTCGCATCATTCGATTTCATCCATTGCTGATACGAGAGACCTCAAAGCGAAAGAAGTCATCTCTTCCATGGATGCAAAGGGAACGCGTGACCTTCGCGTAGACTCGCGCAAAGGCTTGCGTCTTTTGCTTGAATTGTTAAACCGAGTTGGATGTGACGGAGTGCAATTCAACGAGCACACAAACTCTGCCCGGCTGACAGGTAAATCAAATCAACCTGACGTTACGAGCTACTTCACGATTTATTTTCTTAACGCCTCGGCCAAGGGAAATGGGAAGTGAAGCTAATTGCGGATGACCGGCCAACCGGAAACTGCACACCTGCAAAATGGGACCCTCCTGGCGAAGGATCCCATGGTGGTGCGAGCGCGCTGCGGTGGGGCTACTTGGCTGCGGCTTTCAATCCGGCCTGCTCGGCCAGGGTGGCGGCCTTGTCGGTGGCCTCCCAACTGAACTCCGGCTCGGTGCGGCCAAAGTGGCCGTAGGCGGCGGTCTTCTGGTAGATGGGCCGGCGCAGGTTCAGGCTTTCGATGATGCCCTTGGGCGTGAGCGAGAAGTTTTTCCTCACCAACTCGGTCAGCCTGGCTTCGCCGATCTTGCCGGTGCCGAAGGTGTCGATGCGCACGCTGACCGGCTCAGCCACGCCGATGGCGTAGGCAAGCGCCACTTCAGCGCGGTCGGCCAGTCCCGCGGCCACGATGTTCTTGGCGATGTAGCGCGCCATGTAGGCCGCCGAGCGGTCCACCTTGGTCGGGTCTTTACCCGAAAAAGCGCCGCCGCCGTGACGGCCCATGCCGCCGTAGCTGTCCACGATGATCTTGCGGCCGGTGAGGCCGGTGTCGCCCATGGGTCCGCCAATGACGAAGCGGCCGGTCGGGTTGATGTGGTACTTGGTGTGCTCGTCCAGCCACTCGGGCGGCAACACAGCCTGGATCACGTACTTGAGGATGTCGGCGTGCAACTCCTCATTGGTGACGCTCTCGGAGTGCTGGCTGCTGATGACCACGGCGTCGATGCGCGCCGGCTTGCCGTTCTCGTCGTACTCGACCGTGACCTGGCTCTTGCCGTCGGGGCGCAGATAGGGCAGCTTGCCGCTCTTGCGCACCGCGGTCAACTGGCGGCAGAGCTTGTGGGCCAGCGAGATGGGGGCCGGCATCAGTTCGGGGGTTTCGTTGGAGGCGTAGCCGAACATCATGCCCTGGTCGCCGGCGCCGCCGGTGTCAACGCCCTGGGCGATGTCGCCGGACTGCTTGTTGATGCTGGAGATGACAGCGCAGGTGTTGGAGTCGAAGCCATACGCAGCGTTGTCGTAGCCGATGGAGGCCACGACGCCACGGACAAGGGTCTGAAAATCGACGTAGGCCTTGGTGGTGATTTCCCCGGCGATGACCACCAGGCCAGTGGCCGTCAGGGTTTCGGCAGCGACGCGGCTGTAGGGGTCCTGCTCCAGGCATGCGTCCAGAATGGCGTCGGAGATCTGGTCCGCCATCTTGTCCGGATGGCCTTCGGTGACTGACTCAGAGGTAAACAAAAAACGGTCGCTCAACTTCGGACTCCTCCCCATTGAAGGGATTTAGGTTGGCGGCCTACCGCGATGGCTGCGTTGCACTGGATGAGCGGGCATGGAGAGCGAAAGACTCCTCTCCTCAATCAGCCACTCGCCCGCATCGGTGAGACACGCCTGCACCGGCAGGCAAAGGCCTGGGGTGTATCCATCTATGGTAATCGCGGCGGGTGGCCGGGGCAAAGACTCTTGAGTGAACGGGGAGTAATTCGCGTTCAAGGGCGCTTTGAATGGGTTGAACCGTCGCTCTACGCCATGGCGGGGGCGGCGCCGGAGCCGGGACCTGTGGCTGGGCCGGGATCAGCGATTGAACCACCACCCGGCACGGAGGCCGAAGTAGCGGACTGTGAGGAAGGCTGCCGCGGCTACGACCAGCAGCAGCAGGATGGCGCCGAGCCAGCGCAGACGGGCCTCGGCAGCGTCGTGGCGGAGGATGCGCGCCTTGCCCACGTTGGACGCGAAGGCCGTCCAACCGGGGTCGTCGTCCATCCCCTGGCCGGAGGCGTTATAGGCCTTGAGAAAACGCTCGGTCCAGTCCTGCTGGTCCAGGCCCACAACTCCCGCGTAACCGCGGACGATGCCTTTGTTCAGAATGCCACCGGGAAGGAGGCGATAATGATCCTGCTCCAGCGCAAGCAGATGGCGCTGGCTGATTTTGGTGACCGCGGTGATCTCTTCCAGCGCAATGCCGCGGGACAACCGCTCCATGCGCAGGTCTTCTCCAAAGTTTCCCATCAGCGACCCGGAAACTGGTAACGTACCTTAAAGTTTACCACTTTCACAATAAACCGGGTTTCGGTTCCCGTCAAAGCGGTTTATCGATTTTTCCTTGATTTTCATCAGTCTGGGGCCGTCGAAACAGATTGGGAAGTATAGATCGGCTATGCATCATCCACGCTGGAGGCTTTCGGCGGCCAAAGACGCTTCCTGCCCCAGCTGATACCCTGAAGACGAGGGTTTTCGGCGGCATTTTGCCCTTCGGAGCCATGCTCAAGAATGAATAAGCTCATCTTTGCCAATCTACTGCACCGCCCCCTGCGCTCGATCATCAGCGTGCTGGCCGTGGCCATCGAAGTCGTCATGATTCTGTCCATTGTTGCCATCTTCATGGGCATGCTGAACGACCAGAAGCAGCGCACCAACGGCATTGGCGCTGATCTGGTTATCCGTCCCTCCAATGCCAGTTTTATGACCAGCGTAGGCGGCGCGCCGATGCCCGCCCGGATCGCCGAGGTCTTCCGCCGCATGCCCCACGTGGCCGCGGCCGCCCCGGTGATTACCAACTTCTCGATGACCGGTAACGTCGAGGTTCTCTATGGCATTGACTACTCAAGCTACAACGCGCTGAAGCCCTTTATCTGGGTCGCCGGCGGACCGTTCCAGAGGCCTTACGACGTAATTATCGACGATGTTTTTGCGCGCACCGGCAACGGCTACTCTGTGGGCGGCACACTCACCATTCTCAACCACCCCTTCCGCATCTGCGGCATCGTGGAGAGCGGCAAGGGCGGGCGCAAGCTGGTGCCCATCGAAACGCTGGGCGAGCTGACCGGGTACGACGGCAGGGCCTCGGTGATTTATTTAAAGAGCGACAACGCTGCCAATGAGGATGCGATCCGGAAGGAGATCGCCGCCACCCGGGGCCTCGAAGGCTACAACGTGCAAACCATGGACGACCTGATCTCGCTTTATACGCCGTCGAAGTTTCCCGGCTTCGACAAGGCGTTGGACGTGGTGATTACGATTGCTGTCGTGGTGGGCTTTCTGGTGATCTTTCAGACCATGTACACGGCGGTGCTGGAGCGGACGCGAGAGATCGGAATTCTCAAGTCGATGGGCGCCTCCAAGCCGACCATCGTCGGCGTGCTGCTGCGCGAGTGTGCGGTGCTGGCCATTGCCGGCGTGCTGGTGGGCATGGCGGCCACTTTGGGCGTGAGAGCACTGCTCGATGTGAGGTATCCCGGCTTCAGCTTCGAGCTGACCGCGGCCTGGATGGTCAAGGGAGCGGCGATTGCGTTTGCCGGTTCGCTGCTGGGCTCCCTCTATCCGGCCTGGATGGCCGCACGGAAGGACCCTATCGACGCGCTGGCGTACGAGTGAGTCTTGCCTTAGGCAAGCTGGTATTTTGCCGTGCGTTATTTCTTGTCGAGCGCGTATTCCATGGCCCAGATGGAACCGGGGCGCTTGTGTATCCTGGCGCGGAAACGCGATTCCGGCACGGTATACTCGATGCATTCCCTTCGAGACGTTCTTCGTTTCGGCTCCGCAAAGTCTTCCGATTTTGGGGAATGTGCGTGGGACCGTCTCATCCAGGGTCTTCATTGCGGAGAAACGGTCATTGACGAATTCGTCCAAACGCTGGTTTTACGCGATTTGGCTGGTCCTTATCGGCGGCTTCGCGGTTCTGCACGGGCTGCACCTGAGCGCCGATTTTCCTAACAACACGCCGTGGTTCTGCGACTGGGCCAAGTACACCGATGAGGGATGGTATGGGAATGCGGCCATTCGCGCGCACCTGTTCGGCAACTGGTATCTGCAGGGCGACTTCAATCCCGCGCCGGCGGTTCCGGTGTGGCCGTTTCTGGAGTGGGTGCTGTTCTTCTTTACCGGGGTCACGGTTCAGGCCGTGCGCGGGCTGGCCATCGCGTTCTTCTTTGCCAATCTGCTGTTGAGCTACCTGCTGCTGAGGGCGAGAGGGCCGCGGTGGATGGCGCTGCTGGCCGTCACGCTGCTGGTCACCAGTCCCTTCCTCTACTGCTTCAGCCGGTTGGCGATTCTGGAGCCCATGCTGATCGCGTTGATGCTGGGAGCCTTGAACCTGGCTGTCCGGCTGCCCCGGTTGCGCCGCCCGGTGTGGGCCTCGGCCTGGATCGGCCTGCTTTTTACCCTGATGATGCTCACCAAGACCACCGCCGTTTTTCTCCTTCTGGCGCTGGGGTGGGCTATGCTGCTGCCGCTCTGGCAGAACCGGAGACTGGCCCTGCGCTGCACCCTGGCCGCGGCGGGCGCCTTTGCCGTTAGCTTCGGCTTGTGGATGGCGCTGATCGTCGCCTTTGGCCTGCTTCCTGACTACAAGTACCTCTTCTTTGTGAACAAGTACATCAAACCGCCAGAGTTTTACTGGCCTCTGGTCAGCTTATGGTGGTCGTTCCACGGCGGACTGTGGGTAGACCACATCCTTATTCCATTGGCCGGCCTGGTGGTGGTGGGCGCGGCGGTGGCAGGCACGGTGCTGTCCCGGCATAACGCCTGGGGCCGCGGCCTACTGCTGGACCCGGTCTTTGGCGCGTCCGTGTGGGCCGTCGCGGGCTACATTCTCTTCATGACCTACCAGAACCATCCGCAGCCGCGCTACTTTGCCGTGGTGGCCTTTTTCTGCTTCTTTGTGGTGGCGCAGGGGGCTGAGGCGTTGCTGGGCCGAACGGCCCCGGCTGGCGAGAACCGGATGCTCCGTGGCCCGGCACACTTACTGGGTTGGGGCGTCATCGGACTGGCCGTGCTGGCGATGAGCGTCAATGGCGCCTGGACCCTGAACTACGCTGACCATCCGGAGTACACATTTGTGAATGCGGCCCAGCGGCTGACCCAATATATCGATGCCCACCCCAACGGCAAACGGCTATTGGTTTCGGTCAGCGGCGACCAGATCACGCTGGTTACCCACTTGCCCACCCTGTGCGACGATTTCGGAACCCCCAGCAGATTATTTCCAGACCTGCCTTCCAAGCTCGCTTTCTACCAGCCCGGCTGGTACGCCACCTGGAACGACATGGATCCCGGCACGCTCGAGGACCTGCATAACCACTTCTCAGTGGAATAGGCAGCCAGCTTTCGGGCCTTCGACGACCCGGACCGCAACCTTCTGGTTCTCTTCAAGTTGCACCCGCTACCCGGCGGCCAGGTGCGCGACTCAGGCGGGCCAAAGCTCCAGGTCCCGCTCCCCGGCGACAAGATCGAGATTCCGGTGGAGTAAGGCGGCGAAGGATTCTGGCGGCACTCTCTTGAAAAGGGGAAGCGGCAGTGGGCCGTTTGGGGCTGGCCGCGCGGCCGAAGCGCGAGCAACTGCCTCGTCAGGGTACTGCGCGGTCCAGCCCAAATCGGTACTTTCCGGTTCTGAAAGCCGGTTCCGGAACCCTGTGACTGCAATCACTCGACAGTGGCCAATGCGGATGATAGGCTTCGATTGACTTTTCTGCGCTGTTCTGCGAGGTCCAAGTTTTCTGCGGCCGTTCGCGATACGGATTCAAACCTAAGTCTGGGAGGACATGTGACTGTACTGTATTGGGTGTACTTTTTTCTGGGCGTGAGCGTGCTTTCGCTCTTTGTGGCCTTTCTATTTGCGCGCCAGGTCATCGGCTCGGACACGGGAACGCCAGCGATGCAGCAGATTTCCGCTGCCATCAAGGAAGGCGCCGAGGCGTTTCTCAAGCGCCAGTATAAGACGATCTACGCGCTATCCATCGTCTTGGCGATTCTGATCTACGCCCTCTACCTCTTTCTTGGCAAGGGGCAGCCTCTGGCCCTGAAGACCGTCATCAGCTTTTTTGCGGGCGCGGTTTGTTCGGGCTTGGCGGGATTCTCTGGGATGTACGTCTCCATCCGCGCCAACCTGCGGGCAGCTTCGGCGGCGCGCACCAGCCTCAACGGCGCGATGAAGATGGCGCTGCGCGGCGGCGCGGTCACCGGCCTCTCGGTGGTTGCTCTCTCGCTGCTCGGCGTGGGAGGGATCTTCCTGCTTTTCGGCGGCATGGCGAATCCCAGCCAGGTTCCCTATGAAATCGTCGGCTTCGGCTTCGGCGCCAGCTTTGTGGCCCTGTTTGCCCAGCTCGGCGGCGGCATCTACACCAAGGCCGCAGACGTGGGCGCGGACCTGGTAGGCAAGGTGGAGGCGGGCATTCCCGAGGACGACCCGAGGAACCCGGCCGTGATCGCGGATCTGGTGGGCGACAACGTGGGCGACTGCGCCGGCCGTGGAGCCGACCTGTTCGAGTCGACGGCGGCGGAAAACATCGGCGCCATGATTCTGGCCGTGGCGCTTTTCAGCACTCTCAAAAACACCGCTCCGGAAGCGGCCCTGCTGGCCATCTTCTTTCCGTTCGTGGCCCGCGCCTTCGGCCTGATCGCCTCGATCATCGGTATCTTGAGCGTCAGGCTGAAGAACGAGAGCGAGGACCCGATGGCGGCGCTGAATCGCGGCTACCTGATCACCACGATCCTGGCTGCTGGCGGTTTCTACATTGCTGTCAAGTTCCTGCTCGGTGGCATCCCGGGGTCCAGTCCAATGTGGTTCTTCTATGCCGGCCTCATCGGCATGTTAATGTCGTTCCTTTTCGTCTGGATCACACAGTACTACACCGAGGACCGCTATCGCCCTGTGCAGTCCATCGCCAAGGCATCGCTCACCGGCCCGGCCACCAATATCATCGCCGGCCTGGCCGTGGGCATGGAATCGACGGCGATGCCGGTGATCGTCATCTCGGCTGCCATCCTGGGCAGCTATTTTTGCGGAATGCAGGCGATGCCTGGGACTCCGGGCGCCGGGTTCTTCGGCACCGCCATCGCCACCATGGGCATGCTGGCGACATGCGCTTACATCCTGGCCATGGACACCTTCGGACCGATCACCGACAACGCCGGCGGCATCGCCGAAATGTCGCATCAGCCGGAAGAAGTCCGCAGGCGGACTGACAGACTAGACGCGGTGGGCAACACCACCAAGGCCCTCACCAAGGGCTATGCCATCGGCTCCGCGGCGCTGGCGGCCTTCCTGCTGTTCTCCGCTTATCTCGATGAGGTTGCGGAACTGGTTCGTCACAAGACCGGCAACCTGGCCTTCGTGTTCGATTCTGTCAATCTTGCCAAGCCCCCGGTTTTCGTGGCCTCGCTGATTGGCGCGGCTCTGGTGATCCTTTTCAGCTCACTGGCCATCCAGGCGGTGGGTAGGAGCGCCTATGCGGTGATCGAAGAAGTGAGGCGCCAGTTCAAGGAAGACCCGGGCATCATGCTCGGAACCTCAAAGCCCAACTATGCACGCTGCGTGGACATGGTGGCCAAGGCCGCCTTGAAGCAGATGGTCGCTCCCGGCCTGCTGGCCGTGGGCGTACCGATTGCGGTCGGGTTCATCTTCAAATTCTTCAACACGGCGCTTGACCCCACCCTGGCTGCCGAGTCCGTGGCCGGCCTGCTGATGGTGGGCACCATCAGCGGCATCCTTTTCGCCATCTTCATGAACAACGGCGGCGGCGCATGGGATAACGCCAAAAAGCTCATCGAGACCGGCAAATACGGCGGCAAGGGCTCCGACCCGCACAAGGCGGCGGTGGTGGGCGACACGGTCGGCGATCCCTTCAAGGACACGGCCGGCCCGTCGATCCACGTGCTGATCAAGCTGCTGTGCACGGTCACCTTCGTGATGGCGCCTTTGTTCCTGTAACGCCCATAGCCTGGCCATCCCCCGCCGCGGCGGGCGGGGATGGCCTGATTTACAACCCGCATCCCCTGACTGGCGGACAACCGGAACCCAGGCGGCCTCACGCGATGAGTGTGGGGCCGCATTGTTTTTGGGCAGGCGAGACAAGGCCGGTTTGGTGTTATGATGGCTGGCACAATCAAAAGGCTTTTGTTGCTCAATCTTTACCGGGATATGCGCGGAAATCCGCGCATCGCGAGGATGAAAATCATGCGTGTTCATGTTTGCGCAGGAATCGCGTTGTCAATGGCGGCGCTGGCGCTTTCGGCGCCGGGCGCCGCTCAGAGGTTTCATGAGCCGACGAAGGAAGAGCTGCAGATGACCTCGGACCCCAAGGCTCCCGGCGCTCCGGCGGTCTTTTTGTATCGCGAGGAGACGACCGACAACCGCAACCACTATGTGAGCAGCTACGCGCGCATCAAGGTGCTTACCGAACTGGGCAAGGAGTGGGCCACGGTCGAGGTTCCCTATATTCCCGGTTACACGGCTACGCCCATCATCGAGGGCCGCACCATCCATCCCGACGGCACGGTCATTCCCCTGGTGGGCAAGGCCGAGGATCTGCTGGTCTTCAAGACCACCAAGAACCATGTAAAGGCCGCGGTCTTCAATCTGCCCAGCGTCGAGGTAGGCAGCATTCTGGAGTACAAGTGGAGCATACCCTTGACCGGCGGAAGGGTTTCCGGCGTCATAGGAGGAGAAGGGGAGGAGGAGTATTATTCTTCCGCGCTGGCCAGCTCGATTCCAGAATGGGAGGTGCAGCAGCCGATCTACATCCACAAAGCGCACTTCTACTACAATCCCCTCACGGATATCGAGTCGGACGTCCTTGGGAATCAGGTCTCCCACTACATCGGTGGAGAACTGGCCAACTACTTGATCCTCACACAGCGCCTGCCCGCCGGATTCCAAACGACCCGGAGTCCCAAGGGCGACTACACCCTGGACATCCAGGACGTGCCCGCATTCCAAAACGAGGCAAACGCTCCGCCGGAGAAGAGCCTCTTATATCGGGTGCGGTTTTATTACACGCCCTACCTCTCCGCCGAGGTGTACTGGGATAACGAGATCAAGCGCTGGTCGAAGGAGTTGGACCAGTTTGCCGACCAGACGCGAGTCATCAAGGACGCGGCCAGCCAAATCACTGCGGGTGCCGACACCGCTGAGGCCAAGGCCCGCAAGCTCTACGATGCCGTGCAGGCGCTGGACAACACGGACTTCACGCGCGCCAAATCCGAGGCTGAGCGCCAGCAACTGCATCTGAAGAAGGCACTGAAGAAGGCGGAGGACGTGTGGAGCGAGAAGAGCGGCTCGGGCAACGACATTGCGGCGCTCTATCTGGCGCTGGCCAGGGCCGCCGGCCTTCAGGCTGATGGCCTTCAGGTGGTCGATCGCAACAGGCGCATCTTCGACCCCGGTTTTCTTTCTCTCCAACAGCTCGACTCGCTGCTGGTGGTGCTGCACATCGACGGCAAGGACATCTATCTCGATCCCGGCGAGAAGCTCTGCCCCTTCGGCCAGTTGCAGTGGACGCATCTGCTGGCGGGCGGGCTTGAGGAGAACGCCAAGGGACCGGTCTACACGCCGCCCAACGCCACCAAGGACGCCATTACCGCCCGCGCCGCCGATCTGACCCTCGACGCGCAAGGCGGGGTCGCCGGGACCGTCAAGATTCTGATGAACGGCCCCGCGGCGCTGCACTGGCGCCAACTCAACCTCACCACCGACCTGGAGGAGGTGAAGAAGCAGTTCAACGAATCCCTGCGCGGACTTTTGCCGCCAGGGGTCTCGGGGGAAGTGGCTGGATTCCAGGGGTTGGATACTTCGGCCGGGTACCTTTCAGCGGCGGTCAAGGTCGCGGGCCAGTTGGGCAATTCTACCGGCAAGCGTCTGTTGGTTCCCGCATTCTTCTTTTCAACGGGCGCCCACGCGCAGTTCGTGAGCGAGGAGAAGCGGGAAGCCGCTGTTGATCTGCACTACGCCGAGCAGGTGATCGACGACGCGGTCTACCACCTGCCGGCCGGATTCACCGTCGAAAGCGCCCCGCAGCCGGCTCAACTGCCATGGCCTGACCACGCTACCCTGGTGGTCAAGACGGCGCCTGGTCCCGGAACCATCGATATCCGGCACACTTTCGCCCGCTTCTTCGTGTTTCTCGATCCCAAGGAGTACCCGGCGCTGCGCGACTACTACCAGAAGATCGCGGCCAGCGACCAGCAACAACTGGTGCTGGCCCCGGCAGCAGCGGGCGCGGCAGGGAACTGAATCCTGCCGGCGCTCTTGGTAACGGCCAGTAGCCGGGAGCAAAAGGGACTTGAAGCCAAGAGCTGGAGGCCAGAAGCTGACCCAGGCATCAGCCACCCGCGCGGTTCCCTGGGTCAACGAGGTTTCCGTAGGCACAGGCCCGAATCTCCACAACTCGCACAGCCGGAACGGCAAACTGCACCGTTTCTGCGCCTTGTGGGCGGTCCGCGCGAGGACTAGGCTTATTGTATGGGACGGCAAGGGACCGGCAAGAGTCAGGTTGCACTGAATCTGGGGCAAAGTTGGAGCGGCAAGCCCGCGCAGCGCTTGGGGCTTTTGAGGTTTCCACAGGCAAATGCGGGTGTTTAGAAACGAGATGCGGGGAATGGCTAGAAAACACAAGATATTGTGGTTTTTTGTTGACAGGCACCACAGAGAGCGGTACTTTTTCATCTGCGGCTGTAAACAGATTGTAACGAAGCCCGGCGCGAAGAGCCGCCGGGAAGTCGCTGAGAGAAGAGAACTCGCGGTAATTCCAAATCCCCGATTCCCGTTCTTTGTCAGAGATTTACATTGCCCCCTTCCAGGCTGAGTTGCGCCGGTTGGGCCAAGGCTTTCATAGGCTTTTGCCGGTCAAATTGGCGATTAAGGAGATTTCATGAACGAGGTCCAGCTTCAGACTTCCACCCCCACCCTCCAGACTCCCTGCACCCAGCGGGGGCTGACCTTTACGCGCCGCTTTTCCACAGAGGGCGTCTCCCCTTACGACGAGCTCCAGTGGGAACGGCGCACTGCGTCCATTACCGATACCAAGGGCAACACGATCTTTGAGCAGAGGGACGTGGAAGTGCCGGTGGACTGGTCAATGACGGCCACCAATATTGTGGCCTCGAAGTACCTGCACGGCCAGTTGGGCACGCCGGAGCGGGAGACCGGGGTGCGGCAACTGGTGGAGCGGGTGGCGGAGACCATCCGCGACTGGGGCCTGGCCGGCAGCTACTTTGCCACCCCCGAGGATGCGGAGATCTTCCACGACGAGCTGGCGCACATGCTGCTGACGCAGAAGGCGGCCTTCAATTCGCCGGTCTGGTTCAACGTGGGCTGCGACCGGCTGGAACCGGATGCGGAGGGGCAGAACTGGCACTGGGATCCGGCGACCGGCGGCGTGCGCTACTCCGCCACCGGCTACCGCAATCCGCAGTGCTCGGCCTGCTTCATCAACTCCGTTGAGGATTCGATGAGCGGCATCATGGATCTGGCCAGGACGGAAGCCATGCTCTTCAAATTCGGTTCGGGCACGGGCACCAACTTCAGTTCATTGCGTTCCAGCAAGGAATCTGTGTCGGGAGGCGGCACCGCCAGCGGTCCTCTCAGCTTTATGCGCGGGCTGGACGCCTTTGCCGGGGTCATCAAGTCCGGCGGCAAGACGCGCCGCGCGGCCAAGATGGCGATTTTGAACGTGGGCCACCCGGACATCGTGGACTTCATCGAGTGCAAGGCCAGGGAAGAGGCCAAGGCCTTCACGCTGATCAGGGCAGGCTACGATGGATCGGGCCCGGATTCGGAGGCCTACTCGTCCATCTTCTTCCAAAACGCCAACAACTCCGTGCGGGTGAGCGACGAGTTCATGCACGCCTATGAGAGCGACGGCGAATTCAACACCTATACGGTGAAGGGCCACGAGCCGGTAGCGACTTACAAGGCGCGGGAGATCATGCGCAAGATCGCCGAGGCCACCTGGCTCTGCGGCGACCCCGGCATGCAGTTCGACACCACCATCAACCGCTGGCACACGAGCAAGAACACGGCGCGCATCAACGCCTCGAATCCGTGCTCGGAATACATGTTTCTTGACAACTCGGCCTGCAACCTGGCCAGCTTCAACCTGATGAAGTACGTCACCCCGGCGGGCAGCTTTGACATTCCCGCCTACCGGCACTCGATCTCGGTGGTGATCACTGCCATGGATATTCTGGTGGACAACTCCGGCTACCCAACGGAGTCCATCGCTCGCAACTCCCACGACTACCGCCCGCTGGGCCTCGGCTACGCCAACCTGGGCGCGCTGCTGATGGCCTTCGGCCTGCCGTACGATTCGGCTGCCGGCCGCGACCTGGCCGCCAGCTTCACCGCGATCATGACCGGCCAGGCCTATCTGCAATCGGCGATCCTGGCCGCCAACTGCCCGTCGATCGCCTCGGCTACACCGCTGACGGCAAGTGTCGATCACCAGGGCGGCGCCTGCCCAGGGTTCTACGTCAACCGCGAACCCTTCCTGGATGTGATCAGGATGCACCGCGCCGAGGTCAACAACATTGGCACATCGCGGGCCGCCGCGGCGGTCGGCGAGCCCTTCAGTGTGCCGCAACTGGACGCGCTGATCGACGCCAGCCGCGAGTGCTGGGACATGGCCTTGCTCCATGGCGAGCGCCACGGCTACCGCAACTCACAGACCACGGTTCTGGCGCCCACCGGCACAATCGGCTTTATGATGGACTGCGACACCACAGGCATCGAACCCGACCTGGCCTTGGTCAAATACAAGAAGCTGGTGGGTGGAGGCATGATCAAGATCGTCAACAACACCGTGCCAGCGGCGCTCTTCAAGCTCGGCTACGACAACGACGAGGTCAACGCCATCGTCAGCTACATCGACGCCACTGGCACCATCGAGGGCGCGCCCGGTATCCGGCCCGAGCACCTGTCTGTCTTCGATTGCAGCTTCAAGCCCTCCAAGGGCACCCGTTCCATCCACTACATGGGGCACATCAAGATGATGGCCGCCACGCAGCCGTTCCTCTCCGGCGCAATCTCGAAGACCGTCAATCTTCCCCAGGATGCAACCGTCGAGGATGTTGCCGAGGCCTACGCCGAGAGCTGGCGTCAGGGCATCAAGGCCGTGGCCATCTACCGCGACGGCTCCAAGGGCACTCAACCGCTGAATACCAGCATGGACGCCAAGCGGGAGCCCTCGGCTCTGGACGCCGCAGGCAGCCGCGTACTGGCTCATCTGGCTGCCGCCCAGCCAGCCGCCGAGGCTGACCTAAGGGCTCTGGAAGCCCAAATCCAAGCCAAGCCCGGCGAAAAGCTGGAGGTGAGCGCCAGGCAGGTGATCGCCGCGGCCGCGTCGTTCCAGAATGCGTTGGAGGAGATCGCAAAGGCTGCCGCCGTGCCGGTGCTCATGCCCTTGTCCGTCTCTGAGGCCACACAGGAGTCCGCCAAAGATGCGGCGCAGAACCCGAATGGGCCGCCCCGCGCAGTGCGCCACCGGCTGCCCGAGGAGCGCGCCTCCATCACCCACAAGTTCTCCATCGCCAGCCACGAGGGCTACGTCACCGTGGGCCTCTACCCCACTGGTCAGGTGGGCGAAATCTTCATCAAGATGGCCAAGGAGGGCTCGACCGTCTCCGGCCTCATGGACGCCTTCGCCACCTCGATCTCGCTCGCCCTGCAGCATGGGGTACCGCTCAAGGTGCTTTGCGAGAAGTTTGCCCACACCCGTTTTGAACCCTCCGGCTGGACCGGCAACGAGCAAATCGGCTACGCCAAGAGCCTGATGGACTATATCTTCCGCTGGCTCAATCTGCGCTTTCTCTCCGGCACGCAGTTGACGCTGTTTGCCGGCCTCGCTCCGCAGGCGCCGCATTTGCCCGCTTCGCCCAGCCTGATTCCAGAGACCGATCCCGAGTATGATTCGTTCTCGCAGAACCACCTGGCCCGGCTGGCCGAAGAAGTGGCCAAGCGGCTGAACCAAGTGAGCGGCCAAACCGGCAGCCCGGCCGCGGGCGGCGGTGCATCGTTTGCAGACGGCATCGCGGCGGCTATTGCCGCTAGCCCGTATTCGCTTCCTGGCTTTGATCCAAAGGCGGCATCGAGTGTACCCGTGCCCCGCGGCATCTACCACGCGGCCGACGCCATGCGCGAAATGTACGATATGGGCGACGCGCCCAGTTGCTCGACCTGCGGCGCCATCATGGTTCGCAACGGAAGCTGCTACCGCTGCATGAGCTGCGGCTCAACCAGCGGCTGCAGCTAAACAGAGGCAGAGCCACAGTAGAAAACTTTAGGAGGCCAGAGATGGCAAAGCGGGAAATTTACATTGAGCGCAGACCAACGGGTGACTATGCAGTGCGTAGACCCGAGTCTGAGAGAGCCAGCGCCGTTGAGCAAACTCAAGCGCAAGCGATTCAAAGAGGCCGCGAGATTGCACCAAATGCCGCGATCCATGTCGAGAGAATTCGACATACCAATCGTGGGAGGCCCGACGAATGGCGGAACCCGTGAGCGCTGTTGCGCGATTGCGCGAAGGACGGAATTGGAACCGAGCTCGGTTGATCCTCGCACCCCATATGGTTCAGTCCCGTACGGGGTGCCGCTTCTGGCAACCCCAAGCTCCCCCAACTAAGAGAATTGGACCTGATTTCACAACAATTCAGGTTCTGGAAAGGATGCAAAATGCAGCTTGGAACCCTTGATGGTGTGATGTTAATTGATGCGAGCAAAACGGAGGCGTTGGATGATGTATTGGTTCGAGTTTGCAACATCCTCCAACTGAGTTCGGCACAATTTTCTCTTGCAGAGAGGCACTACCACGCAATCTGCGATTGGCTCGGTGCCGAGGGCAGTTCACTCAATCCATACCGTCCTGAATTATACCCTCAAGGTTCGGTGGCTCTTGGGACGACCGTGAAACCGCTAACGGGCGAGGAATACGATGTAGATCTTGTCTGTGAACTGGCTATTATCTACGAAACTGTGCGCAGGCCCGTCCAATTGCTCGACATGGTCGAGGGTCGCATGCGGGAGAGCAATGTGTACAAGGATCGACTCGAAAGGAAGAAGCGCTGTCTGCGGGTCTACTACGAACACGATTTTCACCTAGATATCCTTCCGGCTTGCCCTGACCCAGGGGCCGGGCCCACCTGCCTCGTCATTCCAGACCGCGTGGAAGGGGGCTGGCAGGTGAGCAATCCGAAAGGATTCGTGAAATGGTTCCAAAGCAAGGGTGCCCTCCGGCTGGTCCCATCCCGCTCGCAGAAGGCGATGGACTCTGCAGCGCCTTTGCCTCAACCTCAGAATGCGGATCAGAAGAATACTCTGCAAGTCTCGGTTCAGTTGGTCAAGAGGTGGCGAGATCTGTACTTCTCGGAGCGTCTTGATTTGGCTCCAGTTTCCGTTGTGTTGACAACGCTGCTTGGAGACCACTATTACGGCGAGCAGTCAGTTTCATTAAACCTCGCTGCGTCGGTGGATGACGTAATTTCTTCCCTGCCGACCGTGGGCAGGCTGACCGTTGTTAATCCTTCCCATCCTCAAGAGGATCTCAGCGAGCGGTGGAGCGATGGCGCCGCCTATGGAGCATTCGTTAAGGGTATTCATTTTCTCCGGAACGAAATCAGGGAACTATTGGCTTGCGAGGACATGGGGCGACGGTCAGCCATACTTCAAAGGATGTTCGGCGAGACCGTCACGAAGAGAGCGTTTGCTGACCAGGCAAAGACGATTGAGAATTTCCGAGAATCTCAGCGGATGAGAGTCGGGCGGTTGGCTCCAGGAGTTGTTGGTTTGTCCGCGACTGCGGCCACACCAATTCCGAGAAACACATTTTATGGTGATGCGGCGAAGTAGATCAAGATCTAAAACGACACGTGAGTCGAGAATTCGATCGCTGTCTGCCATGGTGCAGATAAGGGACATGGCCGATAAATTCCCCGAGTTCGCGTCACGTCGTAGGGGTAATGAGGCGATCTGGGAAGGGCGCGTCAATCCCAATGGCGCTTGCACGACCTATCTCGTGCGTATCGAGGCGCTATCCGGTCAACGACCCAGAGTGCATGTGCTGAAACCAGAGCTTCGGATTCCGCCTGAGAAGTATCGCGAAACACACTGCTTTAGTGATGGAAGTCTTTGTCTTCACCTTCACGAGCAGTGGACGCCTGACATGTACGTTGCAGACACGATTGTACGTTGGATCCCGCTTTGGCTTATATATTATGAATATTGGTTGGCGACTGGCCTTTGGCACGGCGGGGGACAACACCCTGGAGAGTGAGGGAAGTCGGAATGTTTAGAATCCTATCGATCGATGGGGGCGGAATAAAGGGGGTCTTTCCAGCGGCATTCCTTGATTCCGTCCAGTCCTCTGTAGAGTATCCCATCGCAGATTACTTTGACCTAATCGCGGGGACCTCAACAGGGGGCATCATCGCTCTTGGTCTTGGCCTTGGTCTTCGGGTTGGGGAAATCCTGAAGTTCTACAGATCGAATGGCACAAGCATTTTTCCAAGCGCCCAAAGCTGGGGGACCCGCGCACGGCATTACCTATTCGCAAAGTACCGCCCAGACCCACTTCATTCCGCGCTGAACGCAGCCTTTGGCGATCACCTTTTGGGGCACTCGCACCAACGTCTCCTGATTCCGTCCTTCAGCGCCCGCACCGGCAAGATCTACGTGTACAAGACTCCACATCACAGGCACTATCAATCCGATTGGCGAGTCCCCGCAGTCGATGTTGCAATGGCAACGGCCGCAGCGCCGAGCTATTTCCCCCCCTACATCACTTCGAGTTATACAGCACACTTAGACGGAGGCATGTGGGCCAACAATCCCACGGGCAATGCGGTCGTCGAAGCGATCGGAGTCTTGAGAATTCAGCCCAATGAAGTTCGAGTCCTGAGCATTGGCTGCACGCGCGCTGCGGAAAGCTTCACGCTCGGCAACGCAGGCATGTGGGGCTGGCGGAAAAAGGCGCTGGAAGCTGCGTTCAGCGGCCAGTCGTTTGGTTCGATGGGAATCGCGGCAGTTCTAATTGGCCATTCCAACATTCAGCGAGTTGACCCGATAGTATCCAATGGCAGGTTTGCATTGGACAATCCGGGCGCAATCAACGATCTGGAGGGATTAGCAAGGGAATGTGCGAGGGAGGAACTCCCCGCTTTCAAGGCCTTATTCGAACATGGACCAGCCGATAAGTTTCAACCATTTTATGGTCCTTTGGTCTAGCACTATTGGCCGGGCGCCCCAGTTCCCGCTGTTGGGATCTGAGAACCCACAAGCCTGGTCAAACCGCTTTTAATGGGCACAGCTTTTCAGGCCAGGGAAAAACTCAATTCGGAGGAAGGCGGGGGTTTCAGCCCTCGCATGCGATTCGGGTTGAGGATTTCCTCCGAAGCGGCGCCATCATGGTCCGCAACGGAAGCTGCTACCGCTGTATGAGCTGCGGCTCAACCAGCGGCTGCAGCTAGGAGTATTTCCCGAATTCACGTGGAGTAGGAAGCATTCGTGAAAGGCGGCTTTTCCTTGAGGGAAAAGCCACCCGGCAGTCGCGGCCCACTCTACACCAATTCGGGAAATGCTACAGGGATTCCGCAACCGGTGAACCGATACAAGTGTAACTGATGGCTCAACGGGCGCGGGCGAGAACGACGGTCAGGTCATCGGGTTGCTCCGCATCGCCGATCCAATCCGCCACGGAGCTGGCGATGACATCGCCGATGCGGGAGAGCGGCTGGTGACGATGCTCCTGGATCAACGTGATCAGGCGTTCCTCGCCGAATTCGCCTGAGCCGTTCTCCGATTCGGTAACGCCGTCGCTGAATGCGGCGAAGAGATCGCCCGGTTGCATCATGATCGTGGATTCACCATAGGTCACATCATCGAAAAGTCCGACGACAGTGCCGGAGGCGTCGAGGCGGGAGACTTTTCCATTCCCGCTAAGCAGAATGGGCGGCGGGTGGCCGGCATTGCAATAAGTCAACTCGCGCAGGGCTTCGTCATAGCAGCCCAGAAACATGGTCGCGTACTTCTCCGGCGAGGTGCAGCGAAATAGCTGATGGTTTAGGGTGCTCATCAACATGCCGACAGATGGCCTCGACGGGACGGCGCCATCTCCCCAGAAATAATTGCTGCGATCGGCATCGATCCGCAGCGCGGCTCCCAGCTCTGCCGGCGTCGATACCCTATCCCGCGGCAGCGAATACGCCCGCACGAAGGCATGAGCGGTGGCCATCAACAGAGCGGCGGATATTCCCTTTCCGCTGATATCGCCCACCGCCAGCACCAGCCGGTCGCGGCCCACGGGGATAAAGTCGTAGTAGTCTCCGCTTACCAAGCGCGCCGGACGGCAGACGCCATAGACATCCAGAGAGGCAAGTTCCGGTAACTTGTGGGGGAAAAGCACCTCCTGCACTTCGTAGGCGATTGCCAGTTCGCTCTCCATTCGCTGCATCCGTTTCTGCTCGGCTGCAAATTCGACCAGCGATTCGGTCATGGAGTTGAATGATTCTTCCAGCGCCGCCATCTGGTCGCGGCCGCGGATCCGGATGCGATGCGTGAGATCGCCGCGGTTTACATGCTCCGTGGCGCTATAGAGTTCCGCCACGGCGCGTGTCATGCTGCGCGACAGCCGTATGCCAATATAGAGCGCGACTAACTCAACCAGTCCCAGGAGAATTGCGATGGCGAGCAGTACGTATACTACGATCTTCGCATTGTCGCCCAAAGTGGAGAACAAGGTGCTGTAGAGCAGCGACGGCCGGGTGACGACGCCAATCGCGCAGATTTGCGGCTTTCCCGTCTTCCAATTAAGCGCGTCAAAGAACGTGAAAAATTGAAATGCCGGGTCAAGCCGATTTGTCGACGGCGCAATGCTCTCGGTTTCCACGCGTCCGGGCGCGTTGGGAGAGAAGAGTTGCGGAGATGAATCTTCAACGTCGCCGTCGCCTGGCGGAGTCAAACTCACCGAGCCCAGGCGCGAATTTACCGACTGAAGCAGTCCTGGCGTGATGGGAGCGTCGGTAATTACAGTGAACTGTTTGCCGCCCTTGACGAAGCGCCTGACCGCGCGCAGATGCAAGATGCCCCCATCGAGAACGAATCCTCTGAAATCTCCTTTGATAACATCGGGAACCTTGGCGGGGTTTGCCTTAATCAGCGCGCCGCCGGTCGAGAGCAGAAATCCCTCGTCTCCTTTCCACACCGTGACGGTGTGCTGCGGAAAATTCTCGCCCGAAATGTAGGAAAATTCTCCGGCAATTTTGTTATATGGTTTCCCGGAGCGATCCAGAGTTGTCAATTGTGCGGCCAGGGCATCATTCGGCGTCTCCAGATACTGCAACGCCGCCTGCAAATTCGAGATTGCGGCGTAGGTGGCAAATTGCCCGGCAAACAGACGGCCGCTCAAGCCTGCCATCAGCATCAGCAGCACAACGGGGATAACCCCGATGAAGATATAGGTGACGATCAACCGATGACGCAGCCGCCACATGACCCGCCGCCGGGCCCAACGGAAGGCAAGCAACAAGGCGCAAAAGGCGAAAACCAGGGCAAAGAATACCGTCACGCCGCCCGGCTTCGCGCTTGACCTGGAGCCCGTGAGCCAGCCGAGAGCGTAGAGCAGAACGCTCAATCCGCCAGACCACAGCGTGACTCGGCCCCACTTGGTGCCTGGGCGGAGGATCCGTATCGCACGAGCCCTGGCAGCGCTAAACTCTGGAAGCTTGATCATAGTTGCGGCACACGGCTTTCAGGAGACTCACGATGAGCGTCATCCGGAATTCCATTTTAGTTGCCAACGGCTCCACTGTACACCCATCGATGGATTCCAAGTTAGAAGCCCGGCATCAACGCGGAGCATCTGTGCCGCGGATTCACCCCATCGAGTTGTCCTGAGCGGAATTGCACAGACTTAGCGGATGTGCGCGGCGACTCTAGTGAGAGCACTAGCGCCGGTATTTTGGCGGCAGCGATGCCGGTTCAGCGCCTCATGCTTCGCTCAATGGTTGTATAGCCTAAGTTAGCCGCCAAGATTATCGCGGGCAACCGCAATATCCACGAGGAGGAATATCCGTGTCAATGACAATTGCATCCCGTGAAGTGGATGGCGTCGCCGTTCTCGACCTTAGCGGGAAGATCACTCTGGGCGAGGGCAGTGTGCAGTTGCGCGATGCCATTCGCAACCTGACCGGCAAGGGATCGAAGAAAATTCTGTTGAACCTGGGAAACGTGAACTACATCGATAGCTCGGGGCTGGGTGAGCTGGTAGGCGCCTTCACCAACGCCAAGAACCAGGCCGCCGATCTGAAGCTGCTGAAGCTGACCAGGAGGGTTCATGACCTTCTCCAGGTGACCAAGCTTTACACAGTCTTCGACATCTACGACGACGAGGCCAGCGCCATCGCCTCCTTCAAGTAGACGATCAGGCAGCGCCTGGACGACATCCAGCCGGGCATTGCGCATTGGATTTGTCATTTCGAGCGCGGGAGCCTGCGATCCTTTCGGGCATTTCAGTCGGCAACTCTACTCGGAGTACACAGCGAACGCCAGGATTGTTCACCGGATTCTCGCGGTCCCAAAACGGGCGTCTGGGGACCGCAGTTCCGGGCCGGCCCTGCAAAGCTCATTTCGAACGTTCCGGCCATCCACCAGATGCGAAGATAGGAGTACAGCTTCCGCGAGAACTCTCGAGCGGGATCGGGCGGACCCTCCCCAGGTGGAATTGCGATGCGTCGTGTTGCGCTGATCTACAACCCGGCGTCCGGCCAGCACTCGACACGGCATCTAGCGGCCATCGAAGAAGCGCTGGGGGTTCTCCGCCGGGCAGGCGTTGAAGCCGAAGCGCTGCCGACCACCGCGCCAGGAAGCGCCGGGGCGCAAGCACAGGAGGCCGCGAGCCGGGGTTGCGAGACGATTCTTGCTTGCGGCGGCGATGGCACCGCGCATGAAATCCTACAATCTCTGGTGGGCACGCCGGTGGCGCTGGGAGTTGTGCCGTTGGGCACGGCCAATGCCCTGGCCGCGGACCTGGGTTTGGGCAACGGCTTCGGCTCTTCTCCGGTCATGGCGATCAAGAAGCTGCTTGCCGCCACTCCGGTGCGGGTTCCCGTGGGTCATATCTTTTATCGCGACAGCGAGGGGGCCACGCGCTCGCGCTACTTCACCGTTGCTGCCGGTGTGGGCGCGGACGCGCTGTTCATGTCCCGGCTTGACGCCGGCTTGAAGCGGCGCTTCGGCTATCTCCTCTATGTGGTCGAGGCCCTGAACGTCTGGGCCACGCACTCATTTCCCCTCTTCCAGGCGGTCATGGTGGGGCGCGAAAGCCGCAACCGCAGGGTCGAAGAGGTTTCACAGCTTCTGGCGGTGCGCATCAGCGACTTTGGCGGCGTTCTGCACAACCTGGTTCCCGGCGCCACCCTGCACAAGGACAGCTTGCGCCTGCTGGCCTTCAAGACGCGCAGCCGCTTCGACTACCTGCGCTTCATGCTGGCCGTCGTCTTCGGGCGCCAGACCTTCGCCCATCGGATTGAATTGCTGGACGCCGTCTCGGTTGAGTGCCGGCCCCGCGAAGGCTCTTCGGCGCGCGTTTTCGTTGAGGCAGACGGTGAATTGCTTGGCACTTTGCCGGTCAGGATTGAAATCGTGCCCCAGGCGTTGACCTTGTTGATCCCGTCCAGTGCCCGGCTTTGATGCCCGCATGAGCCAGGACGGCCTTTGTTCGCACCGCCCCTTCGCGGCAAGAGCGCCAACTACCGGCCACTGACCACGGATGAATGGGCACAATTGGCGCCACGCTTGATTTGCATGGCCGCCCCTCGGGCTGCGATCATCACAGCGAAGTTTTTTTCGGGGGACTCTTGGCATGAGAAGAACTGGACTTCTTGTTTTCGGCGCGGCCGCGGCATTGTCCGCGAGCCTTTTGGCTCAGGGATCCGGCTGGTCGCCTGCGCATGGCCATCTCACCTTGCCGGTCTGGCCCGGCGCCGCGCCTGGGGCACAGGCGAATTTGCCCGCGGAGGCGGACACCACCAGCGCGAAAGACAACCTGATCGCCGGCCGGCCGCTTATCCGCCTGGGCAACGTCTCGGCGCCGACCCTTACGCTCTACACGCCCAAGGGCAAAAACACCGGCGCGGCCGTGGTGGTATTTCCTGGGGGCGGGTACAACATCCTGGCTATCGACCTGGAAGGCACGGAGGTATGCGACTGGCTCAACTCTGCCGGCATCACCTGCGTGCTGCTCAAATACCGCGTGCCGAATACCGGACCTTATCCCAAGTCGCCGGCGGCTTTGCAGGACGCGCAGCGCGCCCTCGGCCTGGTGCGCTTGCACGCGAAGGAATGGGGCATCGATCCCAACCGCATCGGCGTGCTGGGATTCTCAGCCGGAGCGCATCTGGCCGCGGCCCTCAGCACGCACTTCGACGAGCGCCTCTATGACCCGATTGACGCCGCCGACAAGCTCAGTTGCCGGCCGGACTTTGCCGTGGTTGTCTATCCCGGCTACCTGGCGCTCGAAGACAAGAACTTCGCGCCCAACGCAGACATTCATCCCACCGCGAACACGCCGCCCACGTTCATCGTGCAGGCCGAGGACGACCCGGTGCATATCGAGAATGCGACCGTCTACTTCCTTGCGCTGAAGAACGCCAAAGTTCCGGCGGAGCTGCACATTTATGCCCAGGGAGGTCACGGCTACGGCCTGCGAGACAACGGACTTCCAGTCCACTACTGGCCGGGTCTCGTCGAGGTTTGGTTGGAAACGATCAAGATGTCTTCGGGCTTGCCTGAGTAGGCGGCTACAATCACGCTCATGCCCGTGCCCCACCCCTTCGTCATTTTTCTGGCGAAAGCATGGGAAGCCACGAACCTCAACAAATCTCGTTCATTGAGGAGAGACAGGCCTCACTTTTCCGTGCCAAACCGCCAGGAGATTGACGCGCCCACCCACGAGACCATTCTTAGTTTCGTGCTACTCACACCCATGATTCTTCCTTTGTGATTGGTCTCTGTGTGCATCAATGCTTGTGGCTGTGCTTGTGTCCGTGTTCGTGAGGGTGTTCGATCGCGTGCGCGGGAACGGTCATCACCAGCCTCCCGTGCTGCACGCCTTTGAGGCCGATCAGCAGATCCGCAAACTGGGCCACCTGTGCCGATTTGCCATGCACGATCAGCACTTCAAGGCAGGAGTCGTGGTCCAGGTGCGCATGGCTGGTGGAGACCACCAGTTCGTGGTGCGCGTGCTGCGCCTCGGTCAACTTCTCGGTGATGCCGTGGGCGTGGTGGTCGTAGATGAGGGTGACCGTGCCCACTACGGTTGAGTCCGGGGCCGCGGTCTGCTCCGTCACCAGACGGTCGCGAATCAAATCCCGAAACGCTTCTGACCGGTTGGTATAGCCCCGCCGGCCGATCGAGCGGTCAAACCGCTTGAGAAGCTCCGAATCCAGCGCAATCCCGATTCTGCTCAGAACGCTCATACGCACTCCCGTTGACGCAATCGATTCTCCATGGGGAAGAATCAGAGTAGCGCGAAAAATATATTCATGCTACCACCCGCCCCTGTAGCGATCAAGCCGCGACAGAATCGTTGGTTGCTTTTGTCTGCTGCTCAGACACCTGCTCCTTCTGCGTGACAGTGAGCCGTAATCCCACGGTCTTCAACACTGCAACCAGCGTCTTGAGCGTCGGATTGCCCTTGGGCGACAGTGCCCGATAGAGGGATTCCCGGCTGATGCCCGCCGCCGCCGCTACCGCGCCCAATCCGCCATAGGCTTCGGCGACGGCTCGTAGCGCAATCAGCCCGCCGGCGCGCTCCTCGGGATTGTCAAGCGACTCCATAGCGACTTGCAGGTATGCGACGGCAAAATTCCTGTCCTCGCGTAGTTCTTCTACTTCGCGCTCGTGGTGCGATACAACTCCGACAAGTTTGCTCATGGCTGCCTCCGTTTCCACTCTGTCCATAGTGCTTTGGCCCGGGCGATGTCCTTGGTTTGACTGCTCTTGTCCCCGCCGCAGAGAAGAATGACCCAGCATTGCCCGTGCCGCCCGCAATAAACGCGATACCCCGCGCCCACATGAATCCGCAATTCCGTCACGCCCTCGCCCACCGGCTTCGAGTCGCCCAGGTTGCCGGTTTCAATCTGGCGGAGTCTGGCAGCGATGCGAACCTTGGCCATTTCGTCGCGAATGCCACGGAACCATTCGGTATACGGTTCGCGCCCATCCTCGTGCTGGTAACGGACGAGTTCGATCACGAAAACGATTGTAGCATAAAAGCTACAAGCGGCGCCAGAAAGCCGAGTATAGTGGATGGCTATGGATACCTCGGTTGTGGTTTCGATAGTCGCTGCCGCTTCTGGCGTGATCGTTACGGCTGTCAGCTATTACCTCACCAAGAAGAAGGACAGAGAGGCGGACTGGCGAAAGTACAAATATGAACAGTACAAAGAATTCATGGTCTCAATTAGCGGAATTGTTGCGGGGGACTCGACTCCGGAGGGCAACCGGGTTTTTGCCAAGGCCTGTAACACACTTCACCTGATCGGCTCGAAGGGTGTGCTGGGTGCGCTTCATGCCTATCAGGATGAAGCGAGATATTCCAACCCGAACCACTCGGCTGCAAAGGAAACGGCTCTGCTGTCAAACCTGGTCTGGGAGATTCGGAAAGACATTGAAATCCCAGGAACGCCTCAGGCATCAGAGTTCTCCGTGCATCTGTGGTGCTCTGGCACGAGTCCGAAAGAATGATAGGCAAATTGCGGATTTTCGTCAGTTCAAAAACATCGTCCGATAGAGCGTATCCCGCTGCACCGGCTTGAACCCGGCGTCGCGGATGATGCGGCGGAGTTCTTCTTCGGTGGTGCAGTTGCTAGTTCCGGCGGCTTTGACTACGTTCTCTTCCAGCATCACGGAACCTACATCGTTGCCGCCGAAGTGAAGGCCTAACTCAAGGACTTTCAATCCCTGCGTCACCCAACTGGCCTGCACATTCTCAATGTTATCGAGATAGAGCCGGGAGATGGCCAGCACCTTGAGGTATTCGACCGAGATCGCTTCTTCCCAGCCGCGTCCGCCGAGGGCGGTGTTTCCGGGCTGGAAGCTCCAGGGGATGAAGGCGGTGAATCCGCCCGTCTCTTCCTGCAAGCGGCGCACCACTTCAAAATGATTAATGCGCTGCTCGAAAGTCTCCCCCACGCCGAACATCATGGTGGCCGTGGTTCTCATGCCGAGCTGGTGCGCGGTGCGATGGACGCTGACCCAGTCCTCGGTGTTGCACTTGAGGCGGGCGATGCGCCGGCGCACGTCGTCGTCGAGAATCTCCGCGCCGCCGCCGGGGATGGAATCGAGGCCCGCGGCGCGCAGCCGGACGATAGTTTCGCGCAGGGGTAGATCCGAATACCTGGCGATGGCCAGCACCTCGGAAGCTGTCAGGCAGTGCAGCCAGATTTGCGGGAAGCGCTGCTTGATGCCGCTGAACAGCCGCTCGAACCAGTCGATCTTGAGATCGGGATGGATGCCGCCCTGCATCAGTACACCGGTGCCGCCCATCTCCAGGGTCTCGGCGATCTTCTCGCAGATTTTCTCGAAGTCGAGGATGTAGCCTTCCGCCGAGCGCGGATCCTTGATTCCTTCTTTGGGCAGCGGCCGGTAGAAGGCGCAGAAGGTGCAGTACTCGGTGCAGAAGTTGGTGTAGTTGATGTTGCGATCGATGATGTAAGTGACCACGCCCTCGGGGTGCAGGCGGCGGCGGACGGCATCCGCCTCAAAGCCCAGGCCGATCAGGTCGGGGGAGTGGAAGTGGTCGAGGGCCTGTTGGCGGGTCAGCGGCATAGTCTCGATTCTAGCAATTCACCGGTTATGGGGCGAGCGGCTGGTCTATCTGTCCGCGGGCCTTCGAGGCAGAACCAGCCCCCGGCTCCGATGTGGGGGATAGAAGAATCTCAATTTGACCTTCAAGAAAGCGACAGTTCCCTTACCGCAGCAGGGCAGAAGCCGCCCACAAGACTGGAGCCTGCCCGTGGAAGTCGCCGGTTCGGCGGGGCCGGGCCAGGTAGTAAGCCAGATCGTTCAATTTGCCTGTGCCTGCGCAGACTTGGGTCACGTCCTGATTCTGGTCGATGTAGCCGACGACAGCAAGCCATCCTCTGCGGGCCGCCGGGCCGTAGCTCGCCTCATCGAGCCAGCCCATCTTGACGCCGGTGATCATGGCGAAGGTGAACATGGCGGAGCTGGAACTCTCCGGCCAGGCCTCATCGTGGTCGATCAGTTGGCGCCACATTCCGTCCTTGCCCTGGAAGCGCAGCAGCGCAGACATCATACTGCGGTAGCCGGCCAGAATGCGGGCCCGTTGCGGGTGATCCTGGGGCAAATCCCTGAGTATCTCCGCCATGCCCGCGGCGAACCATCCGTCTCCCCGGCCCCAGAAGAAGGGCACGTCCGGGGCATGGAAGAAGAGGCCGTTCGGCTGCTGCAGCTTGTCCAGATAGGCAACCATCTCCTTGGCATCGCGGTCGAGATAGACGCGGTCTCCGGTGGCGCGGTAGGCCTCGAGTTGCAGGATCGTGAGCATGTACATGTCGTCGACCCAGAAACGCGTTTCGGCGGACAGGCCATCGGGTTGCGGGTTTTCCCATTGACGGTCCGCCCATCTTTTGCCCTCGGCCAGATACTTGGGGTCCTTGGTCTGAATGGCGATCTCAAGGGGAACGACGCCGAAGATCGAGTCGTCCACATGACGCCGCTGCGGAATCCGCGCGGCCTCGGCGCCGCCCGGCATCAACGGCTCGAACTTGCGAATCAGTTCCTTTTGCAGTGCGTCGTCGCGCGTCAGTTGCGCGAAGGTGAGCGCGCCGTACCAGGCGGCAACCTCAGAGTAATGAATGGTTGGCGTATATTGATGGGCACTGGCGACAAAGTGTTCGGCGAGGTTCTTGCCGACTTCCTGGGGCGAGGCGCCTTTCGGCCAATTGGTGAAATAGTCGCCGCCCTGCGCGGACGCGGAGATAGTTGAGGCGACAACGAGCGCGCCTAAAACCAACGCGTGGTTGAGCATTGTGCTTTGCTTCATCCCGAGTCTCCATTTCGGTCGGGCTATAGGTTCCGATTCCCTGAATCCACCTGCTGCGAATGAATCGGGCGAGTGCGCCTGCAAGGGCGCATCACTTGCCGGATTTGGCCTTGCGAGGCGGCGGAGAAACCTACTTCCTTTGCGGGGCTATCGCCTGCGGTTTCGTCAATGGAGAGGCGATTGCGGCGGGCGCCGGCGCCGGGGTCTGCTCACCGCGAAGGATCCCCAGCGCGGCCGGGGGCAGCGGCTTATCGGCATTGGCCAGCAGCAGGCTCACTTGCCAGATTTGTTTGTCGGTGAGTACCTGTTTGAAGGACGGCATACCTGTCAGCCGGATGCCGTTGGCCACTTTCCAATACGTCTCGCCCGGCGCGTCGTCGCTTACCCCCACCACGGCGCTGTTGTGGTGTTTTTCCCACAGCGGGGGCGCATCGGGAAACATGTGCGCGCCAAATACCGAGGGCTTGCCGTGCAAGCCATGGCAGGCGGAGCACTTGTCGCGGTAGATCTGCGCGCCGGCGATCAGGTTGTCCTCATTGGCCTGGATGGGTGGAGTCTTGACCAGTTCGCGGCGGATGCGGGCGCTCAGCGGAACGCTGGTTATCAACCGCTCCTGGGGTAGTGGCGGGTCGGCGACGGCCACCGGCACCTGGCCAAACTGGAACCACGCCAGTACGGCGAGGGGCGCCAAAATCACTCCGAGGACAATTCCCAGCAAAATGCGTCCCATATTTCTTGCGGCCTCCGTTGGTCTTTATCGTAGAGCATTTTTGAGCTCCCGGCGCGGATTATAGCCATTGCTTACGTTACAAAGGGAAGAGAGAAAAGAATTGCTGGACAATGCCGGCTGGATTTGGCACTGTTTGGCTCATGCCGCAACGGGCCGCCGCGGCGGGCGGCGGCGGCCATCCCCCAACGCAGAAACAAGGAGCTCCCCCATGGCAGATCACTCGAAGATGAGATTGGGCCGCAAGGCCATCAAAACCGATACACGAACTCTGGCGTTTGGCGACTACCTCACGCCAGCGCTGCCGCCCCCGCCGCCCACGGCCGATTGGACCAAGGGAATCGCCAGCTGGGGCATGATGATGAACGACACGCTGGGCGACTGCACCATCGCCGGCGTGGGCCACGCCGTGCAGGTGTGGACCGCCAACACCGGTGGCGAGATCACCGTCCCCGACCCCACCATCGAGAGCTACTACGAGCAGTGGGACGGCTACGTTCCCGGCAACCCCGGCACCGACCAGGGCGGCATCGAACTGGACGTGCTGAACGACTGGCAGAAGCAGGGGTTTGCCGGCAACGCCCTGTTGGCCTTTGCCGACCCCAAGCCCGCCAGCCTGGTGCAGATTCACCAGTCCATCGCCCTGTTCGGCGGCGTGTATATCGGGCTGGCCCTGCCGCTCACGGCCCAAACTCAGGACGTGTGGGACGTTGTGCCCCATGGCGGCGCCAATGCCAAGAAGGGCAGTTGGGGCGGACACTGCGTCTTTGTGCCCAAGTACGACCAGCATGGCTTCACCTGCATTACCTGGGGCCAGTTGAAGACCATGACGCTGGCCTTCTGGAAGAAGTACTGCGACGAGGCCCATACGCTGCTCGGCCAGGACTGGCTCACCGCCAAAGGCGCGCCCAACGGCTTCGACGAGGCCCAGTTGCAGGCCGATCTAAAGGCCATCAAGTAGCGCAATTTGCGGCGAATCGGCCGGATGCGCGTCCAAACCTGTGCCGGTTCACCCACGAGGCTCCCTCTAGGTGGTTTAATACCTAATGGGGGGAGCACTGCCTTGGGGTGTGCTTCCGTACTCCCGTGGAGGTAACCCGAAACCGATGTATTCTTTTCGCCGTATTGCCCTTCTGCTGGCGCTGTGTCTGCCAGCCATGCACGCCGTTTATGCCGAGAGCCCGAGTTCGAGCAGCAACCCCGCATCTCCAAACCAGGACCAGGCGCAGCAGTCTGCCGCGGCTCAAACCCAGCCACAGATGAGTGTGCAGGCCCGCATCAAGGCCCGCCGCGAACAGCGCCGCGTGGCGGCGATCCACGAGGTCTACGATCATCGCTATGATGCGTATCTCGGCGCGGGCTACCTGCGCTTCACGCCCGGCGCCACGCTGCAGCGGGTCAACGAGTACGACTGGAACGCCGGCGTCACGCGCTACTTCGATGAGCGCCTGGGCGTGACCCTCGATGGCCGCGGCTATTACGGCACTCCGTTCATTGAGCCAACGCAAGGCAATCCCCCTGCGGGCAGTGTGGGCCTTACAAAACCGGCCATCAGCCAGTATGCCGTCCTGATTGGACCCACCTACCGCTTCTACCTGCAGCCGAAGTACTCCATCTCCGGCCGGGTCATGGGCGGGTATGCGCAGGGCAACTTCACCGGCGATACGAACGGGTACGGCACCCTGGGCGTCCTCTACCCAGATGGATATACCTATGCCGTCAGCGGCGGCATCATTCTCGAGTACAACCTGGCCCCGAACCTCGGTCTGCGGGTTGCTCCGGAATACTTCCTCACCGGCTTCGGCTCGACACAGCAGAACAACCTGGGCTTCACGGCCGGGATCGTCTACCGGTTTGGCAAACAGTAAAAAGGCAGGGAATAGGGAGTAGGGAATAGTTAAGTGCCGGCAGGGCAGATGAAGGTTGTTGCGACTCTGTCTGTTCTGTTGGCCTATTCAAACCCTGATACTGTCTTCTGTTCCCTATTCCCTACTCCCTAAAGAATCGGAATACCGGCGATCCGTTGCTGCCACTCGGCAGGGCCGGTCTGGTGGACGCTCGTGCCTTTGCAGTCGACCGCGACGGTCACCGGCATCTCGCGTACGTCGAACTCGTAAATTGCCTCCATGCCTAAATCCCCAAACGCCATCAGGCGCGAGCCGTGAATGGCCTTTGAAACCAGGTAGGCCGCGCCGCCCACCGCCATCAGGTACACCGCGCCAAACTCGCGGATGGCGTCGATAGCCGCCGGACCGCGCTCGGCCTTGCCCACCATGCCCAGCAGGCCCGTTTCGGCCAGCATCTGGCGGGTGAACTTGTCCATGCGCGTGGCCGTCGTGGGCCCCGCCGGGCCGACCACTTCGTCGCGCACCGGGTCCACCGGGCCCACGTAGTAGATGAAGCGGCCGCGGAAGTCGACGGGCAGTTTTTCGCCGCGGGTCAGCATGTCGGTCATGCGCTTGTGGGCGGCGTCGCGGCCGGTGAGCAGCTTGCCGGTCAGCAGCAGCACTTCGCCCGGCTTCCACGCAGCGGCCTCGGCGCGGGTCACGGTGTCCAGGTTTACGCGGCGGGCGGCGGAGACGTCATAGGTCAGTTTCGGCCAGTTTTCCAGGCTCGGCGGATCGAGATAGACGGGGCCTGAGCCGTCCAGCACAAAGTGGGCGTGGCGGGTGGCGGCGCAGTTGGGAATCATCGCCACGGGCAGGTTGGCGGCGTGGGCCGGCGTGTCCAGCACCTTCACGTCCAACACGGTGGTTAGGCCGCCCAGTCCCTGCGCACCGATGCCCAGCCGGTTCACCTTGTCATACAGCTCGATGCGCAGTTCTTCGGAGCGATTTTTAGGTCCGCGGGCGATCAGGTCCAGGATGTCGATGGGGTCCATGAGGGACTGCTTGGCCAGCAGCATGGCCTTCTCCGCCGTGCCGCCGATGCCGATGCCCAGCAGCCCCGGCGGACACCACCCCGCGCCCATGGTGGGCACGGTCTTTAGCACCCACTCCACCACCGAGTCGGTTGGGTTGAGCATGGCGAATTTGCTTTTAGCTTCAGACCCGCCGCCCTTGGCCGCCACCGTCACCTCGACCGTCGCGCCCTTCACCAGCTCCACGTTCACCACCGCGGGCGTGTTGTCTTTGGTGTTGATGCGCTTGCCCGCCGGGTCGGCCTGGATGGAGGCGCGCAGCTTGTTGTCGGGATCGAGATAGGCGCGGCGCACGCCTTCATCGACCATCCCCTGGAGATCAACCAAAGGGCTGCCGCCCGCAGGGCCCTCGAAGCGCACGTCCAAGCCCACCTTCACAAATGCGTTCACGATGCCCGTGTCCTGGCAGATGGGCCGGTGTCCCTCGGCGCACATGCGGCTGTTGATGAGAATCTGCGCAATGGCGTCTTTGGCGGCGTGGGACTGCTCCCGCTCATAGGCCTTGGCGAGGCTGGTGATGTAGTCCACCGGATGGTAGTAGCTGATGTACTGCAACGCGCCCGCAACGCTGGCGATGAAATCTTCCTGCCGGATGACGGTCATGGAGGCTCCCTCTATCGCTATCAGAATACAACCCGGAAAGTGGAACGCGCAGGAGGCGGGAACGCAGGCCGCCGTCTTCGAGTCAGCGCCCACCCGCTTTCATTCGTTGGTCTCTTGCGGAGCTGGATAAGTGAGTTGCCCGTTCACCACCTTCAGGAAGGTCGTTAGCCGATGTTCGGAAGGAGCCTTCGAAGTCATGATGTCCCGCACCTCCCATCCCTTCTCGCTCATCGCATCCGCGATCAACGAGCGGTGACATCGCCACGGTACCGCCTCTGCGCACATAATTGCAGTTTTTCTCGCACGTGCAATCCGCATCAGCGCATCCAGGCCCTCAGAAAACTCCGGCGTGGCCATGTAATCCGCAAATCCTCTGAAAGATGCATTCCGCCAGCAGAGGTTGACCGAGTCTTTCCTGCTGTGTCGAAGACCGCCGAGTTTCTCGATGTGCGTATAGCGTATTTTTGCTGCTTTCAAAGACGCTTTGAGAGTCTCCGAATTGAATTGCGGACAATGGCGTGACTTGGGTATGGATCTCACGTCGACGATTTCCTTGACGCCGTGGTCCTTCAACAGCTGAATGAATTCATCGATCGGATGGGTAGAATGGCCAATTGTGAGTAGGGTGTTGATCGCCACAACACCACATTACTCCATTCGTCCTCTGCTTCCGCGCTGCTCAACGCCTCGGGGCCCGCTCCAGGATCACGCCGGCCGCAAATCCGTATGCCCAAAATCATCGCCCTTCCAGAGCAGCGGCTCGCGCTTGTCGCGGGCCAGGGCGTAGCTGAAGCAGTCGCCGAAGTTCAGCTTGGCGGGATTTCTGGACTATCGACAGCAGCCGAAGCGGGATTGGCTGCAGACCCCGCCGTTGCCTTGTTCCGCTCCCGCTCCAAGGCATTCCTCGCGGCAATGGTTACCGCTTCGGTCAAAGACACGCCCTTCAACGCAGCCAGCTCACGGATCAGCCTGCAGGTTTCCTCGTTCCCGATGTACAGGCTTTTGGGCGTCTTGGCCATCAATTACCTTATCGGTCGGTTCCGCAATTTGGATCATGGCAGAGCGAGATAAACCGAAGGAGTTCCGACGGAGGGCGCTGAATTGCCCTAAGCTATAGGCATGAACGACCCTACTCAGGAACCAGTGGCGTGGGACGAAGTTTTCGATCTATTGGTGGTGGGCGCCGGACCTACCGGGCTGGCTTGCGCCATCGAGGCGAAGAAGGCGGGTTTTCGGGCGGCGCTGGTGGACAAGGGCTGCGTGTGCAACTCGCTGTTCCATTACCCGGCGCACATGACCTTTTTCACCACGCCGGAGTTGCTGGAGATCGGCGACATTCCCTTTCCCAGTCCCAATACCAAGCCCAGCCGCAACGAGGCGCTCCAGTACTACCGCCAGGTGGCGGCCTACTACCGGCTGGATGTGCGCCAGTACCAGCGCGTCACGCGGGTGACGGGCGCCGATGGGGCCTTCACCGTACACACAGTGGACCGGTTTGGCCGGCCCGGAGCCATCGAGACCCGCAAGCTGGCCCTCTCGACCGGCTATTACGATCTGCCCAACACGATGAACATTCCCGGCGAGAACCTGAGCAAGGTGCACCACTACTACGTCGATCCCCACCCCTATTTCGAGATGGACGTGGCGGTGATCGGCGGCAAGAACTCGGCGGCCATAGCGGCGCTGGAGCTGTGGCGGAGTGGCGCGCGGGTCACGCTGATTTACCGCGGGCCGGAGATTCCGCCGCATGTGAAGTACTGGATCAAGCCGGACATTGAAAACCGCATCAAGAATGGGGAGATCAAGGCGTACTTCGAGTCGAATGTGGTGGAGGTCACGCCGGACACGGTGGTGGTGGAGACGCCGGAGGGGCGCGCGATGCTCAGGAACGATTTCGTCTTCGCCATGACCGGCTACCACCCCGACTTCGACTTTCTTGAGGGGCTGGGCGTGCGCTTCGAAGGCCCCGACCGGCTGCCGGTTTGCGATGCGGAGACGCTGGAGAGCAATGTGCCCGGCATCTACCTGGCCGGGGTGATTGTGGCCGGCTCGCGCACCAACGAAATCTTCATCGAGAACGGGCGCTTTCACGGGCGTCAGATCGCCGGGGCGCTGGCATCGAAGTTAACAGCACAGGGCTAGGACGGGATGCCGGTTGCGCAAGGAATCCGGTAGACTGAAAAACCCGATGATGCGGAGGTTTTGGCTTGCAGATGCGCTGGTGGCCGCGGTCGATTCGATGGCAGATGCTGGCAGGCCTGGTGCTGCTGGAGGCGCTGTCGCTGGTGTTGTTTGCGGCGCTGCTGATTCGCCAGCAGACGCGCCAGGTCTCGGTTCACGCGCGGCATCGGCTGGCGTACCAAGCCGCCTCCCTGGCGCAGCAGGCCAGGGAGGCCCTGCTGCGGCGCCAGCCAGGCTGGATGGGGCAGTCAGTGAAAATGATGGGCAACGCGCCCGACGTTGCCATCGCCAAGGTTACCGACCCGGCCGGCAACGTGCTCTTCGTCAGCGAGGGAGAGCCGGAGCAGACGACGCTCGATCTGGGAGAGCGGGCGCAGATTCCGCTGGTGCGGCACGAAGAGCCCAGAGTCTTCACCCTGAAAGGCGATCGCTGGGAGGGCGTGAGGGCCATTTATGTCGACGGGCGCCTGCGCGGGTTTGCCTGGGTTGAGGCCGATCGCACCTGGGACCATGAACAGCTCAACGCGATTCTGCGCGGCACGGTCATCTTTGGCGTCATCTGGATTGTGGGGTCGGCCCTGCTGGTGCTCGTGATGGCCCGCTCCATCTCCCTGCCGCTGGCCACCCTGCATCGCGGCACGCGCGCCTTGATGAGCTCGCCCGAAGACAGCGGCAATTTTCCCCTGCCGGTGGCCGTGCACAATGAAATCGGCGACCTGATCGAGGCCTTCAACCGCATGGTTGCTTCCATTGCGGAGCAGCGGTCGGGGCTCAACGACACGCTGTCACTGCTGGACTCGATGCTGGCCAACGCGCCCATCGGCCTGGCCTTCTTCGATCGCCACTGCAGGATTGTGCGCGTGAACCAGGTCTTTGCGGACATGACCGGGGTTCCGCTCAGCCGCCACCTGGGACGGACGCTGCCGGAGCTGCTGCCCCAACCGGTGGCCCAGGAGCTGGAAAACACAGTGCTGCGCGTCTTTGCCGAAGAGGAGCCGGTGCGCAACCTGGAGTTGACCCATCCGGAACTGAGCGGCCAGGAGAGCAAAGCCGCCGCGGCGGGCTTACCCAGCCGGCCATGGACCTGGCTGGCCAGCGCCTACCCGGTGCGGACCACCCCGCGGCAGGTGCGTTGGGTGGGCGTCATCGTGCTAGACGCCAGCGACCGTAAACGCAGCGAAGAAGCGCTGCGCAAGACCGAAAAGCTGGCTGCAACCGGGCGGCTGGCCGCCTCCATTGCCCACGAGATCAACAATCCGCTCGAGGCCATCACCAACCTGCTGTTTCTTCTGCGCAATTATTGCGGGCTTGAGGATCCGGCGCTGAACTATGTGGCCATGGCCGAGCACGAGGCACAACGCATCGCGGAGATCACCCAGCAGACGCTTCGCTTCTACCGGCAATCCACGCTGCCGGCTCGCGCCAATATGGGGGAACTGCTGGATTCCGTGCTCAGCCTCTATCACGGGCGCCTGCATGCCCTGAACATTCAGGTTGAGCGGGACTACGAAACCGCCGTGGACCTGTTCTGCTTCGCCGGAGAAATCCGCCAGGTCTTCGCCAACCTGGTGGGCAATTCGATCGACGCCACCAGCGCCGGCGGACGCCTGCTGGTGCGCGCCCGGCGCTCGCGGAACTGGAAGGACCCCGCGCAGGCTGGAGTTCGCTTTGTGGTGGCCGACACCGGAGCGGGCATGGAGCCGGCGGTGCGCGAGCGCGTCTTCGAGGCCTTCTTTACCACCAAGGAAGTGCTGGGAACCGGCCTGGGCCTGTGGGTGAGCCACGAGATCATCGTCAAGCACCGCGGGCTGGTGCATGTGCGCAGCCGCACGGCTGCCCAGGGGAAGACCTCCGGGACCGTCTTCCAATTATTCATTCCGGACGATCCGAATCTGGCGGCGCCGGCCCGGCAGACGACGGCGGCGGTGTAAGGAGAAATGACGTGACGCGCATGCACAATCCACCGCACCCAGGCAAAGTGCTTCGGGAGTTTCTAGGCGACATCGACGTAACGTCTGCCGCAAAGCATTTGCAGGTTTCTCGCGCGGCGCTTTCCCGCGTGCTCAACAGCAAGGCAGGCATCTCCGCCGATATGTCGCTGCGTCTTTCCGCCGCGCTGGGGACCCACGCTGAAATATGGTATGAGCTGCAAACCGACTACGATATGTGGCAAGCCTCCCAGAAGAAGCAGCCAAAGATCGAGCCTTTCAACCGGGCGGCTTAAGAGCGTGGGCTGGCGGGCAACTCAGTTCAGCTTCAAGCTTCGGGGCGTGATCAAGTTGAGATGATCGAAGCTGGCCGGTTGACCGGCTGCCGGGTGAGGCATGCAGTGGGATTTGGACTGCACCGGAGCCGCATACGAGCGGGTGACGTGCAGCCTGTCCATCACGATGTAGCGGGTGCGCAGGCCGTCCACGGTCGAGGGTAGCTGTGCTGGAACCTGCTTGCGGTCCACGTAGATCACCAGCGCCGCCTCTTTCGGGTTATCCAGGCTCTGGCCCACGCCCACGCCGAAGAATGCGGGATTCCGTTTCATCAGGCTTTGCGCGATCTGCTGTTTGATGGCTACTGCCGGGTTGAGGAGCGCGGCCGGCAGGGCCGGTGCGCCGGCTTCAAAAGGTGTCCGGGGCGCCGAGCCGAAGGCCACAGCGTGAGCATTGGTGGGAATCACCGCTGTGCGGACGCCGTCCACTGTTTGCGGCGCGTTTACGGTCATGTTCTCGTCCACATAAAGGATGACCGCACCCTCGCCGGGATGGTCGCTGCTCTTGCCGGTGGCCGCGCCCAAAATTCCTGCTGACGGGTTCACCAACATGCGGGCCTGCCCGAGGGCTTGCTGTGCGTGCGCGATCTCGGTGTCGTTGAGTGTGCGAGCCTGCGCCGCGGTTACCGTGTTGTCGCCGTAGTTGAGGCAACTGACAGCGTGGTCTGCGGCGCCAACAAAGGTATAGCTTGTCCCGCCGCCCACCTGCGTGCTCAGTTCGCTCAGCACGTCGGAGACGGGGTTGGCAACGCCCTGGCTGACGCCGGATGAGTCGGTTCCGCCGGCGAAGAACAGGCCCACGGGTTCGGCATTGGCGGCATCGACCACCAGCGACCCGGAGTCGCCCGCATCGCTGAATTCATTGCCGCTGATGGCCAGCTGGTTAGTGTACGTCTTGGTCAGGTAGGGCTTGGTTTCAGCGCAGTCCCGGTAGTAATCGACGTATACGTCCAGATCGAGGGCCGAAATGCCGGCACACGTCAGGCCCGTAGTGCGCCCGCTCTTGGCCACGATCAGAGCGAGCCCTGCGGCCTCGCCTTTGCCGCCGGTGGAGGAGATGCCAGGAGGCGCGGCGGCCAGCGAACCGTCGGACTGTTTGGCGCCCAGTTCAAGAATGGCGCCGGCAGTGTTCACGGCGCCGGAATCGACCTGGGCGATGGCCGCGTCGGCGTTGGTTGCGCTCGAGCTGAGCGCAAGCCAGCCGGTCAGCGAGCCCACGGGCGTGGCGCCAGGGCCTTCGCCGTTGGGCGTGCAGTTGTTGTCGATGAGTCCCGGCTGGATGATGGTGTCGCCCACGCTGGCCTGGTCGCTGCGCGCCAGCACGTGGTTGGCGCTCAACAGGTACTGGTGGTTGTTGGTGTCCTCAATCAGCGATCCCAGAGTTCCGCTGCAGCAGTCCACAATCTGGTTTCTCTGGGTATCGTAGTCATTGTTATTGCCGCCCGAGCTGCCCAGCGGGACCGGCGTCGACAATTGCGCCTGGTGAGTGGAGGGACTGCTCGAGACTCCCGCGGTGTTCAGCAGCACCTCGGCCGCGGTTGTTGAGGACGAAGTTCCGACTGTGGCCACAACGAATGTGGCGCCGGTGGCAGAGACCGAGGCCGGCGCCGCGTAGGTGACCGTGCAGGAAGTGAAGGCCTGGCTGCCGCGCTGGCAGGTCGTGCTGCCCAGCGAACCCTGCCCGCCGCTTGACCCGGCCGCTGTGCCCGAGAGCGCGTAGGCGATGCCGGTGCTGCCGCCCGCTTCAGCCAGGTAGCCGGTGATGGTCACTTGTCCGTTGGCGCCCAGGGCGGCGTTCTCCGGGGTGAGCGGTTGCAGGAATCCCGGCGTCACGGTCACCACGGCGGTTGCCGTGATGGCGGTGTTCGACTTGAGGGTTGCGGTCACCCCCACCTGCACGCGATCGGCGGTGAGATAAGGGGGGGGTGTGTACAGGCCGGCGGAGGTAATGCTGCCGGGTCCGCTATTCGCGTCGCCACCGAAGACCGACCAGGCGACCGCTGCAGCGCCCCCGCTGGAGAGGGTGGCGGTGAACTGCTCCACGGATGTGCCCTGCGCGTTGGCCGCATTGCAGCCGGTGCAGTTGGTGTCGATGGCGCCAGTGCCGGGGGAGATGGAGAAGGTGGCGTTCGAGGGGTTTGCGGCCACACCACCGTCGGCGCAGCCGGCCATCAGCAGCAGCGCCGGAGCCAGAATCATCGGGAAATTCCTGAAAACCAGCCGCATGGTCAAAATCCCTAAAGATATTATATCGACTGCACCCATGGAAAAAGAGAAGCGAGCAGCCCGCCCGCCCGCAAGAATACGCGAATCAGCGGACGGAGCCGCTGGTGGGCAGGGTGCGGGTGGTGCAAATGCTGATAAGATCGGATGCGCGCCTCAAGACCTTCCCCAAAGACCGGCGGGAAATGCCGCAGACTTGCAAAAAGTTGTAAGCTGTTCATACCAATGGCCAAGCCTTCATCGCTTCTCGATACGCGCGTGATCTACTGCGGCGACAATCTTGAACAGCTCAAGAAGCTGCCGGATGCCTGCATCGACCTCATCTACATCGATCCGCCATTCAATTCGAACCGAAATTACGAGGTCTTCTGGGGCGAGACGAAGGAAAAGCGGTCCTTTGACGACCGTCACGAATCCACGCAAGCCTATATCGAGTTCATGCGGCCCCGCTGCGTGGAGTTGGCGCGGGTTCTCAAAAAGACCGGCAGCTTTTACTATCACTGCGACTGGCACGCCAGCCATTACGTCAAGGTGATGCTGGATCAGGTTTTTGGCGAGGACAACTTTCAGAACGAAATCGTTTGGAAGCGTAGCAGCGCGCATAGCGACACCAAGCAAGGAGCAACACAGTTTGGAAGGATTCACGATGTGATCTTTCTGTATACCGGCGGTGGCGAGGCAACATTCAACGCGAAATACCTCCCTTACGACCAGGGCTACATAGAAAGTCATTACCGACACATTGAGGAGGGTACGGGCAGGCGCTACAGGAAGGATAATCTTACGGCAAATAAACCTGGTGGTGACACCTCGTACGAGTGGAAGGGCGTCCGTCCCTATAAGGGGAGGTACTGGGCCTTCTCTAAAGAAAAAATGGGAGCATTTGAATCTGAGGGAAGGCTCGTCTATACTCGTAGCGGAATGCCTGAATTTAAGCGTTACCTCGACGAGATGCCGGGGTGCCCCCTGCAAGACGTTTGGGACGATATTGCGCCATTGAATTCACAAGCACGCGAACGTCTCGGCTATCCTACTCAGAAACCTTTGGCTCTGCTGGAACGAATAATTCAGTCATCAAGCAACGAAAACGACATTGTTCTGGATGCCTTCTGCGGTTGCGGAACAGCATTGGTTGCCGCGCAGACCCTCAATCGTCAATGGATTGGAATCGACATCTCCCCCACCGCCTGCCGCGTGATGGCAAAGCGGCTGCGTGACGTTTGCAAATTACGCGAAGACGAGAGCTATTGGCTTCACGGAAAGGGGTTTGTGGTGCGCGACCTGCCGTGGACTGAAAAGCAACTCCGGGCGATCCCGCCGTTCGAGTTCGAGAACTGGGCCGTCATCGCGTTAGGCGGCATTCCGAACAAGACGCAGGTGGGCGACATGGGAATAGACGGTCGAATTTATCCCATTGGCTCCGAGCCAACCGCTGCCGGGAAGGAAGCCGGACAGCTTGACTTCATGGACGACTGGTATCCAATCCAGGTGAAGCAGATGGACAAGACAGGCCGTCCCGACATCGACAACTTTGAAGCAGCGATGATGCGGATGAAGCGGAAGAAGGGGTTCTTTGTCAGCTTCGACTTCAGCAGCGACGCTCTACGGGAGATCGACCAATTCTTCCGGCGCGAGCACATCGTCATCATCCCGCTGACCGTGCGGGAGATTTTGGACGAGACTATCGCGCAACGGCTTGCCTGAGGTGCTTCTGTCGACGGGCCTCGGTCAGTCTTTCTTCGGTTTGGATTGACCAGTTCCAGTTGGCTTCGCGGGCGGGGTCTTAATGATCGATCCGCCGCTAACCTTCCCAACTGGCACTCCCTTGTTTGTCGATGCCTTGCTCATCGGAGCCTCCTCATTTCCATATCGCTAGGATTTCTTTTTTTGGCCGCTCTCTCCGCTCCCCCCAGTGCTTGGGCTCGGTGTTTTGGGTGCGGGTTGCGTCGGGACCTTGATGTGAGACCCCCTATCCTCTGTTCCGACACCAACGGGGGTTTTCATGTATGCCCCCTCGCTGGTGATGAAAACTCGATTTTCTGTCATTGTTTTCGCCTCGTGGTGGAGATTTAAGATTACGAAGATTACAAGCAAAGATACACCCAAACCGAACAGGATTCCAGGAATCCAGTTGACCCACCTTACGAATTTGGCGTGCCTGAGCGGAAATGCCGCACTCTCGTTGCCGGCCAGCCGATTGTCCCAATACTCCTTAGCCTTCAAATGGCCCGAAATGCTGAATTGGTAGGAGAACAAGACGAGCATGATGCAGCACCCGAGAAGAATGAACGCAGTGTACAGAATTGGGAGGAATTCTGCGTCTTTCAGAGGTACAACATCCTTGATAAATGCTAGGGAAACGGCCAGGAATCCTGATGATAGTGTCAAGAGCTGCCTGTCGTACTCCCCTTGATCCCTGTTGATCGTCGTAAACGTATCGTCGATTTCCTTCTTGAACTCTTTCTGATCTTCGCCTTCGCTCATACCACCTCTCAGCTACCTTTCCTTGGGGCATTCCCTACCAAGAAATATATTTGTTGATGTTCGCTGCGACGAACTGGAGGTTGATGCTGCAAAAAAATGGGTGCCAGTTGGGAGGTGCGAGAAATGCCATCGGTCCTCCCGAACTCCACACTGGAACTACGGTCCCTTTCAACCCGGCACTATTAGCTCGGATTTGAAGTTCGTCAACAGTTTGATGCTGGGCGGCTTGGCTTTGCATCCCGAACGAAGATTCCAGCGGGATGATGATTAAGTCATTTCCTTGCTCGTGGATATGCGCTACGTCGTATCTTGGCATTTGGTTTCCTCCTTCGTAGGCCAATCCGAGTTCAGATTGAGTACCCGCACATATTACGCCACACGGGAGTGGAAAAGTGGGACCAAAATATTGCACAACTATATACGGCCTTGGCCGCATTCCCAATTCAATCCTCCGGTAGTCGGCCCGAGGTTCCCTACAACTGAATCTTCACCGGCCAGGTTTTCCAGATGTCGGCGCAGTAGTCGCGGATGGAACGGTCGGAGGAGAACTTGCCGATGCGGGCTACGTTGAGGATGGACATGCGGGTCCACTCTTCCGTGTTTTTGTAGGCCAGGCTGACGCGGTCCTGGCAATCGATGTAGGACTGGTAATCGGCCAGCAGCATGTACTCGTCGCCGAAGAGGAGCGAGGAGACCAGGGGCTCGAAGAGCGTCTTGTCGCCGTGGGAGAGTTCGCCGTTGGAGAGGGCGTCGAGCACCTCGCGGAGATTGGCGTTCGAGTTATAGAAGTCGCGGGGATTGTAGCCCTCGCGCTTGCGCCGCTCGACCTCGGGAGTGGTGAGTCCGAAGAGGAAGAAGTTATCCGCGCCCACCTCTTCGCGTATCTCGATGTTGGCGCCGTCGAGGGTGCCGATGGTCAGCGCGCCGTTCATAGCAAACTTCATGTTACCGGTGCCGGAGGCTTCCTTGCCGGCGAGGGATATCTGCTCGGATAAGTCGGCGGCGGGGTAGACGCGCTGGCCGAGTTTCACGTTGTAATCGGGGAGAAAGACGACCTTGAGGCAGCCGCGCACCAGTGGATCGGCGTTGACGGCTTCGCCGACGGAATGAATGAGTTTGATGATGAGTTTCGCCATGCGGTAGCCGGGAGCGGCTTTTCCGCCGAAGAGGAAGGTGCGGGGAACCACCTCCGCGCCGGGATCGTGCTGGATGCGCTTCAAAAGCGTGAGGATGTGCAGGATCTGCAAGTGCTGGCGCTTGTATTCATGCAGGCGCTTGACCAGCACATCGAACATGGACTCGGGATCGGCGGCGATCGAGAGGCGGTCCTGAATGTAGTTGGATAGCCTGGCCTTGTTCTGGAGTTTGATGGCTCTCCACTCGTCGTGAAACTCGCGGTCGGCTGCCAGCGGCTCGAGCCGGCGCAGCTTTTCAAGATCGTGGACCCAGCCGGAGCCAAGCCGCGCCGTGAGCAGTTGGGCGAGGCCGGGATTGCTCAGGACCATCCAGCGCCGCGGCGTGACGCCGTTGGTCTTGTTGCTGAATTTTTCCGGGGTCAGCTCGTAGAAGTCGCGCAGCACGCGGGTCTTGAGCAGCTCGGTATGCAGCGCGGCCACTCCGTTGATGGCGTGGCTGCCCAGGGCGGCCAGATGCGCCATGCGCACGTATTTTTCGCCGTTCTCGTCGATCAGGGAAAGCCGCTGGGCGCGCTCGCCGTCGCCGGGGAACTTTTGCCGCACGTCCTCAAGGTGGCGGCGGTTGATCTCGTCCACGATCTCAAGATGCCGTGGCAGCAGGGAGCCGAAGAGATTGCGCGGCCACTGTTCAAGGGCTTCCGGCATGAGGGTGTGGTTGGTGTAGGAGAGGGTGTGCTGGGTGACGCTCCACGCGGTGTCCCACTCCATGGAGTGCTCGTCGACCAGCAGCCGCATCAGCTCCGCCACCGCAATGGCCGGATGCGTGTCGTTCATCTGAATGGCGAAGTTGCGGTGCAGTTCGGCCAGCGGGCGGTTCTGCGACGCCTGAATCTTCACGATGTGCTGCAGGCTGCAGGAGACGAAGAAGAACTGCTGCGCCAGCCGCAACTGCTTGCCCTTGAAGCCTTCGTCGTTGGGGTAAAGAATCTTGGAGATGTTCTCTGACGCCACCTTGTCGGCCACCGCGCCGAAGAAGTCTCCGGTGTTGAAGGCGCCGAAATCGAAGCTCTCCACGGCCTGCGCCGACCACAGGCGCATGGTGTTTGCGGTGTTGGTCCGGTAGCCCAGGATGGGCGTGTCGTGCGGGATGCCGCGGACCACGCGTTGCGGAGTCCAAAGTACGCGCAGGCGGCCATTGGCGTCGGCGCGCCTTTCCGTGCGGCCGCCCATCTTCACTTCAAACGCGTCTTCGGGGCGCTCGAGGGCCCAGGGATTGCCCAGGCGCAGCCATTTGTCGGTGGTCTCCACCTGCCAGCCGTCGCGGATCTGCTGATCGAAGATGCCATATTCGTAGCGGATGCCGTAGCCGATGGCGGGAATGTCCAGCGTGGCCAGCGAATCCATGAAGCAGGCGGCCAGGCGGCCCAGGCCGCCGTTGCCCAGGCCGGGCTCCTCTTCCTGTTCGATCAGCACATTCAGATCCAGGCCCAGTTCGCGCATGGCCTGCTCGGTCTCGTCGTAGATGCCCAGGTTGATGAGGTTGTTGGCGAGATGCGGCCCGGTCAGGAACTCGGCCGAAAGGTAGCACACCACGCGCACATCCTGGGCCTGGTAATTCTTGACCGTGGAAATCCAGCGCTCCACCAGGCGATCGCGCACGGTGTGCGCCAGGGCCATGTAGAGGTCGTTGACCGTGGCGCGCTCCAGGGAGCGGCCCTGCACAAAGAAAAGGTTGTCCAGGAAAGAGTGCGCCAAGGCGTGCGCGGTCATGGCCGTCTTCTGGTCCTTCATCGATCCCACTGGCGGCGATAGGGCGATAGGAGTTTCCGACATCGTACACCTCGTTTCCCCGCGCAGACCGGGGCTTCCCGTTGCTGGGGCGCTGTTCAAACCATACGTCCGGATGCCCAGGGCGGCGGTGAAAAAACCGCCAAAAGCGAGGCGCGGATTTTTGATTGGCCCGTTCCGGAATCGGCCATGCGGTTTTGGGCCGGATCGGTTGGAGCGTGTTTCAAAAGTCCGCTCGCCGCGGCGAGTGCCAGGGCGCGACCGTCCGCCGCGGCGGTCCGGAATGTTGGCCCGGATGGTTCCGCAGCAAGCCGCAAATGTTCGCCTCAAGGGTTGCGATTTTGCGCAAATGTTCGCACCGATGGTTGCAGAAATTGGAGGGCTTAACTTTTCCAGCGGTGCGATTTGGCGAATTGGCACCGGGAAAAGTTGCGAATTGGAATGAAAGGTTGTAGGGAATTGAACAGCGATTTCGTGGAATGCGCACAAATGCAACGGGAAACCGGCGTAAGGGATTGAAAACACGGTAGATTTTCGCGTTTGCGCCGACTGTGGGGGGAAAGGTTTTTGTCCGACGTCCCTCCGGCCCATCACGCGCAAATCCATCCGACCAGGCCCGTTCCGGAATCGGCCATGCGGTTTTGGGCCGGATCGGTTGGGGAAGCCGGGATGGGTGGACGCGGGGCAGGCGGGCCGGGCGGTGACCGGTTTTAGGGTCTCAAAGGCGATCCAAGATGCCGGCTTGCCGGGACGAACTCCTAAGTCACCCCGCACTGCGCCGCGAGTGAATACTGACAGCGCCAACCATCGCCACTGGCTGCCGCTTACCAGCAGCTACAAGCTGATTTAAGCGGTTGCGGTGCAGGTTCGTGGCAGCGGTCACTTTTATTCGGTATTGAACCAGCGCCTCCGTGACATCGAACGCCTCGGCCAGTTCGGCAACCGGAGTTCCGGCGTCTAGCCCGTGGTAAAACTGGTCCCATGGCAGGAGAACGGCGGCACCAATGCCATAAGCCTCCGTCTCGTGGTCTTTGTGGTAATCGCGCACACGGAGACCGGGCATCACGTCCCGAAGGCCGGAGGGCTTATGTCCCCGATGCATGTGGACAACCTCCTCCATCAGCGTGATTTTGTTCCTACGCCTGTCGTGGTTTGGATTAACGATGCAAATGCACTTGCCGTTTGGCAGTGGCTTCGGTAGGACGCCCCCCGACCATCTGCTGGATGCGACCACGAGTAGATGATCGCGGTCTGCTTTGCAAAAATCTTCAAGCGCCCAGTTAGCGTCTACAAGGCACAAACCAATCCGCTCAGCCAGAACCGCCGGAACTATAAGTTCTCCGTTCCGGACGGCACCCAGGCGGCGAAGCTGCGTTGCGATGGGTTCCCACGCCTGCGCTCGCGGACTGAATGGAAGAAATGCCATGCGGTCTCCCTGAGTATTACTCTTTCGCTAACCTTTCATAAGCTGCTTTGAACATATCCGCAAGCAACGCTGCGGTTCTCTGGTCAAGGTTCTTATCCGCTCGAAGATACAGTTCGACAGCCTCAGGAGTGCCCGCAGGCGCCTTCCGGCCCGGCAATTTTGGGGGCTCTGCCCCCGGTCTGAACTCCTCAGGTCGAACACCCATCCATCGGCAGAGCTGTACCAGGGTTCCACCATCAATCTCCTTCGATCCCCCTCGCTCGACTCTGGATAGTGTGGCAATGCTCACTCCGGTCTCTTTCCACAACCGTTCCAGGGTGAGTCCCCGCTCCTCGCGTGCCCGATGAAGACGTTGCCCAAGGCGCTCCACGTCTACTGGCTCTGGCATGGATCTCCTCCATGTCTGCAGGTATACCATACCCCAATTCCCGTTGGCAAGAAATTATTGTTGACAATACAGCCAGCTCGATCCATAATTCTCGTATGCGAGAACTTCGCGTACACGATCCCATTACGGGAAGGAGACAATATGGAGAATCACGAGCAGGGCGAACACCGTGAGAGACACCACGGTCACGTCGAGATTTTTATCGACCAGAGGCGGCACGAGTCGCCAAATCCAACCACGGGAGAGGCACTATACGGCCTCGGCAAAGTCCAGGCAGGGTTCGAGCTGTACCGTGAAATGAGAGGCGACCGGGAAGATCAAGCGGTCCCAAATGGAGCCGAACCCTTCCACCTGACGGAATTCGAGCATTTTCACAGTGGCCCCGCCCAGGCAAGGGAGTTCACGATTATCGTGAACGGCCGCCAAAAGGAGGTCACCCCAAAAGAGTTGACATTCGACGAGGTTGTCGCACTCGCGTTCAACCCGGTCCCCAGCGGTCCAAATGTTGTGATCACGGTCACCTACCGGCACGGTCCTCACCAAAACCCCGAAGGCGTGATGTCGAAAGGCGAACGGGTCTGGATCAAGAATGAGATGGTCTTCAATGTCAAAGCAACTGATAGATCGTAGTCCTGACCTCAAGCGGCTCCGCGACGAGGGCTATCACTTGGCGATCGATGCCAGCTATCTAGTGGTACGGGATATCCCCTATGTGAATTCATGCAAAGCGATCAAACGCGGCGCCCTCGTTTCCAAACTCACGCTTGCGGGGGACGTGACCGTCCGTCCAGATACTCATGTTGCGTACTTCAGCGGTGACCAACCATGCAGCGCCGATGGACGGGAGATTGAACAAATCAAGAATCCCAGCAGGCCGCCCGATGGCGTCCCGGCCAACCTCACCTTCTCTGCAAAGCCTACACCGACCGGATTTTACGAAGACTATTACGACAAGGTGACGGCTTATATTGCAATCCTGTCTGGCCCCGCCATCGCGATTGACCCTTCGGTGACTGCCCAGACCTTCCCGCCCATCCCAACCGAGGAGGGGGACGACTCGCCTTTTTATTACATCGACACCGCGTCGAGCCGAGCCGAAATCACGGGCGTGACAAGAAAACTGGAGGGCAGGAAGATCGCAATTGTGGGGTTGGGCGGAACGGGCTCCTACGTCCTTGACCTTGTCTCCAAAACCCCTGTGAGAGAGATTCACATTTATGACGGCGACGAGTACCTGTCGCACAACGCGTTTCGTTCACCCGGCGCGCCATCGCTCGAAGACCTTAGAGTGAAGCCACGGAAGGCGGCCTACTTTAAGGCAATTTACTCCAAAATGCATCGCAACATCATCGACCACGAGGCGCACGCGACAGAGGCAAACACAGAGATCCTCCAGGGGATGGATTTTGTATTCCTCTGTGTTGACAACGGCCCAGCGAGAAAACTGCTGGTTCAAAGACTGGAACAGTTTGGCATTTCCTTTATTGACGTTGGCATGGGTGTCGACCTCACCGATGATGCACTCGGCGGCATTCTGCGGGTAACAGCCAGCACGCCACAGCAGCGAGAGCATTTTCGCAAGCGAGTGTCGTTTGCAGAGGCAGATGATCGTGGAGAGTACGCCAGCAACATTCAAATCGCCGATCTGAATGCGCTCAACGCGGCGCTGGCAGTCATCAAATGGAAAAAGCTATGTGGGTTCTACCGCGACCTGGAACGAGAACACAACAGCACGTACACCATCGACGGTAATCATCTGACGAATGTAGACCGACACGCATGAAGCGGATAACTAAGCTCACTCACAAATTTGTCAAATTCATTCCTGAGACCTTGGAGGAGGGAACGCTTTACGTCTCCATGGAACACGAAGTAGTCATCCACAAATGCTGTTGTGGATGCGGGAGTGAAGTCGTTACGCCACTTAGCCCGACAGACTGGAAACTGACATTTGATGGGAGGTCAATAACGCTCTACCCATCCATAGGAAACTGGGGCTTCGAGTGCAGGTCTCATTACTGGATCAGAGCAAATTCAGTGCAATGGTCAACCCTCTGGTCTACCGGGGAGATTGAGGCCGGTAGAGCGGCGGACCGCCTCGCAAAAAAGGAGTACTTCGGAGGTCCCGGGGCAATGGACGATCGCAGCAAATCAGAGAGCTCCGGCTGCATGGACAAGGCAGTCACAAAAGAAGGGTTATTGCAGTGGCTTTGGAAACGACTGTGGCGTTGAATCAGCGGGATAGGTCCTGCTAAACGCCCCTGCTTTAACCGACTCGACCAACCCCCGGCCCATCGCCAGCAGAACTGCATTCGTGTCCACCAGCTTCCCCCTCACAGTCCACCCTCCAGCAGCCTCGCCGGATCGTCGGCCGCCGCGCCTTCCGCGCCCTCCGGATACACTCCCGCATCCGGCCAGCCTCCTACGCCACGGTGAGCACCAGTTTGCCGAAGTGGGTGGCTTCTTCCATGCGGGTGAGGGCTTGGCGGGCGTGGGACCAGGGAAAGTTTTCGCCTACGGGGCGGAGGGCGGCGAGGGAGATGGCTTTGTTCATCTCCTCAAAGTCTTTGCGGGAGCCGACATAGATGCCCTGGATGCGGGCCTGTTTGTGGAGGATGGAGGCGATGGGTAAGGAGACGGGATCGGCGGGGCCGGAGAGCACGCCAACCTGGGCGACGACTCCGCCGATGCGCAGGGCGCGGAGGGAGCGGGACAGGGTTCCGGCGCCGCCTACCTCGACGACCAGGTCGACGCCCTGGCCGCCGGTCTGGTCCAGCGCCCAGCGGTCCCATTCGGGGTCTTCGCGGTAGTTGAGGCCGGCGTCGAGGCCCAGAGTGTAGGCGCGGTCGAGCTTTTCGTAGCTGGAGGAGATGCCGAGCACGCGCGCGCCCTGGAGGCGGGCAAACTGGAGGGCGAAGATGGAGACGCCGCCGGTTCCCTGGATGAGGACGTTGGCTCCGGGCCTGAGGTTGCCTGCGGCCAGGGCGTTCCAGGCGGTGAGGGCGGCGCAGGGAAGGGTGGCGGCTTCCTGGAAGCTGAGGTGTTCGGGGAGGCTGACGAGGCCGGTCTCGTGGAGCACGACGTATTCGGCCAACATGCCGTCGATGTCGCCGCCCAAGGCTCCCCTGGCTTTGGCCGGGGTGAGTGCGCCGTCGAGCCAATTCTGCATAAAAATGCCGGCAACGCGGTCACCGGGCTTCCACGCGACGACGCCTTCGCCGACGGCTGCGACTTCGCCGGCGCCGTCGGAGCAGGGGATGCGGGGGAGTTGCAATTTTGGGTTGTAGAGGCCTTTGATCATGAGCAGATCGCGATAGTTGAAAGAAATCGCACGCACCCGGACAAGCACTTCGCCGGAGCCGGGCGAGGGCGTGGGCCGCTCCACAAACTCCAAAGAATCAACGCCGAACGACGAAATCTGCCAAGCCTTCATGGGGCATCCTCCACCTGTATCGGACAACATCTTGAGTACCGGGATGCAACGATCTTCAGTCCGCGGGATGCAATGCGGCGAAACCCTCGTAGAATAAAGATATGGCTCGTGGTTCAAAACGTAAATCCGTGGAGGAGCAGATGGCAAATACCTTACAGCAACTGGAGGTCGAATCCGGCAACGAATTTGTGAGCGAGGACGCGCGGCGGGTGGCGGAACAGCACCGCACCGTGCGGGAACGACAAAAGCAGGCGCTCAACCTGCAACGGGAGAATATTCTTTCGCAGAAGACCACGCACCCGGCGCGGCGCACCGCGCTGGAAGCAGCACTGGCCCAGATCGAAGCGCAGATTCAGGCGATGGGCTAAGTTCAACCACCCTGGGCGGAATTTTCTCCGCCTGCCGCTACGGCTTGCGGTGGAAGAGCAGGGAGTTGGCCTGATCCACCGAGGTCAACGATACCCGCGCGATGTTCACATGCGCCGGCCGGCTGACGGCCCACAGGATGGCATCGGCAACGTCTTCAGGGGTGAGCGGCGTTACGCCTTTGTAGACTTTGGCCGCGCGCTCGGCATCCCCGCGAAAGCGCACCAGGCTGAAATCGGTTTCCACCATGCCGGGGTCCACGCTGGTGACCCTGACCGGCGTTCCCAGCAGGTCCTGGCGCAGGCCGTCGTTGATGGCCCGCTCGGCGGCCTTGCTGGCGCAGTAGACCGCCCCACCGGGGTAGGTGAACTCGCCGGCGGTGGAACCCAGGTTGACCACGTGGCCGCGGCCACGCACCACCATGCCGGGGACGACGGCGCGGGTGACGTAGAGCAGGCCTTTGATGTTGGTATCGATCATCTCGTCCCAGTCTTCGATTTTTCCCATGTAGAGCTTGTCCAGGCCGCGGCTGAGGCCGGCGTTGTTGACCAGCACGTCGATTTGCGCCCACTCCGGCGGGAGCGTGTCAATGGCGTTCTGGACGGCCCGGTGGTCGCGCACATCGAGATCGATAGAGTGAACGGTGGCTGCGCCACGCTCCAGGGCGAGAGAGGCCACCTGGGCGAGTTTTCCGGCGCGGCGGGCCGCCAGCAGCAGCCGCACACCCTGGGAAGCAAAGGCAAGCGCGGTGGCCGCGCCAATGCCGGAGCTGGCTCCGGTGATGAAAACGATCTTTTCCTTGAGACTCATGTTTCTATCTTAGAGCCTGATCACGGACCCCTAAGATAACGCAGCCCGCCGCTGGGCCATGCGGTACTGGCCCACCGCCCAGTCTTCGTGGCCGAGGCCGGCCTGCTGGGCCTGGGCAAAGATTTCTGTAAGGCTGTCGGCGAGGCTGAGGCTGATGTGGCGGCTGGCGGCGGCTTCACGGAGGAGGCGCAGGTCTTTTGCGCCTAGCTCGATGGTGGCGCCGGGCTGCTTCGGCGGGTGCAGCATCACCTGGCCGTAGGCCGCGTAAAACGGGGACTGGAAGAGCGCGCTGTTGACGGTAACGAGGAACGTTTCAGGGTCGATGCCCTGCGCGGCCGCATAGACAAAGGCCTCGCCAAGCGAGTGGATCATGGCGCTGATGAGGAAGTTTCCGCCCAGCTTGACGGCATGAGCCTGGCGCGGCTCGGCGCCGATGACGGAGATGCCGCGGGAGAGGGACTCGAGCAGCGGGCGCGCGGTGGCTAGCCCCGAGTCCGAGCCGGCGGCGACGATCCACAGTCGGCCCTCCTCGGCGACGCTGGGGCGGCCGAAGACGGGGGCGGCCACGAAGGGCTGGTTGCGGCGGGCGTGCTCGGCGGTGAGGCGCTCACAGAGCGCGACGCTGATGGTCGAGAGCGAGACGTGGAGCGCGCCGGGCGCAAGCGCCTCCAACAAGCTCTCCGCGCCAAAGAACACGTCTTCATGCGCCGCATCGTCGAAGAGCATGGTCAGCAGCGCCTCGGCGCCCAGTGCGGCCTCGGCCGGAGTGGAAGCGACCCGCGCTCCCTCCGCGGCCAGCACCTCGGCACGTTCGCGGGTGCGATTCCACACGGTCAGCTCATGGCCGGCGGCGAGCAAGCGGCGGGCCATAGGCGTCCCCATCTTGCCGAGTCCGAGAAAAGCGATCTTCATGGCGAAAGCCCCTCCTTCAGGAAATCCGGTCGAGTGCTTGGATGCTGGAGATGCGGACAAGGGAACATTCATCTTTGGCGGACAGGTTTCCGAGGCGCTCAGGTGAGCGGCGCGATGCAACTGGCTGGGAAAGCTGCAGCAGCTATTGCGGGGTGACGAGTTGGTGGGCGATGGCGAAGAGGGCGAGTTCGAGGCGGGTAGAGACGCCGGTTTTGTCGAAGACGTTGGAGAGGTGACGCTTGACGGTCTCTTCGCTGAGGCTGAACTGCTTGGCGATGTCGCGGTTGCTGCAGCCTTCGACAATGGCGCCGACGACTTCGAGTTCGCGGGGGGTGAGGCCGTAGGTTTGGCGCTGGGGCAGGGCGGCCTGCTGCATAAGGTCGTGGAGTGCGGAGACGAGGTTGACAACGCGCTTGCCGCCGATCCAGTAGTCGCCGCCGATGACGGTTCGGATGGCGGTTTGCAGATGGCCGGCGAGGGCGTCTTTGAGCACGATGCCGCGGGCGCCGATGTGCAGGGCCTCAATGATCTGCTGGGTGGTGATGGTGGAGGTGAGGAGGAGAATCTTGACCGTGGGCGTGCCGTTCATGATGGCGCGCATGGCTTCGAGGCCGGGCAGGCGAGGCATGAGGACATCCAGAAGCAGAATATCGGGCTCGAGCTCGAGGGTCTGGGTGATGGCTTCGTCGCCGTCGGAGGCGTCGCCGACCACTTCAAAACCGTCTTTCTCGGTGAGCATGTTGCGTACACCGATGCAGACCACCGGATGGTCGTCCGCCACCACAATTCGGATCGGTCGTTCCATTTGAACGGCTAACCTCCAGATGCCTGCCAGCCCCGGCGACGAAGTTGAAGTGGGGACATGGAAGGGGCATTCCCTACACTGGGAATTCTGTCTCCAGCATACGCTCCAGGCGGCGGGTGGCGGCGCGCAAATCGCGGAGTAACCTGGCGGTGTTATCCAGATGGTTACCCTTGAGCTCGCTTGGGCCGGACTCGAGCAATGCGCCGAGGCGGGCAGCCTGGAGGGCGCCGGCCATGCCGCAGCCACCCTTGATGGCGTGACCGATGCGGCTGACCTGAGTGGCGTCGCCGTTGGCGATGGCAAGCTCAAGCGCGCTGAGGCGGCGGCCCAGATCGGCGACGATGGCGGCGTAGATCTGGCGAACCGCGGCTTCGGGCATCATCTCGCGAAGCCGGGCCAGGGTTTCGGGGCTGACGACGGGATCAACGGAGTCCAGTGCCGGCGGGTTGGAAGAAGGGCTTGCCTGGGCCGCGTGCCCGCCCTGGACTTCGTTTTCTTCGAGCAGCTTGCGCAAGGCGTCGGCGCCAAAGGGCTTGAGCAGGAATCCGTCGGCGGCGGCGACCACATCGTCCGGCGCACCGCTGCCGCTGATGGCAAACACGCCGGCCTGGCTGCGCGCGCGGAGTTCCTCAATCAAGCGGATTCCGCTCAGGCCCGGCATCTGCGCGTCCATCAGGATCACGCCGGGAACACATTTCCCGCCGTCGAGCAACTCCAGCGCCGCCGCGCCGCCGGCCGCGGTGTGGACGGTGTAGCCGCTCATGGTGAGCACCGTGGCCATGACCTCGCGACTGACCAGGTCGTCGTCAATCAGCAGCACCGTGGGAAGACTCGGCTGGGCCTGGAAGTTGGGCATGAGTCTAGTGTGCCACCGGCTGGGCCATAGTCGGCCTAAAATATGAGCACCCGGTTGCATTCCCCTCGGCGGCTAAAGCCGCTATCTGTCTTGGTCGCTCTACAGCACGTCTAAAGCCGTGCCTTTTCAAAACCGCGGGTTTCCCGCAGCCTGTGGAAGGCGCCGGCATCAGTTCCCGACGACCAGCACCTGGAAGCTGCCGTTCACGGGAGCGGTTTGAAGAGTGCCGATGGTTCCCGGCTGAGCGAGGTTCACTCCAAGAAGATCCGTGACCAGGTAGACCTCGCCTGTGACTGGATTGACCGCCAGGGTCCGGGCCCGCTGGCGTGTGGGCAGGTTCTGAATCTCGGAATACGTGTCGGTGACGTCCTGGCGGATGACTGTGAGGGTTCCCTGTGCGCCACCGTTGGCGGCATAGATGAGCCCGCGGCCAGCGTCATAGCCGATGGCCTCCGTGCCGGGTCCGATGGGCAGCGATGCCACCAACTCGCCGGAGTCGGCGTTGAGCACCACCATCTTCATGTTGCCGCAGGCGGCAAAGAGGCGCTGATGGCCGCCATCGACGGCCAGGGCACTGGGTTCGCGGCAATCGGGCCCCAGAGCAAAAATGTTCATGCGGCTCTCGGCGGAGTTGGGCAAGCGGGACTCATGGCTCCAGTCCAGGACCGGCGGCGCGGCAAACTGCTTTGACGGGCTGGACGGTGCTGAAACGGACTGGATGGTTGCGGGCTGGCTGGATGCGGCGGAGTGTCCGCGCAAGAACGCCGCAATGGCCTGGGCATCGAGCCGGGCAATCTGGTTGCGGTTCACGATGTTGATGAACACCTGGCCATTACCGCCGGTTTGCGCAAAGCCCAGCTTGCCGGGCATGAGGATTTCGGCGAGCGGCTGGCGGGTTTGAGCATCAATGACGGTGACTGAGGACTTGATTTCCCGGTCGGTGACAGACTGCGGGTTCTTGTTCTGTGGGGAAGAGCGGGTGGTTGCGTTGGGGGGGCTTTTCGCCCGGTTGGTTGCGGGCTGCGGGGTGGCGGGGTTCTCCGTGGCAGAGTTGGCGCAGATGGCGAAGAGCAGCCTGTTCTGGGGTTCAAAGACGAGGGCGCGGGGGGCGGAGCCGGTGGGAATGGCGGCGACCACCTGAAATGAGCGCCGGTCAAAGACCTTGACCTGGCCGGACGGGCCATCGCTGATGTAGCCAAACTCGCCGGTGTCGTCAAGGGCGATGGCGTGGGCCTCGCGCAGGCCGGTAATCTGGCCGGCGAGCGCGCCGGTGTCCAGATCGACCACCTGAACCACGGGGCCATGCGCGATGAAGAGCCTGCGGGCCGCGGGGTCCAGGGTGAGGTAGTCCCAGTTGCCGACGCCGCCGACGATCCAGGTCTGCTTGATGAAGAAAGGGCTGCCGGGGAGTTGAGTAGCGGCGGGAATCTGCTGCGCCGGGAGGGTGGCGCAACCGATCAGGCAGAGGGCCAGGAGTTTCTTCATCGGGAGGGCTCCTGATGAGTAGATGCAAGAACAGGGGTCAGGGATCAGAGATCAGGGATCAGGGATTGCCGTTTACCGATTAGTAAACTTTGGCTCCGGGCGCGCGTTGGGTGTGGGAAGGTTTAGGCCACTGAATTCGCGTGCAGTGGCGGCTTGAAGGGCACGGGTTGGGGACAAAGCGAGAAGGGCCAGGCCATCAGAAATGGAGTTTTGGCGTGCGCGGCGTTGCCGGTTTTCATGTCTACAGTGGTTCCGGTCAACCCGGATTTGGAGCGACTGGAGACATAGCCCTGGCGGATTCGAGCGACTGGTTGCATATAAATATCGAAAAAGAGCGGAAAATGGTGTTTTGGGGGCCAAATTGAGGCTTTTTGACGGCTTTTTGAAGGCAAAAGCCGCCCTGGAAGGCTACAAGTTGGGGTGGAGGCAGGCGGCAAGAAAGGGGGGAGCGAGGGGATGCCGGTGTCCTCGAAGACAAGGCTTCGAGCACGGTACCCGACCCAGAGGGTTCCCGGTCCCCGGCTGCGCCCTCTGATTTTCAAAATGGATGGATGGTTTTCTGTACGGCTGAAGAGGCTGCAGAAAAGGGCGAATTTGGGACGAATTCGGCGCAAAGCGTCTCTCCGGGGCTAAAGCTCGCGCTGATTCTGTTGGCTTTATGCGGGGGGGTGAACCCCCTTCTTCCACCCCAGCGACAAGGACCCGTCCCTCCACCCCAGCGACGAAGGCCTATCGCTGGGGACCCCGAGTCGCTGGGGACCCCGGCCTCCCTCCGGAGCGAGTTCATCCACAGGCTTTTACGCTAAGAAAGGTCGCAGGCACGGCCCCTTCCTAACCCCTTCGAGATGGGTAAGAAGGGGGCCGATTGCCGGTTGTTTTTTTGCGCGTTACTTTTGCGCTGTCTTGACGAGGGCGTCCCTCTCCTCGACCGTCTGAGGCAGACGGAAATCTCCGGTGCCGCCGATCCTCTTGAGGAAGAAGAGCGCGTAGTCGCAGAGCCGGTACTTCATCTGCTTGGAGAGCATGGCCTCCTGGCTGCCGAAAAGCGGAGCCGGACGAGTATCGGAGAGCATTTTCTTGAGGGCCGGAGTGGCGCTTCGACCCGCTTCGATCATGGCGTTGGAAGCATCCTCAAGATAGAAATTCGGCAAGCCCCAGGTGTTGAAGAATTTCGAGCTCCCGAGCGCATCGGTCAGCACTTTGGCTCGCAGCTCCGCCGGAAGCTCGAGATAGGACTTGTTATCGAGCTTTCTGAGCAGCAGCAGGGGCAAAAGTCCCGAGGCGTTTGGGTTGTCTTTGACCAAAGCCGCGAGGGCCTTCGAGTCGACGCCCGATCTGGTCTTGAGTTCCCGGTAGGCTAACGAGTTGAAAGGTTCGCGCTGGGCTTTGCTTTCCTCCAGCAGTTTGCCCAGCAGCACGGAGTTATCCATGGCGTGGTAGCTTTGCGCGGTTTGCGCCGCGGCCTGCATCTGCCCTTCCAGCCTGGTTTTTACCTGATTCTGCTCATCGGTCAAAGGAACGGTCTTTTCCTTGCGCGCGCATCCGGCCAGGCAGAGGCACGCGAGCAGAGATGCTGCAACGATCGTGAATCTTTTCATGGCGAATCTCCTCATCGAATTCCGGGTTATAGATCCGACAGCGCGGGAAAGGCGATGGCGTGGGGAAAGGTTCCGGTGCCGTCAACTTCGGTTCCCGAGGTAGGCGCCCAGTTATTCCATGCGGTGAGCGCGGCCTGAAACTCCGAATCCAGATTCTGCCAGGCCGGAGCGGTGATGAACTTCTGCCCCACGTCGCTGCTGTCGAGGATGTAACTCCAGAAGTAGTAGCCAAGGATTTTGTTGTTGCAGGAACTCGAGTTGTAGCAGACGGCCACATCGACCGCGTAGAAGTAGGTGTTGGCTCCCCAGCCGCCTGGCTCGTCATCGAGCGTGGTTGCCACGCCTGGGCCGCCGGGGGTGTTCCAGCCGGAATAAAACGTGCCGTTGTTCTGCAGCCCGTAGTATCCGTGTGCCGCGCCGTCGATGCGGTCAATGTTCCAGCCGTTGGGGGTTGAACGGGCGCCCTGCGGCTGATTCGACGCATAGATGTTGGTATGGGTGTTGTCGTCGTAGACCCAGGTCATCTGGATCATGACATCCTGGCTCTCAGGGCAGCTCTGGCCGCAACCGGCAGGGTTGAAGGTGAACGAGGAGGTCAAGGGGAAGGCATTTCCGACGGGCGTTCCGGTGAAGACCCAGTTCCCGCACTGGAAGGTTGGGTTGCACGCTGTCACAGAAAAACACAAACCGGCGCACAGCGCGACGAGTCCGAATGTTTTCAGTTTCATGCGATCTCTCCTGGATAGCTGGCATCCTCATTCAGGATGGGGGAGGCACGAATTGCCAGCGGATTGGTTTGCCTTGCGGCTGAACTGCAGTGCCCCGGCAAGAATAGAAATGAGGAAGGATGAAACCAGGGGAAGATTCGACGCGGCCGAGTGCAGCCGGAACTGAATGGCAGAAACATAGCAGAAGTCCATCTGTTGCGCAAGAAAAAAAGAAGTGCAGCCATAGCGGGTGGAGAAAAAGCGGGAAATCAATATGGAATGGGTGGCTGGAGGCGCGGTTAAAGCCGCGCCCATTGATTTCCAAGGTGGATGGGCGGTTTTGCCGGGGTTAAAACTCCGGCCTAGCGGCCGGAGTTGCGGGTTGGAGTGCGGTTGGCGGCTGTGGTTTCTCAGGTCTGAGAAGCGAGGCCTGGGGGCCCAGCGCTATGGTCTCGCCGGGGGGCTCCCTGGAATCGAGAACGTTGACCAGCGACCAGGGAATGCCGGCCAGATCGTAGTGAAACTCTCCCTGCTTATCGATCACGAGCTTGCTTGCCGGATAGAGGAATCCCGTGCTCTTGGAGTTGTCGGCGTCGTTCAGGTCGAATTGGCCAACCGCGAGGTCAAAGGACTGGGACGACGCATCCGCGGTGGTTTCACCGGATTGAAGCGGGCGGATGGCGATAAAGGTGATCTGCCGCCCGGTTGGGGTCAAAACCGTTTGGATGAAGGCGACGTCATAGCCGAGAGCCCCCGTAATGGAGCAATGCCCGGCCGCTTTGGTTTTTGAAAGCGCGGTGGCCAGTCCTCGGTCCTGATCGTCTTGAAATGCCTGCGAAAGAACCTGCATGTCCGAGGGAGCGGAGTAGCGGTCAATGGTCAGCGTTATGCCGATCATGCTGCCGGCCTGAGCGTAGGTGGCCTGAATGGTCTCAGCATTCGGGCCGGCGGCGAATCCCAGGGTGGTTCCCAGCGTGAATGTGCTCACCAGCAGGAGGCTGGAGAATCGCAGCTTGCGGGCGCATCGAAAACCTCTCGTAAGTGGTCCCATCTTGCGATCCTCCAGAACATCCGCTTTGGTTAGACACCTTTGCGCCGCAACGTTCGAGTTATGCGGCGGTTTTGATTTCGCTGGGTTTTTGGGGCTGGATGAGTTCATCGAAGATGGCGCGGTATTGGATCATCGCGGTGCGGAGTTCTTCGGTGGTGGCTTCGACTTTGCCGGGGCGGACGGCGATGGCGTTCGCCAGGCGGTAGTTTTCCATGACGCGGGGGTAGGTGACGGACACATCGGCGGCGCGCTGCTCAAAGCCGGCCTGGGGATAGCCGCGGGCCTCAAGGAGCGTATTGATGAGGTCGTCAGCTTCAGTGACGGCGGCCTTGGGATGATCGACGAAGCGGGATTGGACGGTGCTCCACTCGGCGACAAAGCGCGTCCGCTCGGTGGCGCCGAGGTCGCGGATTTTCAGAGCTTCCACGCGGGTTTCGCGGTCGGCCAGCTTGGATTCGGCTTTGTGCGAGGAGCCGTGCGTGAGAACGGCGCGGTCGTACTCTGATCCGAAACGATTGCGGAAGCCGCTGGTGCGGGTTTTGCGGTATTTACGATAAAGACCGAAGGCGATGGCAACGACGAGGAAGAATACAACCACGGCAACGGTGATCTGGGTATTCGTGAATTGAAACTGCATGGCAATCTCCTGCGCGGGAATGTCCGCGACGGCAAAGGGTTGTTGTTGGTGGAGACTTCGAGGCCAGGGAGGAACATCTACGCAACCATCATGCGCGGGTTGGCGCGCGAATGCTGGCCAGAATAGCTCGGTGCGGGGGGTGAAGGAGAGCGGCGCTAGGAACGGTCCCTATAGCTCGTTTTTGCCGGGGCGGAGCATGAGGGATTTTATGGCTTCGCGGGGGTCTTTGCCTTGGTTGAGAATGAGTTCCATTTGCTCGGTGATGGGCATTTCAATGTTATGCTGGCGGGCGAGGCCGAGGGCGGCGCGGGTGGTGAGGACGCCTTCAGCGACTTTGCCGCCCAGGCCCAAGAGGATTTCGGGGAGTTTGCGGCCCTGGCCGAGTTCCTGGCCTACGGTGCGGTTGCGGGAGAGCGAGCCGGTGCAGGTGAGGACGAGGTCGCCTGCGCCGGAGAGGCCGGCGAGGGTTTCGCGGCGGCCGCCGCAGGCAACGGCGAGGCGGGTGATTTCGGCGATGCCGCGGGTCATGAGGGCGGCGGCGGAGTTGTAGCCGAGGCCGACTCCGGCGGCGACGCCGGCGGCGATGGCGATGACGTTTTTGAGCGCGCCGCCGAGTTCGACGCCAATGACGTCGGTGGAGGTGTAGAGGCGGAGGGATTCGGAAGAGAACTCGTGCTGGATGCGGGCGGCGATATCCGGATCTTCAAAGGCGACGGTAACGGCGGTGGGCTGGCCCTGGGCTACTTCAAGGGCGAAGCTGGGGCCGGAGAGTGCACCGATGGGGAGGGATTCGGAAAGGTCTACCTCAGGGGCTGAAGCCCCGGTTGTTTCGACCAGATTTTTGCCGGGACTAAAGTCCCGGCCTACCGATCCCGAGAGATTGGCGGCGATGACCTGGGTCATGCGGAGGAAGGTTTGGTCTTCAACGCCCTTGGTGGCGCTGACGATGATTTGGCCGGAGTGGAGATGGGGGCGGATGCGGGCGAGGGTGGGGCGGAGAAACTCGGAGGGGACGACGGAGACGACGATCTCAGCATCGGCGACGGCGGCTTCGCTGCCGGTGATGGCGATTTCGCCGGGGATGGGGAAGCCGGGGAGGAAGAGGGTGTTTTCATGGGCTTCGGCGATTTCGCGGGCGGCCTCAGGGCTGTGGGCCCAGAGGGTGATCTGGTGACCGCCGCGGCGGTGGAGCGAAAGGGCGATAGCGGTTCCCCAGGCGCCGGAACCGAGGACGACGATGCGGCTCATGCGGTTTTTCCGGCTCCGATGCGGGATTCCGTGCCGGCGAAGAGGCGACGGATGTTCTGGTGGTGCTTGGCGATGATGAGCAGGGCGACAGCGGCTTGGACGGCGATGAAGAACGGCGGACGGACGCCGCCGACCATGAACCAGGCAAAAAAAGGAAAACTGGCCGCGCCGAGGACGGAGGCCAGGGAGACATAGCGGCTGAGCAGCAGAACCAGGAAGAAGACGGAGATGGCGGCCAGGGCGGCGAGCGGCGAGGCGGCCAGGAAGACGCCAAAGCCGGTGGAGACGCCCTTGCCGCCGCGGAAACGGAGCCAGACAGGGAAGATGTTGCCAAGAACGGCGATCAGTGCGGCCAGCGCCTCGAAGTTGAGGGGCGAAGCAGCGGGGGCGAGCAGCCTGCCGAGCAGCGCGCCGAGCCAGACAGCAGAGCAGCCCTTGAGCACATCGAGCAGGAAGGTGGCCGCGCCCAGGCCCTTGCCGCCGGCGCGGAGGACGTTGGTGGCGCCGATGTTGCCGCTGCCGGCCTGGCGGATGTCCTGATGGCAAAAGAGGCGGACGAGCAGGTAGCCGGTGGGGATGGAGCCGAGCAGATAAGCAGAGGCCGCGATGATGGAGATGGCGAGGAGCATGACGAGAGAGAGTTTAGCAGGTGGCCCCTGCGGTGGGGCAGGCGGCGCTTGCGCGCCTATGAGTGCATGGTTTCAGTCGGAGACCATCGACTCGCCGGGGAGGATGGGACGGGTGCGGTAAAGCTTGCCGCGAGCGGCCAGCAGACCCATGAACAGGAGTGTGGCGACAAAGACAAGGAGCATGATCCAGTTGGCGGTTTGGAAGGGGATTGGGGTGTGGGGCAGATTCATCCACAGGGTCTTCCAGAGGACGAGCAGGAGGGTTTGCGCGGCGGTGACGGCCCAGACGGAGCCGTAGAAGTAGCGGCGCTCGGTTCCTTCGGTTCTGGTGGAGGGTCCGACGCGGGGCAGCTTGCCCAGGGCGCCGAGGAGCAGAATGAGGGTGAAGAGGGGCAGGTAGGCGTAGTAGTAAATCTGCTTCATGTACCAGACGCCGGTGAAGACGGCGATAGCGAGGCCGGCGAGGTTGAGCAGCGCGAAGTTGAGCACGGCGTTCCAGGCGAAGGTGTAGCAGAAGCGGCGGTAGAGGGGATTGGGCTTGTCCTCGTCAAAGCGGAGGATGTAGGGGCGTGGTTCGGCGCCGGGCAACTGCCCGCGCAGAGCGGCGATGCCTGTGCCGGCCAGCACCGCGGCAAGCCAGGCCAGGTTGCCCCCGTGAAAGCCGCTGGCAAAGAGCGAGAAGGTAAGGGGGCCCGGCGCGAGGAAAAAGACCCATATCCAGATGGGCCAGTGCGCCAGCCGGTAGAGACGGGTGTTCCGCTCGCGGAACTTTCGCAGCTGAGAGTATTCAACTTTTCCGCGATATTGCATTGGCCTGAGTTTCGCAGGGCGGGTGGCGGGGCGTCAATCGGCGGGCAGGCTACGACCGGAGTTCCAGGGCTAGTTTGCGGGCATTGCGAACTTCCGCGGCGAGCACCTCCAAAACCTTGAGAAACAAGCGCGGGTTGGATTCCATGAGGGCGTTGAAATCGTCGTGCGCGAGGAAGCTTAGCTCGGCGCCGCTGTCGGCAACGGCAGTCAGCGAATAGGGCTCATTGCCGACGAGGCCGGGGAGTCCGAGCAGCGAGCCGGCGCCTGCATGGATGGATAGGACCGGGTCGCCAGCCGGGGAAGTCATGGAGAGGGTGACCTTTCCCTTGTTGAGGATGTACAGGCCGACCGGGGGATCTCCCTGACTGAAGAGAACGTAGTCTCCGCCACAGGAGACTTCGATGGCGTGTTTCTCGAGCGCCTGGATCAGTTCGGGATCGGCGAGAAATGCGGACGGGTCAAGCTTCACTTGCGTTCTCCAAGCTTTTTGACGGTCAATGAGCAGGCCCGGGGGATTTGGTTGCCTGTGGCGCTATGGTTGCACCGAAGGAAGCGGGAGTTTTGTGATGGGTGTCACATAATGGGGGTTAAGCGGGGGAGTTCAAGGGGATGTTGGGGTTGGGTTGGCGGTTGGCGGCGAAGGCGCTTGGAGTTTCCCGGCCCGCGCTGTCCAGTCTGTCCAGCTTGCTGAACGGCAAGGCCGGGCTATCGGGGGATAGGTCGCTGCGTATCGAGAAGGCGTTCGGAGTGAAGATGGATACGCCGATGCCTGCGAGATTGCGCAGACGCGGAAGCGGGAGAAGCTGATTCGGGTGCGGCGGGTGGGGCGGGCGGCGTGACGCAGGATGCCGATGCGCAGGGCGCGAATGCGCGCCCTACCATTGCGTTTGGCCAGTTCTCAGCTCAGCATAAGCTGCTACTTTGGGTAGAGTTTTGCCGCAAAAGCATAGTCTGTCGGATCAATATCGAGCCCGCCAAGAATCGGCTCACCGTTCTTCGTGATCGTGCCCGGAATCTGATAGCACATGATCGAGTCTTCGTCCGGCGTACTCGTCCCCATCATAGAGGATTCTTCAATAGGAGTCAGGACCTGCTGATCGACCATCAACTTGTTCCATCCTTGAGTTTCCAGGAAAAATTGGTATGCTTTTTCCGGATCAATCAAATCGACTAATGCCTGCCTCATATGTTCATGCACGAAACCCATCGTATGCCCAGTTTCGTGCCGCACCACTCTGTGATATTCCGATTCCGGTATATCCATTGAAAAGGATTCCAGATTCATAGTTGGCTGATCCGCAGGTACGCTAAAGATATCGGTGCCAATATAAGACCAATAGCCACTGCCCGAGGCAGTTGCTATCCTGACCTGTCCTCCTTTGAGGGATTCGGTGAAAGACACGTTGGCAGATGCGTCCCAGGCATTCATGTGCTGAAGGATTCTCGCGCGGAGGGTTTGATCCTCGATATCCAAAAAGCTGACAGTCAGGGCAACCTTGCCGCTGTGCCAAAACTTAGTCGTGAGCGCTGCTATGCGCTCGCGAGTAGGCGTAAACGAAGGAAATACTTGAGCCAGCATTTCGGCCTGCGGCCGATTCGCTGGATTAAGATGAATAGCTTTGTCCGCTGCTGATACACGTTGTTCCAAGGGAAGATACTTTGCCGAACAAACGATTGGACCACTCATAGAACCTCCGATGTCTGAATTGAGTTCGGGTTACATTGAATGCCGTTAATGATGGGGGGATCTCGTTGGTGCACACGCCAAAGTGTCGGGACTGTTTACGAGTTTTTTCATGTTAGCCCTGGGTCGTAACACTCAGGAGCCCGTTTTCAGGTTGCTCAGAGTCCGGCTGGCTACGTCGGAACTGATGGCCCAGACAAAGAGTCCGAAATAGTCGCTGAAGGGGTTCGCTCCAAATGTCGCATTCTTCAGGTAGAGCTGTTGCAAACCCGTTGCGCATAGAGCCAGCACCAACAGTATGAACACCAAGGGGCGCATCAGCCAGAGTGTGACTTGCGCGCGAATCGCTTCTGCCGCTCCGGTCAATTTGGAGAGAAACACTCCAAACAGAGGAGGCTTCCGCAATTTCGCCGGTTGCAGTCCGTCGCTGGCTATTTCCTTGGCTCTATCCGCTTGGGATTTGGCAGTCGAGAACAACGCCCTCTGCGGAGTGGCCGCGGCGACGGCTGCGGTATGGAGATTGGCCACGTTAGTCTGAATTAAGGTGACCGCAGCCTCAGCCGCCGCATCCTGCCTTGCTTCAATAAGCTGGCGGACCGGGGGAATTCTGTTCAGAATTGCCAAAACGGCAGCGTCTGCACTTTGGGGGGTCAACGTGGTTTCGAGGATGCGCAGCGTGTTCAAGAGCTGCCAGCGGTTCTGGATGGCGGCCAGATTGGTCTTGGCGTCATCAAGCTGCTCGGAGTAGATATCCAATTTGAGATCCGCGAGCGCGGGTTGGAGAAGGGCCAGATCCGGCGGCGAAGACGCAATCCTGCTTTCCAATTGATAGAACGCCAGCAGTAAATCGGATTGAGCGTTTCCCTTGTCCTGCAAATATTTCAGCAGCCTTCCCAAACCTATGCCCGCCACCAGCGCGAGCAGAGGAAGCAGCGGCCCGGACTTCACATTCACGTCCAGGGGCACCGTTGTTAAGAGCTTGTCTGCGGAGTAAAAGTTGATACTGCCGACGTAATGATCGGCAACTGGAGAGGCGGCGAAGGTTAAGGGGACATTGACGAACTTGGACTGAACGTCGACGTTTTGAGCGGTTGAATCGCCTGTTTTGAGGGCATCTCCCAGGATTTGCCGGTTCGTTACGCCCCGCGCTTGAAGGGCTCCATTCATGCTGAACGATTCGCGGCTGCCGTTTATCAGACAGACAGACTGAGAGTTCCCTTGAGAGCCGAGCCGCGATGCGAGAACGGCTTCCGGCTGGATGAAACCGGCAATTAGGCATCCGACGCAGGAACACTTCACGAATTGAAGCGTGATGGAATCGGAGCCTTTGCAGAGTGTCACGGCGGGATCGGAATGCACGGTCAACTCAATGGGGACCGTAACTGCCGGTTTTAGCCCTTTCCCTGGGACAAAGAAATGCAGTTCTCCGGTGTAAGTGCCGGGATCCTTCACGCCAGTAATCTTGACGGCGACGTCCTTCGGAGTGTCGGCATCCAGATCGAACACCGCTGTAAGAGCAAGCGCGACCTGCCGGGTTTGAATAAGGGGCTGCCGCTGATCGCCTTTCAAGACACCGGACTGCATGTAGATTTTATGAACCGCGCTGCCCGCAATGAGCTCAACTGTCCCAACAAAGCTTGTATCGTCTCCCAGCTTAGCCGGGATCTCGACAAGCGGTCCCCCGACCTGCTCTATCTTGAGCGGTTTGGTTTCCTCGCCCTGCTTTGTTTCGGGGGTTTTGGCGTCCGGCGCTGGTGCTGCAGACCCCTGTGCATGCGCAAAATGAAGGTGCGCCAGCAGGAGGAGGTATGCGAAGACGCATGCGAAAAGCGCTGTTTTGTTTCGCATTGCGAAATTGTGGCACGAAGTGGCGTGGAATGCAACGGTTTTTCTTTTCCGCGTTAGCGATTCGCCCGTTGCCAGATTTGGAGCTGCAAACTGATCCGCAACTTACATGAGCCGGCGGCGGATGAGGTCGAGGGCTTGTTGGGTGGTCCATTGGCGGATGCGGTCGCGGTCGCCGCGGAAGGTGCGCTCGATGGATTCGTTTTTCTGGGCGTCGGAGAGGGCGATGTAGACGAGGCCAACGGGTTTGGATTCTGTTGCGCCGGCGGGACCGGCGATGCCGGTTACGCCGAGGCCGAGGGTGGCGCAGGCGCGAAGACGGATGCCTTCGGCGAGGGCCTGGGCAACTTCAGCGGAGACGGCGCCGTGCCGGGCGATGAGCTCGGGCGGGACGTTGGCGAAGGCGGTTTTGAGGGCGTCAGAGTAGACGACTGCGCCGCCGAGGAAGGAGCGGGAACTGCCGGGAACAGAGGTGATGCGCTGGGCGATCATGCCGCCGGTGCAGCTTTCGGCGACGGCGAGGGTGGATTGGCGGAGGCCGAGGAAAAAAATGACGATCTGCTCGAGAGACTCGCCGTCAGAGGAGTAGAGCCAGTCTTCAAGGGCCTCTTCCATGCGGCCGGCGAGCTCGTCGACGCGGTGCTGGGCGGCGGGGAGCGAGGGCTTGGAGCAGAGGAGGGTGATCTGGATGTCGCCGGCGTGGGCCAGGATGGTGGTTTCGACGTCGGTGTAGGGGGTGTAGATGGGGGCGAGGAACTTGTCGGCCTGGGACTCGGGGATCATGGCTGCGCGGAGGGTGCGTTTGGCGATGTAACGCGGGGGCAGGACGGCGCGCAGGCGAGGCAGGCAGGCCTCATCGAATAAAGGCCGGCACTCGCTGGGCGGGCCGGGGACGAGCAGGATGAGCTTGCGGTAACCGGCGAAGGTGATGTCGAGCCACTGGCCGGGGGCGCTGCCGTTGGGGTTGGGCAAGATGGCGGCGCCCTCGAGCACATCGGCCTGCTTGAGGTTGTTGTCGGAGATGGTGATGCGCATGGTGGCGGCGCGAGCGTAGAGGGCGGCGACCTGGGCAGCGTCGCGGCGGAGGGTGAGCGAGAGGGCTTCAGCGACGGCCTCGCGGGTGAGGTCGTCTTCCGTGGGGCCGAGGCCGCCCATGAGGACGATGACGTCAGTGCGGCCGAGGGCGGCGCGGATGGCGTTGACGAGGTCCTTGCGGCGGTCGCCGACGATGGTCTTGAAGGCCACGATGACGCCGATTTCATTGAGTTTTTCAGTGAGATAGAGGGAGTTGGTGTCCTGGCGGAAGGGGGTGAGCATCTCGGAGCCGACGGCGATGATTTCGGATTTCATAAAAGCAGGGATCAGGGGTCAGGGGTCAGGGGTCAGGGATCAGAATCTAGAAGAGATTTAGTCCTTCGACGCCCAAGTCCACATCATAAACGGCTTCACTGGTGGCGAGAATGGTGGTCCCGAGGGGGGAAAAGGCGACGCCGACGAGGTTGGCTCCGGCGAGGACGAGGGATGCGTCGCCGCCGGGGGTGATGCGGACCAGGCCGTGGCGGCCGTGGAGGCAGGCGGCGAGGTAGATGTCGCCTTCTTTGGAGAGCGCGAGGCCCTGGGGGCGGCCGAGGCCGCGAAACCAGGCGCGAGTGTCGCCGTTGGGCTGGATGGCCCAGATGGCGTCGTTGGAGGAGAGCGTGGGGGCGGTGACGAAGAGGGTGCCTGCGGCGTTGACGGCGAGGTGATAGGCGGCGGGGCTGGGTTCGAGGGTGGCGTAGACGAAGATCTGGCGCTGGGGGTCGATTTTGAAGATGGTTCCACTGCGGTCGCCGACGAAGAGGTTGCCCTGGGCGTCAAAGGCGGCGCCGGTGGCTACGCCCATGCCCTTGGCGTAGACGGTGGGCTCGCCCGCGGCGTCGATGCGGTAGACGTTGCCCTCGGCGCGGGAGGTGACGAAGAGGTCGCCGCCGGGACTGAAGGCGAGGCCGGTGGCGTTGAGGATGCCGCTGACAAAGGGGGTGCCGCGGCCGTCGGGGCTGACGCGAACAATCGACACGGGGGTTTGTTTGCCGCGGGGACCGGAGATGGTGGTGTAAATCATGCCGGAGCGGCTGACGGCGGGGCTGGTGACGGGATGGAGGCCTTCAGAGAGCTGGCGGGCTACGCGGAGGGGCACGGCATTGCTGGCGCCGGAGGGGCTGCGGACTTCAACCAGGCCGGTAGAGGCCTGCTCGGGGACGCGGAGGGCCAGGCGGGTGGGGCGGCTCATGAGGACGTGGGCGGGGTGCCCCGCGACCAGTACGGCGGGGGGACCGAAGGTGAACGGGCCTAGATGGGCGCCGATGAGGTCGACTTCGCCGAAGGGCAGAGCAGCGGCGGGGACGATCAAGTCGATGCGGGGATCGGGGCGGGATGCGGCGCCGGATTGGGGGCGGGAGCTGGGCATTTGAGCAGAACCTTTAAATCCAGATGCGTAGGAGCGATGCTACACCCAAAGCATACAGGCCTGCCGCCACGTCATCGAAGACGATGCCCCAGCCTTCGGGGAGGCTTTCAAGCTGGCGGGCGGGAAAGGGCTTGGTGATATCGAAGAGACGGAAGAGGATGAGAGCGATGAGGGCGTGTCGCCAGTCGGTTGGGCTGAAGAGCAGAGCGATCCATTGGCCGGCGACCTCGTCGATGACGACGAAGCCGGGGTCGTGGCGGCCGGATTCGCGGGCAACGATGGTGGCGGCGGGGATGCCGAGGACGAGTGTGAGGGCGATGCCGGCCAGGAGGACGAGGAGAAGGGTGTGGGGCGTGGGGTGGAGGGCGAAGGCGTAGGCGGCCCAGAGGAGGACGGCGGCGACAGAGCCCCAGGTGCCGGGGCCGGGCTTGCCGAAGCCTGCGCCGAAAAAGGTGGCGACGGCCCACCATTGCATGGAGCGGCCCTTTTGGACGGGAGTCGTGGAAGGAGGGTCAGTCGTCATGGGAGTCTCCGCTTTGGCCGCCGCTGAGGCCTCCGAGGTCTTCGAGGACTTCGGGGTCGAGGACGGGGGAGCTGATTTTGTAGACACCCATGGCCCACTTGCCGAGGTCGATCTTGCGGCAGCGGTCCGAGCAGAAGGGGAAGTCCTCGTCTTTGATTCGAACGAGCATACCGCAGGTGGGGCAGTGGTGGAGCTTTACGGATTTTTTCTTTGGAGGCATCGGACTATTTCATTTTACAGCGGGTCCACTTTACAGCGGGCCGGAGAGGACGCGGGCGACTACGTCGTACTCGTGGGCTTCTGTGATCTGGGCGCGGTAGAAGCGGCTGGGTTCCAGGGCGGCCAGGTCGCCGAAGTCGTTGATGTAGACTTTGCCGTCGATTTCGGGGGCGTGGAACTGGGTACGGCCTTCCCAGAGGAGCGGGGTCTCTTCGCTTTCACCTTCGGCGAGAAGGACCAGCTCGCGGCCGACCCACTGCTGCTTGGCGCGCCTGGAGATGGATTGCTGAAGCTTCATGAGGCGGCGCTTGCGGGCTTCGATGGTGCGTTTGGGGACCTTGGCGTCGAGTGAGTGGGCGGCGGAGCCTTCTTCGTCGGAGTAGCTGAAGACGCCGAGCCAATCGAATCTTGCCTCGCCGATGAACTCCTCCAAAAGTTCAAAGTCGCGGAGCGACTCGCCGGGGAAGCCGACGATGAAGGAGGTGCGGAGGGCGATTCCGGGGACGGCGGCGCGGACTTTTTCGAGGGTCTTGAGGAAGAGGTCGGCGCCTGCGCCGCGCTTCATGCGCTTGAGGACAGCGGGCGAGGCGTGCTGGAGTGGAACGTCGAGATATTTGCAGATGTTGTCATGGCGGGCGATGGTCGAGAGCAGGCGGCCGGTGATGCGGTTGGGGTAGGCGTAGAGGAAGCGGAGCCAGCGGAGGCCTTCGATGCGGGCGAGCGAGTCGAGGAGGGTGGCGAGGCCGTCCTTGAGGCCGAGGTCTTCACCGTAGCAGGTGGTGTCCTGGCCGATGAGGGTGATCTCCCGGACGCCGCGGGCGACGAGCTGTTGGGCTTCGGCGACGACCGACTCGAAGCGGCGGGAGCGGAACTTGCCGCGCAGGTTGGGGATGACGCAGAAGGTGCAAGGGTGGTCGCAGCCCTCGGCGATCTTGATGTAAGCCGAGGATCTGGGGGTGGTGAGGACCCGTGGGGTCTTTTCATCGTAGAGATACGTGGGCAAGAGATGAGCTGCGCCCTGCCAGTCGTCGCGGCGGAAGCGGCCCTGCTTCTCGCGAAGGTTGCCTTCGGGGCGGGAACCGGCGGGCCGACTTACGGAAGAGCTTCCCTCAGGGGCTAAAGCCCACGTCGATTTTGCAGGCCTCACGGCACGACTAAAGTCGTGCCCTGACACAAAGCCAGATCTTTCCGCAACGTGCTTATGTGTGCCGGCTTGGGATTCCTGGCCTTCGCGGGCTTCGAGGGCCGTGCTGGTTTCGGCGGCTTTGCCCGAGAGGATGGTGAAGGGAGACGAGGACGGTGCAGCCGCGATGGGCGCAAGTCCGGCGGCATCGAGGATGGATTCGAGTTCGCCGGCGCCGACGACGGCGTCGACTTCGGGGATGCTTTTGCGGATTTCATCGCGGTAGCGCTCGACGAGGCAGCCGGCGACGATGAGCTTTTTGGCCGAGCCGGAGGTCTTGTAGCGGGCCATTTCGAGAATGGTGTCGACGGACTCCTGCCTGGCGGCGTCAATGAAGCTGCAGGTATTGACGATGAGGATTTCGGCCTCTTGGGGATGGGCGGTGAGGCGCGCGCCGGCGCGGTCGAGCAGGCCCATCATGACCTCGGAGTCGACGAGGTTTTTGGGGCAGCCTAATGAAATAAAGCCCACGGAAGGGGCCGTGGGTGGGGAATTCTTAGTCACAGTTCCATTGTAGCTGGAAGTGCGCCGCGACAGCTTCGATTCCGGGCGAGCGTCAGTTCGCCGCCAAGTGAGTGACTGTTACCTCTTGCCCTTGATGGGCAAGCCGGCGGTGATAAGAATCCCCTTGGCGTCATTGGCGAACTGGCCTTTCGGTTCCAGTTCCAAATACTTCTGGTAAGCCTCGGCGCATCCGGGCGGAAGAATCATCTTATGCGTCTGGGGATCGACGGAGACTTTGGAGACAAGCGCCTGGCCCTTGAAGTAGTAAAGCATGGCGCGGCCAGGATCGACGGCGATGGCCTTCTCGACCGCCTCCAACTGGGCCTCCGCATTGCCAACCTGAAAGAAGAAGATGGTTTCATTGCGCCGATAGAGGGCGGCATCACTTGGAAACGCCTTGACCGCGGTGTCGTAGGCCGCCTCAGCCTCGGCGATTCTGCCGGTGCGGGCGTAAATCTCTCCGAGGCTGCTGTAGGCAACGCCCTGAATCTCCGGGGTGCGGACTTGGGCGTTGGTGACCGTTCCACCCAGGGTATTGCGGGAATTGCGGGTGGCGGAGGGGGCGACGACACCGCGGGCGTCAGGCTGCTTCTGAAAGAAGTCGTCGGCATTTGCCAGCTTCAGGGAGGCCGGATCGATGCCCAGCGCAATCTTGAAGCTGTTTTCGGCTTCGGCGTATTTCTTCAGGCCGATTTGCGCCAGGCCCAGTTCGACCCAGGGAAGGATTGCCTCGGGTTGGGAGGCGGTCGCCTTGAGCATCAGCGCCTCGGAGTCGGCATAGCGCTTTTCCCTGGTGGCGGCGCGGGCCGCAGACAGTTCGGCGTTCACGCTATCGTCGGTTTTCTTGCCGGCGTCCGGTGCGGGCGAGCCTTCCTGCCCGTAGGCGGACCAGGTCATAGAGAACAAGAGGGCCATGCAGAACCAAAAATTGCGTTTCACGTTTGCGCCTTCAGATGAGGAGTAGAGCTTTCCAACAGCAAGTGTACTCCGGCGGCTGCACGGCTCCATCGCCGCCAGCTAAGCGATCCCATTTGCCCAACAAACAGAAGGCCCACGGAAGGGGCCTTGGGTGGGGATGGTTTGGTCACAATTTTATTGTAGCGGGGATGGAAATGGAGCGTTGGATTGGGGTTCGTGGTTTCCCGCCCATGCGCCAGAAAAAAGACGCATGGATGGGGCACGGAGCGATTATGTACCAACTATCTATTCACGGGACTTTTCCCTTTGCTTAACCGCACACTTGACGAAAGCGGGGTACCTGAGATTTCTGCCGGGTCGTACGCTCTCATCGTTTGTACAGAACCAGCTTTAATGTACTCTCCATTTCGCCACAAATACTCCGTGATGACATATCGGTGCAAGCACCATTCACACTCGAATTCCGCTGAATTCGGATTATTGGCATTCCTCCCCGTCAACACTGATGAACGGCCCCACAATTCAAGTTTGAGAATCCCAAATTCCATGCGCCCTTGCCCGACCATTCGTTTAAATACCACGCGATAGTCACCCGATTGCCATTTGATGATGGCGAAAGCTGACCCAGTGCCATCGAAGGCTGTTGAGAGTGCAATAGCAAACGCCTTTTGGTTCCTCGCGAGGTCAAATTGGCAACTTGACAAATAACGCTCGAAGCCGCCGCCACGAGGCGCAAAATCACTCCCATTGAACAACTTCACAAGATGCCCGGCAACCAGGAACGCCACCTTGGGATGCGGGTCGGAAGCATCGGAATCGCTGTCGTAGATGACGATTCTTTCGCCGGAAGGGGCGAGGTTCGTATTGAGCACGCGCCGGACTTCGTGAAAATCTAGCAATTGCGCACGAATGTCAGCGGCAAGTAAGACTGGCGGTACAGCATGGTTCTCTGCTCCAAATGCGCCGATGATTCGGGGCGAAATGTCGCAATCCGATGCCGATGCTTCGCATCTTTGCAGTAGGCATGTCTGAGACGCGACTAGCAATGCAGCCAGTAGCCAAAACCAATGTTGCTTCATGGTGTTGTATTGTACCCCAACAAATGTTGACGATAACAGACCATTTCAACAGATAGGGTATTCGTGAACTGCTGTAGCGACCTCTTCCGAATCTGCCAACTCTCAGATGGCTGCGAACGCGGGAGCAGATCGCTGTTCCCTGTTCCCTCTGCCTCGTGGTGCTAAAATCGACAAGTGCCGGGTCCTACGCGACGTAATCCCGCCAATCCCGCCAGGTCCGGAAGGAAGCAACGGTAACGGGCTAGTACGGGCGCAGTAGGTCACCCGGCGCTTTTTTGATGTTGAAGCGGAAAAGCAAACGCGGGTCCTTCGACTTCGGTCGCCGCGGCGACCTCCGCTCAGGATGACAGTCATTGATTGAAGTGGAATCCCAGGTCTTCCGCCGCGGCGGACGAGACCTGGGGCACCCGGCTTCCGTAGTTGTGCTTCAAGGAGAGATGCATTGAGCCTTACTGTTCGCCCCGTGGTGGGCCGGCGCGCCAAGATTTCGGCGCTCGGGACCTACGTTCCCCCTCAAGTTCTGACCAACAAAGACCTCGAAAAGATGGTGGATACCAACGACCAGTGGATTCTGGAGCGTACCGGCATCCGTGAGCGGCACGTGCTGGCCAAAGGGCTGGGCGTAAGCGATATGTGCGCGGAGGCGGCGAAGAAGTGCCTGGCGGCGCGGGGTATTGAGCCCAGCGAGGTGGAGGCGATCCTCGTGGGCACGGTGACGCCGGACATGATGTTCCCCTCGACGGCGTGCCTGGTGCAGAACAAGATCGGCGCGAAGGGCGCGTGGGGATTTGACGTCTCGGCAGGGTGCTCGGGGTTCGTTTTCGCATTGCAGGCGGGTGCAAAGCTGGTGGAGAGCGGGGCGCATAAGAAGGTTCTGGTATGCGGAGCGGACGCCAATACGCGGATGACCGACTACACGGACCGGGCGACGTGCGTGCTGTTCGGCGATGGCAGCGGGGCGGTGCTGCTGGAGCCGGCGGAAGAGGGCGAGATTGGGTTTATCGATTATGTGCACGAGATCGACGGGTCGGGCGGCGTCTCACTGTATCTGCCGGGCGGCGGCAGCCTGAATCCTTCGACCCATGAGACCGTGGACAAGAAGATGCACTATATCCACCAGGACGGGTCGGCGGTTTACAAGTTTGCGGTGCGCAAGATGGCCGAGGCCACGGCGAAGGTTCTGGAGCGCAACGGCGTGACCGGGGCGGAGCTGGGATGCTTTATTCCTCACCAGGCCAACAAGAGGATTATCACGGCGACCGCCGACCGGCTGGGGATGGACGCGGAGCGGGTGATCATCAATATAGAAAAGTATGGGAATACGTCGTCGGGGAGCATCCCGCTGGCCATGGAGACGGCCATCGAGCAGGGCAAGCTGAAGAAGGGCGACCTGGTGCTGCTGGCCGCGGTGGGCGCGGGGTTTACGGTGGGGGCGGCGCTGCTCAGGTGGGAGATATGAGAAGCAGCTACTAGCTACTAGCTTCTAACTTGCCGGACGATACCTTGGTTTCCTGCGAGTGGCAGCAAGTTAGCGGGCCGATCCGCGGTGCGGATCGGCCCTGTTCGCGAGTTCGCAGGTTAGCGGCGGCTGGGGATTGGCAGGATTTATCGACTTATATTTGCTTCGCATCTGGTTTTATTTGCTTTACATCGAGATTCTTACGAATATTTCTTCCCTTACGCGTCCATGCAAACCATTGCCGGCCTGCCCCGCTGTCTTGCCGACTCGCTGCTAGACCACCAGCTCGGGGACGGCGACGGTGTATTCGGGCAGCACGCCGAGTTCGGCGGCCATGCGGAAGAAGCCTCTCATGCCTTCGATGCACTCTTCGTCGAGGACGTAGTGAATGTTGGCGGTGAGGTAAGAGCGAATGGTCTCTTCGGGGATGGGGACGCGAGTCGACCACTCGGTTACCAGGGCATCCATATTTTGGAGACCGTGGTCGCGGGACTGGATGAAATCCTGTGCGACACTCTCGTCAAAAAAGCTGGGCTGGGCTTCGTTTTTGGGCGCGGCGGCCCAGACGGCGGAGACGAAGGGAAGGCCGGTGACGGCGCGCCACTCTTCGGCGAGGTCGTGGTAGACGAGCTGTTCGCCGGCGCGCTCGAAGCGGTTGGCGCGCTCTTCGAGGGCAAAGAGGGCGGGGTCGCCGATGAGGATGGCGGCGTCGGCTCTCTGGAGCATGGCGTCGAGTTCGGCGGCCATAGGCAGAAAGGGAACGTCCGGGTTGCCCCACTTGTGGAAGAGCATGCGGGCGTAGGCGAGGGTGGTGCGGCTGGCGGTGTCGGCGGCCACGGCGCGCAGGGCGGCGAGGGGCTGATTGGCGCGGCGGACCAGGAGCAAGGAGCGCACGCGGCCTTTGGAGGCGATGGTGCAGCCCGGGAGGATGCGAAGGCCCGGGGTGGCGGCGAGGGCGGCGATGGGGATCAGGCCGATGTCAGCGGCGCCCGAGGCCAGACGGGCTGCGCATTCGGAGGGGGACATGCGGTCGATCTGGTAGCGAAGGGCGAGCGGGGCGGAAAGAGGCGGATGCTCGAAGTCCCACATGAGGGGCGCGGGATTGAGGAAGTTGATGGCGGCAACGCGCAGGCGGGAATTTGGGGTCGTGCTCACGTTTTCTTAGAGTACCAACCGAGGGCGAAGGATTCCCCGGCGTGTCTCGAATGAATCCGGGGCGCCAATACCGGCGGCTTGACATGGAACTCCGGCAGGGCTAGTGTGGGCGAAAATCCAAAAGAGCCGGGGTCCAGGTTTCCTGTGAGGAAAACTGCCGCGGGCAATGGATGGATAGAAGCACCCCCGCGATGACGAGATTGCCCCAAAACGCGGTTTTGCCCGAACCGCTCCAGTTGGATGAGCAGCGGCTGGCGTGGCTTGCGCTGGCGCTTTCTCCGGGGCTGGGACCGAAGAGGATTCTGGATGCAGTGAAGACGTTGGAGGCGCCCAGCCAGATTTTCACTCTGCCCTTGACTGCGCTGGAGGGGCTGAGGTTTCCCGCCGAGGCGGCGCAGTTCATCTTCGACGGGAAGGCGCGCCAGGCGGCTGAAGAAGAGTGGGCGCGGGTGGCGGCGCAGGGCGCGACGATAGTGAGCTACGGCTGCGCGGAGTATCCGGAGCGGCTCAAGGAAATCTACGATCCGCCTCCGGTGCTGTGGGTGCGCGGAGCGGTGAGCCTGCTGGCGCGGCCGGCGATTGCGGTGGTAGGCACGCGGCATCCTTCTCCGTATGGGTCGGGAGTGGCGGAGATGCTGGCGCGGGATCTGGCGGTGCGGCGGCTGTTGATTGTGAGCGGGATGGCGCGGGGCATCGACTCCTGCGCGCACCGGGGGGCTCTGGCGGCGCGGATGCCTACGGTGGCGGTGTGGGGCACGGGCATTGACGTGATTTATCCCAAGGAAAACAAGAAGCTGGCGGAGGAGATTCTGGCGACGGGCGGGGCGATCGTGAGCGAGTTGCCGATGGGGACGTTTCCGGCGCCGCAGAACTTTCCAAGGCGCAACCGAATCTTAAGCGGGCTGAGCATCGCGGTGCTGGTGGTGGAAGCGGGGGAGAATTCGGGCACGCGGGTGACTGCCCGCTGCGCCGCCGAGCAGAACCGGGATCTGTTTGCGGTGCCGGGCAACGTGACCAGCAAGGGATCGTGGACTCCCAACACGCTGATTAAGCAGGGGGCAAAGCTGGTGGCCACCTGGGAGGACGTGTGGGAGGACCTGCCTTCGCAGGTGCGGCTGGAGCTGGAGTCGGAGGCGCCGGCTGAATCCAAATCGGAGACTACTGCATCCTTATTGCCTGATCCGGTTCTGCGGCCCCAGGAGGCCATGGTGCTGGAGGTTCTGCGCTCGGACGAGAGCTTGCAGATCGATGAGATTCTGGAGCTGCTGGAGACGCAGTTGACGTCTTCGGAGGTGTTTACGGCGCTCTTCGAGCTGGAGATTACGGGCCGGGTTCGGTGTCTGCCGGGGAAAAATTACGTAAGGACGATGTGAAGGCAGTGGTCAGGGGTCAGAGATCAGAGATCAGCCGGTGTGCGGGTGAGTTGAGGTTGGTGTTTTCCCACCCCTAGCCGCAAAAGTCGCCGCGGCGACACGCCAAGAATGGGGCCCTGGCGGCGAAGGAGTGTAAGAGGGAAACAGGTTCACTGTGAGGCATCCGATGGTCAGCTTCGGTTCCGTGTTAGTGGGATTGTACATATGTGTTGTGGTCGGCATCCCCGTCGCGTTGGTCTGGGGTTGGATGCGATGGTTGAAGCAGGCCAAGAAACGAAGTCTGATCTCGATTATGTCCCTTATCGGCTTCGCCCTCGCCACTGCATCCGCAATGCTTGGGGCGTTGACGGCAGTCTACGCAAAGGCGATTGGCGGATTCCCATATTACGACCCGACATTGCTTAGAATCTATAGGTATGGAGTGCTGATATCCCTATCGGGGATTGTGTTCGGAATGGCCGGTCTTTGGAGACCAAGCGCACTGCGATGGCACGCGCCAGTCTGTGCGGTGGGCACTCTGCTGTACTGGTTTTTGCAAGCGTCAACCGAGTAGTTCGCTTGATCGCGTGCCCTATCCTTTTCTCAGTTATCGCGAAAAGTGTGGGAGCCAACCAATCCCCACCGGCTTATGCAGGAATCGCCATGCGCATCACTTGTGTAACTGGCTCTGGAATCGGCAGGCCGTCCTCGCGCATTCCATCGATGTGCATCTCAATTCCCTCGCGCAGCAACTGCTCGGTCTGAGCGAAGGTCGCGGCAGCCACGCCCAACCCCGGCAGGTCCGGAGCATAGGCGCTCCAGCCATTCGATGTTTTCTCGAATACAGCTGCATATTCCTTCATTTCAAGCCCGCCTGTTTGAGAATGTTGCCGAAAGTACCTTTGTCCATTTCCTGCGACGGGTGACCAGCCACTGTGACCCGGCCTACCTTCACAGGGTGCTTAAACTGACGGTGGCTACCCTTCTGCGCTACCTGATACCAGCCGTTGTCCTCGATCAGTTTCAGCACATTGCGTACTTTCATGCAAGCGACTCAATCCTTGCAGTGATTATAGCGCCAATCGATATTTTCACGGGCTGCGGAGTCCAGGCAAGATCAACTGGCACGGGCCTCGTCCTCTGCGGCAGTTGCCAACCGCTGCCGCGCCTCTCGCCGCGCAGGCTCAAAGTCCACCGGCGAGGCGGCTCCGCTGGCCTTGCCCTGATCCCATAGTTGGCGCAGGCGCTTCAGGTCTTCCTGGCGTAACTCACGCTTGAACTGCCAGTCCCGGATGGCCTCTCGAACGATCTCGCTGGTGGTGGCATATTCTCCCGTTTCCACGGCTGCCTTGAGGGCGCCAAGCTGCTCCCCGGTCAAGGCGATGCTGATTTTTTGAACATCCGGCATGACGGCGACTCCGCTCTTTATGGGGCAATACTTGCTACTTCTTGCTGAAGTATAGCAAATATTCCCCTGTATCGCCATGCTCCGCACACAGTTAAATGGGGTTCTGCATCGAATGTTTCCCTTCCGCCTGCCCTAAAAATGGGACGTAAAGGGAAGAAGTGATCTCTCGCAAGTGGAAACGGAGCGGGGTTCCGTGGTAGGGTGCAACATTTGCGGGTGGTTTTTCCCGGAGCGGGACGAGCGGCTCCGGACGCAGACGGATATCGGACTGCCGGGGGAGTGAATCCGATCTGTCCACTCGTGAGTCAAACAGGCCGGACAGGGTAGAGTGGGATTGGTAAATAAGGATGGCAATGAGCAAATCACTGGTGATCGTCGAGTCCCCCGCCAAGGCGAAGACGATCGAGAAATATCTGGGCAAGGGCTTTGAGGTGCGGGCCTCGATCGGGCACATCATGGACCTGCCCAAGAACGAGATTGGCGTGGAGCTGGAGAATCGCACCTTCGAGCCGACGCTGATTGTGTCTCCGGGCAAGGAGAAGGTGGTTGCGCAACTGAAGCGGGCGGCGGCAGCGGCAGACGAGATTTATTTGGCGCCCGACCCGGACCGCGAGGGCGAAGCGATTGCATACCACCTGGCGCTGCAGTTGGGAACGACGGCCAAGGAGCGGAAAAAGATTAGGCGCGTGACCTTCAACGAGATTACGAAGAAGGCCGTGCAGGAGGCGTTCCAGCACGCGCGGGATCTGGATCAAAACCTCGTGGACTCGCAGCAGACGCGGCGGGTGTTGGACCGGCTGGTGGGCTACCAGATTTCGCCGCTGCTGTGGGACAAGGTGCGGCGGGGGCTCTCGGCGGGCCGCGTGCAGACGGTGGCCGTGCGGCTGATTGTGGAGCGGGAGCGGGAGATCGGCGCGTTTGAGCCGGTGGAGTACTGGACGTTGGACGCGGTGCTGCACCCGGAGAAGCAGGCGGACAAGAAACTGAAGGCGCGCTTTATCGGAATCGATGGAGAGCCGGCACGGGTCCCGAACGGCAAGGACAAAGACGGCAAAGACCAGTTCATCGCCAATGCGCTTCCGGATGAGAAGTCGATGAAAGCGGTGGTTGCGGCTCTCGATAAGGCGCAGTGGTCATTGGTTTCGGTTCAGTCGAGGGAGCAGCAGAGGAAGCCTTTTGCTCCGTTCATCACCAGCCAGTTACAGCGGGACGCAGCGAGCAAGCTGGGCTTTAACGTGCGGCGGACGATGGGCGTGGCGCAGCGGCTGTATGAAGGAGTCGACGTGGGCGCCGAGGGCACAGTTGGCCTGATTACTTATATGCGTACCGACTCGCCGCGTGTGGCGCCGGAGGCGATTGCGGGGGCGCGGGAGTGGATCGGGAAGCAGTTGGGGGCGAAGTATCTGCCCAAGGAACCCAATGTGTACAAGGGCAAGAAGGATGCGCAGGACGCGCACGAGGCGATCCGGCCGACCGATGCATCGCGGACGCCGGAGTCGATCGCCCGCAACCTGACCGAGGAACAGCTCAAACTGTACCGGCTGATTTGGCAGCGGTTTGTGGCTTCGCAGATGATGCCGGCCCTCTTTGACGTGACGACGGCGAAGATTGCCGCGGTCTCGGCGAAGACGGGAAAGACATACGATTTCCGCGTCAGCGGATCGGTGGTGCGCTTCGACGGATTCCTGAAGGTCTATGAGGTTTTGGAAGAGAAGAAGGACGAGGACGACGAGTCGACCAACAAGCTGCCCGATCTGGACAACGTGAAGAAGCTGGAGCTGGAAAAGCTGGAGAACGAGCAGCACTTTACCCAGCCGCCACCGCGCTATAACGAGGCTTCACTGGTGAAGGAGCTGGAGGAGCGGGGCATCGGGCGGCCGTCGACCTATGCCTCGATCATCAACACCATCCAGGACCGCGAGTACGTGACCAAGATCAGCAACCGTTTCTATCCCACCGAGATCGGGATGGTGGTCTGCGACTTATTGGTGAAGAATTTTCCATACATTTTCGACGTTGCGTACACGGCCAAACTGGAAGAGGAGCTGGACGATATCGAGGAGGGCAAAGAGAAGTGGACGGATCTGCTGAACGGCTTCTACGGCTACTTTGAGGAAGAGCTCAAGGACGCCGGCAAGAACATGGAAAACATCAAGCGGATGGAGCGGGTGACAGGCGAAAAATGCGACCTTTGCGGTTCGCCGCTGTTGTTGAAGTGGGGCAAGTTCGGGAGCTTCTTTGCCTGTTCGGCCTATAACAAGAAGGATAAATCGAGCTGCACGTTCACCAAGGAGAATACGGCGGGCAAGCCGGACCTGAATACGCCGGAGGCGCAGGAGGCGAGCGAGCAGGAAGAGTACTGCGACAACTGCGGGCGGGTGATGGTGCTCAGGCGGGGGCCGTTCGGCATGTTCATGTCCTGCCCTGGGTTCAATGAGGACCCACCTTGCAAGACCTTCCGCAAGCTGAGCCAGAAGCAGCAGCAGAAGCAGGCTGTGCCGCAGCCCACCGGCGAGGACTGCCCGCTTTGCGGCAAGCCTCTGGTGCTGCGCCAGGGGGCTTACGGGGAGTTCGTTTCGTGCTCCGGGTATCCGAAGTGCAAGTACGTGAAGCAGAACCTGATTGAAGGGATGAAGTGCCCCAAGTGCGGCATCGGGGACCTGGCCGAACGCAAGGCGCGACGGGGCAACATCTTCTGGGGCTGCACGAATTATCCGAAGTGCGACTTCACGTCGAACTACAAGCCGGTGGCGAAGAAGTGCCCGGAGTGCGGGAGCCCGTACCTGGTGGAGAAGACGCTGCGCTCGGGGATTTATCTGGAATGCCCGAACAAGAAGAAGGCGGCTGACGAGACGGCGCCGAAGAAGCGGGCAAAGAAGGCGGCTGGGGCGGCGGAAAGCACGGTGGCGTGCAGCTATTCGAAGCGGATTGGGGATGCGCCGCCTCCGCCGACGGCGGAGACGCATGGGCCGGTGGTGGAGAAGAAGGGCGGGAAGAAGGAGTTGCAGCCGGCATAGGGAGCGGCGTCTGAGGGGCACAGCTCAGCGCGCTCCGTCTGAATCCGGTAGTATGGAGGAACGGAGAAACCCAAATGGAACGGATGCTCGCAACGCCTGCCGATGCAGAAATTATTCTCAGACTCTATGAATTGCGCACCGAAGCGGTAATGCGCGAGGCTCGCGCGTGGATGACGGGCGAGTTCTGGCCGGCCACGGCCGAGGAGTTTTTTGCTGTGGCGGCGAACGCCGGGGACCCGCACAACGCGTGGCTGCGGCAGGTGCTGACCTACTGGGAGATGGCGGCGGCGATGGTGCTGCACGGGGCGGTTTCAGCGGAGCTGTTTGTAGATTGCAACGCGGAGGGGTTCTTTCTGCTGGCCAAGTTTGCGCCGATTCTGGAAGCGATCCGGGAGAAGAATCCGGGGTTTCTGGTGAAGACGGCGGAGCTGGTGAACCGGTTTTCGGCGGCTTCGCAGCGCTACGAGGCGGTGCTGAAGAATGTGGAAGCCAGGCGGAACAGCCTGCCAGCGAAGCAGGAATCGCACGGGCAGTATTCTTATCCCGCGAAACCCTGAGTTTCAAATTTCTTGCCGAATTGCGGCCAGTGGAGGATGATGGTAGTCGATAGAGACTTTCCAATCCCCTGGAGGTTCCTCGTGAAAAGTGTTCTTGCTCTTCTATTGGCCGTTTTTTCCCTGACGGCGATTGCGGCGCGCGCTGCCGATTCCACCAAATTGAACGGCTGGATCTCCGACTCGATGTGCGGCGCCAAGCACCTTGGCGACAACCCGGCGTGTGTGAAGAAGTGTATCGAGGGCGGCATGGCCCCGGTGTTTGTGGACGAGGCCAAGAAGGCGGTCTGGACGATCGACAATCCGGACGCGGTGAAGGGGTTCTACGGCGACCATGTGACGGTGACCGCTACGGCCGATGAGGGGAAGAAGAGCGTCCACATCGAGTCCATTTCGGACGTAAAGTAGGGCGCGGACGCGAAGCAGGGCTTTCCGGCTTTTCCAGATTGCAATCGGACTCGCCACGCCAGCGAATCTCTGGTAGTGTCATATCCGTTACTCTCATTCGTGCTGGATTTGAGGCCGATGGGGGCAAGTGCGTTGAATTTAAACGGAATAGACCATGGCGCGAGCAATCTGGAACGGCAAAGTCGTTGCCGAAAGCGACACGACGGAGACAGTCGAAGGCGATGTTTATTTTCCCGAGGCCAGCCTCAAACGGGAGTATTTTCGCCCCAGCACCACCACCTCGACCTGTCCCAGGAAGGGACAGGCACACTACATGAACCTGTTGATCGACGAGAAGGATAACCCGGATGCGGCCTGGTACTATCCCGATCCAAAGCCGATCGCGCGCAAGATCAAGGGGTGTGTGGCGTTCTGGCGGGGCGTGGAGATAGAGAAATAGGATCGAGGCGGCGCGTACCCCCTCACGAACGGACGGCGGTCAGGGTTTGTGGTCTCCCATGCCTCCCGCCGCGGCGGGCGAACCCCCTTCGGCTTCGCTCAGGGCAAGCTTTCGGCGAGCTCAGGGCAGGCTCTTGGGCGCCCGGTCACTGTACTTAGCAGCCCCCCCACTTTAAAAAATTGTCAGGTTCAGCGAATGCTAAGAATCAAGGGGGTGGCGCATAGAGTATTAAAGTACCATGGACACCAAAGAATTAGATCAGTACATAGAGTACTAGAGTGGTATAGATACCCAAAGAATTAGCGAGCACGCTGATATGTCATGCCGAAACCGACTTACACGATCCATGCAACCAGTTGATTCTATTCAACTTCTAACAGGACAGCAGTGGCGGCACATAAAGTACTAGAGTAACATGGATACCCAAAGAATTAGATCAGTACATAGAGTACTAGAGTGGTATGGGCACCCGAAGAATTAGATCAGTACATACAGTACTAGAGTGGTATGGACACCCCAAGAATCTGTGATCACACTAATATACCGTGCCGATGAAAGCATCAGCTACCACATGGTGTTCTTGGATGTGTCTGTGCTGGCGCCGCTGTAGTCTTCATCGGCAACAAGGACGCCGCGTTCCGCAGGAAGTGGGCTGAACGCTGTGGTTTTGGCTTTGAATTGGCTTCGGTTTAAGCGCACCGGCACCCAGTTCGTGCCGCGGTCAATTCACAAACGATTGTTGATTGGAGTGAATTACGATGAAAAATCGCACATCTCGCTTAAAGGTCATGAGCAGGCTGCTGTTTTGCCTGACGCTCGTGGCGCTTCTCTTCTGGGGCAGTTCGGCCTTCGCGCAGAACTCGACGATCTTTGGCCCCAACGTCTACGTCTATGACACCACCTATTCGATTTCGTCGATCAACACGACCCTGGCCACGCTGGCCGGCAACGCGCAGTTCAGCACCAACCGCTATGCGGTGTTTTTCAAGCCCGGCACATACAGCGGCGTCGAATCCCAGGTGGGCTTCTATATGTCCGCTGCCGGACTCGGCACGTCCCCCACCGCCACCGCCATCACCAACGGCTATCTGACGGTCAATACGACGGATGGCAACGGGAACGTCACGACCAACTTCTGGCGTTCCCTTGAGAACATAGCAATCACCGCCCCGTCAGGCGACACTCTGCAATGGGGCGTCTCCCAGGGAGCGGACTTCCGGCGCGTACAGGTGAACGGCGGGCTGGAACTGACGAATACCTCCTGCGGCGAGGCCAGCGGCGGATTCATCGGCGACTCCAAGATCACCGGGGCCGTTAACGCCTGCTCCCAGCAGCAGTGGTATACCCGCAACAGCTCTGTTGCGAGTTTCGCGGGGAACGTATGGAATTTCGTCTTCTCCGGCGTCTCCGGCGCACCGGCGAATAGCAACCCATTCGCCACCGGATCCAGTTCCATGACCACGCTGGCCACAACTCCGGTCGTCCGTGAAAAGCCCTACCTCTATGTGGATAGCGGCGGCAACTATTTTGTATTCTCGCCGTCCCTCCTGACAAACTCGTCGGGCGCGGACTGGTCTAACGGAGGCCTTGGCGCCGGCACCTCCCTGGCCATCAGCACCTTCTTGATCGCCACGCCCTCAACCTCGCTGGCCACGATTAATTCCGCGCTGGCTTCAGGCAAAAACCTCATTCTGACCCCCGGCATCTACAAGTACAGCGGTGCCATCAACGTCACCAATGCAAAGACAGTCGTGCTCGGCCTGGGCTACGCGGATCTGGTTCCGCAGACGGGAACAGCAGCGCTTACCGTTGCCGACGTGGACGGAGTGCAAATCGCCGGACTGCTCATCGACGCGGGTCCGGTCAACTCGCCGGTACTCCTCGAGGTAGGAGTAAAGGGTGGATCGCGCGTCAGCCATGCAAGCAACCCCACGTCGATCAGCGATGTGAACTTCCGCATTGGCGGAGCCACCGCGGGAACCGCCACCGTAGCCACGGAAATCGATAGTGACAACGTCATTATCGACAACATGTGGTCATGGCGCGCCGACCACGGGACCGACGCCTCCTGGACCGGCAACGTCGCCATGAACGGATTGGTCGTGAACGGGGACAACGTCACGGCCTTGGGCCTGGCTGTCGAGCACTACGAGGCAGAGCAGGTCGTATGGAACGGCAACGGCGGCGAGACCATCTTCTATCAGAGCGAAATGCCCTATGACGTTCCCAGCCAGGCCGCATGGATGAACGGCAGCGTGGACGGTTATGCGTCCTACAACGTCGCGCCGGCGGTCACCACTCACCAGGCCTACGGCATCGGTGTGTACTCCTACTTCAGTCAGGGAGTAGCTATCATTGCCAACAGCGGCATCTCCGCCCCGGTCGCCGCAGGAGTCACGTTTGAGCATGCGGTAACAGTGTTCCTGGCTGGAAGCGGCCAAATCACCTACACTCTCGCCTCGGACAGCAGCCAGGCCGATAATGCGGGCACGGTAGCGGAGTCCGGCTCCATTACCAGCTTTGTAACCAACTGGGGAGGTTCGGGCGGCAGTTGCTCCTCGGTTCCCAGCGTTCCTGGAACGCCTTCCGCGACGGCAACTTCCTCCAGCGCAATCAACGTGACCTGGGGCGCCAGCACTGCCGGCTCGGGTTGCACTGTGAGCTACAACGTGTACCGTAGCACGACCTCCGGGTTCACGCCGGGCTCGGGCAACCTGATCGCGAGTGGCGTGACCACCGCGAGCTACTCCAACACCGGCCTCGCGGCTTCGACAACCTACTACTACAAGATAGAAGCGGTTGACGGGGATGGTTCATCGGCGGCCTCGGCGCAGGCCAGCGCGACCACGCAAAGCGGCGGCAGTTGCTCCGCGGCCCCCTCGGCGCCAACCGGTCTGGCGGCGGCGGCGACGTCCTCCAGCGCCATCGGCTTGAACTGGTCGGCGGTGACCCCTCCGGCCAACTGCACCATCAGCGGCTACAGCGTCTACCGCAGCACCACCAGCGGATTCACTCCGGGATCGGGCAACCTGATTGCCAGCGGCGTGACCAGCCTCAGCTACACCAACAGCGGCCTCGCGGCTTCGACCACCTACTACTACAAGGTAGAGGCACTTGACTCGTATGGCTCATCGCCGGCCTCGGCGCAGGCCCAAGCCACCACGCAATCCGGCGGTTCCGGCGGGGACTTCATCGCCATCAACTTTGAAGGTCCGGCGGTCAACAACTCGGGCGGCGGCGACGCTTCCTTTGCCGCGGATGAAGACTTCACCGGCGGAGGGGCTTCCACCCCTACCACGCACTCCATTAGCACCACCGCGGCCGGCGCCAATGCGGCGCCCATGGCGGTGTATCAGACCCAGCGTGACGGAACCTTCACCTACACGATTCCGGGCATGGTGGCCAACAGCCAGCACACCGTCCTGCTGCACTTCGCCGAGATCTACTTCACCGCGACGGGGAAACGTGAATTCAACGTAGCCATCAACGGCACAAATGTGCTCACCAACTTTGACGTCTATGCCGCAGCCGGAGGAGAGTACATCGCTGTGGTCAAGACGTTCACGGCCACCGCCAACAGCAGCGGCCAAATCGTGGTCGCCTTCACCAGCGGCGCGGATAACCAACCTTCGGTCGCGGGTCTTGAAATCCGCTAAGACGAACCAACCCATTCAGGCCGGCGGCACTTTGTGCCGCCGGCCTGTAACCATGGCTCGTGCTTTCGGTCGAGCCTATCTTCCACCGGAAGAAGAAATGAGAATGAAATGAGACTTGGTTCAAGCAAATTGAGACAAATCTTTGTGGCCGCGCTGTTTGTGGCGCCGCTGATCTTCGCTTTAACTTCGTTGCCGGTTGTTGCCTATGCGGCACCATCTGGCGGTTGTACCGGCGTTTCCAACATTACGGTCGGGTCAACGACATACGTTCCGACATGGTGCGACGAATTCAACGGCGCCGCGGGTTCTCCAAACACCTCGACGTGGAAGTTTGACCTCGGAGGAGGCGGCTGGGGCAACGGCGAGGCGGAAGTTTACTGCGGGCCTGCGGGATACGCGGGCAATCCGTCCCAGTGTCCCACAACGTTCAGCGCTTCCACCGCCCCGATCTACATCGACGGCAGCGGGCATCTGGTGATCCGGCCGATCAATGAGAATGGAGCGTGGCTATCGGGCCGCATGAATACGGAGGGGAAGGAAAACTTTACGTACGGCATACTTGAGGCCAGCATCGAGCTCCCCAATACGACAACCCAAGGTCTCTGGGCCGCATGGTGGACCCTGGGCAGCGACATCACCACCGTTCCGTGGCCCGGTTGCGGCGAAGAGGACATCATGGAGGACTGGTCCCCGCAAGTTGATAACGGCGAAGGCACCACAGGGGACATTTCAACGGTTCACACGACCAAGACTGGAGGGGGCGGAGTAGGAGGACGTTTTACTTTCCCCAGCGGACAAGCGGGGAACACTGCCTTCCATACCTATGGGATAGTTTGGACGGCGAACGATGTGAAGACCTTTGTGGATAACCCATCATCACCGTTCTTGAGTATTACCCCCAGCAGCCTTCCCTCGGGAGATACCTGGCCATTCAATCAAAGCATGTTCGCGATCTTTAATGTGGCGGTCGGCGGCACCCTGGGTGGATCGACCAGCGGCCTGGCCAGTCCGGCGCAACCGATGCTGGTGGACTACGTTCGTTGGTACACGCCATCCTCGGGAAATTGCAGCGCGGATCCCTCGGCGCCAACCAGTCTGGCGGCGACAGCCCAATCCTCCAGCGCCATCGGTTTGACCTGGTCGGAGCCTGCTCCACCGGCCAATTGCACCGTCAGCTCCTACAACGTCTACCGCAGCACCACCAGCGGCTTCACTCCGGGCTCGGGCAACCTGATCGCCAGCGGCGTGACCAGCCCCAGCTACACCAACACCGGCCTCACGGCTTCGACCACCTACTACTACAAGGTGGAAGCGATTGACTCGTACGGCACATCGTCGGCCTCGGCGCAGGCGCAAGCCACCACGCTCAGCGGCGGCTCCGGCGGGGACTTCATCGCCATCAACTTTGAAGGTACGGCAGTCAGCAACTCGGGCGGCGGCGACGCTTCCTTTCACGCGGATGAAGACTACAGCGGCGGCGGAGCTGCAACCCCCACCACGCACTCTATTAGCACCACCGCGGCCGGCGCCAATGCGGCGCCGATGGCGGTGTATCAAACCCAGCGTGACGGTGTCTTCACCTACACGATTCCCGGCATGGTGGCCAACAGCCAGCACACCGTCCTGATTCACTTCGCCGAGACCTATTTCACCGCGGCGGGGAGTCGTGAGTTCAACGTGGCCATCAACGGCACAAATGTGCTCACCAACTTTGACCCATATGCCGCAGCCGGAGGAGAATACATCGCTGTGGTCAAGACGTTCACGACCTCGGCCAACAGCAGCGGCCAAATCGTGGTCGTCTTCACCGACGGCGCGGATAACCAACCTTCGGTCGCGGGTCTAGAAATCCGGTAAGACGAACCCAACCCATTCAGGCCGGCGGCACTTTGTGCCGCCGGCCTGGTACTATCCCGACCTGAAGCCGGGCGCGCGCAAGATCAAGGGGTGTGTGGCGTTCTGGCGGGGCGTGGAGATAGAGCAGTAGCTCCGCCGGGGCGGGTGTGACTAGGCAGGCTGTGTGACGGCGGGGGAAAGCATCCGGGAGCCTCCGGGGCGCAGATTCAGGATAAACGATTTTGTGCGAAGCGCCTGTCTGCGCGGATATGCCGGTTATACATCTACGAGAAATTCCGGTTCCCTTGCGCATACCGCTTCTTTTGCCAACACACGACCTGCTCCCGCTACGAACTCTCTGTTATACTGCGGGCTGTTTCTTCCTGCTGTTCAAGCCATTCCAACCGATCGATACACTAACGGTTGAGTCGATCCAATCGCACCAATGCCAATCATCGAGGAGAAGCAGAAGCCTGAATCGGTCGATTCGCCGGTGGCCGCTTCGTTCCAAGCCGATCGAGGCGGTCACGCGGCAGCGGCCGCCGAATGGATGTTGTGTCTTCCCGAAGGACTGGACGTTTATTATTTCTTCTATGCACAAGTTTTTATTTGCCATTGAGCACGGGCATTTGGCTGTTACTTGAAACTTATCCGTCAGAAACGAGGCGATGCCGTGAAGCAAGGCACTGCAATCATCATCGGAGCGGGTCCGGCAGGACTTACCGCGGCAATAGAACTCGAACGGCGCTCGTGCATCAAGCCCATTCTGATTGAGGCCAGCCAGGAAATCGGCGGCATCTCGCGGACCATTCGCTACAAAGGCAACCGGATGGATATTGGCGGCCATCGCTTCTTCTCAAAGTCGGACCGGGTGATGCGGTGGTGGCTCGACCTGATTCCCGTCGAGGCCGGCTCAAGCCAGGACGGCGAACTGCGCTATCAGGGTCAGCAACGCGATGTTCCAGCGGCTGCCGCGGCTCCCGATCCTCAAACGGAAGACCTGGTCATGCTGGTCCGCCAGCGCAAGAGCCGCATCTATTTTTTGCGCCGCTTCTTCGACTATCCCATCAGCCTGACCGCGGCAACGTTCAAGAACATGGGCCTGGTCCGCACCGTTCGTTGCGGCGCCAGTTACATGCGGTCGGCGTTGCTTCCCCAGCGCGAGGAGCGCTCCCTCGAGGATTTCATCATCAACCGTTTCGGCAAGCAGCTTTACCTCACCTTTTTCAAATCGTATACAGAAAAGGTTTGGGGCGTGCCTTGCCACGAGATCAGCGCCGAATGGGGCGCCCAGCGCATCAAGGGTTTGTCGCTCAAGGGCGTGGCGGCGCACTTCCTCAGGAAGACCTTCGGCCCCAAACGCTCCGGCGACATCGCCCAGAAGAAGACGGAAACCTCGCTGATCGAGAAGTTTCTCTATCCAAAATTCGGCCCCGGACAACTGTGGGAACACGCGGCCGATCTGGTTTGCAAGGGCGGTGGCGAAATCCACTTCGAAATCCACATCAACCGCATCAACGTGGAAGGAAACAGGGTAGTCTCGGTCGAGGGCCTCAATCAGGCGGGAGAGCGGGTCACTTATGGAGGCGATTACTTCTTTTCGACCATGCCTGTCCGCGATCTTATTCGAGCCATCTCTCCGCAGGTCCCCGCCGAGGTGGCCGCGGTGAGCGAAGGCCTCATGTATCGCGACTTCATCACCGTCGGCCTGCTCGCCGGCAAGCTCACTGTGACTGAGAAGGACGGCACTCCGCTCAAGGATAACTGGATCTACATTCAGGAGCCGGACGTGGTTGTGGGCCGCCTGCAAATCTTCAATAACTGGAGCCCCTGGCTGGTGAGCAGCCAGGACAAGGCCTGGATCGGCCTGGAGTATTTCTGCAACGACACCGACCCCTTATGGAAGCTCTCCGATGAGGAGATGGCCCGGTTCGCAATCGCCGAAGTGGCGAAGATCGGAATTCTCAAGGCAGAGGATGTGGAAGACTTCCACGTCGTCCACGTTCCCAAGACTTATCCGGCGTACTTTGGCAGTTATGACCGCTTCGACGTCATCCGCGACTATACCGACCGCTTTGAGAACCTCTTCCTGGTTGGTCGCAACGGCATGCACAAATACAACAACCAGGACCACTCCATGCTGACCGCGATGGCCGCCGTCGAAAACATCGTCAACGGCGTCACCGCCAAAGACAACATCTGGGCCATCAATACCGAGATGGAATATCACGAGAATAAAGAGACACAGTGAGCCTCAGAGCTTGATGCGTCTCCACGGGAGCACGCCTGCAATCGCAAGAACGACAATGGCCGGCTCAATCGCCTGGCGATAATCCATAATCGGCTTGGTCAGGTAGTAGGTCAGCGGAAAGATGCAGATGAGCACCAGATAGGGCCAGAGGGCGGCGCGGTTCTGGCGCCAGAAGCGGCGGATGCCGCGCAGCATCAGCAGCGTAATGCAACTGACGTAAAAACAATTTTCCGGGGTGAATGGCTGTGCCTGCAATTCTTCGGCAGAGAAGCTCCAGTACCCCGTCCAGTAATAGACAATGCGGCGCAGCGTTTTAATCACCAAAAACGCATAGTGGGGATGATGGCGGAAATCATCAAGGGAGAGGGCGTGCTTCTCGGCCAGATAGGCCGTCTCTCCCATGGCGAGATACTTGCGCAACTCCACCGGACTGCTGGCCGGGTAGGGCCGTCCTTCCGCGCTCGGCGGCGAGGATGTATCCATGGGCGCATTGCCGAAGTCGTCGGCATAAAACTCCAGCCAGATGTTGTCGCGGATCGGGCAGAGGACGCCGAGAGCCCGGTAGTTGCGCACGGTCCACGGGGTGAGAACGGCGATGAGAGCAACCATGGCGAGCGCGCCGTTCAGCAGCCAGCGCCCGCCCGCCTTGCGCACCTTGTAGAGCGCCAGCAGGAGCAGAAACGGAACCGAGGAAAGCACCGCGGGATTGGAGTGCGCGGTGACGCCGCAGAGCGCGCCCCAGCCCAGCCAGGCAAAGAGATTCGAGGTGTGATGAAGGCGCTGCGCGATGCAGAAGCAGGTGGTGAAGAGCAATCCGGTCAGGGCATACTCCCAGACGCGGCCGGCGGAGAAGTAGATGGCAAAGGGATAAAAGGCCCAGGCCCAGGCTGCTATCTTTGCGCCGCGCGCGCCGAGAGAATATTTGGCGCTGAAGTAGACCGGGATGCAGGTGATGGCGCTGAACAGGCTGTTGATGGAGAGGATGATGAATCCCGAGGTGAGCGAGTAGATGCCGAAGAGCTTGAAGACAACAGCGAGAAGTCCTGGATAGAGCGGCGACTCGATGGCGGTGGGCCCGCTTATGGGGTAGTACGGCGAACTGAATCCATGGCCGCTGGCCAGCGCGCGCGCAATCCAGCCCATCTCCCAGCCGAACTGCTCGTAGTATTTATCCGCGTCGGGCAGGCCGCGATAGGTGAAGCAGACCACAACCATGCGGATGGCAAACGCCGCTAGAATGATGACGGGAAGCAGCCAGCGGGAGTCTTTCTTTTGTTCCGGTTGTGCATTTGGAGCAGTGAGAATCGCCAAGTTTTCGTCTCAAGTGAGAAAATGTGGGGCTTCTTCGATTGGAACACATTGATTCGGGGTGGTGGGCAGAAGCGGGTTGATCTCCGGTGAGCAACTGCATGACGGCTGACTCGTGAGGCCATGGCAGGCGCCTGATTCAGAAATGAAAACGCCGGACGGCTGGGAGGCTGTCCGGCGTTTGTTGATTGAGGCGGACTTACCGGTTCTTTGCGACTTCTTCGACGGTGACGGGGTCGAGGAAGGGCATGGCGGCGCGGAGTTGTTTGCCTACGATTTCGACCGGGTGTTTGGCTTCGGCTTCGCGGAAGGCTAAGAACTCCTTGCGGCCGGAGTTCTGGTCGGCGAGGAAACGCTTGGCAAAAGAACCGTCCTGGATTTCCTTGAGGATCTGCTTCATGGCCTTGCGGCTCTCGTCGTTGATGACGCGGGGGCCGGAGACGTAGTCGCCCCATTCGGCGGTGTCGGAGATGGAGTAGCGCATGTAGGCCAGGCCCCCGCGGTAGATGAGGTCCACGATCAGCTTGAGCTCGTGCATGCACTCGAAGAAGGCGCTCTCAGGCTGATAGCCGGCCTCGACGAGGGTCTCAAAGCCGGCCTTGATGAGCGCGCTGACGCCGCCGCAGAGGACGGCTTGCTCGCCGAAGAGGTCGGTTTCGGTTTCCTCCTTGAATGTCGTTTCGAGGACTCCGGCGCGCGTTCCGCCGATGCCTTTTAGGTAACTGAGGCAGAGGGCGTGGGCTTTGCCGGTGGCGTCCTGGTGGACGGCGATGAGGCAGGGGACGCCGCCGCCTTCAATGAAGACTTCGCGGACGCGATGGCCGGGAGCTTTGGGAGCGGCCATGCCCACGTCGATGCCCGCCGCCGGGACGATGGTCTTGAAATGAATGTTGAAGCCGTGGGCGAACATGAGCAGTTTGCCGGCGGTGAGGTTGGGGCCGATCTCCTCGGCATACAACTTAGCCGCAGTCTGATCGGGAACCAGGACCATGACCACGTCGGCCCATTTTGTGGCTTCGGCGACAGTGGTTACTTCAAGGCCGGCCTTCTGGGCCTTGGCGATGGATTTGGAGTTGGGCGCGAGGCCGACTTTTACCTGGACCCCAGAATCCTTCAGGTTAAGAGCATGGGCATGCCCCTGGGAACCGTAGCCGATGATGGCCACTTTTTTGGATTGGATGAGGGAGAGGTCGGCGTCGTGATCGTAATAAGTCTTGGCCATGATTTTCTCGATTTTCCTTTTTCCGGTTGAGATTCAGTGGAGTGGGCCGGTTTTTGCTGTGCACGCAAACTTGTGCGGGTCCATATTGGACCGAAAAGCAATCGCGGGTTCTTCGCTCCCAATGAACGGTTGAACCCGGTTGAGGCTGCGATTTATTACAAAGGCAGCAAGTTAGCCCCCGCTTCGCGGGGATCGCGGGTTAGCGAGTTAGCGGGTTTCTGCGGCAGGCCCGATCCCTGCCTGAGTTCATTGCCTTTGCAACTCGCCGACCCGAGTCAAGCTGCTCAGGATGACAACATCGATGTATCACTCCGGCTCGCCGGCGGCGCCTTCTTCAAGAGCTTCCAGAGGCGGTTCGGCAGGCATGTCGGGACCGGCGCCCATGGCATTGAGGACGCTGCTGATGTGGTGGCCGCGGCGCATGGTCATCTTGCCGCTGCGGCAGATTTCGAGGATGCGGCCCTCGTCTTCACGGAGCACTTCGATCAGCCCTTCGATCTTGCTTTCGACGCCGGTCATTTCGATCATGAGCGACTCCGAGGTCAGGTCGACGATGCGGGCGCGAAAGACCTCGACCAGATCGAAGATCTGAGCGCGGTTGCGGGGCGTGGCGGCGATTTTAATGAGCGCCAGCTCGCGGGTGACGGCCGGATCCTTCGCGATGTCGTCCACATCGACCACATTCTCCAGTTTAAACAGACTGGCGCGGATGCGATCGCCGGCTTCAGCGGAGGCCTCGCAGACCAAGGTCAGGCGCGAGAGGCCGGGGCGCTCGCTGCGGCCCACGGTGAGCGAGTTGATGTTGATGTTGAGGCGGCGGAAGAGCGAGGCGACGCGGGTGAGCACGCCGGGCAGGTCTTCAACGTAAGCGACGAATGTGTGCAGCATAAAAGCCTCTAGCTTCTAGCTCCTAGCTTCTAGCTCTTTGCTCCCGGCTTCCGCGCGCCGCCAAGACTGTTTGACTGACGGCGGAAAAGTTAGGAGCTAGAAGCTAGCAGCTAGAAGCTGTCTTATTTGTCGTCCGGCGATTCCACTAAGGGGTCGTTGCCGGGCCGGCGGATCATCTCGTGAAGTGCGGAGCCGGCGGAAACCATCGGATAGACCGAGTCTTCCTTCTCGACCTTGAAGTTGATCAGAAACGCGCCGGGCGCGGAACGGGCTTCGTTGACGGCCTCAGCCACCTCGGCGCGGGTGCGAACGGTGAGGCCCTGGATGCCGTGGGCGCCGGCCAGCTTGACGAAGTCGGGGCTGACCATCGGCGTGGCTTCGTAGTTGCGCTCGTAGAAGAACTCCTGCCACTGGCGGACCATGCCGAGATAGCCGTTGTTGATGACGGCGATGTTGATCTTGATCTTTTCCTGGACGATGGTCGCCAGCTCGGCCGAGGTCATCTGGAAGCCGCCGTCGCCGGCAATGACCCAGACCTCTTTATCCGGGCAAGCGAACTTGGCGCCGATGGCGGCTGGCAGAGCGAATCCCATGGTGCCGAGGCCGCCTGAGGTGATGAGCGTACGCGGGTGCTCGTGGTGGTAGTACTGCGCCTCCCACATCTGATGCTGGCCGACGTCGGTGACGACGATGGCGTTGCCGCCGGTGATGCGCCAGAGGTCGTGCATGACGTGGGCGGCGTAGAGGTGGCCGGAGTCGGGGAGGTTCTTGATGTCGCGGACGGCGGCAGCGCCCTTGATGCCGTCGATGGTCTTGAGCCATGCGGAGCCGTCGCGGCCGGGTATGCGGGGAAGCAACTGCTCGAGCACTTCGCGGAGATCGCCGACCAGTGCGACGTCGACCTTGATGTTCTTGTTGATCTCCGCCGGATCCACCTCGATGTGGATCTTCTTGGCCTTGGTGGCGTAGGTGGCGAGGCTGCCGGTGACGCGATCGTCAAACCTCATGCCGCAGGCGATGAGCAGGTCGGCTTCCTGGATGGCGTGGTTGACCCAGGCCTCGCCGTGCATGCCCATCATGCCGAGGTTGAGGGGGTGCGAGGCAGGGAATGCGCCCAGGCCGAGAAGGGTGAGGGCGACGGGAATCTGGGCGCGCTCGGCCAGGGTGCGCACCTGTTCCATGGCGCTGGATTCGATGATGCCGTGGCCGGCGAGGATGACGGGGCGTTTGGCGTTGCGGATGAGTTCGGCGGCTTGCGCGAGACCGGAGTCCTCGACGTGGAGCATGGGGTGGGGGCGGTAGGGGCGCGGTTTGGCGGCGGCAAAGTCAAAGAGGGCCGTGGCCTGCTGCGCGTCCTTGGTGATGTCAACCAGCACCGGGCCGGGACGGCCGGAGCGGGCAATCTGGAAGGCGTGACGGAGCGCGGGCGCCACGTCCTCTGTGCGGCTGATGAGAAAGTTGTGCTTGGTGACGGGCAAGGTGATGCCGGTGATGTCGACTTCCTGAAAGGCGTCGGTGCCGAGAACCTTGCTGGAGACATTGCCGGTGATGCAGACGATGGGGATGGAGTCCAGCATGGCGGTGGCGATGCCGGTGACGAGGTTGGTGGCGCCGGGGCCGCTGGTGGCGATGGCGACGCCCACCTTGCCCGATGCGCGGGCATAGCCGTCGGCCATGTGCGCGGCCCCCTGCTCGTGGCGGACGAGGACATGGTGAATGGGAAACTTGCGCAGCGCGTCATAGACCGGCAGGATGGCGCCGCCGGGATAGCCGAAGACGGTGGTGACGCCTTCGCCCACCAGCGTGGCCCACACGATCTCCGCGCCGGTGAGGCGGGCGGGAGTGGTGAGATGAGCGTTTGCGGCTTGCGTGGTTGCGTTGGTTCCCATGGTGGACTCCTTTTTAGCTGTTAGCTGCTAGAAGCTGTTTTACGTCGTTGCTCCCTCGGAGGCGCTGGTTACGCGGTCGACATATTTGCGGAAGACGCCGCGTGGCCAACGAAGGGCTGGCGGCGTGAAGCTTTTGAGCCGGGCCGCGATTTCTTCCTGGCTGACTTCGAGAGTCAGCTTGCGGTTGGGAATGTCGAAGTGAATGATGTCGCCCTCGCGGACGGCGGCGATGGGTCCGCCGACGAAGGCTTCGGGGGCGACGTGGCCGGCGGTGAAGCCGCGCGTTGCGCCGGAGAAACGGCCGTCGGTCAACAGGGCCACAGTGGCGCTGAGTTCCGCATTCGAGCTTATGGCGGCGGTGACTTGCAGCATCTCTCTCATGCCGGGACCGCCCTTGGGGCCTTCATAACGGATGACGAGCACGTCGCCGGGCTTGATCTGAGCGGATTGAACGGCGGCGAAGCAGGCTTCTTCGGTGTCGAAGACGCGGGCGGGGCCGCGATGCTCGACGCGGTTGGCGGCGGCGACTTTCATCACGCAGCCTTCGGGGGCGAGGTTGCCTTTGAGGATGACGAGGCCGCCGGTGGGCTTGATGGGTTTGTCAAAGGTGTGAATGACGACCTGGCCGGGAGTTTCCACGGCGAGAGCGGCTTCTTCAGCAAGGGTTCGTCCGCTGATGGTTAGCGTGGAGCCGTCGGCGTGGCCGGCGTCGATGAGGCGCTTGGCGAGGAGGCGCGAACCGCCGGCAGCCTGATAGTCGGAGGCAACGAATTTACCGGCGGGAGTGAGGTCGCAGATGTAGGGCGTGCGCTTAGAGATGATGTCGAAGTCGTCGATGGAGAGGGGAATGCCGATCTCGCGGGCGATGGCGATGAGGTGAAGAACGGCATTGGTGGAACCGCCGCTGGCGGCCACGCTGGCGATGGTGTTCTCGATGGATTTGCGGGTGATGATTTGCGAGGGGCGGCGATTGGCGCGGACGGCGTCCATGAGAATGCGGCCGGCTTCGCGGGTGGCTTCGTGCTTGTCTTTGGAAGTGGCGGGGACGCCGGAGAGATAGATGGGTGCGATGCCCAGAATCTCCGCCGACATGGCCATGGTGTTGGCGGTGAACTGGCCGCCACATGCGCCCGCGCCGGGACAGGCGTTGGCTTCAAGGGCTTCGAGGCCGGCGTCGTCGATGCGGCCTGCGGCGTGGGAGCCGATGCCCTCGAAGACATCCTGAATGGTGATGTCCACGCCGTTCAGTTTGCCGGGAGCGATGGATCCGCCGTAGAGCATGAGGCCGGGAATGTCGAGGCGGCAGAGGGCCATGATGATGCCGGGCATGTTCTTGTCGCAGCCGCCGATGCCGGCGAGGCCGTCGAAGAGGTTGCCGCGGGCGACTAACTCAATGGAGTCGGCGATGACTTCGCGCGAGACCAGAGAGGCCTTCATGCCCTGCGTGCCCATGGTGATGCCGTCGGAGATAGTGATGGTGTTGAACTCCATCGGCGTTCCGCCAGCCTCGCGAATCCCCTCCTTGAGGGCTTCGGCAATCTCGCGCAGATGCACGTTGCAGGTGCCGATCTCGGTCCAGGTGTTGGCGATGCCGATGATGGGCTTGTGCAGATCGTCTTTGCTGTAACCGACGCCGCGCAGATAGGAACGCGCGGCGGCCCGGCTGGGGCCTTCGGTCATCGGGATGCTTTGGCGCTTGCCTTCGATGGTCATTGTGTTACGGAAACCTTTCCTTGCTGTGAGCTTCTAGCTGGCTTTTGCTTTCAGCCAGCCGGCTTGGTCGTGTTTGGCTTCGAATGTGTCCAGTGTCGCTTCGTGCCGGAGCGTGAGGCCAATATCGTCCAGTCCTTCAATGAGACAGAACTTGCGGAACGGGTCTACCTCGAAGGTTGCGTTGAAACCGAAGCTATCAGTCACGGTTTGATCTTCGAGCGAAACCGTGAGCTGGTAGTTCGGCAGCGTTTTGGCGTTGTGCAGCAGTTGCGCAACCTGTTCTTCAGTCAGCCGGGCCAGCACGATGCCGTTCTTGCCGGCGTTGGAGAAGAAGATGTCGGCGAAGGTTGGAGCGATGACGGCGCGGAAGCCAAAGTCGTTCAGCGCCCAGGCGGCATGCTCGCGGCTGGAGCCGCAGGCGAAGTTCTTGCCTGCGATGAGAATTTGAGCGCCCTTGTAGCGCGGGTCGTTGAGGACGAACGCGGGGTCGGGATCGCCGGCCGCATTGCGCCGCCAGTCGAAGAAAAGAAAATCGCCGTAGCCGGTGCGCTCGATGCGCTTGAGGAACTGCTTGGGAATGATCTGGTCGGTGTCGACGTTGGCGCGGTCGAGGGGCGCAGCCAGTGCGGTGAGTGTGCGAAAGGGTTCCATCAGGCTTTTACCTCCCAGTTGCGAATGTCGACGAAGTGGCCGGCAATAGCGGCTGCTGCGGCCATCTCGGGCGAGACCAGGTGGGTGCGTCCGCCGCGGCCCTGGCGGCCTTCAAAGTTGCGGTTGCTGGTGGAGGCGCAACGCTCGCCCGGCGCAAGAATGTCGGGATTCATGCCCAGGCACATGGAGCAGCCTGGTTCCCTCCAGTCGAATCCAGCCTCGCGGAAGACGCGGTCGAGGCCTTCGGATTCGGCTTGCGCCTTGACGGCTTGCGAGCCGGGAACGACCATGGCGCTGACATGCGTGGAGACCTTGTAACCGGAGGCGATGCGGGCGGCGGCGCGGAGGTCTTCCAGTCGGCCATTGGTGCAGGAGCCGATGAAGACGCGGTCGATAGACACATCTTCTAGAGGCGTGCCGGCCGTGAGTCCCATGTATTCGAGGGCGCGCTCGAGGCCCTTGCGCTCCTGCTCGTTGGGAGCGGCGGCGGGGTCGGGCACGGATGAGGTGATGGGCGCGACCATGCCGGGACTGGTACCCCAACTGACGTAGGGAACCAGCGTGGCGGCGTCGATGATGAGTTCGCGATCGAACTTTGCGCCGGGGTCGGTGGGGAGTTTGCTCCACTCGGTCACGGCCTGGTCCCATGCATCGCCTGCGGGTGAGAAGCGGCGGCCTTTGAGGTAGGCGAAGGTGATTGCATCGGGAGCGATCATTCCCGCGCGGGCTCCGGCTTCGATGCTCATGTTGCAGACGGTCATGCGGCCTTCCATGGAGAGGGCGCGGATGGCCGAGCCGGCGTATTCTACGACGCAGCCGGTTGCGCCATCGGTGCCGATCTGCCCGATGATAGCGAGGATAATGTCCTTCGCCGTGACGCCGCGCGGCAGCTCGCCTTCGACGGCGATGCGGAAGGTCTTGGGCTTTGACTGGGGCAGCGTCTGCGTGGCGAGGACGTGCTCGACTTCGCTGGTGCCGATGCCGAACGCGAGCGCGCCAAGTGCGCCGTGGGTGCTGGTGTGCGAGTCGCCGCAGACGATGGTCATGCCGGGCTTCGTGATGCCAAGTTCGGGGCCGATGACGTGAACGATGCCTTGCTCGTGCGAGTTCACGTCGTAAAACTCGACGCCGAATTCAGCGCAGTTTTGGCGCAGCGTGGCGATCTGCGTGGCGGCGATCTGGTCGATGATATGGAGGCGGCCTGCGATGGTGGTGGGCACGTTGTGGTCCACGGTGGCGATACAACGGTCGGAGCGGCGGACCTTGCGGCCGGCCACGCGCAGGCCTTCAAAGGCTTGCGGCGAGGTGACCTCGTGCAGCAGTTGCAGGTCGATGTAGAGCAGGGTTGGCTCGCCTTGCGGCTCGACCACCACGTGCTGCTGCCAGACCTTTTCGAATAGTGTCTTTGATTCGGTGCTCATGGAACTCCCTGTGTTCAAAAGCTTGAGTGCTTGTATATCCCACCCTAGCCGCAAAAGAAAAAACGCGGCGAGGGTGGGGCACCCGGTTGGTTTGGAAAGCCTACGCGGTCACGAGCAGTTCTTTCACGGTTTCGCGCACCTTTGCGCCCATCTCGCGGGTTCCGAGCACGGTCAATCCCTCGGGATTGGTGCGCGCCAGGTCTTGCGTGCGGAAGCCCCGTTCCAGCACCTTGCGGACAGCCTTGACGATCACGTCGGCCTCCGCATCGAGCCCGAACGTGTAGCGCAGAAGCATGGCTCCGGTCAGGATGGTGGCCAGCGGATTGGCGATGTTCTTGCCCGCATGTTTAGGCGCGGAGCCGTGGGCCGGCTCATACAGATTGATCTTGCCGCCGGCGGTCCCCGAGGGCAACATGCCCAGCGAGCCGGTGATCACCGAAGCCTCGTCAGTGAGAATGTCGCCGAATGTGTTCTCCGTGACCACCACGTCGAAGTCGCGCGGCCGCTTCATCAGGTGCATCGACATGGCGTCGACGAACTGGTGCTCCAACGTCACATCGGGAAACTCTTTGGCCACCTCGATCACCGTGTCGCGCCAAAGCTGCGAGACTTCAAGCACATTGGCCTTGTCGACGCTGGTGACCAGTTTGCGGCGCTTTTGGGCCAACTGGAAGGCGACGCGGGCGACGCGGGCCACTTCATCGCGCGTGTAGATCATGGTATTGAAAGCTACGCCCTTTTCCTTGTCCCACCCGCGGGGCTGGCCATAGTAGAGGCCGCCGAGCAGCTCGCGGACGAACATAATATCCGTGCCGTCGACGATCTCGGGCCGCAGGGGGCTGTTGACCGTCAGCTCCTTGAAGGCAAAGACGGGGCGCAGGTTGGCGAAGCCGCCCAGAGCCGCGCGCAGTCCGAGCAGACCGGCCTCGGGGCGCTGGCTTGGAGGAAGAGAATTGAATTTGTCGTCGCCCACCGCGCCTAAAAAGACGGCTTCGGAGTCGAGAGCAGCGGCAACGGTGTCGGGAGGCAGAGGCGTTCCATCCCGCTCAATGGCCACACCGCCAATGCGCCGCTCGTCAAGATCCAGCGTGTGGCCGCTCATGGCCACTACTTCCTGCAATACGGCGATGGCTTGTTCGATGATTTCGGGGCCAATGCCGTCTCCGGGGGTAACGAGTACTTTCAACTTCATTCTTATCTCTCCTTGTTCTTCGGGTATAGGTTTCTTCTTGCCGCAGGCCTTCCGTTGGGACCGAGCCGAAGCCGGCTCAATCGAGTTCGGAGACCGGTTCGCGGCGTTTCTCTCGGATCTGGTCGGGCACAACGCCGATCAGATCCTGGTCGTAGATGTTCTTCTTGCGGTCGGCGAGGGCGACGAAGCGGTAGTAGGTATGTTGCAGCTCCTCGCGGGTGAGGGTGAAGCCGAGCTGCTCCAATCTGTGTCTAAGGGCGGCGCGGCCGGAGTGCTTGCCGAGGACGAGATGGGTTTTGGCGACGCCGACCAGCGCGGGGGTCATGATCTCGTAGCAGAGGGGGTTGGCCAACATGCCGTGCTGATGGATGCCGGACTCGTGGGCAAAGGCGTTGTCGCCGACGATGGCCTTGTTGGGCGAGGGGCGGAAGGTGATGATCTGGCCGAGGACCTGGCTGGTGGCGTAAAGATTTTCAAGCTTGATGTTGGTGGAGATGCCGAAGCGGTCGCCGCGGACATAGAGGGCGGCTGCGATCTCTTCGAGGGCGGCGTTACCGGCGCGTTCTCCGATGCCGTTGATGGTGCACTCGACCTGGCGCGCGCCGGCGGTGATGGCGGCCAGCGAGTTGGCAACGGCGAGGCCCAGGTCGTCGTGACAATGCGAGGAGAGGACGATGCCTTCGGCGTCGATGGCCGGGACGCGCTCGCGGACTTCAGCGAACATGCGGCCGTATTCTTCGGGGGTGGAGTAGCCGACGGTATCGGGCATGTTGATGGTGGTGGCACCGGCCTGGACGGCCACGCGAACCATTTCTACAAGAAAATCGCGATCGGAGCGGGTGGCATCCTCGGGGGAGAACTCGACATCGTCCACCAGCGAGCGGGCCAGGCGCACCGATTCGGCGGTGCGATCCAGGGCCTCCTGGCGGCTCATCTTCAGCTTGTATTCCAGATGCAGATCGCTGGAGGCCAGGAAGACGTGGATGCGGGCGCGGTCAGCGAACTGCAGGGCGCGGCCGGCCATTTCAATATCTTCCGTCATGGCCCGAGCCAGCGAGGCGATGCGCGGCTTGCGGACGGCCTGGGTGATGGTGGCGATGGCCGCGAAGTCGCCCTCGGAGGCCATGGCGAAGCCGGCCTCGATGATGTCCACGCCCAGGTCCTCGAGGGCGTGGGCCATGGTGAGCTTTTCCTGCGTGGTCATGCTGCAGCCGGGCGACTGCTCGCCGTCGCGCAGCGTGGTGTCGAAGAAGACTACGTGATTCGAGGTCATGAATTCGCCTGCCGGGAGGAGCTTCCTGCCAACACTGCAAGTGTCTCGCATAGGGCCGGTATAAGGCAAAGTTATTCTTTTTGGGGAAGCGATTAGAATTGCTTATGATGGATTTCGGAGGCGTACATGGAACTGAATCAACTGGAGACGTTTTTGGCGGTGGCGGAGGAGCGAAGCTTCTCGCGGGCGGCGGTGCGGCTGCACCGGACGCAGCCGGCGGTGAGCCAGGTGATCCGCAAACTGGAAGCGGCGGTGGGCGAGACGCTGTTCGACCGGGCGGCGCGGGACGGGTCGCTGACGGCGGCGGGGATGCTGCTGCGCGACTATGCGCTGCGGCTGATGGCGCTGCGGCGGGAGGCTACGAGCGCACTGGACGAGCTGAAGAACCTGGAGCGGGGGCGGCTGCAGCTGGCGGCGAACGAGTACACGTGCATGTACCTGCTGCCGGCGATCGACCAATTCCGGCGGGAGTTTCCGCATGTGAGCGTGACGGTGCACAGGATGCTGGCCTCGAAGATTCCCGAGGAACTGAGCCTGCGCACGTTCGAGATCGGGGTGATTTCGTTCCGGCCGGACCCGGCGCAGTTCCGCACTATCGCGGTGTATGGGGACAGCCTGGCGTTCATTGTGAGCCCCCATCATCCGCTGGCGGGTGCGGAGCGGGTCTCCATCACCGACCTGGGGAAAGAGCTTTTTGTGGCCCACAACGTGGCCTCGCCGCTGCGGCGGAAGGTGATCGAGGCCTTTCAGCGCTACCGGACGCCGTTGAACATGGGCATCGAGCTGCCGACGATCGAAGCGATCAAGCGGTTTGTGGCAATGGGCAACGGGGTGGCGCTGGTTCCGCACCTGACGGTGGCGCGGGAGCTGGAGACCGGGGACCTGGTGCGGGTTCCGGTGGACGAACTGGAGATCAAACGCGTGCTGCGGCTGGTGCACCGGCGGCAGGCCACGCTCTCCTATGCGGCCAGAGCCTTTTTGCGCACGGTGAGGACGCTGGCCAAGGAGCAGGGGCCGCCATTTTATTATCATGTGGAGCGGACAGGCTGAGCGGGTGCGATCAAAGCGGACCGTGAGGGGTGTCTGGTCTGGTTGTTTGTGCGGGGCAAGCGCCCCTTTGGCTTCCGGTGCGTCTATAGCCTCAGATCATTCCGGTGCAATGGCCGGCGCAATGGCCGGCGCTATGGCTTGCGCGATGGCCGGGGCAGGGGGAATCCGGCACGGACCGGCCCGGCAAGTTACAATGCTGAGAGCGGGGCCCGGCTCGAGCCGGCGCGCCGGAATCGACAAGTTCGTTGCCAGCCGGAAGGTTGCGCAGTCGTGAGGTTCAGGACCGAATGAAGAAGATCGCATTCATTGCATTTCTGCTATCCGTATGCGTGGCCGCAGGCCGCGCTCAGGAAAGCCGCCAGGACATCAGCATCAGCGGAATAGGGCTTATTGAGCCGTTCATTGCCTCATCAACCGACGTACAGGTCCACTCGACCGCCGCCTATGGCGCGATGGCCGGCTACCGTTTCATGCTCACGCCCTCGAGCGCGCTCGAGGTCAACTACGGGATCACCTACCAGAACAAGATCAACTACTCCGCACCCAATATCGGTCCATACGGCATCACCATTCTGACCCGTACACAGGAGATATCGGCCGCCTACGTGCGCACGTTCCACTTCCGCAAATACAATCCGTTTGTCGAGGCAGGCCCGGGAGCGTTCATTTTCCTGCCCATCGTGAACAGCGGCACGAAGATCCTGGGCGCAAAGCAGCAGACCGAGGTCGGCGCCATGTACGGAGCCGGCATCGCCTATGAGATCAGCCCCAGCTTCGACATCCGCGCGGAGTTTCGGGGGTATGTCACCAAGGTGCCGACATTTGGCCAGACGTCGAGTAGTTCGGGCTACAACTTCTCCACCAACAAGTGGTACAACATCTACGTTCCGACGATCGGCGTGGCATATCACTTCTAGAGCCAACGAGCATATAGGCTAAAAAGGGGACGGGCTGCAGCCCGTCCCCTTTTGTTTCTGCCGTTCCTGCAAGATTCTGATGGAATGAGTTCCTGTCCGCCGGTTTTGGGATCAGCCGGTTTTGGCTTCTTTGCGCGCTTCCCGGTAGCGGCCCAACTCCTTGACCATGGCGCAGTGGGGCGCGAGCGCCTCAAGGACGCGCGAACCCTCCTGGGAGGAGTGAATCTGGCAATCCACATAAAAGATGTACTCCCAGGGCTTGCCGTGGACGGGGCGGGACTCGATTTTGGTGAGGTTGGTGCCGATGGCGGAGAGTTCCGAGAGCGCGGCGACGAGCGATCCGGGACGATTTTCGACGGAAAAGGCGAGGCTGATCTTGTTGGACTGGGGATCGGGAACGGAGTCGCCGGCGCGGCGGACGAGGAAGAAACGGGTGAAGTTTTCCGGGTTGTCCTCGATGCCGGCCTGGAGGATCTGCGCGCCATAAAAGTGCGCGGCCGCCTCGCTGGCGATGGCGGCGGCGTGGCGGTCGCGCAGTTCGACCAGTTGCTTGACGCTGCCGGCGGTGTCGTAGAAGGCGAAGGCCTCCATCCTGGAGTGAGCGGCAAGGAAGCGCCTGCACTGCGCCAGGGCTACAGGATGCGAGAAGACGCGGTCGATCTCGCCGATCGAGGCTCCGGAGATGGCGATGAGGTTGTGGCGGATGCGCAAGAGCGTCTCTGCCTCGACCTTCACATCATGGGCAAGCAGTAGGTCGAAGTGCTCAGAGACCGAGCCGGCCAGGCTGTTCTCGATGGGAATGACCGCAGCCTCGACGGTACCGTTGGCCAGCGCGGCAAAGGCGTCGGCGGAGAGCGAAAACGGCACGATAACCGCGCCGGTGACGAGTTTCATCGCCGCTTCGTGGCTGAATGAGCCGGGTTCACCCTGGATCGCAATCTTCATGCCGATGGCTGGTTCTCCTGTGGATGGATGCGGGGCGGACGCCGCAGTGGCGTCCTGCGTGGAGTGCTTTCTGGCACCATACCACAGCTCGATCGGTGTTTTCTCGCGGAATGGGCCGGAAGTCATGAGATTCAACTCCGCAGCCAGAGGTCGGCTGCCACAAAGGCAAGAAAGACCATGGCGATGAAGCCATTCATGGTGAAAAAGGCGGCATTCAGGCGGCGCAGGTCTCGGGGGGAAACGAGGGAGTGCTCATAGGCCAGCAGGAGGGCTACGGCGGCGATGCCGAGCCAGCCGACGGTCCGAAATTGAAAGAGGAAGCCGAACCAGACCAGGAAGCCCAACATGGCGAGGTGCATGGCGCGGGCGGCGAAGAAGGCGGCGGGAATGCCGACGGCCTGGGGCAGGCTGAAGAGGCCGGCGGCGCGGTCGTGGTCGAAGTCCTGGCAGGCGTAGAGGACGTCGAAGCCGCCGACCCAGAGGGTGACGACGGCAGTGAGCACCAGGATGCGGGGGTCCAGAGAGCCGCGGACGGCAATCCAGGCCGCCGAGGGGGCGAGGCCCAAGGCGAGGCCCAGAACGAGGTGCGACCAGCGGGTGACGCGCTTCATGTAGCTGTAGCCGAGCAACACCATGAGGACTAGCGGCGAGAGGCAGAGGGTGAGCCGATTGAGTTGGGCGGTGGCCAGGACAAAGATCAGGGCTGTGAGAATCGTGAAGCCAAGCACAAACCGGCGCGAGAGCAGGCCGGCGGGAATGGCGCGGTTGCGGGTGCGGGGATTGGCGGCGTCGAGATCGGCGTCTGCCCAGCGGTTGAAGGCCATGGCGCAGGAGCGGGCGGCGACCATGGCGACAAGAATCCAGGCTATGGTGCGCAAGGCGGCCAGGCCGCGAGCGGCGAGGAGGACCGCGGTGAGGGCAAAGGGGAGCGCGAAGACGGAGTGCTCCCACTTGATCATCTCGAGTGTTGTGCGCGTCTTGGACCACAGACCTGGCATGGGTGGCTCCATGGACCAGTGTAGTTGAGGGGGCAAAGGAACGGCCCCGGAGGTGGTTAATCCTCCGAGGCCGGGTTGAACAGCGTGAGATCAGGTATGCGTGAAGCACGGTTCGCCGTCCGCGCAGGACCGAAGGACCTATTTCTGTACCTTGGTGGGCGGGTTGGCGACTTGCAGGTAGTTTTTGACGCTGAAGACGCCGGGGACGCCGTTGGCGCGGATGAAGGCGATATCCTTGTCGGTCTGGGTGTCAACCATGCCGTAAAGCTCGACATGGCCATTCTGCACCGAGATGCGGATGGGCTTGGCGGGGTCGATGGCGTACCTGTTCAGTGTCGGGAAGCCGTAGACGGCGCGGAAGACCGCCATACGGATTTGGCTGTCTATTATGGAGAGGGGATCGACCTCGATCTTGTCAACCACGTCCTTGACGCCGGGATAGGTGGAGACCAGGTCCAGAGCGGAGTCCCTGGACGGATAGTCAAGCGCATGGCCGCCCAGGGTGACCACGCCGTTTTCGACGCCTAACGAGATGGCGTTGAAGGCGTTGCCGTAAAAAACGCGGTCATCGGCCAGCTTTTCCTGGAGCTTGGCTTGCAGTTGCTGGTCGGGAATGCTGGGTCCGGCGACTGCAATCAGGTTGCGCACGGTGGAGACGCCATTGGCTTTGTGGACGCGCTTCTCGGCGTCGGCCTTGTACTCATAGAGGTCGACGGTGCCGGAGAGGGTGGCGATGCCGTTGTCCACGGCCACCTTGACGTTGCGATATTCCTTCTTGTTGAGCCGGGCTGCGGCATCGCTGGCCGCGGGGGTGTCTTGCTGGGCCTGCGCGGCGGCGCCGGAGCCGAGGGGTGCGGCGAATGATCTCTCGGAAAGGCCCAAAAGGGCTCCGGCGAGGGTGGCCGCGAGCAGTGCGGTCCGGGTTGTATGGATGGTCCTATTCATGTGTGAAACCTCCTGGTTCCAGGAACACGGGCAATGCGGCAGCCACGGGGAATATCGTGGCGGGCTTGCCGTTCGCCCATATAGACACAGATTCCGGGGAAAGGTTGCGGATGCAAGAGAGTGGGGAGAAATAGAGACAGAAACCGGACGGGTCAGTAGAGCGGCAGGTGACGGGCGGAACCGCATCCCAGGTCTCAAAAGCGAATCCTCGCCCCAGCGACGTAGACCCATAGCTGGGGATCCCGAGTCACTGGGGACCCCGAAACCTGGCGCACCCGGCGACCGGGAATCTGAATCAATGCTGTTTGTTGAATTTCAGGTTCATGTCGGCGTTGGGGTCGCACGCGGGACCCTTCCAGCGATAGTCGGATGTGGAATCCATGTGAGTTGTTTTTCCGTTGACCGTGGTATCGAAGGAGGCAATGGCGGTCATGTGCGTCATTCCGTCAAAGGTCAACTTGACTTTGCCCGTCATCTGAAAGGCTTTCATGGGACAGTTCAGGGAGTAACTTCCGCCCATGGGAGTGATGTAGAGTTGCTGGATCTGGCAAGAGGGGTTGGCGTTGAGCGCCTTGGTCCACAGCTCGTCATTCAGACAGAACAGCATGACGAAGGGCGGCTTGTCCGGCGTGGGATCTGGGGTGGTGGCTGTCCATTCGCCGGAGCGCAGGGGGAATTTCTGTTGCGCCGAAGAGACGGCGGTTGCCATGAGGACGATTGCGCCCAATGCTGCCGATTTGAGGGAAGACATCTCTACCTGCCTTTTCTTGAAGTCAGAGTTTCAGGCTGAAGGTTCGAGGGCTTTGCTGTCAATGACAAAGTGATAGCCGCACGCTTCGAATCGCCGGGAAAGCGAGGACGCTAGGGCATTTTCACTGTTCCTGTAATGCGAGCATTGCGCGATCCCACCCTAGCCGCAAAAACTAGAGACGCGGCGAGGGTGGGGCACCCAGGACATTACACTATCCGTGAAAACTCTCTATACGCCGATGACGGCGCAGAGTTCTTTTACTGCTTCGGCGCTCTTTTTGAGGGCGGCGTCTTCTTCGGGGGTGAGCTTGATTTCGATGATCTGTTCAAGGCCGGCCGCGCCGAGCTTGCAGGGGACGCCGATGTAGTAGCCGTCGATGCCGTACTCGCCTTGCAGGTATGCGGCACAGGGGAGGATTTTTTTCTTGTCCTTGAGGATGGCCTCGACCATTTCTGTTGCCGCGGCGGAGGGGGCATAGTAGGCGCTGCCGGTTTTGAGGTGCTTGACGATCTCCGCGCCGCCGTCGCGTGTGCGCTGGACGAGGGCTTCGAGGCGGTCGGGGGGGATGAGCTCGGTGATGGGAATGCCGGCGACCGTCGAGTAGCGGGGGAGCGGGACCATGGTGTCGCCGTGTCCGCCGAGGACGAAGGCGGTGACGTTTTCCACGCTGACGTTGAGCTCGGCGGCGATGAAGGCGCGGAAGCGGGCGGAGTCGAGGATGCCGGCCATGCCGATGACGCGCTCGCGGTTGAAGCCGGCCTGGCGATAGGCGGCCTGGGCCATGGCGTCCAGCGGGTTGGAGACGACAATAAGGATCGACTCGGGCGACTGCGCGACCACCTTCGCGACTACGTCGGACATGATCTTGAAGTTGGTGTGGAGCAGGTCGTCGCGGCTCATGCCGGGCTTGCGGGGAATGCCGGCGGTGATGACGACGATGTCGGAGTTGGCCGTGGCGGCGTAGTCGTTGGAGCCGGTGACGCTCACGTCGCGCTTCTCGATGGGCATGGCTTCGAGCAGGTCGAGCGCCTTGCCTTGCGGGATGCCTTCGACCACGTCAATCAGAACCACATCGGCGAGTTCCTTGGCCGCAATCCAATGTGCGGCCGTGGCGCCCACGTTGCCGGCGCCTACAATGCTTACTTTTTTGCGCATTTCATTTTCTCCCTGGGATTCAATCTTCCCAATCTCTGCTTGCATTACATGTTGCCGATGATGCGCGTGGCGAACTCGCTGGTGCCCACCTTGGTTGCGCCGGCGGTCTGGCGCTCGAAGTCGTAGGTGAGGAACTTTTGCAGGATGGTTTCTTCGAGCGAATGCTCGATGAGTTTGGCGGCTTCCTTCCAGCCGATGAAGTCGAGGAGCATGACCCCGGAGAGGATGACCGAGCCGGGGTTGATCATGTCCTTGTCGGCATATTTGGGGGCGGTTCCGTGGGTGGCTTCAAAAACGGCGTAGCCGTCGCCGATGTTGGCGCCGGGGGCGATGCCGAGGCCGCCGACCTGGGCCGCGGCGGCGTCTGAGATGTAGTCGCCGTTGAGGTTGGTGGTGGCCAGGACGCTGTAGTCGGCGGGGCGGATGATGATTTGCTGGAAGATGGAGTCGGCGATGCGGTCGTTGATGAGCACCTTCGACTTCCATGCGCCGTTGCCGTGGGTTTGGCCGATGGAGTCGAGGACGGCTTTGACCTCCGCGTAAACGGAGTCACGAAAGCCCGGAGAGCCGAATTCGAGGCCGGGCTCGATGAGGGCTGCGTTTTCTTCGATGGTGATGTTGGGGTCGAAGTCGAGATTGGCGAGAATCCAGCTTTCGCGCTCGGTGACGGTTTGATCGCGGAACTCCTGGACGGCGACTTCATAGCCCCACTCGCGGAATGCGCCCTCAGTGAACTTCTGGATGTTGCCTTTATGGACCAGGGTGACGGTCTTGCGGCCGGCATCGAGGGCGGCGCGGATGGCGTAGCGGACCAGGCGCTTTGTTCCGAAGATGCTGATGGGCTTGATGCCGACGCCGGAGTCGGCGCGCACTTTTTTCTTGTCGCCTTTGAGCAGGTCGTCGTTGATGAATTCGATGAGGCGTGCGGCGTCCGCGCTGCCCTCCTTGAACTCGATGCCGGCGTAAACGTCCTCAGTGTTTTCGCGGTAGATCACGATGTCGAGCTTCTCGGGGTGCTTCACGGGGCTGGGCACGCCCTGGTAGTACTTGACCGGGCGGACGCAGGCGTAGAGGTCGAGAAGCTGGCGCAGGGCCACATTGAGCGAGCGGATGCCTCCGCCGACAGGCGTGGTGAGAGGGCCCTTGATGGAGACGCGCAGGTCGCGGGCGGCGGCCACCGAGTCGTCGGGCAGCCAGGTCGAGAACTGGCGGAAGGCTTTTTCGCCAGCGAAGATCTCAAACCATTTGATCGAGCGCTTGCCGCCGTAGGCTTTTTCGACCGCGGCGTCGAAGACCCGCTGCGAGGCCTTCCAGATGTCGCGGCCGGTGCCGTCGCCCTCGATGAAAGGAATGATGGGATTGTCGGGGACTTCGAATTGCCCGTCGCGGTATTCGATGGGCTGGCCGTCTGGCGGCAATTTCAGTCCGTTGTAGGTGGCTTGCATCGATTTTTGTGATCCCCCTCACACATTGTCAGTTTAGAGGCTACCACCTGCAAATTGCGCGTGGCAATGGCGGAAGAGGCAAAAAGACCGGTCCATGCAGGATAGATGCGAAGACGGAATAGGCGAGTGCCCATTCGGGAGGCGCCATGTCTACAATAAGCAGGAAAAGGATTTTGTTGTTCCGAGCCACTCATTCCTTATGGTCTGAAAACGACTTCTGAACAGATGAGTTAAGCTTAAGATACGAGGGCGCAGAGCATGACGGATCAACCTTATTCCATATTCATCAGCCACGCCGCAATTGATGAAGAAATTGCTTTTTCAATCAAGCAAGCCATCGAACAAGCGTTTCCCAAGGAGAGAGTCTTCGTGTCAAGCGATCCAGAGAATCTCAAGCCGGGCGACGATTGGGTGGTGAAAATCCTGAATGCGTTGGAAAGCGCAAGTTATATTTTGGTTCTCACCACAGAACGCGGTCTCAGTAGAAAGTGGGTATGGTTTGAATCAGGGCGAACGTGGTTCTCAAAAGTGAAACTAATTCCATGCTGCATCGGGAAAATCCGCAAGAGCAACCTTCCCGCACCTTTCTCAGACCGAATGGCAATTAATATTGATGAGCGGCCAGGAGCAGAAGCTTTATTTGGCGCACTACAGGAACAATTCGGGACTCTGACAAAACTGCCCGATTACGGCGAATTCACTCAAACGATGGTACGTCTCGATGTTAGAGCGGAAGAGAAAGGCAGAATTCAAGAGGATCCATTTATTAGCGAAATAATGAATGACATAGAACACAAGATGAAGACGCTATCACCAGCCGAGAGAGAAACAATCAAACAGTTCGCAATCTACGGAGATCTAAGCACCGCAGGAGCCAGAACTATTGTGAAGGGAACCGGGGTGAATATGGATAAATGGTCAGTCCCAAGTTATCTCATTACACTCACTGGTTGGCTGGTATCTAACGCTGGAAACTCAACATACGATGAAATGCATCAAAACGTCTATAGCATTAACCCATCGGTGAGGCCCCACCTGCGCGCCTATTTTTCAAGACAGAAATGATTCTCAGGACTGCCCCCGAGTCTCGATTTTCAGATTAGGGGGATTACGCCGCTGGGTGCCGGGTGCCCCATCCTTGCGACGTTTTTGTTGTTTGGCGCGAGGGCAGGAAACCAGGAACCCCAAGCGAGCGAAAAGCGAGCCATTGGCCCCACCGCAGGTGCTTGACATCATGATGTCTCCCAGCGTAGCATCATGATGTGCGGACCACGCTTACCATTGACGACGACATTGCCGTGCTCGTGGAGCAGGAGCAGCGGCGCTCGGGTGACTCTTTCAAGGGCACCGTGAACACTCTGCTCCGCCTGGGCCTTACCGCCGACCGCAATCCTCAACCCAGAAAGCGCTTTGTGGTAAAGCCCCGCAAGATGGGCCTCCCGCCAGGGCTGAGCTACGACAGCATCCCCGACCTTCTCGAAGCAATTGAAGGGCCGTATCACAAGTGATTGTCCTCGACGCGAACCTACTCTTGTACGCCTATGACAGCGAGTGCGCGGAGCACGAGAAGGCACATTCCTGGTTGGAAACCGTCTTCTCGGGTCAGGAGCCCATCGGTCTTCCGTGGCAGACGATCTCAGCATTCTTACGCATCCACACGAATTCAAGGCTGCCAGGCGACCGCTTCACCACCGAGGAAGCGGTACGAGTGATCGATGAGTGGATGGACCTGCCGCAGGTTCGATTGCTGGTTCCAGGAGAGCGTCATTGGGGCCTATTCCGGCAGATGCTGTTGGAGGGTAAGGTTCGCGGTCCCCTTGCCACTGATGCAGAATTGGCCGCTCTCACGATTGAATACGGCGGAGTGCTGCACACCACCGACCGCGATTTTGCCCGGTTTCCTGGGCTGCGATGGGTCAATCCGCTGCTGGAACCCTGAGATCCGCCCCTCGATCTGGCGCTCCGAAGTGTCCATGGCCGGACAGCTCCGCGGCGGCGGGCGGAATTGCGCCGCGCAAAGTTGAGACGAAATCGCCGCAAATGCTGTTTTCACCCGCCCGGATGCGATAGACTCATGCGGGAACGTTCAACAGAATTGCCGAACTTCAAACTCACGGAGGGTACATAGAAATTGGGAAAAGGCATGGTCCCGAAGAGGATTTTCTTTACCAAGGGCGTGGGCAAACATAAGGAGCGTTTGACCTCCTTTGAGCTGGCGCTTCGGGATGCGGGGATCGCCTCGCAGAATCTGGTGCGCGTCTCTTCCATTTTTCCGCCGCAGTGCAAGGTGATTCCGCGCAAGGAAGGGCTCAAGTATCTGCGTGACGGCGAGGTGGTTTTTTCGGTGATCGCGGAGAACTCGACGCGCGAGCCGCACCGGCTGATCGTATCGAGCATCGGCGTGGCCATCCCCGCGGACCGCAACACCTACGGCTACCTGAGCGAGCATCACAGCTTCGGCGAGACCGAGGAGCAGGCGGGCGAGTACGCCGAGGAGCTGGCCGCTGAGATGCTGGCCACCACCCTGGACGTGGACTTCGATCCTGACAAGAGCTGGGACGAGAAGAAGGAGATTTACCGCATCTCCAACAAGATTGTGCGCACCAGCAACGTGACGCAATCGGCCGTGGGCGACAAGCGCGGGCTGTGGACGACGACGATTGCGGCAGCGGTGCTGATTTTGGAAGAGTAGCGCTGAGGTCCATTAGAAATGCTGAGGCCAATCCCGCCAGGCGGGGTTGGCCTTGCCGCATGGTTGCGCAGGATTGTTTCAGGAGGATTGGCCCGCGAATGATGGGGAATGCGCGCAAATACGTTGTGGGGCTGGTGCAGATGCGCATGGGCGCGGACCCGGAGGCGAACTTCGCGTCGGCGGTGCGGCATATTGAAGAGGCCGCGCGGCAGGGCGCAAATATTGTTTGCTTGCCGGAGCTTTTCCGCGCGCAGTACTTTTGCCAGCGCGAGGATATCCGGCTGTTCGATCTGGCTGAGCCGATCCCCGGTCCATCGACGACGAAGCTGGCCGAGGTTGCGCGCAAGGCCCGGGTTGCGATTGTGGCTTCGCTCTTCGAGCGGAGGGCGCCGGGGCTTTATCACAATACGGCGGTGACGCTGAATATGGATGGGGCCATCGCAGGCGTATACCGCAAGATGCACATTCCGGACGATCCGCTGTATTACGAAAAGTTCTACTTTGCGCCTGGGGACCTGGGTTTTCAGGCCGTGGACACGGCTTTTGGGCGCGTAGGCACGCTGGTTTGCTGGGACCAGTGGTATCCGGAGGGCGCGCGGCTGACGGCTCTGCAGGGCGCGGAGGTACTGTTTTATCCGACGGCGATTGGGTGGCACCCGGCGGAGAAGGATGAGTTTGGCGCAGCGCAGTACGATGCGTGGCAGACCATCCAGCGGGCGCACGCGATTGCCAATGGGGTGTATGTGGCGGGCGTGAACCGCGTGGGAGTGGAACACGGCGACGTGGAGGGCAATCGCGCCGACGGGCCGGGGCTGGAGTTCTGGGGCGGCAGCTTTTTGGCCGATCCGTTTGGGCGCATCATCGCCAAGGCCTCGCACGATGCGGAAGAGATCCTGTTGGGCGAGATCGACCTGGGTCTGATCGAGGAGACGCGGCGCAACTGGCCGTTCCTGCGTGACCGCCGCATCGATGCCTACGCGCCGATCACCCAGTGTTATCTCGATCCGGTGAACACGTGGACGCAGGACGGAGAGCCAAAGTGACTTTTGCGGGTTCTTCGGGGGCTGGTTCTGTTCGGGCCGCCTCTTTGCCGTCCGCAGCAACGCCGCGAGAACTGGGTTACATCATGGCCGCCGAGTGGGAGCGGCACGAGGCCACCTGGCTGGCGTGGCCGCACAATCCCGAGGACTGGCCGGGCAAATTTCAGGCGATTCCGTGGGTTTATGCAGAGATTGTGCGGTTGCTTGCGGTGCGGGAGCGGGTGCACATTCTGGTGAATGACGCGAAGGCTGATGGACGCGCGCGGGGGATTCTGGAGAGGGCTGGAGCGCATCTGGACAGGATGAGCTTTCATGTGTGGCCGACGAACCGGGGATGGACCCGCGACTCGGGACCCATCTTTGTGCGTAACGCTGAAGGCAAGGTGGCGATTACCAACTGGCACTTCAACGCATGGGCCAAGTACGCGGACTGGCAGCTCGACGACCAGGTGCCGGGGCGCGTGGCGGTGCTGCTGGGACTGCCGGAGTGGAAGCCTGCGGTGGAGCTTGCGGACGGTTCTCGACGGCGGCTGGTGTTGGAGGGCGGGTCGATCGACACCAATGGCCAGGGGGTTCTGCTGACCACCGAGGAGTGCCTGCTGAGCGAGGCGCAGGAGCGCAATCCGGGCGTCGGACGCGAAAAATTGGAGCAAGCGTTTCACGATTTTCTGGGGATCGACCAGGTGATTTGGCTCAATCGAGGAGTGGCCGGGGACGACACGCACGGGCATGTGGACGACATTTCGCGGTTCGTAGGGGATGTGACCATCGTGACTGCCGTTGAGCCGAATACGAAGGATCCGAACCATGAGCCGCTGGCCGAGAATTTGGAGCGGCTGAAGGCGGCGCGGACGTTAGACGGGAAGCAGTTCACGCTGGTGGAGTTGCCGCTGCCGCGGCCGGTGATTTTCAGGGGCCAGCGGCTTCCGGCAAGTTACGCGAATTTCTATATTGCGAATGGGCTGGTGTTAGTGCCGACGTTTCACGATCCCAACGACCGCGTGGCGCTGAACATTCTGGCTGAGGTGTTTCCGGAGCGCGATGTCATCGGCATCCACTCGGTGGACTTGGTCTGGGGCCTGGGCACGCTGCACTGCATGACGCAGCAACAGCCGGCAGCACACCCCACGGACCCCGGCTCTACGAGCCACCCGTCCGCGGGGGCCCCGGCGGCGGCGCTGGCATGATCGCCGATCTTGAAGCGATGCAAGCCGCGCTCGCCGAAGCCCACCTGGCCGCGGAGGCCGGCGAGGCGCCGATTGGGGCGGTGGTGGTCCGCGATGGGGCGATTGTGGCGCGGGGGCAGAATCGCGTACTGCGCGACCTGGACCCGACGGCGCACGCGGAGATCGTGGCCTTGCGGGCGGCGGTCGCGGCAGTGGGCAATTACAGGCTGCCGGGCTGCACGTTGTATGCGACGCTAGAGCCGTGCGCGATGTGCGCAGGGGCGATGATTCATGCGCGGCTGGACCGGCTGGTGTTTGCGGCTGCTGATCCCAAGGCGGGGGCGGCGGGGTCGGTGCTGGCGGTACTGAACCATCCGCAGCTCAACCACCAGATGATGGTGGAGCAGGGGATTCTGGCCGCTGAGGCGGCGGAGTTGCTGCGGAGCTTCTTTCGGGAGCGGCGGTAGAGCTAGCTGTGAGTCATTGTTCCTGATGGTAGCAGCGGGAACCCGAGTAAAATGACCGCATGAAGGTGCAGATTTATGCCACTTCCTGGTGCGGGGACTGCCGGGCGGCCAGAAAGTTTCTCGACTCCCACGGCATCGAGTACACCGTGATCGATGTGGACCGTGATCGGGATGCCTCAGCCGAGGTGGTTCGCCGCGTGGGGAAGCGGGCCGTTCCGCAACTGGTGATCGACGGGGAGTGGTTTCAGCCGTACAAGCCGGGCAGAGGGCTGCTTTTGGAGGAACTGCATCAGCGTTTGGGGATTCCGCGCAGCTAAGTACATTTCCCTCGTACAATCATAGAGTTGGCGCAGGGCGCGGAATGCGGCTCTGGCAAGGAGTCTCCCTTGATCGAACGCTATACACGGCCGGCGATGGGCCGGATCTGGACGGATGAGAGCAAATACCGCTGCTGGCTTGAAGTGGAGTCGGTGGTTCTCACCGTGCTGGCTGAGGACGGGGTGATTCCCGCGTCGGCGGCCGAGGCGATCGGCACGAAGGCCGGCTTTTCCGTGGCCCGCATTCAGGAGATCGAGGCGGAGGTGAAGCACGACGTGATCGCCTTCACCACCGCGGTGGCCGAGAGCCTGAACGCGCAGGGGCTGGGGGATGAGTCGCGCTGGCTGCACTACGGTCTGACTTCAAACGACGTCGTGGACACGGCGCAGGCTCTGCAGGTGAAAGAGGCTTCGGCGCTCATCCGCGCAGGGCTGGTGGAGCTGCAGGCGGTGCTCAAGCGGCGGGCGGTGGAGTTCAAGCACACGCCCACCATCGGCCGGACGCACGGGATTCATGCGGAGCCGACGACGTTCGGGCTGAAGCTGCTGAACTGGTACGCGGAGATGGAGCGCAACCTGGCTCGCTTCAACGCGGCGGCCGAGGATATGCGGGTGGGGAAGCTCTCGGGCGCGGTGGGGACGTTTGGGCATTTGAAGCCGGAGCACGAGGAGCAGATTTGCGCGCGGCTGGGGCTGAAGCCGGCGCCGGTGGCTACGCAGGTGATTCAGCGTGACCGGCACGCGGCGTATATTTCGACGCTGGCAATTATCGGGAGCACGCTGGACAAGATTGCGGTCGAGGTTCGGCACCTGCAGCGAACCGAGGTGCGCGAGGCGCAGGAGTATTTCAGCGAGAAGCAGAAGGGCTCCTCGGCCATGCCGCACAAGAGGAATCCGATTACTGCAGAACAGATCAGCGGGTTGGCGCGCGTGCTGCGCGGCAATGCGCAGGCGGCGTTTGAAAACATTGCGCTGTGGCACGAACGGGACATTTCGCACTCCTCGGTGGAGCGGGTGATCTTTCCGGATTCGACCATTCTGGTGGATTATCTGCTGGCCAAGACGGAGAACCTGATCAGCCGGCTGCTGGTGTATCCGGAGCGGATGAAGAAGAATCTCGAAAGCACGGGCGGGCTGATCTTCAGCGGGCAGTTGCTGCTGGACCTGGCCGAGGCGGGGATGCTGCGCGAGGACGCTTACCGGCTGGTGCAGGAGCACGCTATGAAGGCGTGGAAAGAGGATTTGGTGTTTCGAGATGAGGTTGCGAAGGATGCGGCGATTGCGGCGCTGCTGAGCGAAGAAAAGCTGGCGAAGACCTTCGACTATACGCGGCAGTTGGGGAATGTGGATGCGATCTTCAGGAGGGTGCTGGGAGAGTAGGCTATTGAGGGAAAGTGGTTTCGCAGGTCTCAGAATCCGCGCCTCGGGAAACCTGATTCCTGGAACTTTTACGCCAACGTCACGTACTGATCTGGAGGAGGAGAACCAATGCGAGTGATTCTGCGAATGCTTCTGATCTGCCTTCTTGCGCCAGCCGCCGTTGCCCTGGCTCAGGAGAAACCGTCATCCGCCGCAGCCGCGCCGTCGGCCAATCCATACAGCACGTTTACTAAAGCCGTCTACGGAAGGGTGGAGAACATCCTGCTCCGCTCGGCCGAAAAGGTTCCCGAGGAGGATTACGGCTTCAAGCCCACGGACGCGGTGCGCAGCTACGGACAGATCATTGGGCACGTGGCCGACGCGCAGTACATGTTTTGCTCCATCGCGCTTGGCGAGAAGAATCCGGCCCCGAACATCGAGAAGACCAAAACCACCAGGGCCGATCTCATCGCCGCGCTCAAGGACGCCTTCGCCTACTGCGACAAGGTATACGACGGCATGACCGATGCGTCGGGCGCCCAGATCATCAAGCTCTTCGGAGGCGACACACCGAGGTTAGGCGTGCTGATGGTCAACAATATGCACGATATGGAACACTACGGTAACCTCGTTACTTACATGCGGCTGAAAAACATCGTTCCTCCAACCAGCGAACCAGCGCCGCAGGCACAGCCGAAGAATCCACAGCCGAAGCAATGATGCCCGTTTTGATTTGCATAAAGGAGTTAGCGCCGTCGAAGTCATGAATCTAACTGTAGCTCTCACCGGCGCATCCGGAGCGGTCTTTGGGCGCGAGATGCTGCGCGCGCTGGAGGCCGACGAGCGGGTGGGGCGGGTCCATTTTGTGGCCTCGGAGAACTCGTTGCGGGTGGTGGCCGAGGAACTGGGGCTGAGTGGACGCGCGGAACTGCTGGAAAAGCTGCTGGGCGCGGCGCCCAAGAAGACGGTGCAGCTATCGGATGCGGACATTGGCGCGGCCATCGCCAGCGGCAGCCATCCTACGAATGGAATGATCGTGCTGCCGTGTTCGATGGGGACTCTGGCGGCGATTGCGCATGGGCTGGCCAACGCGCTGATTTCACGCGCCGCCGACGTTACGCTCAAGGAGCGGCGGCCGCTGATTCTGTGCGTGCGGGAGACGCCCTTCAACCGCATTCATCTGCGGAACATGACGCTGGCCGCAGAGGCGGGCGCGGTGATTTTTCCGGTAATTCCGGCGTTCTATATCCACCCCATCGACTCGACGGAGATGGCGCGGCAGTTCGTGTACCGGGTACTGGCGCACATCGGGCTGGCCCAGCCGGGAGCGTATGTGTGGAAGGCGGAAGAGTAGGGGAACAGGGAACAGGGAATAGGGAATAGGGAATAGGGAATAGGGGTCAGAGCCTACTGAATGCCATCGCATGAGCTTAGATACCCTCACCCGAGCGTTCCGGCTTCGATTCCCAGTTGACATGCGCCCCGGCCAGAGTCGATACTGGCTTCAATGCCGAATTTGAGCAATTACGCGATTGTGGTCATGGCTATGTGCATGTGTATGTGCATGGGCTGCGGACCCCTCCGTGTGGCTCTTGAGCGGCAGATGCGCTAGACGCAGCCGATCTTGAAGCCAGGCGGCCCGGGTCCCTCACAGGATTCGGGCCGTTTTTTTGGGTGTGGCCCGGAACCAGCCCAGCCGTAACCCCAAGCCAACCCACAGGAACCTGAAGGAGCCCAGAATGTCCGAAGCGAAGCAGCAGTTTGCCACCCTTGCCGTTCATGCCGGCCAGTCGCCCGACCCAACCACGGGGTCACGCGCCGTGCCCATCTACCAGACCACCTCCTATGCGTTTCAGGACGCGGACCACGCGGGGCGGCTGTTTGCGCTCAAGGAGTTCGGCAATATCTATACACGCATCATGAACCCCACCACCGACGTGCTTGAAAAGCGGGTGGCTGCGCTCGAAGGCGGCGTGGCGGGACTGGCCGTGGCCTCGGGGCAGGCGGCGGAGACCTTGACCTTGACCACACTGGCCTCGGCGGGAGACGAAATTATCTCCACCACTTCGCTCTATGGCGGCACCTACAACCTCTTCCACTACACATTTCCGCGGCTGGGCATCACGGTGCGGTTTGTGGACGCGGACGACTTCAAGGGGCTGAGGGCGGCGATCAACGACAAGACGCGGGCTATCTATACCGAGTCGCTGGGCAACCCCAAGCTGGACGTGGTGGACATTGAGAAGCTGGCCGCCATTGCGCATGAGCACAAGCTGCCGCTGGTGATCGACAATACTTCGGCGTCGCCGGCGCTGGTGCGGCCCATCGAATGGGGCGCGGACATCGTGGTGAACTCGGCCACCAAGTTCCTGGGCGGGCACGGGACGGCCATCGGCGGCGTGATTGTGGATGCGGGCAAGTTCGACTGGGCGGCTTCAGGGCGATTCAAGGATTTCACCGCGCCGGACCCGTCGTATCACGGCCTTGTCTACACCGAGGCATTCGGGCCGCTGGCGTTCATCCTCAAGGCGCGCGTGCAGGGGCTGCGCGATACGGGCGCGGCGCTCTCGCCCTTCAATGCGTTTCTTCTGCTCCAAGGGATTGAGACGCTGCACCTGCGGCTGGAACGCCACTCCCAGAACGCCCTGGCCGTGGCTCAACACCTGGCGCAGCATCCGGGCGTAGAGTGGGTCAACTACCCCGGCCTGGAGTCGAGTCCCTACTACGAGCGGGCGCTGAAGTACCTGCCCAACGGCCGGGGAGGGCTGGTCACCTTCGGCATCAAGGGCGGCTACGAGGCAGGGAAAAAGCTCATCAATTCGCTGAAGCTGTTTTCGCTGCTGGCCAACATCGGCGACGCCAAGTCGCTGGTGATCCATCCGGCCTCGACCACCCACCAGCAGCTTTCGGTGGAGGAGCAGGCGACGACCGGGGTCACTCCGGAGCTGGTGCGGCTGTCGGTGGGGATCGAGGATATCCGTGACATTGTGGCCGATCTGGACCAGGCCATCGAGGCTGCTAACGGCCATACTTCTTCCGGCGAAACAAAGACAGGGTGTCTTGCGGCACAATGAGTATCATGACCGAATCCCAAACCCGAGCCGGGACCGGAAGTTCGCCGCCCGCAACGTCTTTTCTGGCGCCCACCTACGAAGGCGACTTCGTGCTGGACGAGCACCTGTTGCTGGAGAGCGGCCGCACGCTGGCCGGCGTTACGCTGCATTATGCGGTGTATGGCCGGCTGAACGCGGCGCGGGACAACGCCGTTCTGGTGTGCCATGCGCTCTCCGGCTCGGCGCTGGTGGGGTCCTGGTGGCCGGAGATCTTCGCGCCTGGGGCGGTGCTCTCCCTGAATCACGACTTCGTGATCTGCATCAATATGCTGGGCTCCTGTTACGGCTCGACGGGTCCCGGCTCGGTGGACCCCGAAACAGGCAATATCTACGGCCCGGACTTTCCGCTGGTTTCGATCCGCGACAACGTGCGGGCGCAGGCGCGGCTTCTGGATTCGCTCGGCATCCGGCGGCTGCGGCTGGTTCTGGGGGGCTCCATTGGGGGCATGCAGGCCCTGGATTGGGCCATCCACGATCCGGAGCGCGTGGAGCGAGCGGTCATCATTGGCGTGGCGCCGCTTTCGGCCATGGGGCTGGCGCTGAACCACTTGCAGCGCAAGGCCATCCAGCACGACCCTGACTGGGCGGGTGGCCACTATCTGTCGCAGCGCCCTCCCCGGCAGGGGCTGGCGCTGGCGCGGCAGATCGGCATGCTCAGCTACAAGTCCGCGGGGCTGTTCGACGAGCGGTTTGGGCGCAATCCGAACCGCAACGGGGAGGATCCCTGGGGGCTGGACGACCTGGGCGGGGGGCTGATCGGCGGGCGTTTCGACATCGCCGGCTATCTGGACCACCAGGGGGAGCGATTCATCGACCGCTTCGACGCCAATGCATACCTGGCCCTGCTGCGCACCATGGATACGTGGGATCCGCTGCGCGGATTCTCCTCGGCGGCGGAAGCCTTCAGCCGGATCCGCGCCCGGCTCAGTTTTGTGGGCATCAGCTCGGATTGGCTGTTTCCACCCGAGGCGGTGCGCGATTTTGCCTATACCATTCGCGCGGCCGGGGTGCATGCCGATTACCGGGAGATGACCAGCGCCCATGGCCACGACGCTTTTCTGGCCGAACAGGCAGAGCTGGTGCGGCTGCTGCAATGAGGCGCTTATCGAACTCCTGAATTGGCCGGGAACAGTTTTCCCGTTTCGGCGCCTAAGCGGGGAATGCAGCGAGGGGCGGACGTTGGGGAGGTGGATTTGCGCGGGACCGGCGGAGCCGCCGGTGGAGATGGATGGTAACGCTTTTTGCGCAATCTGGACCCCGCAACCGGGTTCCGGAGGTGTGGCGCCGAGCCCGGTGGCACGCCTTCCTTGCGAGGTTTCTGCTTTTTCCGCTCAAACTTTGCTTGTCACGGAGGGCAGGGCTTCCTATAATCCTTCCAGCACCGCAATGGAAGCCGTGGTATGGTTTACCCGTTACCCCGGCACTCAACCGCCCAAGAGAGCGGTTGTACATTCCGTGGGCGAGTGCATGGGTATCGATCTCCATTTTGGCAATTCCCAGGAGCACCGAATGAAGAAGTTAGTCTTTGCGTCTGTGATGGCATTGGCGAGCATCAGCCTCGTCTACACGCCCACGCTGCGAGCACAGGATTCGATTACGATCAAGGATCCGGTCGAGTACAACGCCTATCAAATGGCCACCACACAGAGCGATCCCAAGGCCAAAGCCGCGGCCCTGGAGAGCTTTCTGCAAACCTATCCACAGAGTGTGGTCAAGCAAACGGCTCTTGATCAGCTTGTGGATCTCTACCAGGGCTTGAACGACGACGACAAGGAGCTCAGCGTGACCACCCGCCTGCTTCAGGTGGATTCCGCCAACCTCAAGGCCATTCTTTACTCCGTCGTCATCAAGAAGAGGCAGTGCGGCAAGACCAGCGACGCGCAGACCTGCGACGATGCCGCGGCACTGGCCCGGAAGGGGCTCACGGTTCCTAAGCCTGCCGGCACCTCTGGCGACGACTGGAAGAAGTTGACCGGCGCGGCCTATCCGCTTTTTCACTCGGCCATGGCTTTGGATGACGCGATCTCAAAAAAGGACTTCAAGGCTGCCGAGGCCGAGTACACGTCAGAGTTGATGCTGTATGGGGAAGACCAGTCCAAGACCCAGGGGTTGGTGGACACGCTCCAGCTTGCGCAAGCGTATGTCCAGCCCGACGCCAAGGATTTGGTGAAGGCGGTCTGGTTCTACGCGCGCGTCTGGGATTTTGCTCCCCCGGCGTACAAGGCGCAGATCGAACCAAAGCTGGAGTATTACTACAAGAAGTATCACGGCGCTCTGGATGGACTGGACGCCATCAAGACCCAGGCAGCGGCCACAACGTTTCCTCCGGGAACCCTGGTGATCACGCCCGCGAAGACCCCGGCCGTGCAGATTCACGAATTGCTTGAAACCACCAAGGACTGGAACACACTGGCCTTGGCCGACAAGGAGACCGTTTTGGCCCTTGGCTCCAAGGAAGACGCGGACAGGCTCTGGGTGCTGCTCAAGAATAAGCAAACGCCAGTCCCGGGAATCGTGATTGAAGCCGCCGCTTCGGTCATTAAGGTCGCTGTCACGCAGGATGCGAAGGATGCCAAGACCGCCGACTTCATCGTCGATCTCAAGACGCCCCTGGCCGACAAGGACATCCCGGCGGTAGGTTTCGAGTTCGGGCTCCAGTCCAAGGGGCAAGCGGAGCTGGATGGCACCTACGACTCCTATACGCAGATTCCGGCCACGGAAACCACGGCGCAGACCGCGCAGATCGTGCTTCGCGATGGATTCATCCAGGCTGAGAAGAAGAAGCCTGTCGCGCCGCACAAACCCGCAGCCGGACACAAGCCTGCGGCGAGACACTAATCCGCAGATCAAACGCGCACCGTCCCTCTCCTGGGATCACGCAGGGCAGCCCGTACCGGGCTGCCCTTTTGTTTTCCCGCTCAGAACCGGCCTCACGCGGTGATAGTCTATGGGCAGCATGGAACGCCTGAGAATTCTTCCGATCCTCCTGGCCGTGGCATCGATCGCCGCTGTCCGCGCCCCCATGGGAGCCCAGACGGCGCGGGAAATCTCCGCGGACCAGCCGCAGGGCAAGGAGATCCACCCGGTTGAACGGCCCATACCGTTTTCCTCCGGGGCTGGCGGCAATGCACATTCGATCGAGTTCCGTACCGTTGACCAGATGACCCAGAAGGACCGCGATCTGGTGGCGGACGCGGAATCTTCGATCAGCGAACATGCGGGATTTATGGGCATGGAGTTCAACGGGGGCAAATGGAATTACCAGCAGGTGGTTTGCCCGGCGCTGCCGAATCACGTTTTTTTGCGGTTCACGCGCAACAACGGGACGGGGGACGTGAGCGTGTTTTCGGCATCGATTCCACGCGATGGCGAGGGCCGAGTGCGCATCATCCCGATTCTGCTGCGAGGCTATTCGCTGTTCTCTCCCGCGCCCATCAACGCCCTGACCATCTCGGCCTTCAATCACATTCGGGCCGAGGAGCATCCGGACAAGGCCCCGGAGTGGCTTGGGACGGGGTTGTGCTACGCTGCGCTGGCGGGAGGGCATCCCCAGGCAGTGTATTTGTCAGAGGACCCCGAGAGCCAGAAATTCCCCGTAGCTCTGCCGGCCTTGATGGAGATTACCAGCGGCGGCGACGCCATTCTTTCGTTTGCGGATGTGTCGGCGACTCCGCGGCCGATGGAGTGGACGATGACCTTCAACGGCAAGGGAAAATTGCTGAAAGCCACCCACAAGCCCGCGGATCTGATTCCGGTAAAGGCGCTTCACCCGGCGCCGAGCGCCGTGTATGGCAAAGCGGCCCCGCCGGCACAAGCAACGGCCGACCCCGTTCCTGCCAATTGATCTTTGCCGGACCGGTTGGGGCTTACTCTCCCAGCATGATGCGCTGAATGGCAGAGGCGCGTCCGGTGAGGGGATCGCAGGCGACCAGGGCCGCGCACATCCTGGGATTTCCCTTGGCGGCTTCGAACTTGCCCGGCATTCCGGTGAGAAACTTGTGCAGCACAAGGTCTTTTTCGACGCCGATTACGCTGTCGTAGGGGCCACTCATGCCCACATCGGTCTGGTAGGCGGTTCCGCCCGGCAGCACGCGCTCATCGGCGGTGGGAACGTGGGTATGCGTGCCAAGCACCGCGGTCACGCGGCCATCCAGATACCAGCCCATGGCGACCTTCTCGCTGGTGGCCTCGGCGTGGAAGTCCACTACGATGACCTTGGCCTTGATGCCGGTGAGCAGATCGTTGATGGCGTGGAAGGGATCGTTGGTCGCGTTCATGAAGACGCGGCCCTGCAGGTCGACGACCGCATAATCCACGCCGCTCTGCGTGGTTCCTTCATAGACGCCATAGCCGGGAAGGCCGGGCTGGAAATTGGCCGGGCGCAGGACGCGGCGGGGGCGGGCGTGGCTGTCGGCGGGCGCCGAGTTGAGATAGTCGATCAACTCGCGCTTGTCCCATACGTGGTTGCCGGTGGTGAGGACGTCGGCGCCCAGCTCGAAGAGGTCTTCGGCGAGCTGGGGGGTCAGTCCGAAGCCGCCGGCGGCGTTCTCGGCGTTGATGACGACCAGATCCACGGAGTTTGCCTGGCGCAGATGGCCGATGTGCTCGCGCACGATCCTGCGCCCCGCGCTGCCGAAGATGTCGCCGACGAAGAGAATGTTCATGGTAGCTGTTTCTCCGGCCTCATCAGCGGAAACAGAATCACGTCGCGGATTGACTTGGAGCCGGTGAGGAGCATGACCAGGCGGTCGACGCCGATGCCTTCGCCGGCGGTTGGAGGCAGCCCGTAGGCCAGCGCGCGCACGTAGTCCTCGTCCATCTGGTGGGCCTCGTCGTCGCCGCGGTCGCGCTCGGCAAGCTGCTGGGCAAATCGTTTGTGCTGCTCGACCGGATCGTTCAGCTCGCTGAAGGCGTTGCCCAGCTCGAAGCCGCCGCAGAAGAACTCAAAGCGCTCCACCCACTCCGGATCATCCGGCTTCTGCTTCGAGAGCGGAGAGACGGCGGTTGGGAACTCGTAGATGATGGTGGGCTGGATCAAATGCCTCTCTGAGACTGTCTCAAAAAGGTGCGCGATAGCTGAACCTAATGTCACCTTGCCGGCCTCCATCATACCTACGATGAAGGCGAGCGCTATGCGTAGCTCGGCTAAGTCGCTATCCTCGAAAATCACATGCTCTGTTACGCGAAAGTCTTTATCAGGCTTCTGTCCACCACGCACCCATTCCTCAAAGCGCTCATCCACTATAGGGTTGATCTTGTTGAGCGCGTTCCGTAGGCAGGTGATGAATTCTTGCCGATCGGCAAAACTTGTCCAACTTGGCGGATCGGCCACTTGAGCAGGCCAGAACTTGATGATCGCCTCGCGCATCGTCAGCCGCGTCCACTTACTCAGATCAATCTCCACGCCGCCGAAGTTCGTGATCGTCGTCCCGTTCACCTCTTGCGCCACAAACGCAATCAACTCCTCGGTCAGCGTCATCAGGTCGTGATAGTTGGCATACGCCTGGTAGAACTCCAGCATCGTGAACTCGGGATTGTGCTGGGTGCTGACGCCCTCGTTGCGGAAGTTGCGGTTGATCTCGTAGACGCGGTCGAAGCCGCCGACAACCAGGCGCTTGAGATAGAGTTCCGGCGCGATGCGCAGAAAGAGATCGAGATCGAGGGCGTTGTGGTGGGTCGTGAAGGGCCGCGCGGCCGCTCCGCCGGGGATTTGCTGCATCATGGGCGTTTCAACTTCGAGGTAGCCACGCTCGTCGAAGAATTGGCGCAGGGCCTTGAGAATTTTGGCGCGCTTGACGAAGACTTCGCGGGCATCGAGGTTGGTGAACAGGTCCACATAGCGCTGGCGATAGCGCAGCTCCACATCGGCCAGGCCGTGAAACTTCTCGGGCAGCGCCAGCATGGCCTTGGCCAGAAAGGTCAGCCGCTCGACGTGGATGGTCAGCTCACCGGTGCGGGTGCGGAAGAGGTAGCCGCTGACGCCGATGTGGTCGCCCAGGTCGAGCAGCTTGTAGAGGGCAAAGTCCTGCTCGCCAACAGCGTCGAGGCGGACGTAGATCTGCAGCCGCTCGCCGTTTTGCTGGAGGGTGGCGAAGCCGGCCTTGCCCTGGCCGCGGATAGCCATGATGCGCCCGGCGACGGCCACCGTCACGCGGCTGGCTTCCAGGGCCTCGGCTGTCGCTTCGCCCCATTTGGCTCGTACCTCGGGGACGGTATGCGAAGCAGGGAACTGGTTGGGATAGGCGGGCTGTCCCAGCTTCTCGATCTCTTCCAGTTTTGATTTGCGCAGGTCGAAGAGACTGCGCTCAAACTCCGAATCGAACACGGTACTTCCTTTGTGTGTGAACTGGGTCACAGGTGCAAGAGTCAGTATATCGTTCGTCGGGTGGGCAACGATTCAGGGGACGCGCCGCGGGGATGAACATGTCCGTGTGACGCACAGAGATTGATTGGCTTGAGCGGCATTGAGTGGATTAGGATGGTTGCCGTGAAACCAGCACTCTTTGTATTGCTCCTTTGTGCGTCGCTGCTCGCAGTGGTGCAAGCGCGGGCCAAGACGGTCCTGCCGGAGGCATGTGGGGAGGACAAGGTCAAGTTCGATGTCACCACTCGCAATGGGCAGCCCGAGCCTGCCCCTCCCGAGGCCGGCAAGGCGCAGATCGTCTTTATCGAAACCCTCGACGGATGTCCGGGGTGCACCACCCCTGCAATGCGCTTTGGGGGGGACGGAGCATGGGCTGGCGCCAACAAAGGCAATTCGTATTTCTCAGTGGACGTTTGGCCGGGGGAACATCATCTATGCGCGGCATGGCAGGGCTCCTTCGGCGAGTCGAAACAGGAACCCAGATGGGTCAACTTTGCCGCGGCCGTGGGCAAGGTCTATTACTTTGAGGCCAAGGTAACTATAGTCACGCGCCTGACCGGAGTGGGGTTGGATTCCGTTATCGAAATGGATGGCAGCGTGACCTTTGCGCAATTGACCGATGAGGAAGGCAAGCGCCGGGTCAAGAAATCTGCTCTCAGCATCTCAAAACGCAAATAGCGGCCACCGTCGTTTCGCGCGGAAGGGCGCTGATCGTGTATAACCACGATAAATGCCCTTCAACCGCCCCATTCCGGAGGCCAGGCCGCGCACCAAGCCCGCTAGCGCGCTGGCCAGCCTGGTAGAAGCCGAAAAGATGATGCAGATTGCTATTCTGCTGCCCGCGGCGGCGTTTATCGGCTGGCTGGCTGGAGCATGGCTAGACAGCCGCCTGCACCAGTCGTGGATTGCGATTTTCGGGATCGTGTTTGGAGGCATCTCCGGGCTGGTGGGTGTGGTGCGGATGGCGTTGGCGGCCGAGAGAAATTCCCGTCCGGGAAGCAATATCCAAAACGGGACCGGAAAGGGAAGTCCCGACCTGAAACCATGAAAGAAGAAGCCCGCTCTATCGTTGACATCACCGATGAGGACCAGGAAGCGCTGCTCAAACGGGCCATGCGCAACACGCTGATTCTAGGCATTTTGTCCTCTATGGCGGTACTGATAGGCTCCGGCTGGCGGAGTGCTGCCATGCTGCTGACCGGCACTCTGATCTCGGCGGCCAGCATCTTGGAGTGGCAGCGTCTGATCCGGGTGATCAACGCCAAACTCAATAGCCAGAAGACTCCCACGAGCGCCTTCGCGGTGGTCCTCTTCTTTGTGCTTCGGCTCACCGTTTTTGCGGGGGTGATCTATGGTAGCCTGAAATGTTTCCAGGGTTCGGTAGTGGCGCTTCTCTGCGGCCTGGGCCTGGCGGCATTGACCGTGGGCTGGGAAGCGGTTGTGCTGCTAAGGGACTGACAAGCCCACCGGCGGATACGATCTCCGCCCCGGAGGCAGAAAGACTTAAGTTTAGATGCCGGAATCTTTTGCGCTGGTCCGTTTGCTGAACGCCCTCTTCATGGGCGTCGAGGTCAAGGCTTTTCAATCGATTGGCCTTTTCCCGGCCGAGGCTGCCCAACAGGCCGTCAAGGTCAATCAGGCGCTGGGGTTGGAACTGCTGGTGGCCGGCGGTTTCATCGCCTTTTTCGTCCTCGTGCGGCTGACGCTTTCAGTGGAGAAGCCCAACCCGGCGCAGCAGATTGCCGAGGTGATCCACGAGGTGGGCGGCGGTTTGGCCGACCAGATCATCGGCCACGGCTACGAGCGCTTCCAGGCCTTCGTGACCTGCATCTTCCTCTTTGTTCTGATCAATAATCTGCTGGGGCTGATCCCCGGCGTCTCTGCGCCCACCGTGTCGCCGTTTGTGCCGCTGGGCCTGGCTGTCACCGTTTTCATCTACTACAACTTCCAGGGCGTCCGGGCGCAGGGGCCTATCGGGTATCTGAAGCAGATTGCCGGACCGATCTGGTGGATGGCCTGGCTGCTGTTCCCCATTGAGTTCATCTCGCACCTGGCGCGCATGCTGTCGCTTACCATCCGTCTTTACGCCAATATGTTTGCCAGCGACATGGTGACGCTGGGCTTCTTCTCGCTGGTCCCTGTGGGCGTTCCGGTTATCTTCCTGGGCCTGCATATTTTCGTCTCGTTCATTCAGGCTTTCGTTTTCATGCTGTTGTCGATGATTTATCTCTCCCTGGCGGTTTCGCACGAGCACTAGAACTTTTTGGTTTCACCACTCTCGTCCAAGACGAGAAAAATTCGCCGGAGAGCGCTTCCGCTCCGGGCAAACGGAAGGCCGCAAGCGTGAGGGGGCCAACACGGTGAGCCTCAACCACCCACTGGCGGCCAATTTCAAGGGAAGCAGGAGAACAATGCGGAAACTTCAATATGTGTTCATGGCCCTGGCGGTTCTGTGCTTCGCCGTTCCGGCCTTCGCGGATGGCGGTTCTGCCGCTATCAATCTGGTGCCGATCGGCGCCGGCATCGGCATGGCTCTGGCAGCCGGTCTCTGCGGCCTGGGTCAGGGCAAGGCCGTCGCCTCGGCTTGTGAAGCGCTGGCCCGCAACCCCGGCGCTCGTGGCGGCCTGATGATTTTCCTTGTGCTCGGCCTGGCCCTCATCGAGTCCCTCACCCTGTTCACCCTGGTCATCATCTTGATCAAGGTGAAGTAAGGCGAATCTCCGAACTCAACAAAGCGGCCCCACCCGAGCGGGTGGGGCCGCTTTGTTTTTGAGGCAGCTGCGTTCTAGGGGCTGGCTTGTCCTGTGTTTATCGGGGCGGCGCGCAGCATCTGAATGGCCTGTGCGTAGCCCAGGCCCACGGGCACCGAGGCATACAGGGTCATTTCCTCCATCGTGTCGATGTTTCTGGTCTTGAACAGCACACGGAGGTTCATCTGCATCTTGAAGCGCGCGATTCGCCACTGGCGTCCGCCCACGTCGGCCTGTTCGATGACAATCCATCCGCCTTTGTCCAGCCGGCCCAGGATGCCCCAGCCATAGTCTGTATCCTGCTGCAAGTGGCCCTCAAGGCGCGTCACGCGCTCCTGTGCGGCGTCGATCCAGATTTCGCCGGTCATGGCGGTCAGGGCCTGGGTTTCGAAGTCGGGAGGGCTGAAGTTCGGGTTGGGGCGAAAGGTGAACCTTTCCACCGTTCCGGCGGGGCTTGAGCCTGCACCGGCGTATTGGTAGAGGTATGCCTGGGGCAACATGCGCAGCAGCCTCAGGACGATCCCGGTGTCCTCGTCCTCACTTTGCATGCGATGGCGTTGTCGGCCGGGATCGCCGAGCAGCGTATCCAGGCGCGCCTGTTCCATTTGCTCGTCGGCCTGGCTGAGGGGTTTGTCGTCGATCGACACCAGGCGGGCGACGTCGCCGTCGCGGGTTTCAACAATCTCCTTGGCCGTGGTCAGCCGGGGGCTGGACTTGCGCAGCCGGTAGCGCATGGGGTGGGTTGGGTCCTGGGCGGTGCGCAATTCGCGGGCGAGCGCCCGCTCCACCAGCGCCTGGGCCTGAGGGGGCGCGAGGGCGGGTGGGGTGGCGGGTACAGGCTGCCCTGGGGATGGAACGGCCCACGGCAGCAGGAGGAGGAGCGGCAAGAGGCTGCGCACGTAGATCAGTTTAACGGGCATTGTCCATCCGTGCATCCGGGTCCGTGCGTCTGGGCTGCGACTCATTCCCGGTTAGACGCCGAGGCGGCTGTCCGGTTTCTGGATTGAAGCAACGGGCCGGGTTGCGTATAGTTCGGGCAGGGCCTTATTTGGGCTCATGGAAGGGACAAAACCATGGCAGTGGAGAATGCAGCCGCGCGCATCGGCAAGAGCGTCGTGATTTGCGGCGAAGTAAAGGGGAGTGAAGACCTGATTGTGGATGGGCACGTGGAGGGGACGGTGACGCTTACCGAGAGCCGGTTGACCATCGGGCCCAACGCCAGTGTTCAAGCGGACCTCTTCGCCAGAGACGTGTTGATTCTGGGCCATGTACAGGGCAACGTGGTGGCCAGCGGCCGGGTGGAGTTGCGGGCCGGCTGCAGCGTGCAAGGCGATATTCGCGCGCTTCGGCTGGCGGTGGAGGATAACGCGGTATTCCGCGGCAAAGTGGACCTGACCCAGGGCGCGGCCAAGGGACCGGAAGGCGCCATCGCCCCACCCACGGGCGGTATTTTTTAATTGGAAGCTGTGTTCCGGTCCGCCAGGGAATTGTCTGTTTGACCGCAAGGGGATTTCCGGTTGATGAGCCGTTGGTTTGAGAAGAAGCAGGACAGCGGTCCGTCCGCTGCCGTTCCGGGTCTTACGGGCTCGCGTGTGCCCCGCCATTCCGGAGGCTGGGCGGCGTTGCGCACGCGGCTTGAGGCTGAGTCAGGCTTGCGCGTCATCGATACCGGGTACACGTCGCCCTCCAACATCAATTACATCACCGGGCTTGGCCATAGCATCTACCAGGCGGATATGGTCCACGATGCGTGGACCGGAAACTGGCAGACGGGCACGGACGAGGAGGGCAAACCGGTATGGAACGTCGACGGCTTTCTGGAACAGGCGCTCAAGTTTTCCGGTCGCACCTTCGACGTGGTGCTGTTGTGGACGGCGCTCGACTACCTGCCCGAGCCGCTGGTGGCGCCGGTGGTAGCGCATCTGTTTTCCGCGATGAATCCCGGCGGACAGGTGCTGGCGTTCTTCCACACCCGCATGCAGGGTCCGGAGACGGTGCGCAGCCGATTTCACGTGACGCCCAGCGACGATGTAGAGGTGCAGTCGACTAAGCCTTTCCCCATTCAGCGCGCTTTTACCAATCGCAGCATCGAGCGGCTTTTTGCCGGCTGGCCGGGTCACAGGCAGTTTCTGGCAAAGGACGGTGTCTCCGAGGTCATCATTACACGCTGAGAAATTTCCGTATCGAACAGCTTCTCAGGGAGTGAGCCATGAAGTCATTGAAGGGAACGCGCATCACCTGGCTGGGTCACGCGACCGTGCTGGTCCAGACCGCCAAGGGCACAAACATCCTGATCGACCCGTTTATCGCCCAGAATCCGAAGTACCCGAAGGATTTTGTCCTGCCGGCGAAGATAGACTACATCTTGCTCACACATGGCCATGGCGACCATATCTCCGACGCAGTGCCGGTGGCCGCCAGACATGGCTCCGCCGTGGTGGCAATTTATGAGCTGGCGTCCTATGTGGCGGGCAAGGGAGTGGCCCAAACGATCGGGATGAATCTGGGCGGAACCGTGCAACTGAAGGACGTGGCGGCCACGATGGTGGAGGCCAAACATTCCGCAGGGGCGCAGGATGAGCATGGAACGCACTATGTGGGAGTGGCAGCAGGGTATGTATTGAACATTGCGGACGGCCCGGTACTTTACCATGCCGGAGATACCGCAGTCTTCGGGGATATGAAACTGATCCGCGAGCTATACCGGCCCGAGGTGGCGATGCTTCCCATTGGAGGACACTTCACCATGGGGCCGAAGGAAGCCGCACTGGCGACGCGCTTTCTGGAGCCAAAGATAGTGCTTCCGCTGCACTTCGGCACATTTCCGCCGCTGAAGGGCACACCCGAGGAATTGGCTGCGCTGGTAGATGCCGGCGTGCAGGTTGTGCGGTGGATCCCGGGGGAATCTATATAGTCTGAATTCTGTCCTGCCATGTAAACCGGATGGAGGATGGGCTGGCATTCAAGCCAGCCCAAGGCCATCCCGTGGTTGCAGTTACTTTGCAGCTGCTGCTTTCTTCTGCTCTGCCCAACGCCGCTTGACAGCCTCGACAATGCGCTTCCGTCCTTCAGGAGTCAGATTCCTCTTCTTCTTTCTCTTCTTGACGGGTTTCTTGGCGGCGGGGGCTGCCGCAGCCTTCTTGGGCGCCGGGACGGCTCCGCCGCCCAGCAGGGCACGAGCCTGCAGCAACTGTGCAATCTCATGATCGATTTGTACCAGAATTTCTGAAACTCCCACGGTTCCTCCTCTTAGGTACTTAATAAGTGATTGAATGTCCACGGTGCCTAAGTCGAAGGCTTGGCGCAAAGCAACCACTTGACCTGTGCAACAGGATACGCAACTACAGACTCTTTTACAAACGAAAAATGCAAAAGTTGCGGAAATGAGAAAAGTTACCGGGGATGTAACTAAGGTTTACTCTAGCGCGCGGGCGGAGGCTTGGGCGGAATAGACGGTTGACCGGGCACGGAAGAACTGCCGGAAAGATCCTGGCTGCCGAGGCGCAGAGTGGCAGGAGCTTCGGCGGCGCGATAGTTGCGCAGGTCGCGCAGGATCTCCTGCTTCTCGCGTGCGTACTGCCCGGCAAGCCGGGTGAGGGCATAGGTGATGATGTCACTGTGGTGCAGGTCCGGCACGGAAGGATCGCGGCGCATGTTGAGCCACAACCGGTGAACCAACTGGACGTCATCGGGGCTCAGAGTGGGAGCGTGGGGCCCGATGTAAAAGACCTTGACCTCGCCGCTGGTATCGATGATATAGAGGTTGAACTGGCGCTTGGGTTCCGGCAGCGCCTCCCAGGCCTGTCCCATGTGGAAGGCCTGGTCCTCGGCGGTCATCCTGGTGGAAACTCCGGAAACGACCGAGTCCACTTCCAGCGAGTTTGCGCCCTGCGCCAGCGCGGCGAAGAGGTCTCCGGCGGGAACCAGGAGCAGAGAAACCTTTTTTCCAAAGCTCTCAGCGACGGAGATGGCCTTGGTAAAGATCATCTGCTCATGCTCGCTGAAACTCTGTTGCTCCGCGCTTAGATACTCCGGTCCGCCTACGCCCATCATGCGGACGCTGATCACCACCACGTCCTGCTCCTCGGTGCTGGTGTGGGAGAGGGCCCACTTGAGGGCGAAGGGATTGCCGGCGTCGCGCATGGTGACCATGACGCCGCCGGGGCGGATGGCCGCCGACTCTCGGCTCACCGTGTCCTGGTGCTCCAGTTGGAAGTAATCTTTCATCTGCCGGGCAGCCAGGGCATGTTTCCGCAGGTTCCTGCGCTCGGAGATGGTGAATACGATGAAGAACGCAGCGGCAAACGTCAGGCCACTCATCGTGGCCACCGACTTGGTGAACAGGTTGACGACGGCGGTGGAAAGCAGTACCAGGAAGACCGAGAGCAGACCTATGGGGATCTCTAATTTTCCGATGCGCAGATTGGGGGGTACTTTCCAGCCGCGCTCGCCATGATACTTCCAGCGCAGCACCAGCATTGCCAGGTTGTTGAAAGTGAACGACCAGATGACGCCGAAGGCGTAGGCCTCGCCCAGGACGATGACGTTGCCCCGGCTGGCGATGATGGTGAACATCTGGAGGAAGAAGACCAGGTTGACGATGCGATGGCTGGTGCCGTACTTGGAGTGCGGCTTGCGGAACCAGTCGGTGAGCACACCGTCCTCGGCCACCCTCATCAGTACACCGGTCGATCCGATCATGGAGGTGTTGATGGCGCCGGAGAGAATCAGGAAGCCGACGAGGACCACGAAGATGCGGAAGGCGATGCGCCAGAACAATGGCCCCACCATGTACATGGCCAGGCCGGCGATCAGGTTGTCCTGGTAGATGTGGGTTCGCTGCCACGTGGGGATCAGCATGGAGGCCAGCAGCGTGGCTCCGCCGGTGAAGATCAGGCTATAGATGGCAATGACAATCGCCGCGCGCTTGAGATTCTTGAGCTTGGGATGCTCGATCTCGCGATTGACCTGGGCCAGGCTCTCCTCGCCGCTCATGGCCAGAATGGAGTGGCCGAAGGCCATGAGAATTCCGAACAGGCCCATCAGGGGAAGCAGTTGCGGCGATCCTTTCAGGAAACCCAAGGCATCGCTACTGAACTTGAGATGGGAGGGTATGGGCGGCGGAGGCAGGTGAGCGCCGCGCATGAACACCGAGTAAGTGCCCCATAGCAGAAGAATCACCACCATCACTGTGGTGATCTGTATAACGCGCAGAGCCTTGCCGCTGGAATTCTCGATACCCTTGATGTTCTGCCACCAGTAATAGATGGTGACCGCGGCCGCGAACACCGCCGCGGTGGAGTTCATATTGAACTGGAAGGGGTGGTTCTGCGCGTCCATCAGAGCCGGAGGGAGCCAGTGGCTTTGGGCTGCAACCGTCATCAGCTCGTTCATCAACCCGGTAATATATTGCCCGGCGGAAACGCCTGAGATTGGTCCGGTGAGGATGTAATCGAACATCAGGGCGGAGACGCTCAGCTTGGCAAAGGTGCCGCCCAGGGCCTCCTTCACCACGCGGTAGACGCCGCCGCGGGTGAACATCGAACAGCTTTCGACGTAGACCGCGCGCACCGCGAAGCTGAACAGCATGATGCCGAGGATGAACCACGGGGCGGCCGCGCCGACCGCGTGCTCGGCAATGCCCCCGGCATAAAAGGCCGAGGAACCCAAATCGTTGAGAACGATAGCTGCCGCGCGCCAAAAGGAGATAAAGGTCAGCATCACGGAGGATGCGACAATGAGCCGGACGCGATCAGAGAGTGGGGCTGCGGTCGTTCGAGTGGTTGCCATCGCGAGGGTGCCGGAGGATGAGCCGGCTTTCTAGAATTCGGGGAGCCTACATCATCGCCCGCCCTGCGGTGAGTTTATGTCCGAATCAACACAGAGTCAACAAAAATGGAAAACGCCGCCTCCGAGGGCCAGGACAAGTCAGTCCTAGTCCTTTCCGAACAGCTCTTTCCCGTCCTCGACGAAGCTGATGAGGACGACCACGGTCGACCCCGCCAGCCCGACAAAAAACATGACTTCAAGCAGCCGCATTGCAAAGATAGCCAGTTGCATAAGCACGATTGTAGCGTATTTTGGACCTGTCCGGCGGCGGTTTACGTGCTGAAGCGCGGAAGAGCGCGGCGGTTCGGGTGGGAAAGCAACCTCAAAATCGTCCGGAACGGCGACAACTCCCGCCCCAGGTTGCTTCCCGATGAAAAGCCGTCAGGCATCCGGGTTCACCCCTGCGCCCGAGGGCAAAATGCGATAGACTCGGCCCTGTATGCAGCGTCCATCCTGGAATTTGGGGGCCTGGAAGTTGTGGGCCGCCGCCGGACTTTCCGCCGGCTTGCTCGAGTTGCCGTTTCCGCTGGCGGGGCCGCTGCCCGTCTGGCGTAGTGTCTTCGCATGGTTTGGGCTGGTCCCGCTGTTATGGGCGGTCCTTTCGCCAGCCTGCGCCTCGCCTTCCTGTCTGGACGGGCCGCGCCCCTTACGCCGCGGCTTCCTGCTCGCCTATCTCTGTGGCGTGTTGTGGTACATGGGCAACTGCTACTGGGTCCGCGATGTCATGCTCCGGTACGGCGATATGCCACCGTTGGCGCCGACGCTGCTGCTGGTGGGCTATAGCCTGGTGCTGGGGCTCTACTTCGGGCTCTTCGGCTTGGGTGTGGCGCTGGTGCGGAGGGCGACCGGCAGCACGCGGCTGGCGCTGGCCGCCGCGCCCATCCTATGGGCTGGGCTGGAACTGGCCGCCGCGCGCATCACCAGCGTTCCGTGGGACCAACTGGGTTACTCGCAGGTGGACAACGCCCTGGTGAACCAACTTGCGCCGTGGACTGGAGTCTACGGGATCAGCTTTGTGCTGGTGGCCGTCAATGCGCTGATTGCGGGCGGGTTGGTGCTGGGCCGCTCTTCCGGCAGGCGGCTGTGGGGGATTGCCGGTTTGGTTTTGTTGGTGGGTGGGACGGCGGGGATTTTCGTGGCGCCCCCACGGCCCGCGGCTACGGCAACCGCCGTCCTGATCCAACCCAATCTTGACGTGGCCGGCGACAATGCCTGGGCGGGGCCGGAGTGGGAGCAGCATATCGCCGAGTTCAAGCGGCTGGCCGGAGAACAGTGCAAGAGCTATATCGCCGGGATCCCGCAAACCGGCGCGCCCAGCGGTGAGATTGTGTGCCCGCCCTATCCGACGCATCCCGATCTGGTGGCATGGCCGGAGTCGCCGGCCCCGTTCATGGAGCAAGACGCACGGTTTCAGCAGGCGCTGGTGGGAATCGCCAGGCAAACGCAGGCGCCGCTGGTGGTGGGCAATCTTGGAATGGATTTCTCTGCGGAAGAGCAGGCCTGGCGCGACTACAACTCCGCGCTGGTTGTGGATGCCGACGGAGCGCGCGTGGGCCGCTACGACAAAATCCACCTGGTTCCCTTCGGCGAGTACGTTCCCTTCCAGAATTTGCTCAAGTTTGCTCACAAGCTCACTGGCCGCGTCTCTTCGTTCACCCGAGGCGAGGATCACAAGGTCTTCAGGCTCAACGGCCATCGCTATGGCGTCTTCATCTGCTACGAGGCGGTATTTGCCGACGAGGTGCGGGAGTTTTCGCGGCTGGGCGCCGAGGTGCTGGTGAATATAAGCGACGACGGCTGGTACGGGGACACCAGCGCTCCCTGGCAGCATCTGAACATGACGCGTATGAGGGCCATCGAAAACCGCCGCTGGATTCTGCGCGACACCAACACAGGCGTCACAGCGGTGATCGACCCCTACGGTCGGGTGCGGCAGAGCATTCCCCGGCACCAGGCGGACGCGCTGCCGGCAGGATACGGCTTCCGCGACGACGTAACCTTCTACACCGCTCACGGCGACCTTTTCGGCTGGCTCTGTGTCCTGCTGAGTTTGGGGCTGGTTGGCTGGGCGGGAAGAAAACTCCTGCGCCAGGCCGTTTCCTTCAAGAAGCATGAATAAAGCGCGGTCACGACAACTTCACAACACTCCCTACGGAGAAACCTTATGAGTAAAGCGATCGACAATTTGAATCAGGCCCAGAAACTGGCCATGGCTATTCGGCCTAAGGTCGGTGGATTTCCCTATCTGGCCGAAGCCTTAAGGCTCGCCGGTGTCACTCGAAACATCTGGTCCCTTCCTTCGTGTCAAAGCCTGTTCCTGACCGAAGACGGGCCGGTCATGATCCAGGGCACCCCGTTGGCATCCGGTGCAATGGACGTACCGCCATTCAACCAGGATGCACTTATTGTGGCGTTGAGAATAGATCAGGCCGGTGAAAGCTCGTTCCCGGAGTTTCTCCAAGCCGCATGGCGCGCCGGAGTTGTGCGCTACGACGTCGATTTTGCGGCACGTACGGTCGCCTACTACGGCTGCAACAGAGAGGAATACGTCGAATCATATCCGGCTGTCGAAATCGATGAGCCCCGGTAACCTACACAACCGGCAACTCGGAAAATGAAATGTCCGGTTTGCGGAGCGGCGGAGTTGATCGCGATACCCGTGACTTGCCGTATACCTACAAAGGCGAGACCACCACGATTCTTGTGATGACGGGCGACTTCTGTCCCGTCTGCGCAGAGTCCATCCTCAACGGCGCGGAATCGGAGCGCGTCATGCGCGAGAAGCGCCAAGCAGCACAGTGATATTCTAAGGATCGGTACAGTCCAACCCAAAGTCAGGTCTTAAGAGCCAAGCCATGTCGTTGAACGATCTCGAATTCGCTTACGCTCCCGTGCGCGATCAAGTCCGCGACCTGCGGGAGTATCTTTGACCCGGCCCGCATCCGCCGGGAACTCGCACAAATAGAGACCAAACTGGCCGATCCGGCCCTCTGGTCCAATCCCAACGCGACTAAACCGCTCATGCGCGACAAGAAGCGCCTGGAAGTGATGGTCGCCGCCGACGAGGAACTGGTGCGCCGCACCGGCGAGATCGAGACTTACTTCGAGCTGGCGCGCGAGGGCGAGGACGTGCTCGCCGATCTGGAGCGCGACATCAAGGCGCTGGCCGCCTTCAACGAGGCACTGGAAGCGCGGACAATGTTGAACGGCGAGGCCGACGCGCTCAACGCCATCGTCACCGTGCATCCCGGCGCCGGCGGCACCGAAAGCCAGGACTGGGCCGAGATGCTGATGCGCATGTACCTGCGCTGGGCCGAGCAGGAGGGCTTCAAAACCGAGATGAACGACTATCAGGACGGCGAGGAGGCGGGCATCAAGTCGGCCACCTTCACCATCCTCGGCGAGTACGCCTTTGGCCAACTGGCCGGCGAGAGCGGCGTTCACCGCCTGGTCCGCATTTCGCCCTTCGACCAGGCCAAGCGCCGACACACCTCCTTTGCCTCGGTCTACGTCTCGCCGGAGATCGACGAGACGATCCATGTGGACCTGAAGCTCGAAGACCTGCGCATCGACACCTACCGCTCCGGCGGCAAGGGCGGCCAGCACGTGAACACCACCGACTCCGCCGTGCGCATGACCCACCTGCCCACGGGCATCGTGGTGCAGTGCCAGAACGAGCGCTCGCAGCACAAGAATCGCGACAAGGCGATGAAGATGTTGCGCTCGCGCCTCTATGAATATGAGCTTGAAAAGAAGAAGGCCGTGAGCAAGAAGCTTGAGGACTCGAAGCTGGAGATCAACTTTGGCTCGCAGATCCGCTCCTACGTCTTGCAGCCCTACCGCATTGCCAAGGATCATCGCACCAAGGTGGAGGTGGGCGACGTGGACAAGGTGCTGGACGGGTACCTGGAGCCGTTTCTGCGCGGCTATCTGCTGGCCAAGCGGCGGGGAACTGCCGTGGTGGCCGAGACGGACGACGATCTGGATGTGTAGCGGCTGAATCGTCCTCTACACTGATGAGTCCAAGGATAAGGAGCAGTCTTTGTCGGCCATGCGCCATTCCCGTTTGATTCCCGTGATCTTGTTCATTGCTGCGGGTCTGCCCGCGCTGGCGGCGTCGAGTACCGCCGATGCTGCGCATCTGCGTGTGCAACTGGTGGCTCCTGCATTCGAACTTTCTCCAGCCAGGGAAAACGGGGTTGGGCTGTATTTCAAGCTGGAGCCTGGATGGCATGTCTATTGGAAGAATGCGGGCGATTCTGGTGAGCCGCCCCACATTCACTGGACGCTGCCCGAGGGCGTAACCGCAGGGCCGTTGCAGTTTCCCGCGCCGAAGCGGCTCCCGCTTGGGCCATTGATGGACTTCGGCTACGAAGACGAAGTTTTGTTTCCGTTGAAGCTTCAAGTTGCCAAAACGGCAAAGTTCGGCCCAGTCGTCCTTCATGCCAAAGCGGACTGGTTGGTTTGCCGTGAGGTCTGCATCCCCGGTAATGCGGTGCTGGAAGAGACCTTTCGACTGATGCCCGAAGATCCCATGGTGACATCTGCGCTTCCAGCGGACTTGAAACTTTGGAATCGACTGGCGAATTCACTCCCGAAACCGTTCCCCGAAAACGCCAAAGCGATCTTCGAGCCCGCGAAGGACGGTTTTCGGCTTTCCGTTGAAACCGGTCAGCGAGAGGCGACTGCGGAGTTTTTTCCGGACGATCAAGACATTCTGGACAATCCTGCGCCGCAAAAGCTCACGCCTACCGCGAAGGGACTGATTCTCGACCTCAAGAAGGACGCGAATCTTGTCGCGAATCCGGCTCAGTTGAAGGGCGTGATTGAGCTGAGCGGAGGACGGAACTACGAGATTGTCGCGACGCGGGAGGTGTCCTTCGCGGTGGCGAGGATCGAGTCAATGCCGGTGCCCGCGCCCAAATTCTCCTTGCTCGCGCTGGCGCGTATTGTCGGCCTTGGCTTCCTCGGCGGCCTGCTCCTGAACCTGATGCCGTGCGTCTTTCCGGTGCTGTTTTTGAAGGGGCTGGCGCTGGTGCATTCCGGGCACAAGGAACTGCACAAGCTCAGGGCGCATGGATTGGTTTACACGGTGGGCATTCTGGTGTCGTTCTGGGTGCTGGTGGCTGTGCTGCTGGGGTTGCGCGCTGCGGGAGCGATGCTGGGGTGGGGATTCCAGTTCCAGTCACCGGTGTTTCTGGCGCTGATGGCCGGGCTGCTTTTCTTCCTAGGCCTTTCGCTGGCCGGGCAATTCGAGCTTGGGCTGACGCTGACCAGCGCGGGCGGTTCGCTGGCCGCGAAGCAAGGATACACGGGTAGCTTCTTTACCGGCGTGCTGGCGGTGGTGGTGGCGACGCCGTGTACCGCGCCGTTTATGGGGGCGGCCATCGGGTATGCGCTGGCGCAGCCCGCTGCGGTGACCTTTGCCATCTTCACGGCGCTGGCGCTGGGTCTGGCTGCGCCGTATTTTGCGCTCACGCTGCAACCGGCCTGGACGCGGTTGCTGCCGAAGCCCGGCGCCTGGATGGAGGTGCTGCAGCAGGCGGTCTCCGTGCCGATCTTTTCCACGGTGATCTGGCTGGCCTGGGTGCTTGCGCAGGCTTACGGAGCCGGGATTCTGGCCGCCCTGCTGGCGAGCTTTTTGCTGCTGGCCATTGCAGGCTGGTTTCTGGGCCGGTGGCCGGCCAGGCGGTGGGCTACGGCGGTTGCGGGGTTCATCTTGCTCGCGGTGGTGGGGCTGGCGGTGTTCGGTCAGCGGTTGGTTGGAGAAACCGCGGGACCGGCTGGAAAGGCGAGTCTGGATTCCGCTGCGGCCGAGGGCTGGGAACCGTGGTCGGCCGAGGCTGTGAGCCGCTATCAGGCGCAGGGGAGGCCTGTGTTTGTGGACTTCACCGCAAGCTGGTGCCTGAGCTGCCAGGTGAACGAGCGAGTTGTGCTCAGCCAGCCCGCCGTTCAAAAGGCCTTTCAGGACGGCAATGTGGCACTGCTCAAGGCCGACTGGACGCGGCATGATGAGGCGATTACCCAGGCCCTTGTCGCTCTGGGCCGCAGTGGAGTTCCTGCTTATGCCCTCTATGCTCCGGGGCAGGGTGAGCCGCAACTGCTGCCCGAGGTGCTGACGCCGGGGATTGTGCTGGATGCGCTGGGAAAGTTGCCGAAGACAACTGCCTTCTACGCGCGTTGACCAGGACGGTTGCGGACAAGCCAGAGCTTCAAAGAATCAGCCTCCGCCGCGCTTGCCGGCGCGGATACGCCGAATCTCTTCCATGCGCTGGGCGAGGAGTTTTTCGCGGCCCTCCTGCGTGGGGTGGTAGTAGCTGCGGCCCTTGAGTGAATCGGGCAGGCAGTCCATGTCGGCTACGCGGCCTTCTTCGTTGTGGGCGTAGCGGTAGCCCTTGCCGTAATCGAGTTCCTTCATCAGCTTTGTGGGCGCGTTGCGCAGGTGCAGAGGCACCGGCTCCTGGCGGGTCTCTTCGACCTCACGTTGGACGGCTCCGTAGGCTGTGTAAACCGAGTTCGACTTGGGGGCCAGCGAGAGATAGACGACCGCCTCGGCCAGCGCCAGATCGCCCTCCGGTGAGCCGAGAAAGTCGATGGCCTCCTTGGCCGAGAGGCACAGATTAAGCGCCTCGGGAGCGGCCAGGCCGATGTCCTCGACGGCCATGCGGACCACGCGGCGGGCGAGATAGAGCGGGTCTTCGCCAGCGGCGAACATGCGGGCAAGCCAGTAAAGGGCGGCGTCGGGATCGCTGTTGCGGACGCTCTTGTGCAGCGCGGAGATCAGGTTGTAGTGCTCCTCGCCGGACTTGTCGTAGAGGAGCACGCGCTGCTGCACGGCCACGCCGGCCAACGCCTTGTCGATGTGTTTGACCGCCTCCCGATCTGGTTCCTGGGCCAGTTGCGCGGCGACCTCGAGCGTGTTGTATGCGTTGCGGCAGTCGCCGCTGGAGTAGCCGGCGATCAACTGGAGCGCATCGTCGTCGGCGGTCAACTCCAGCGCGCCGAGGCCGCGCTCGCGGTCTTCGAGGGCGCGCCGCAAGAGAGCCGCGATCTGCTCCTCGCTCAGCGGTTCCAGCACGTAGACGCGGCAGCGCGAGAGGAGGGCGGAGATGATCTCGAAGGAGGGATTCTCGGTGGTGGCGCCGATGAGGCGGATGACGCCGCGCTCGACGTAGGGCAGGAAGGCGTCCTGCTGGGCCTTGTTGAAGCGGTGAATCTCATCGATGAAGAGGATGGTGCGGGAGTGCATCTGGGAGGCCTGCGCGGCAGCGGCCATCACCTGCTTGATCTCCTTGATGCCGCTCATGACGGCGGAGAACTCGATGAAGGTAGCCTGGGTGGTCTCGGCGACGATCTTGGCCAGGGTGGTCTTGCCTACGCCGGGCGGACCCCAGAGGATCATGGAGCCGGAGTCGTCGCGCTCGATCTGGACGCGCAGAGGCTTGCCGGGGCCGACCAGGTGCTCCTGGCCGCTCAATTCTTCCAGGCTGCGCGGCCTCATGCGCTCGGCCAGGGGCGCGGTGCGAAGCGTGCCTTGGGGGCCTTCGGACTCGCCGTCAAAGAGACTCATTGCTAACCTCCTTACGAATAAGGGCGGAATAAATTGGTGGATATTAGTCAGAAGCAGCAAGTTAGCCCCCGCTTCGCGGGGATAGCGAGTTAGCGAGTTAGCGGTTTGCCGCAATGGACCTGGGTTGTATTGCCAGCCCGCTGCCGCGAAGCCTCGTAGAGCAGCACGCTGACCGCTATTGCCGCGTTCAGGCTCTCGACCGGGCCGGGGCAGGGAATGGTGATGGCTGCGTCGGCCTGGGCGGCCAGATCGTCCGGCACGCCGTTGCCTTCATTGCCGATGAGGAGCGCTACCGGGCCGACCAGGTTGACAAGATCGGCAGGTTCGGCCGCGCGCACGGTGGTGGCGAAAATCTTCACGCCGGATTCGCGCAGGCGCATGAAGCAGTCTTCGGCGCTTACGGTGAGCAATGGAATCCGGAAGACGCTGCCGGCGGAGGCGCGAACCGTCTTGGGATTCCAGGCGCTGACGGTTCCAGGGAGGCTGATGACGCCATGGGCGCCGAAGGCTTCGGCGGAGCGGAGAATTGTGCCCAGGTTGCCGGGGTCCTGGAGGCCGGCTAATACCACGACGAGCGGCGCGAGGTTGCGGTGGCCGCCGAGCAGGTGCGCCCAGGTCCAATCCGGCAGCTCGACCAGGGCGGCAATGGGCTGCGGCGTCTCGGTGATCAGCGCGGAGTCCAACAGTTCCCTGGGCACGAGCAGAATTTCAGTTTCGGGCGGCAGAGGCAGGGATTCCAGCAGGCGCTCAAAGCCCTGGGCCGCAAAGACGCAGGCGATGCGGAGGCCGGCGCGGAGCGCCTCTTCAAGCAGGTTCAGGCCCTCGATTCCGGCCAGGCCACGCTGGTCACGGCCGGGCCTGGAACCGGGGTGGGGGCCGGGGTGGGCCAGCGCTCGCCGGAGCTCTTTGAGGCGGCCATTCTGCTTACTCTGTACAATGCGGACAGGCATAAGTGCGAACCGTTCATTCGCTTAGCCGATTCTAAGCCGTTTTGACGGGCGGCGAGCAGGCGGAGGCCGGAAGCCAACTTGCCCGCCGCGGCGGGCTGTGATAGCTTCCGACTTTATAGCGTCTGCATTTCGGGAACTGAGGTAGACATTCTTGTCCGCGGAGATCTTGCGCGTCCATCCCGATGAACCCCAACCAGACCGGATCGACTACATTGTCTCCTGCCTGCGCAAGGGCGACGTGATTGCCTTGCCCACCGACACCTTCTATGGACTGGCGGTGGACCCGGTCAATCTGCATGCCGTGGAACAGATCTACCAGTTGAAGAGCCGCCAGAAGCATAAGCCTCTCTCGCTGCTGATCTCCTCTTTGGCCCAGGCCTACGAGCTGGCGCGCGATACCGACCCGTTGCTGGACAAGCTGGCGGATCGCTTCTGGCCGGGCCCGCTCACGATTATCGTTCGCGCCGGCGGCAAGCTGCCGCTGCGCTCGACGGCCAATACCGGCAACGTGGCGCTGCGCGTGCCGGACGCGGCGATTCCGCGGGCGGTTGTGGAGCGCTTCGGGCTGCCCATCACGGCTACCTCGGCCAACTTGCAGGGAGCGGCGGAGTGCACGAACGCAGGCTGCGTCCGCGATCAGATAGGCGACCGCATTCCGCTGATTATCGACGGCGGTCCCACGGGCCGCGCGCAGCCTACCACCATCGTCGATCTTTCGCTGGGCCACGGCCGCTGGGAGGTTCTGCGCGAGGGCGCCATTCCGACGCACGAGATTGTTATGGTCTTGCAGCGGTAACAGAGATCAGGGGTCAGAGATCAGGGAACAGGGAACAGGAACGGACCTTTCATCCATCGGCACACAGATCGTTGACCGCAGATAAACTGACCAGCGATCACTGGCTACTGACCACTGCACCAGAAGGTTCCTATGAAGCGTCGGACCAAGCCGAAACGTCGCAACGTTGCTCTCCGCATGGTGCTTTTGCTGCTGCTTGTGCTGGCGGTGGGGGCTGGGGGGGTGTGGTGCCGCTGGGTCTATGTGCAGATTGAGAGCTATGCCGGCCAGGATCAGGCCGCGCCGTCGGACGCCATCGGGGTGTTTGGCGCGGCTGAGTACGACGGCCGGCCGTCTCCGGTGTACCGCGCCAGGCTGGACCACGCCCTGGCGCTCTATGGCCGCGGGATCGCGCCGCTGATCATCACCCTGGGTGGAGCAGGCGGAGACGAGTACTCCGAGGGCGCCGTGGGCCGCGAGTACCTGATGGGCATGGGCGTCCCCGAAGAAGCCATCATTGCCGAGACTGTGAGCCGCAATACCGAGGATTCGGCCCGCCGCATCGCCGTAATTGCCCGCGCCAACGGGTTGCGGCGGCTGGTGATTGTCAGCGACGGAACCCATCTTTTCAGGATTCACGAGATCTGCGCCGCCGACGGGCTGGATGTGCTGACCTCGCCGCGGCCGCGCGTGGCTGTCGAGGGCGGGTCGCAGGAGGCCGAGCGGATCGAGCACGAGATCCTCAGCTATACGGCGTGGCGGATGCATCTGCACTAAAGAAGGCCGCGAGTTAGCGAGTCAGCAAGTCAGCGGATCGCAGAATAGCGTACCGGCTGGCCAGTGATGCCGCTTAGGAATGCGGAAGAATCGCCAACACACCCAGCGCGAAGGCTGCCGCGCTGGCGGTGGACAGGAAGTTGACCGCGTCGTTGTTCAGCCAGCCACGCTGCTCCAGGGTTGCACCCAGCAGGCTGTCGAAGACGAGGCCGAAGACGCCTCCGGCGCAACTGATCCAGAACAGGTCAAAATCGCCGCGCAGGGCCAGGGTTCCGGCAAGGGCGACGATTCCCGCAGCTACCACGCCGGCCAGGGTGCCGACCAGGCTGATGGCGCCGTCTGTACCGGGCTCGACGGCGCGCAGGGTGGTGATCATGCGCGGCCGACCGCCCATGACCTGGCCTACTTCGGAGGAAACCGTGTCCGCAGCGGCTTCAGACAGCGCCGCCAGCCCGACGGCAAAGAGGGGCATGGGCGCGAGAGTAGCGCGCATGAACCAGTGGGTATGGGTTAACCAGGACTGCACCGATTCCCCGGAGACGAGCGCGGCAACACCCAGGTTGGCGGCCACCTGGGACGCGGTCCGGCCTTGACGTTTCTCGGCCGTGCCGAGGCGCTCTTTTTGTGCGCGGCCCAGCCGGGTGGCGATGTAGGCGAGCAGTGAGACCGCCAGCACCGGGACAAGGGCCGTGTGCCAGGGCCGATAGGGAAACGTCACTGTGGAAAACATGAGGCTGGCGGTGATGACGGCGCCGGTTGCGGCCCCTGCCGGCGTGGCGGCCCTCAGCTTGAGGACCACGAGGCCCAGCAGTAGGCTGAGTCCCACCGTCCACACGGCTACCGAGGCCGATTGCGCGGCCCACCAGGGGGTTTGGAGCACCACGCCGACGGCCGCAAAGGGCAGCACGGCCAGCAGCACCAGCTTCGATTGCCAGGTCAGCTTCATTTGAGCCACGCTTCATCGTATCGTCTGGCAGCAAGGTGGAGAAGGCACGCAGGATATTCGATTGGGAAAGAGCGAGTGAATCGGTTTACACTCATTTGCGCGGCGCTTTCTCGCGCGCTCGCGGCACTCAACGGAGTTCTTGATGAAAAGGCTTTCTGCCGTCCTTGCGTTTTTTGCCGGAATCGTTTTCATGGCCACTTCTGCCGCAGCCCAATCGCCAGCGCCGGCGCAATCCTCCAGCCAGCGGCTCGAACTCGATCGCGGGGGCGCGACCGTTGTGTTGGAGCCGTATGCGCCGAATATTCTGCGCGTGACGCTCAGCCTGCGGCGGGAACCGGCGGAGGCCGGACCGGGTTACGGCGTTGTGGCCGTGCCCGAGGCCTCCGGCTGGAGCGCAAGCCAGACTCCGCAGGCCGATGTCTACCAGTCGGCGCGGATCATAGCCACCGTGGACCGGTACCAGCCGAGCACGAAGCCTCCGATTCAGACGCAGGTGGACATCGGGAAATACTTCAACGGGTCGACTCCGGGGGCGCACATCACGCTGCGGACGCCCGAGGGCAAAAAGCTGCTGGAAATGACTGGCTGGTCGCAGGCCAAGCCCAATCAGAAGGACGGCACGGCCCATGTGCTGCACGACCGCCGTCCCACCGACCCCGAGTTCTATACCGTCGGCGCGACGTTTGCCTCGCCCGACGACGAGCACTACTACGGACTGGGCCAGAATCACGAGGGATTTCTGGACCATCGCGGGCACGCCGTGCGCTGCTGGCAGGATTATCTGGCTACGGCCGGCCCTAGCGTCTGCGTGCCGTTTCTGGTGACCAACAAGGGCTATGGGCTGGTGTGGGACAACCCTTCGAAGACCACCATCGAGCCGGGGTTCAACGAGCAGACCCGCTGGACGTCCGAGGTGGGCGACCGGGTTTCGTTCTTCGTGATCGCCGGCGCTACGGCGGACGAGATTTATGCCGGCTACCGGCTGCTGACCGGACCCACGCCGCTGTTGCCCAAGGCCGCCTACGGGTACATCCAGTGCAAGCAGCGCTATGCGAGCCAGAAGGAAGTGCGGGACGTTGCGCAGGGCTACCGCGACCGGCATCTGCCGGCGGACGTGATGGTGGTGGACTGGTTTTATTTCACCCAAATGGGCCAATTCGACCTGGATCCGAAGTTCTGGCCCGATCCGGCGGCCATGAACAAGCAACTCCACGCGATGGGGTTTGAGACCATGATCAGCGTCTGGCCGCGGTTTGTGCCCGAGGACCGCTACTATGCCGAGCTGCTCGAGAAGGGCTGGCTGATCCACCTGGCCGATGGCACGCCTATCGACGGGCTGCCTTATGACCGCGCTGGGTCGGACATCGACACCACGAACCCGGAAGCGGCCAAGTGGTACTGGAAGACCATCCACGACAACATTTTGAGCCTGGGATTTGATTCGCTTTGGGCTGATGAGACCGAGCCCGACCTGCCTCCCAACGGCGCGTACTTCCATATCGGTCCCGGCACGCAGTTCTTCAATGTGTACCCGCTCTTCCACACCGCGGCGCTCTACGACGGGTTCCGCAAAGACGAGCCGGAGCGGCGGGCGCTGATTCTTTCTCGCGACGCCTATCTGGGCGCGCAGCGGAACGGGGCGATCTTCTGGTCCTCGGACATCTATCCCACCTGGGACACGCTCAAACGGCAGATTCCCACCGGCCTGGATTTCGCGGCTTCGGGGCTGACGTACTGGTCCAACGACACCGGCGGCTGGCAGTATCTGCCCGCCGAGCACCATCCCGCGCACAAGCCGCTGCTCGACCCCTCCGACGCGCGCGCCAACGTCGGCGGCTACGACGACTATCCGGAGCTGTATACGCGCTGGTTCCAGTACGCCACGTTCCTGCCGATCATGCGCGCCCATGGGAGCCGGCCTGCGAACGAGGTGTGGTCCTATGGCAGCCAGGCCGAGCCAATTCTGGAGAAATACCTGAGGCTGCGCTATCAACTGATGCCCTACATCTATTCGCTTGGCTACCGGACGTGGCTCACCGGGGCGCCGTTTCTGCGCGCCTTGCCGCTGGATTTTCCGGATGACCCGAAGGTGGCCGATCTGCGCGACGAGTACATGTTCGGTCCGGCCTTCCTGGTGGCGCCGGTGACGGAACAGGGCGCGACCAGCCGTCAGGTTTATCTGCCGGCCGGGGCCGATTGGTACAACTATTGGACCGAAGAGCGGGTGAAGGGCGGGCAGACGATCACGGTTCAGGCGTCCATCGACACCATTCCGCTATTCGTGCGGGCAGGTTCGATCGTTCCGCTTGGAGCGCCGGTGGAGAGCACGCACGAGACGCAGGCCATTGCCAAGGTCCGCGTGTACCCCGGCGCGGATGCGAACTTTACGCTCTTCTCGGACGACGGCAAGACCTATGCCTACGAGAAAGGCGCGGGATTCGTAACGCGGCTGCACTGGGACGAAGCCAAACGGCAACTGAGCCACGAGGGCGAGCCGGCGTGGAGCGGGCCGGACGGCGCGGCCGTTGAGGTCGTCGGGGAGGCCGCCGGGCACTGATTACCGACCATCGCATCTTGCAAACGGTCTCGAAGACGAATGGCCGGAGCGGCCACGGGCTTGCTCGCGCCAATACCCTTTCATGCTCTGGCCGCGTCTAATTCTCCGGTTGCCTGATTTATAATCGCGGAGTAAGCAGGAAAGAACTGAATGAGGCTTTTTCCCATGAATTCATGCCAGGCGCGCGCGCGGTTGGTTCAAGCGGGCTCGCTCCTTGCGGCTGTCGCCCTGATTGCCGGTTGCGGCGACCGATATCGGTCGGTGGTGACGCCGATCAACTCCAGCGGGCCAGCCGCGCAGCCGACGTCGTATGCGGCGGTGGTTTCGGCCCCTTCGACCACTACGCCCGGCATTGCCACGATCATCGACTACTCCGGCGATTCGGTGTTGGCCATTGCTCCCATCGGTCCCGGCCCGACTACCTTTACCGTGGACGCACTCGGCGACGATGGCTACACCGTCAACAGCGACGGCACCTTGAGCAATTTCCCTGTTTCCCCCGCTCTGCAGGCAAAGCAGGTTACGTACACGACGCTGGCGAGTACGGCAGAGCCTGTGAACTTGTACTCGCCATCGGTCGGACTATGGGCCGCCGACCTCAATGGGAACGTCGCGGACGCTTTTACCGGGGGTACTGCGGCATTCAAGCTGGCCATTCCGGTGGCGCCCACGCCAGTGACTATCGTGGGCTTGGGCTCTATCGGACAGCGCAATTACGCGATCAGCCAGAACCTTGCCACTCCCACTGGCGTGGAGTGTAACACCTCGCCCTCGACGGAGCCGACAGGGTTTGCGACACCCATCGAGGTGTCCAGCTATACGGCTGACACGCCGATCGCGGTAGGCAAGTGCCCCGTCTACGCCGTGCAGAGCGCAGATAACCGGCGATTCTTTGTATTGAACAGGGGAAGCGACACCATTACGGTAATCAACAGTCAGCTCAACACGCTGGACAGCTGCACCCCGTTCAAGAACCAGAACGGCCAGACGGTGACTTGCCATCCCACTCTGCCGCTTTCGCTCACCGCTGTAAACGCTTTGAACGCTATAACCCCCGGTTCCGGCAACCCTCCCAACGGAACCGCCGGCATGACCTTGACCGCCGGTCCGGTCTATGCCGAGTACAGCGCCGCCACCAGCCAGTTGGTGGTGGCCGACTATGACGGTGGAACGATCAGCGTCATCGACGTAAGCCTGGATGAGTACGGCAACGACAGCCCGACCTTCGGCACCACGTTTACGATCCCGGTGGGCCAAACTCTCACCCCTTATCCGGCCAGCGTAACCGTACTGGCCGACGGTAGCCGCGCCTATACCGCCAATCAGGGAGACGGAGCGCAAAGCGGTAACGGTACGGTAACGATCGTGAATCTGAGCAGTCACACGGTGGAAAAGACATTGCCCGTCACCGGCAACCCGCGCACCGTGGTTTCCACGCAAAACTCGAGTTTTGGCAAGGTCTACGTGGCCTCGCCGAACAGCCCTTACCTCACCATCCTCCGCACGGATCTTGATATTGTGGACACCACGATTCTGGTGGAGGGCAACATCGTGGATGTGCGGGTGACCACTCAGACCGGGACGAGCGGCAACCGCAATGCCGTCAGCCGCGTACCCGGGTACGGAGAGCCCTGCAATGTTCCGCCCACGCCGTCCAACCCGACACCCGCACCTACGGGCACACAGACGCTGTTGCAAGCCTGCCAGGCGTTGCCGTAGCAGATTTTGAACAGGTAGGGCTAGAAACAGCCAAAGGAATTCTTCCCGCAAGGGAGAGTTCCTTTGGCTGTTTCCGCATCCGATTCGAAGAAAGCGGGGCGGTTTCGTTTGTCGCGTGAATCGATGGAAAAGACGACTGGCAGCGGGAAGATGCGCGTGGATGTTCTGTTGGTGGAGCGGGGCCTGGTTCCCAGCCGCGAACGGGCACGCGCGCTGATCCTTGCCGGGCGGGTTCTGGTGCGGGAACAGAAGGTGGATAAGCCGGGCACGATGGTTCCCGAGGATTCCCCGATCAGGCTGCTGGGCGAGGATCCGCCCTATGTGAGCCGCGGCGGGCTCAAGCTGGCGGGTGCGCTGGAGCACTGGCCGATCGCGGTGGCCGGCCGGGGCTGCCTGGACGTGGGCGCCTCGACCGGGGGATTTACCGATTGCCTGCTTCAGCACGGCGCCGCGCACGTGACCGCCGTCGATACCGGCTTCGGCCAGATTGCCATGAAGCTGCGCAACGACCCGCGCGTGCGGCTGCTGGAGCGCACCAATGCCCGCTTTCTCGCCAAGGGAGCGCTGGAAGAGGGACGGGGTGCGCCGGCACTCACGCTGCTGGCGATGGACGTGTCGTTCATTTCGGCGACGCTACTGCTGGGGCCGGTTGTGGCCGCGGCGCCTAATCTATCTGAGGCGGTGATCCTGGTGAAGCCGCAGTTTGAGGCGGGGCGCGGGCACGTGGGCAAGGGAGGAATCGTGCGCGATCCGGAGGCGCACCAACTGGCGATCGACAGAGTGGCCGATTGTGTCCGGACGCTGGGCTGGGAGGTGGTGGAGATGATTCCATCGCCGATTACCGGGGCGGAGGGAAACCGGGAGTTTCTGCTGTATGCGCGGCGGGGAGTTAGCAGGTTTCCATGAACCTTTATGTAGTACATTGTTCGATATGAAACGGGTACTGCTTGGACTGCTGCTGGTTTCAGGACTCCTCCTGATAGATCCGACTTTATTCTCACAGCCACATCGTTCTACGCCGCAGTATTGGACGGAAACAGAGTCGGAAACGCTTTGGAGAACCCGTTACTCCAATGAAGATTACGGGTTTTACGTCCTGCTCGACGCAGGAACTATTGGCCACGGAACACATAGTCCGGCCCCAAACCACGATTTTTTGTCTCTTTGCCAGATGTGGGACGGGAACAGCCTGCATCGACAAACGAGGAGCGATTGGTCTGGGTGGATGCGTCCTACAACACTTCGGAGTATCAGACATTGTCCCGCGTTGCCTCCGAGCGGGTTCACCTCATGGACGATGAGAGAGGCGCATCTCACGTCGTAGAGCGCGAGTTTACGAAACTGGCAGGCCTCACGGCGATCCTGTTCAGGATCGAATACTCGTCCCCCAAAGGCACGGTGGTTGAAGAGCAGATCATTGCTTCGCGCTCTGGAATCATCTACACCATAGGGCTGCAAACAACGAAGGTAGAACTTGCCATTGACGAGGAACAATTCAGGAGAATACAGAGCGGATTTAAGCTACTCACGCTGCACAATAGGGCAGTGCCTCAACTGAGAATTCAGCCTGATCCGGTACACTGAGACCGCATGGTTCGCGTTGCCATTGTTTGCAAGCCGCAGAAGGAAGAGCTGACCCGGCTACTGCCGGAGCTGATCGGATGGCTGCGCCAGCGCGGCTATGAGCCGCTGCTGGACCTGGAGGGCGGCCAGTACACCACGGCTGCTCCGGCGGTGGACCGGACGGAGATGCCCGCGTGGGCGCCTGAGCTGGTGATCGTTCTGGGCGGGGACGGGACGCTGCTGTCGGTCGCACGCATATTTGCCGCAACGGGCACGCCCATTCTCAGCGTGAATCTTGGACTCCTCGGATTCTTGACCGAGATTCGCCTGGCCGACCTCTATTCGACGCTGGAGGGCTGGCGCACGGATTGCCACGGCCTGGATGAGCGGGCGATGCTTCATGCCGAACTGTGGCGTGACGGCGCGTTGTGCTCCAGCTATGAGGCGCTGAACGAAGTGGTGGTCTCCAAGGGCGACATTGCCCGCATGGGAGACTTCGCGGTGGAGCTGGACGGCAAGAGTGTGGCCCGCTTCCGCGCCGACGGCGTGATCGTTTCCACCCCGACCGGTTCCACGGCTTACACGCTGGCGGCCAACGGTCCCATCCTGACGCCGGACGTGGATGCAATGGTGGTTACGCCCATCTGCCCTCACCTGCTGACGCTGCGGCCCATTGTGGTGCGCGGCGACGCTTCGCTCACAGTCCGGGTGGAGGGCATCCCGAACCAAGCTCTGCTGACCGTGGATGGCCAGCAGGCTGTCGGGCTGCAAAGGGGCGACGAGGTGCGTTGCCAGCGGTCGCGCTACTCGGTGAAGCTGGTGAGGATGAGCGAGAGCGGTTTCTTTGAGGCGTTGCGCAGCAAGCTGAGCTGGGGAGAGCGGTAGAGGCCTTTTCGAGACGCAAATGACGGCGGCTTACCCCGTTTTCTCCGTCAGCTCGGCCCAGCGGGCGTAGAGGGCGTCGTTCTCGTGCTGCGCCGCATCGAGTTCGAGCAGCGCTTCCTGGAGGGCTGGGGCATTGGTTGAGATTTCGGGGTGCTCGACGCGGTTGTGGGCGGCGGCCAGGCGGGCGTCGGACTGCTCGACGCGCTGCTCGATGGCGGCGAACTCGCGGGCTTCAAGGTAGGAGAGCTTCTTCCTGGGTCCCGAACCGGACTCCGGGTCAGCTCCCGACCGCTGTGTGGAGCTTGAACCATCTGGACGGCGCACCGGCTTGTCCTGTTCCAGCCCGCCCGGTTCGACCTTGTCCTGTTCGACTTTTTCTCGTTCTTCGAGCCAGTCTTCCCACTGCGCATAGTCGGCAAACTGCCCGGTATGGCCACGGCCATCGAGTCCCAACACGGTTGAGGAGACGCGGTTGAGTAGGTATCGGTCGTGGGTGACCAGGACCAGCGCGCCGGGGAAATCGAGCAGATTCTCTTCCAGTATCTCGAGGGTGGGAATATCGAGATCGTTGGTCGGCTCATCGAGCAGCAGAACGTCGGCCGGTTCAAGCATCAACTTTGCGATGAGCACGCGCGCCCGCTCGCCGCCGGAGAGGTTGCGGACCGGCTGATTGAGTTGCTCGCCGTTGAACAGGAAGCGTGCGGCCCAACTGGCTACGTGCACAGTACGTCCCTGGTGGATGACTGCGTCGCCCTCCGGGGCCAGGGCGCGGCGGAGGGTGAGGCTCTCGTCGAGCTCGCGCATCTGGCTAAAGTAGACCAGGCGCAGCGCCTCGGCGCGGCGGATTGTACCCTCGGTCGGCTCGATCTCGCCGCGGAGCAGGCGCAGGAGGGTGGTTTTGCCGCTGCCGTTCGGTCCCACGAGGCCGACTTTCATGCCGGCGGCAAGGATAAAGTTGAGCCCCTCGAACAGGCGCCGTTGGCGCTTTTCACTTTTTGGACTGGGTTCAGTGGAAGCGGGAACGTCGCAGGCGACATTCTTGAATTCAACCAGGCGTTTGGTCTTGCGCTGGCTCGAGTCGAAGTCGATGCCGGCGGAGTTGACGGCGGTGCGGGCGTCCATGGCGGCCAACTGGCCGATCATCGCGTTGGCGGTGTCGATGCGGGCCTTTGATTTAGTTGTCCGCGCCTTGGGGCCGCGGCGCAGCCATTCGATCTCGGTCCTGACGCGGTTGCGGAGGCTTTCCTGCTGCCGGTTCTGCGACTCGAGATATGCCTGTTTTTCCTCGAGAAAGCGGCTGAAGTTGCCCTTTACGCGCAGGAGACCGCCGGCAAAGACGCGATTCAGTTCGACGATCTGGCTGGAGGTGCTTTCGAGGAAGTAGCGATCGTGGCTGACGGTGACGGCGGCGAAAGTGGATGCGCGCAGGAGCTCTTCGAGCCACTCGATGCCGGCCAGGTCGAGGTGGTTGGTGGGCTCGTCGAGCAGCATCACTTCAGGCTCGCCGACTAGGGCTTCGGTGATGGCCAGGCGCTTGCGCCATCCGCCGGAGAGCGCGGCCGCCTCGGAATTCAGGTCGGAAAAGCCGGCACGGCCGGCCAGTTCGCGCAGCCGGCCCTCGTGCCCCCATTCATCCAGTCCGCTCTCGCGCACATGCGCGGCGGCCAGCGCCCGCTCCAAAACCTGACGGATGGTGAGGCCGGGGGCAAAATGCGAGTCCTGGGGCACGTAGGCGGCGTGGGCCCGCTTGCGTACCGCCAGCTCACCCGCGTCCGGCTCGACCTGCCCGGCAAGAATGGCCAGCAGCGTGGACTTGCCCGCGCCATTGGGACCGATCAAGCCGATCCGGTCGCCGTCCTCGACGGTGAGGGAAATATCGCTAAACAGCGGCTTGGCGCCGAACTGCTTAGTGACCGACTGCGCATTGAGAATCGGGGGCATCTCTTCCAAGAGTACTGTGTTGCGGGGATCGCCGGCAGGCCGGGCAGGGCCGATCCGGCGATGACCCAGCGCTATGTTGTTTGAGGCCAGCGCGGCACAGGGCCCAAACGGCCTATACTTTCCTTTGTCGGATTTCTTCAAAAGAGGGAGCATCCAGATGTCTTCGACCGCTGTTGCCTATGCCCGCCAGAACCACCCCCGCTTCTTGAATGAACTGAAGGCCCTGCTGCGCATTCCTTCGGTCTCCACGCTGCCCGAACACAAGGGCGACTGCCGTCGCGCCGCCGAGGTGCTGGCCGCCGAACTGACCCGCATCGGCATGGAGCACGCTCGGCTGATTGAAACCGCGGGCCACCCGCTGGTCTATGCCGACTGGCTGCACGCCGCCGGCAAACCCGGGGCCCCCGCGTCCGCCGCGGCGGATTCGTCCGCGGGGTGGAAGCCCACCGCGCTCTTTTACGGCCACTATGATGTGCAACCAACCGACCCGCTGGACGAGTGGGTTTCTCCGCCCTTCGAGCCGGAGGAGCGCAACGGCAACCTCTACGCCCGCGGCTCAGCGGACGACAAGGGCCAGGTGTGGGCGCAGGTGAAGGGGCTGGAGTCGCTGCTGGCCGCCAACGGCAAGCTGCCGTTGAATGTGCGCGTCTTGCTGGAGGGCGAAGAGGAGGTTGGAGGGGAGGGAATTGCGCGCTTTGTCGCCTCCAAGCCGGCAGAGTTGAAGGCGGATTTTGCCTTGGTCTCCGATACCGAGTTGTTCGCGCCCGGCCTGCCGACTTTGTGCGTGGGGCTGCGGGGCATGATCTACACCGAACTCGAAGTGCGCGGCGCCAAGAGCGACCTGCACTCCGGCATGTACGGCGGCGCGGCTCCCAATCCGTTCGTGTCGCTGGCGCAGATTCTGGCCAAGCTCAAGGACGAGAACGGCCACATTCTCATTCCCGGCTTTTACGACGACATCATCGCTCCCAGCCCAGAGGAACTGGCCGCCTGGCGCAGCCTGCCATTCGACGAAGAGCAGTACCGCATCACCGAAGTGGGCTCGCGCACGCTGGTGGGCGAGGCCAGCTACAGCGTACTGGAGCGCACCTGGGCCCGGCCCACTCTGGACGTGCACGGCATCCCCGGCGGCTTTACGGGCGCGGGCGCCAAGACAGTGATCCCCGCCAAGGCCGTCGCCAAGGTCTCCATGCGTCTGGTTCCCGGCATGACGACGGCCAAGGCCTTTGCCCTGTACAAGGGCTTTGTGGAGCAGATTGCGCCCGGCGGAGTGGATGTGGAGGTGCGGCTGATCAGCGCCGGCGAACCCTGCCTGATTCCCGTCGACAACACGTACGTTCGGGCGGCTACCCGCGCGCTCAAAGAAGTTTGGGGCAAGGAGACGGTCTTTATCCGCTCCGGCGGGTCCATCCCCATCGTTGGCGACTTTGACCGTCACCTGGGCATGCCCAGCGTAATGATGGGCTTCGGGCTGCCCGATGACAACATCCACGCCCCCAACGAGAAGTTCCATCTGAAGAACTTCGAGCTGGGCATCGAGTCGATCGTGCGTTTCCTGGAGGAAGCCGGACGGTAGAACTGGAATCCCAGGTCTGAAAATCCAGACCTGGGGCACCCGGCCAGTGGCCTATTGGTTCCTCCACATCAATACCCCGGCGGATCTTCGCCGCGCAGAGGCGCATGGCGGGCCTCGCATCGCGTAAGCTGATTCTACGGCGATGTCCGACTCTTCCTTCAATCCGGAGCTTTCAGAGACGCTGATTCCTGAGCTTTCCGAGACGCTGGGCGGAACCCAAGACGGCGAGCGGGAGCACACCGAGCAGCCGGCCGGCGCGCTGTCTGAGCCTATCATCTCGTTCAGCCACGTCTCCATCTCGTTTGATGGCCGGTCAGTTCTGGAGGACATGAGCTTTTTTGTAGATCGCGGCCAAACCCTCTGCATTCTGGGCCGCAGCGGCGTGGGCAAGTCGGTGGCCCTGCGTATGCTGATGGGTTTTCTGAAGCCGGATTCCGGGTCCATCCGTGTCGAGGGCGAAGAGACGAACGGCCTCAGCGAAGAGGGCATGCGGGCCATTCGCAAACGGGTGACCATGGTTTTCCAGAACGGGGCGCTCTTCGACTCGTTGAGCGTGCGCGAGAACGTCGCGTTTCCGTTGCGGGAGCGCAGCGGCCTGGACGAGGACCAGATTCAACATGTTGTGGATCGCTTGATCGGGCTGGTGGGAGCTGAAGACGTGGCGGATGCGTTTCCGGCCAGCCTCTCGACCGGGCGCAAGCGCGCCGTGGCGATTGCCCGGGCGCTGGCGGCGCAGCCCGAGGTGGTGCTTTACGACGAGCCGACTACCATGGTCGACCCCATTATCGCCCGCCGCCTTGGGGACCTGATTCAGCGTCTCAAGCGGCAGCTTGGATTTACCAGCATCGTGGTCACCCACGACATGCGCTTTGCCGAGCGGCTTGCCGACCTGGTGCTCTTCCTCCATCAGGGTCGGGCTCAATTTTTCGGCCCGCTCAAAGGCTTTCTGGCCTCTTCCGATCCGCATATTCAGCAATTTCTTGCCCTGGATGCCTATGTATTACCTTCGGAATGAGTTATTTGCCATTTAGTAACCTGAGATATTTATCATCTAGTAACCATGGAATTATGCGATTTTTCTTGCCATTTTCCGGTACTCCGGGCGATGCTTGAGGAGTCGGCTTCCCCCGAGGTTTGACAGAGGAATTTTTGGGAAAACAACCCACGGAAGCGGGGATGCCAGACCAGGCATGGTTTGGTATAATTGGTTTGTTCTCATTGATTTCCATCCTCATCAACAGTTAAGGATGGGGTTCCGTTTGTTGTGTTCCGCTTTCATACGATCGGGCGAATCCGATCGCAGCCATACGTGTTTGCCGTCAGGCAATGACGACAGGCTGTATTCGACAGTTGTCTGGCGCCGGCGATGGGTAACGTAGAATGAGAGTCCTGCCATGGCAGGACGAGGCAGCGAGGGCTCATTGCAAGCAACCGATTGGGCTGCATCAAGTTCGGGCAACCCGGAACGACAAAAGGGTGTCCAACAAACAGGTCCTTCCCCCCGCCGCACACGATTTTTGTTTCCTTGTTTCGTTTTTTGCGTGGTTCTTTCCTGGGATGACACCCCCACTACCTCCCCGACGTTTTGAAGTTTGAGGTCTGCGGAACGCATATGGCGACATCGGAATTCTGGCAAAGAGTTTCAGCTTCAGTGATATCTGCCCCTGAATGGGCGGAAACGGCAGTAAAATCCACGCGCAGCGCGCGGGGCACGGTCAAGCTATGGATGGTTGTGGATGGAATTACGGTCCTTGGGGCTGCGGTACTCGCCACACTATACGAATTTCATACGGGGCCGGTGGCTGGCGCAAGGGGGTTCTGGCACGGCACGCTCATTCATGGCCGTTCGATGGGCATTCTTCTGGCCCTTTTGTGCGGATTTACGATCTCACTCATCATCACCAGCCGGCGGTTGCATTTGTATACCCCAACGCGCCTGACCGGCTTTCTGCATGAGCAGAGGCTGAGCGTGCAGGCCTGCTTCACCTCCGGCCTTCTGCTGACCGGCGCACTGTATCTGGTTCATGCAGAGGACATTCCCCGCAGTATCGTGCTGATCACGGTGGGGCTGGTGACCATTTCGCTCAGCCTGCGCCGCCTGGTTTACCGCGTGATGATCTATCGGCGCTTCGAGCGCGGCGTGGGCACACGCAACATACTCATCGTGGGCACCGGGCCTGAGGCACATGCACTCCGCCATCACCTGGAGAGCATACGGAATCTTGGTTACACCTTCAAGGGTTTCATCGACTTTCCGGGCATCCGTTCCGGTTTTACGGCGACCTCCGGCGACGTGGTGGGGACACTCGACACGATGTTCCAGCATGCGCGCAAGCAATTTGTGGATGAAATCTTCTTCACCGCTCCCTGCGAGCGGGGGATCGTCCAGGACGTTCTGGCACAGGCTCGCGCGCAGGGCGTGGACCTGCGGATGGTTCCGGAGATGTACGACGGCCTGGCGTGGAACAGTTCCATCGAGTACATAGGCCAGTTCCCGACCATTCCGCTGCACTGCGGCCACGTGCCCGAGCTTGGCCTGTTGCTGAAGCGAGTGGTCGATATCGTGTTTTCCAGCCTGGTATTGATTGTTCTTTCGCCGGTGCTGCTGGCCATCGCCATCGCCATCAAGCTGGATTCGAGCGGCCCGGTCTTGTTCTTCTCGGAGCGCATCGGCAAGAAGGGCCGTGTTTTCCGCTGCACCAAGTTCCGCACCATGGTCCGCGATGCGGAGAAGCGGCGTGCCGACGTGATGCACATGAATGAACGCGACGGCGTGCTGTTCAAGATATCCAACGATCCCCGCATCACCAAGCTGGGCCGCTTTCTACGCAAGTATTCGCTGGACGAGCTGCCCCAATTCTTCAATGTTCTGCGCGGCGACATGAGTGTTGTCGGTCCTCGTCCGCCCATCGGGAGCGAAGTGCGGGAGTATAAGCTCAGCCACCTGCGCCGCCTGGACGTGACCCCTGGCATCACCGGCCTGTGGCAAGTGCAGGCGCGCCAGGACCCCTCGTTCGACAACTATATCTCGCTGGATGTGGCGTACATCGAGAACTGGAGCGTCTGGCTGGATATCAAGATCATCATGCGCACGATCGGCGTGGTCTTTGCCGGAACCGGGACGTAGGCTTTGTTCTTTGCTCGGGGTTCATGGGCCGTCTCTGAACGAGGCGGCCCATTCGATTTGTGGGATTAAACTGGGTGTGTGAAGATCGCACTGGCCCAGATCAATCCAACAGTCGGGGATTTCAGCGGAAATCTTGAAAAAATCGTTGCCGCCAGCCGACGCGCGGCCACCCTTGGAGCGCGGCTGACGGTGTTCTCCGAGCTGGTGATCTGCGGCTACCCGCCGGCCGATTTCCTGGAAAAGCCCAGCTTCCTGGCCCGGTGCCGCACGGCAGTGGATGAGCTGGCCGCGGCTACCCGGGAGTTGCAAACCGCCGTGCTGGCGGGCGTGGCCCTGCCGGCGGAGAGAGAGACGGGCAAGCCGGGGTCCCCAGCGACTGGTCGTCGTCGCTGGGGTGGTAAGCCGGCCGTGAATGCCGCCGTTCTGCTGGATGGCGGCCGTCTGCTGCTTGAACAGCACAAGCGGCTGCTGCCGTTTTACGACGTATTCGACGAGCAGCGCTACTTTGCCGCGTCCCGGCCGCAGCAGGTGGTGGAACTGGACGGTGTGCGGCTGGCCATCACCATCTGCGAGGACGCCTGGAACGACAAGAACTTCTGGCCGCGGCGCCTTTACAAGGTCGATCCGATGGAAGAGTTGATGCGCCAGCAGCCGGCTGTGCATATCAATCTGTCCTCGTCGCCCTTTTGGCATGGGAAGCGCGCGATTCGGCGCGAGATGCTGGCGGCCATTGCCCGGCGCGACGGCGTGCCGGTGCTGATGTGCAACCAGGTGGGCGGCAACGACAGCCTGATCTTCGACGGCTCTTCGCTGGCCCTCAACGCGCGCGGAGAGTTGATCGCCCAGGCCGCCTCGTTCGAGGAGGACCTGGTGGTGGTGGACCCTTTGAATCCAGGGGTTGATGCGCCGGTGCTGGCTGCCCAGGCAGAGGACGATACCGCGGCCGCTTACCAGGCCCTGGTGCTTGGCACGCGCGATTACGTTCGCAAGTGCGGTTTTCGCAAGGCCCTCGTAGGCCTGAGCGGCGGCATCGACTCGGCGCTGGTGGCGGCCATCGCCAAAGACGCGTTGGGCGCTGAAAACGTGCTCGGGATCGGGATGCCCAGCCCCTACTCCTCCGCGGGCTCGATCGACGACAGCCGCCAGTTGGCCGCCAACCTTGGGATTCGTTATGAGGTGATCGGCATCAGCGGCCTGTTCGGCGAGTACACCCGCGCGCTGGAGCCGCTGTTTGCAGGGATGAAGCCAGACACCACCGAGGAGAACATCCAATCCCGGATACGCGGCTGCGTGCTGATGGCGCTCTCCAACAAGTTCTCAGCCCTGGTGCTCACTACGGGGAACAAATCGGAGATGGCTGTTGGGTACTGCACCCTCTACGGCGATATGGTGGGGGCCTTGGCGGTGATCGGCGACCTGGTGAAGACCCGGGTCTACGCGGTCTGCCGCTGGCTCAACCGCTCGGGCGAGGTGATTCCCCAAGCGGTTCTTGAGAAGCCGCCTTCCGCCGAGCTGCGTCCGGACCAGAAGGACATCGACTCGCTGCCGCCCTACGAGGTTCTGGACCCGATTCTGGAAGCCTACGTGGAGCGTTATGAGACCCCCGAGCGCATTGCCCTGGAACACGGATTTTCCCTGGAACTCGTCCAACAGGTGGTGCGCCTGGTGGAACGTTCCGAGTACAAACGCCAGCAGGCCGCGCCGGTCCTGAAGGTGACCTCCAAATCGTTTGGCATGGGGCGCAGATTTCCCATTGCCGTCAAAGTTCAGGTATAAGCTATAAGTCGGGAGCCTTCCCGCAGTTTAAGGAGAAACAGCTTGATCCGTCTGTCCGCCCGTCTTGCCAGCGCACGTCTTTCCAGCGTTGTCGTGCTGGTTCTGTTTTCGTTGCCCGTCTTCGAAGCCGCTGCCCAGCAGCAGGTTCCATCCGCACCAGTGGCACAGGAGCCATCCGGGACAGCCCCGTCGGCGCCGGCTCCCTCCGCGGCGCCCGTGTTTCCCAAGCCCGACCCCGCGGACTTTACCGCTTCTTCGCCCACCAAGGAAGTCGTCAACGCCTTCATCCAGGCCAATCTGGGCTTCGATGACAACAACATCTGGCAGGTGCAGGCCATTCACAAGACCTCGGTTGAGGGTATCAGCAAGGTGGTGGTTCTGATCGGGGACAAGAGTGGCAAACAGAAGCCCTATCAGTTCCCGTTCTTCGTGCTCGCCGATGGCAAGCACATTATCGTAGGCGAAAAGATTATCCCCTTCGGAGAACACCCGTTTGCCGAGTACCGCGCGCTGTTGCAGCAGAGGGCCGACGGTCCCTATCGGGGCTCGGCCTCCAAGGACCTGGAACTGGTCGAGTTTGCCGACTTCCAGTGCCCGCACTGCAAGGAAGCGCAGGCCAACATAGAAAAGCTGGTGGCCGACTTTCCCAAAGCGCGCATTGTCTTTCAGAACTATCTGATTCCTCAGCATCCTGCGGCTGCCGGGGCGGCTGCCTACGGCGTCTGCGTGACCAAGCAGGGCGGCAGCACCGCCTTCTTCCAGTTCGCCTCGGCGATCTTTGACGGTCAGGACGGGCTGGCCACGGCGGACGGCGCCACCCTTACGTTGAACAGCGCCGTGGCCAAAGCCGGCCTGGACCCGGCTAAGATCGCGGCCTGCGCGGCGACCCCGGAGACCAAGGCGGTTGTGGACGCCTCCTCCAAGCTGGGCATCGACCTGGGTATCGCCTCTGTGCCCTCGCTAGTAATCAACGGCCGCCAGGTTCCAGCAAACGCTCCTTACGACACCATCAAGCAGATCGTCGAGTATCAGGAGAAGATGGACGGCATAGCTCAGTAAGACTGCGACGACCGAACGATGGCAGGGGAAGTTGCCCCGCAAAGCCGGCGCGATCCCGATGCCAGGGATCGCGCCGGTTTTGCGGGGGTGAACTCTGCGCGTCTTTCGGCAATGCGAGGGACGCGTGGCCTATCGAGCAGTAGTACCCTTATCCACGCGCATCATGGGAGAGTGGCCGGCAGCCTGCGTTCCGCGAATAACGTGGGGTGTAATCACGACGACCAGTGTGGCAAAACTCTTCTGGGTGTCTTTGCCGGTGAGGTTGTTCAGGCCGGGAATCTCGCTGATTCCCGGCACCCCACTGATGGCGCGGCTCTCCTGCTTGTCCAGATCGCTGATGACCACCACACCCTCGCCCTGCCTGAGCGTCACCACGCCGGAATAGGCGCGATTGTTGAGAATGGGATTGCCATTGATGGACGATCCGGCGAGGGCATCGATTTTCAGGTCGAGGGTGAGGGCAACGTCGTTGTTGCGCATCACCTTGGGGGTCGCCTTGAGGGTCATGCCTAGATCCTGGTATTCGACCTGCGGAACGTTCGGCACGCTGCTGCTCAAGGAAGAGAGCAGCGAAGTCAGGCTGCCGGAGGCTCCGGCGCCGGTGAGCCCTGGAATATTCGGGACGCTGGGCGAGAGACTGGAGAAGGAGGAGGTTTGGATGGGATAGCGCTCGCCTAAGGTGAGCGTACCCACCTCGCCGTCGCCCAGGCGCAACTGTATCTGGTCCAGTTCCCGCGAGTCCGAGGAGTTCAGGTTGAGGTTGGCCGAGGCCGAGCCGGGAGCCACGGCGGACAGCGTCTTCCCGCCGCCAAATGTGGCGATTCCATTCGAGAAAAGGGAACTCGATACCTGACCGGAGGCCAGCAGAATGCCGAGAATCGTCAAGGTGTCGCCGGGGGCGGCCAGCCCCGAGGAGATAATCTGCTGCACCAAGGCCTGATTCCCGTTCAGGATGGACTGTTCCTCGGCGTAGACGTTGAAGGCTGATATCGACTGCGGCGGCTGGACTCCCGTATTGCGCTCGCTGGTGTGCGCAATCTGGATCAAGCGCACCTCAAGCAGCACCTGGTTGCGCCCGTCCAAAAGCTCGCGCATGGTGGCGTTGAAGGCGTTCAGCGAGCTCTCCGGCGCGCGAACGGTGATGGTTCCGGCCGAATGGTCCACCGTGGCCTGCAGCATCTGAAACACGTTTTTGGCCAGATTGGCCACTTCGTCCATTTCCGTCGAGTTCAGGCCGTAAAGATAGATGGTTTCCAATTCCTGGCGTATGAATCGCTGGCGGTTTTCGGAAGTGTCGCGCGCCACCAGCACGCGGTGCGCGTCCAGCGGAACGTAGAACGAATTGGTCATCAGACCCACGATTCGCATGGCCTGCGCGAAGCCGGCGTCATCCATGTCCAGGCGGATCTGTGTGGAAAGGACGCCGTCGTCCACGGTGGCATCCAGCCCGTAGGCTTTGAAGACCTGCTGGATGGCCTGACGCTGGTCGGTGTGCAAGTGGAAGCTATGCACTTCCGCAGAGTGCGCAAGCTCAGGCGCATCGCCGGCCGTTTCCGCGCCCTGCTCGTAGAGGGGCCTCGACAGCCCGAGCAGGGCGTCGTCGCCGAGTTCGTGCAGGTGTTCGGTGGCCTGGATGTTCCTGGGGTCGAGTTCGAGAGCGCGCGCCAGGGCGTCGCGCGCGGCAACCGCATCGCCGAGGAGCCTGTCTTTGGCTGCGGCTTGAATCATCGCCGTTACCGCGTGACTGCGGGCCAGATCGGCCGCCAGCGGGTAGTTGGCGTTGGAGGGGTCAAGCGCGGCCGCCTGCTGGAAATCGCGCATCGCCTCTTCAAACTTCTCCTTCTCAAAAAGCTTGCTTGCCGCAAGGAAGAGCTTGACCGCGCGGCGGCGGTCACTGCCGCTGGGCTGTTTGGCCGGTTTGGGGTCTTTGGCAGGCGCCGCGGCAGGCGTCGCGCTCTGCGCTGGCGAGGACGGCGGCGGCGTTGGCTGGCCCGGCGGCAGAGGACTCGCCGTTTGGGGCTGTACGACGCCGGGGAAAATCGCCAGCAGGAGTCCAGCCGCAAAGAAGCTCGGCAATGGGTTCGTCCGGCGGCCCGTCCGCAGGCGCGTTTGGGAGCTGATTTGCGATGGATGCGGCTTCACTGTGCGGTCCGTGTGAAGGCCAGGAGATCGGCCAGCGACGAGGCGCAAACCTCCGGCTGATGCTTGAGCAACTCATCGAAGCTGTATTTGCCGGTGGCTACGGCAATCACGGACAGGAAGTTGGCGCGCGCCGCCTCGATGTCGCGTGGGGTGTCGCCCACGACACAGATGCCGGCTCCGCCGCCGGCCAGTTCCCTGGCTTTGCGCGCCGCCTGTCCGATCAGTTCCGAGCGAATGGGAAAATGGTCGCTGAAGCCGCCGAAGCGGAACCACTGGCGCAGGCCGGCTTGCTCGACTTTGATCCAGCCAATCATTTCCAGGTTGCCGGTGGCCACGCCCAGCAGGGCGCCGCGCCGCGCCAGGTGGTCCAGAGCCTGTTCGACGCCCGGCATGCGCACCAGGTCCATCTCGTGCCGCCGTTCGGCAACCGTGTTGCGCATCGCTTCCAGGATGGCCTCGATGCGCGGCTCCAGGACCTCGGCGGGAATGCCCGCCTGATGGCAAGCCTCGCGCAGGATCGCCGTATCGGTGCTGCCGTGCAGCAGGATGCCGGCCAGGGTGATCTCAAATCCCGTCACCCGCTGCACGCTGGAGGCAAAGGAGTCGAAGTGGACGCGGTCGCGGCTGCGCAACAGCGTGCCGTCGATGTCGAAGAGATAGGCGTCCTGCGCGTCCCAGGCAAAGCCCGGCTCGATGGCAACGCGCGCTTCCTGGGTGGGTGGAATTGTCAGCATGTCTTCAAGTAAAAACGTCAGCCTTGGCGGAAGCTCTGGCGTACCGCGCTATACACAGGACGTTCGCTGCGCGGTGGACGCTTGAGCGTGGCGCGCACCTCGGCCAGATCCAGTCCCAGTTCCGCCATGGCGCGGCTAAGCGTGTTGCGGTGCATCCCCAACTCTTCGGCCGCCTTACACTGATTCCCCCTGTGTGCCACCAATACTTCGCGCAGATATTGTCTCTTGAAATCGCGCACGGCGTCGTCGTAGCGAATGCCGCTGGAGTGCATTTGCGCCACCAGATTGTCCAGTTCTCGTCTCACATCCACCTCTTGCTGTATGAGTTTGCCAATTCCTGGCCGCCAGGCCCTTCTTAAATTTGCAATCAATCGTGATTGGGGTGCATCCACTGGGGTGACTCTACTTCCAGTGTCCTCAGTCCGTGCCGGATGCGGTTGGCCAGCTCCGAGGGGGTCGTGTGCGCACTCAGATGACAGGCCCCGAGAAACATTCTGGGCAGTTTAGCCTCCGCCAGCCAGTGCTCTTCCGGATAGAAGGCCGCGATCACGAGGATGCCCAACGTAACCAGGAACACGCCCTGCAAGAATCCGAAGACTGCTCCGGCAAGTCCATCGAGGCAGCCCAATCCCAGCATACGAAAGGCTCTCGCCAGAAAAGCTCCGATGATGGCCGCGACTGCCATCACCAACAGCGCAATCAGCACGAATGCTAGGGTGTCGGCCACTGCCCGGATGCGGATCGCGGGCATGAACAGCGCCGCGAGATGGCCGTAATTCCAGGCCGCAATCACCAAACCCAGCAGAAGCCCGCCCAGCGAGCAGAGCGAGCGGAAGAATCCCTGTGACAGCCCGCCGAGCACAGCTGCCGCCATGATGAACACGATGGCCCAATCTACCCACGTCCAGCCAACCCATTCCATTTTGCGCTCCGTCCACGGCCTACAGATTGAGATCCCGCCCGGTCAAGCGGCGGAAGGCTTCAAGATACTTGGTTTGTGTCTGCGCTACCACCTCGTCCGGGAGAGCGGGCGCAGGCGCCTGTTTGTTCCAGCGGATTGCTTCAAGATAATCGCGCACGAACTGTTTGTCGAATGACGGCTGCGCGCCACCGGGCTTCCAAGCCGCACCCTCCCAAAAACGCGAGGAATCCGGCGTCAATACCTCATCGGCAAGGATAATCCCTTCCGCGGTTCTGCCAAACTCAAATTTTGTGTCGGCCAGGATCAATCCGCGCGACTCGGCATGTTCAGCGGCTTTGCGGTAGATTGCCAGCGTCAAGCGGCGCAACTGAGAGGCATCGGCGGCGCCCACCAGCGCCTCGGTGTCAGCAAAAGAGATGTTCTCGTCGTGCGCGCCGTCCTGGCTCTTGGTGGCGGGGGTAAACACCGGCTCCGGGAGCCGCGACCCATCGAGGAGGCCGGCCGGGAGCGGGATGCCGCAAACGGTTCCACTGGTCTGATACTCCTTCCAGCCCGAACCGGCAAGGTAGCCGCGGGCCACGCACTCGACGGGAAACATGGCTGCCCGCTTCACCAGCATGGAGCGGCCTTCCAGTTGGTTCGCGTAGGGCTGCAGCGCGGCGGGAAACTGGGCGACGTCGGCCGTGATCAGGTGATTAGGCACAAGATGCGACAGCAAGTCGAACCAGAACAGCGAAATCTGGGTCAGAATTTTTCCCTTGCCCGGAATGCCCGTGCCCAGCACGTGGTCGAATGCCGAGATGCGATCGGTGGCCACCAGCAGCAGCGCGTCCTGTCCCGCGTAGGGCACCGCATAGAGGTCGCGTACCTTGCCCCGGCCAAGGAGGGTGGTTGCGCCCAGATTCGTTGTCAAGAGAGCTGTCACTGGAGAGCCTTACCTCGGAGGGAACTGAATCTTCGATTTTCCAGCGCGAGGCGGCGTTTGTCAATGTGCGGTGTGGCAGCGGGCATGTTCAGAATTGACCAGCAACGGCGGTGGAAGGAGTGGTCCAATATAAGCAGTAATGCCCTGAGGAAAAAATAAACCATACCCCTGTGATGGCCGTCACGGAACGCACTTTCCGCATGGGAGACACTCCAGTTGTCAACATGGTTCGGAGGGCGTGTAAGAAAAGCTCTCTTAGAGCCGGGCGACACGAGGCAGCAGTGGAAAGGGGAAGCCGCGGCTAGCTTCGTTTGTGCAGGGATCACCAGTAGCCGCGTGCTACCGACCTCCAGCGCCGGCTACTGGTCCCCGTCTTTATCTTGTATCCAACAAGCGCCTCCGAAGAGAAGTGATCCTTCGGGGGCGATTTTTTGCCTGAAAACTCATACGAGGCGCAATCACAACAACTGAGGAGAGCGGCCGAGCATTCCGCAGCTATGCCGTGGCGCGCTGCCGGTCGTGGGCGCCCAGGCGCACGCTGACCACCCTGGAGACACCGGGCTCCTGCATGGTGACGCCGTAGATCATGTCGGCGGACTGCATCATGCGCTTGGAGTGGGTGACCACCAGGAACTGCGTCTCCTTGCTCAGGGAGTGCATCAGGTCGGCGAACCGGCCCACGTTGACCTCGTCCAGCGCCGCGTCCACCTCGTCGAGCGCGCAGAAGGGGCTGGGCTGGAACTGGAAGATGCCCACCAGCAGAGCCAGCGCGGTGAGCGACTTTTCACCGCCTGAGAGCAGCAGCACGTTTTGCAGCTTCTTGCCCGGCGGCGAGGCGACGATTTCGAGGCCGCTCTCGGCCTGGTTCTCTGCGTCGGTGAGACGCAGGAAGGCCTGCCCGCCCTGGAACAGCCGCGCGAAGACCTGGGCGAAGTTCTCGTTGATCCTGGCAAAGGCCTCGTCGAACTTTGTGCGCGAAATCAGATCGATCTCCTTGATGGTCTCCTGCGTGTTTTCGATCGACTCGATGAGATCTTTGCGCTGGGCCTCGAGGAAGCCGTGGCGCTCGGCGGTCTCCTTGTACTCGTCGAGGGCCATCATGTTGACCGGGCCCATCTGCTCGATGCGCTGGCGCAGCGTGCGACAGGTTTCTTCCTCGGCGGCCAGAGCTTCGCCGGCGAGGCGCTCGATCTGTTGATCGGTGCGCAAGACCTGGGCCTCTGCGTTGACTTCAGTAAGGCAGCTTGCCTCCTGGTGCTCGATATCGGAGCGCAGCTTGGCCACCTGGCTGGAACGGGTTGCGCGGTCCTCGCGCAACTGATCCAGAGAGGCGCGGCCGGCCTTCAGTTGCGTTTCCATGGTTGCGAGTTGCTGGCGCAGGGCCAGCGCCTGGCCGGAATGCGTCTGCGCCAGGGCCAGGGCCTCGGCGCGCACGGCGGCCAGTTCCTTCTGCTTTCCGGCCAGCGCGGCGCTCTCGCCGATGCGCTGCTCCCGCTCCGACTCGGCGGCTGCGCGCTGCCGCTCGATGGCCAGCATACGGCGCTCCAGGTCGGCATGGAGGCGGTCGATGCGCTGGAAGGCTGCCTCGGCGCCGCGCCGCCGCTCCTCCAGGCCGGCCAGCTCCGCGGTGATCTGTGCGGCTTCCTGCTGCAAGCCCTCGCGCTTCTGGCGCAGCAAGGCCAGTTGCGCTTGCAACTCATCGAGGGCGGCCTCGGCCTGCGCATGCTCGGCCTCCAGGCGCACAGTCTCCTCGCGCTTCTGGTCGATGCCGGATCTTTTGGCTTCGCGCGCGTCCTTGTTGCGGGCGGCCTGCGCGGCCCACTCCTGCAACCGGCGCTCGATGCGCTGTGCTTCGCCTTCCATCTGCTTGAGAGCCGCACCCTGGTTGGCGGTGTCGGTCTCGGCCAGGCGCCGCTCTTCGTCCGCCGCGGCGGATTGGGCAGTCAGCTCCTCGATGGTCCGGGCGAGAGCTGCCGCTTCAGTCTCCGCCTGCGCCAGGCCGGTCTCCAGTTTGGCCAGGCGGCCATCGGTCTCGCGCAACTCGCGTTTGAGCGCCAGCGGCCCTTCGCTGGCCGGTTTGCCGCCGGTGACGGTCGCATTGTGAAAGCACTCCCCCTCAGGCGTGAGGAAAAAGGCGTGAGTGTAGCGCGCGGCCAGACGCAGTGCCTCGTTGGGGTCTTCGACCACATAGCTGTGCTTGAGCTTGGGCAGGATCGATTCCAGCGACCGCCCAAAACCGTTCAGCACCCGGATCGAGTCCTTGAGCGGGGTCAGGCCGGGTCCGCTGATCGTATCGTTGCTCTCCTCAAAAAGTATGCCTTGCTCAACAGGGTGGATCAGGAACGTGGCCCGGCCATCCACGCCGGACTTGAGCAGACGCACGCCTTCCTCGGCAGCCCCCCAGCTTTCGACCACCACATAATTCAGCTCCTCGCGCAGGAACTCGTCCACCACAACTTCGTATTCGCCGCTCACCTCCAGGAAGTCCGCCAGCGTGCCTTTAGGCGCCATGCCCGCAGCCAGCGCGCCCGGCTTCAGCAGTTTTCGCACCGTGTCGGTGGAGTAGCTATGGTTACGAATCAGCGATTGCAGGGCATCGCGGCGCCCGGCGACGGTGGCGAGTTCGCCACGCAGTTGGTTGGCGCGCGCGTGCAGCGCATTTTCCTCGGCGCGGCGGGCTTGCAGAGCCTCGCGAAGCGCCGCAATCTCGCTTTCCAGCCGTTTGAGCGCATCGGCGGCGGACTCAAAGCGCAGCCTGGCCTGCCCGCTTTGGACGCCCAGGTTTTCCTGCTCGTGCCGCGCCTGGCCTATCTCCGATTCCAAGCGGCCGGCTTCGCGCTCCAGGGCAGCCAGACTCTCTTCCCCCTGGGCGGTGTAGTTGCGCGCATTTCCGGCTAGGGTCAGCAGGTGCATGGCGTGGCGTCGGCTGGCTTCCAACTCGCGCTCAGCGGAGAAGACCTCCTCGGCCGCCGTGCGCGCCTCCTGCTGGCGCTCCTCCACCTTCTGGCGAAAGGCTTTGGCCTCGCCTGCCGCCGACTCAAGAAACGTGTGCTGCTGCGCCCGCTCTTCGGCGATGCCGCTCAACTGCGTTCGTGTCTGCTCCAGCTCCGCGCCGGCTGCGGCGATCCGCGCCTCCAACTCGCCGATGCGTTCGGCGTTGCTTCGTTCCCGGGCCGTGGCTCGCTCGAGTTCGACAGCAGCTTCGTTGGCGCGGTTCTGCGCTTCCTGGCCCTCGCGGTCCAGCTCGTAGCCCCGCTCGGTGAGTGAATGCTGGCTGGCTTCCAGCGTGTCGATCTCCGATGCCGAGCCGTTGATCCGCTCCGTCAGTGCGGCAATTTCCTGCTCCAGCCGAGCCTGGTCCGCATCCATCATTGCCATGCGGCTGGCCAGCACAACGCGCAAACGCCCGCGCAGCTCATCGCGCACGGCGGCAAACCGCTCCGCCTTGGACGCCTGCCGCTTCAGGCTGTTCATCTGCCGCGTTACCTCTTCAAAAATGTCGTCCACTCGCGCCAGGTTCTGCCTGGCGCTTTCCAGGCGCAGCTCAGCCAGCCGCTTCTTGGTCTTGAAGCGCGTAATCCCCGCGGCCTCCTCGATGATGGCCCGCCGCTCGTGCGGCTTGGAACTGAGCAGTTGCCCGATCTGTTCCTGGCCGATGATGGCGTAGCTGTCCGGCCCGAGGCCCGTGCCCATGAAGATGTCCTGAATGTCGCGCAACCGGCAAAGCTTGCCGTTCAGCAGGTATTCGCTCTCACCGGTGCGGAACAGCCGCCGGGTAATCACGATTTCGCCCTTCTGCGGCGTGCGCTGGAACTTGCGGCGGCGAATCTTGAGTACGACGGCCTGCGGACCCTGGCCTGTAGCCATGGGTTGCGGCTCATCTGGCCCGTCTTCATCGAGTACCTGGCCCGGCTGTTCGGCGGCGATAATCTCTTCGGCCTCGACCGCTCGCTGGCGGCGCACCTCGTCCTCGTCCCAGTCGGCCCCGCCGTCGTGGTCAACCACCACCTCCGGCTCAACTGGCACCGGCCCCTCGAAAGTCTCGGGATCGACCATGGTCAGCGTGACTTCGGCCATTCCCAGGGCTTTGCGGTCGCGGGTTCCGGCAAAGATCACGTCCTGCATGTGCGTGCCGCGCAGGGATTTAGCGCTTTGCTCGCCCAGCACCCAGCTCACCCCGTCCAGGATGTTCGATTTGCCGCACCCGTTCGGCCCCACCACCACGGCAATGCCCGTTCCCGGCACGGCCAACTCCGTGCGGTCGCAAAAGCTCTTGAAGCCGAGGATGTGGATCTTTTTCAGTTTCAGCATTTTCACTCCGGATGAATGGGGCTGTGCGCGACTTCGGTTCAGAAAGCGGCGGCAATTTTCCGTAGCCGTGCAGGCGGGAGAAAAATTGCTGCCCGATTACAGACTCTAAGGAGCCTGGAGTGCGGGGTCAACGGCGGAAGGCTGGGTTTTTGTGGATAAGGGAGGCCGGAATTCCTGTTCTTGGAAATTTCCCAGAAAGTTATGCAAAATTGGGATTTCTTAAGCAGTTTTGCGGGGAAGCATATTTTTAAGGACGGGCCGGAACCAATCGCCAGCGGGAAGCATCCAATCCTACGCCAAGACAGGAAATATCCAGGAGGAGCAAAAACATGTCTGAAAGCCAGACAAAGACCCCAGGACCACCCATAGTCGACGATCAGAACGCCATGTCAGGCGATGCAAAATGCCCGTTTTCGAACGGCGCCCGCAAACACACAGTGGCTGGAACCCCAACTAACGCAAACTGGTGGCCCGATCAACTGAACCTGAAGATCCTGCACCAGCACTCGCAACTCGCCAATCCCATGGGCGAGGCATTCAATTACGCCGAGGAGTTTAAGAGCCTCGACCTGGATGCCGTGATCAAGGACCTTCATGCCTTGATGACGGCCTCGCAGGAGTGGTGGCCTGCGGACTACGGCCACTATGGGCCGTTCTTCATCCGTATGGCGTGGCATAGCGCAGGCACCTATCGTATCGCCGATGGTCGCGGCGGCGCAGGCTCGGGATCGCAGCGATTTGCTCCCCTCAACAGCTGGCCGGACAACGTGAGCCTCGACAAGGCGCGCAGGTTGATCTGGCCGATCAAGCAGAAGTACGGCCGGAAGATCTCCTGGGCCGACCTGATCGTTCTCACTGGTAACGTGGCGCTGGAGTCAATGGGATTGAAGACCTTCGGTTTCGGCGGTGGGCGCGAGGACATCTGGGAGCCGGAAGAAGGTATTTACTGGGGATCTGAGGGCAAGTGGCTGGGAGACGAACGCTACCGTGGCGACCGTCAGCTCGACAATCCTCTCGCCGCTGTTCAAATGGGCCTGATCTATGTGAATCCGGAGGGACCCAATGGCAAGCCGGATCCAGTCGCCGCGGCACGGGATATTCGGGAGACGTTCCTTCGCATGGCGATGAATGACGAGGAGACAGTTGCCCTCATCGCCGGCGGACACACCTTCGGCAAGACTCATGGCGCTGCCGATCCGAACAAGTATGTCGGTCGCGAACCCGAGGGCGCCGGCATCGAAGAGCAGGGCCTGGGCTGGAAAAACAGCTTTGGCAGCGGAAAAGGCGTCGATACCATCAGCAGCGGCCTCGAGGGCGCATGGACCACGAACCCGGTGAAGTGGGACAATAACTACTTTGAAAACCTCTTCGGCTATGAATGGGAGCTCACGAAGAGCCCCGCCGGTGCTCACCAATGGACGCCCAAGGACGCATCTGCGGCGGGTACCGTGCCGGATGCTCACGACCCCAAGAAGAAGCACGCCCCCACCATGCTCACGACGGACCTCTCCCTGAGAGTAGACCCGATCTATGAGAAGATTTCGAGGCACTATCTCGAGAATCCGCAGGAGTTGGCAGACGACTTTGCCAAGGCCTGGTTCAAGCTGACGCACCGCGACATGGGGCCTATCGCGCGGTATCTTGGCCCGCTCGTCCCCGCGGAGCCGCTGATTTGGCAGGACCCGATTCCCGCGGTGGATCACGCATTGATCGGGGAGCAGGAGATTGCTGCTCTGAAGGCCAAGATTCTGGCATCCGGGCTTTCCATCTCCCAACTGGTCACTACAGCCTGGGCGTCGGCTGCAACCTTCCGCGGTACCGACAAGCGCGGCGGGGCCAACGGGGCGCGCATTCGCCTTGCGCCGCAAAAGGATTGGGAAGTGAACCAGCCGGCCGAACTGGCGAAGGTCCTTGAATCTCTGGCCGCGATTCAGAAGGATTTCAATGGCGCGCAGTCCGGTGGCCAATCCCGTAGCAAGCAGGTCTCGCTCGCGGATCTGATCGTTCTGGGCGGCTGCGCAGCCGTCGAGGAGGCTGCAAAGAAGGCCGGTCACAACGTGAAGGTTCCCTTCTCGCCGGGTCGCACGGATGCGTCGCAGGAGCAGACCGACGTGGCATCCTTCGCCGTACTGGAGCCGATTGCAGATGGGTTCCGCAATTACCTCCGGAAGGAACACGAGGGATCAGCGGCTGAGTTGCTGGTGGATCGGGCGAACCTGCTGACGCTGACCGCTCCCGAGATGACGGTTCTGATCGGTGGCCTGCGCGCGCTGAATGCAAACTTCGGGCAGTCCGAACATGGCGTTTTCACCAAGCGGCCCGGAACATTGACCAATGATTTCTTCGTGAATCTCCTCGACATGAAGACGAAGTGGCAGAAGTCCGATCCATCTGAAGGCGTGCTGGAGGGACATGATCGGGCCAGCGGCGAACTCAAGTGGACGGGCACCGTAGTCGATCTTGTCTTCGGTTCGAACTCCCAACTCCGGGCCCTCGCGGAATTCTATGCGTGCGGCGATTCGCAGCAGGAGTTCGTGCGTGACTTTGTGGCGGCCTGGAGCAAGGTGATGAACCTTGACCGCTTCGACCTCGCTTGAGGCCGACTTGAACGGGTCCCTGTGGCAAGCCTCGAAGATCGACCGGCCCAGAATCGAGCCGTTTGAGCGGGTTGCGTAGCGCTCCCGGCTCGTCTTCAAGTTTCCTGTTTCAAAGAAAGCCGGTCCACGACGGTGCGATGCACTGTCGTGGACCGGCTTTCTTGCTGCTTCCGCCGTCTGGGCCGCTGGCAAACGCCTCAGTCGATGGTTTGCTCTACGCGGAGGTCGCGGGATGAGGCGCCTACGCTGATTGTGCGCTTGCCGGTTGCGGTGACCCACTTGCCATCCTTTGTGGACCAGTACTGCAACTGGCGCGGCTCAACGTGCAGCGTGACGGTCTTGGCTTCGCCGGCAGTCAGGTGAATACGGTCGAAGGCGGCGAGAGCCCGCACCGGGAACTGCACTCCGGCGGGAATTTCGCTGGGCGCACCGAGGTAGACCTGCGGAACTTCGTCGCTTTCGACGGCGCCGGTGTTCTTGATGCGGACCTTGACGTCGAGGCCGCCGCCGGAGGCTTTGCCGATCTTGAGCCCGGTGTACTCGAAGGTGGCGTAGCTGAGGCCGTGGCCGAAGGCGAAGAGCGGGGCAATGTTTTCCTTGTCGAACCAGCGGTAGCCTACGTTGACGCCTTCGCTGTAGGTGGTTTTGCGGTCCACGCCCTTCGTGGAGCGCTCGGGGTGCTTGGGATCGGTGGCGGCGTAGTCTTCAAGGCGTTTGCCCCAGGTGACCGGCAGACGGCCGGCGGGGCTGGTCTTGCCCAGCAGCAAATTGGCTGTGGACCAGCCGCCCTCATCGCCGGGCCACCACATCTCCAGAACCGCCTTTACCTTATCGACCCAGGGCAGGGCGACGGGCTGGCTGGTGTTGAGGACGACGATGGTGTTGGGGTTGACCGCGGCAACTTCTTCGATGAGCTTGTTCTGGTCGCCGGGCAGGCCGAAGACGGGTTCAAGGCGAGTCCAGACAAAGACGACCGCGGCCTTGGCGTTTTTCGCGGCGGCGATGGCGGCTTCGTGGTCTGCCACGCGCTGCTCGGGGGTGTACCAGTTGAGGCGCACCTGGACGGGCGAGTTGGAGCTGTCGGGGCTGGTCTTGATCTCGATCTGGTGCGGGCCGGCGGTCAAATTGACGGCGCGGCGCACGTTATCGAGTCCGTCGGTGGTGGGAACGACGTTGTCCTGGTTGGCTTGCAGGATGTCGCCATGCACGCCTCCCTGCTGGGCGCCGGTTCCGGCCAGCCGCTTGCCGTCGATGGAGATTTTCGCATTGGTCCCAAGCGCCTGGAGATAGAGCCAGTAGATTCCCTCGTGAGGCGGGGTGAGCGTGCCCTTCCAGGTAACGGTCGAGTTGGGCGCCAGGGCGTTGCTGCCGGTGAAGTTGATCTGCGCGTCGGTTTGTTCGGCGCTCAGGCCGGTGCGGACCAGACCCGGCTTGCCGTCGTGGTTCAGTGCGCCGGCTGGAACCGGCGTTCCGGTCATGTCGTCGTTCACGGCGAATTTGATGTTGGCGTTGCCGGTGATCTTCCTGAGAGCTTCAATCGGGCCGATTTGACGCTGCGGCAAACCGACGGAGCGTTCGCCGTTGATGCCGATCGAGTCCACCTGGCCGGCGGTGGGGCCGATCAGGACCACGGAGTCCAGATCGGCGGCCTTCAAGGGCAAAACGCCGCCTTCATTCTTCAGCAGCACCGCGGCCTCTTCGCCGGTTTTTTCCATGATTTTGGCGTTGGCCTCGATGGCCTGCCCGGTGATGTCGTGCTTCTGTTGGCCGTCCATGTAACCGAAGTGGACGATCTCATAGAGCACGCGCCCGGCAGCGCGGGTAATGGCCGACTCGTTTACCGTGCCGTCCTTGAGGGCATCGGTCATTTTCTCAGAGTTGAGCGTCTTGCCGAAGCCGCTGAAGTCGCCAAACTCAGGGGCCGGCTCCTCGGGTATGTGGCCGCCGAACATATCCGCCACGATCTCGGCCATGGCGGCCGGGTCAGACCTGCGCGCCGGTGGCGGAGGAGGCGCGGGCAGAAGGTCGAAGAAGGAAGGCATGCCCCAGCCGGAGGTTATCGCTGACGGTTCGCCGGGCATCTCCATGTCCAGGCCGGCGTTGATGAAGTTGACGCCGTGGACCGCGCCCCAGTCCGAGGTCACGAATCCCTTGAAGCCGATCTCGTCGCGCAGAATTTTGGTCAGCGTGGAATCGTTGCCGCAGGCATAGGTGCCGTTCAGCCGGTTGTAAGAGCACATGATGGAGGAAACGTCTGCCTTCCGGATGGCGGCGTCAAACGGAGCCACGTAGACCTCGTGCAGCGTCTGGTCGTCGATGAAGGTGCTGCCGCTGTTGGAGTCGTAGCCCACGTAGTGCTTGATCTGGGCCATCACGTGTTGGGACTGGATGCCCTTGACCTCGGCAACCGCCATCTCGGAGGTGAGGAACGGGTCTTCGCCGAAGGTGTTGTAGCCGCGGCCGAATTCGAGGTCGCGGTCGATGTTCACAAAGGGTTGCAGGGAGACGTCGATGCCCAGAGCGCGGTCCTCGCGGCCGATCACCAGGCCATTATCCTCGGCCGTCTTGCGGCTGAAGGTGGCGGCTACGCCCATGGTGGCCGTCTCGCCCGCCGAGGGATGGCGCGTGAGCACGCCCGGAGGCCCGTCGGCAAAGCGCAAGCCCGGAATGCCGAGGCGCGGAATTCCGCCCAGGTAGCCGGCCTGACCCTGGTACACCGCTGGATCCTCATGTGTGCCGTGGATCAGCGTGAGTTTCTCATCGAGCGTCATCTGGCTGAGCAGCTTGTCTACACGCGCGTCGCCGGTGACAACCGGTACGGTCTGGGCCGGAGCCATGGTTGAAGCCAGCACCAGAGCCGCGAACGCCAATACGGCCCCCATTGGCACGGCCCATCTGGCTGTGTTCAAACCTGTTGTTCTTTGCAATGAATTCACTGTTGGCACTCCTACTGTCTGGACGGATCAGCTTCGCCTGGGGACGCTGCCGTCTCAAGAGTTTGCTATTTTGGGTCAGCGGCCCCGTATATAACGATTCAGCTGGCCGCAATCCAAACTCAAACAAGTGTAGAACACTTGGCCAACAGTTGTAAGTGCGACGCGGGCAAGGGAAAATGTGCCGTGTCCGGTCTGGACGTTCATGTTATATTGACCGCGTTGGCCCCTTCATTTTTTGGCTACTAGGTTTTTGCCTATCCATACCAACTGCCTGGGAGGGCTATTGCCTACCGATCGAGTTTGTGAGTCTGTATTCGCCCCGCGGCGGAGTGCGCGTTGCTTCGCCGGCAACCTTCGCCTCAACTGCCTTTCCATTCTTGCCGGGCTCTGCCTTCTTGCGCCGCATGTGGCGCACTGCCAGGAGACGGAGACGCTGGCAGAGATGAATACCCTGGCAGGGATGAATACGCCGGCAGAGGCACTGACCCCACCAGGGGCAGATGCCGCGGCAGGGCCGGAGACCCGGAAGGTTAATTGGTTCAAGCGGCCGGTGGAGAGCGAAATCATCGTGGAGGGATTGGCTTCCTATGGCAATTACAAAATCTTTGCCTCCGGGTATGACGAAAAGCTCTACACGGCGGGGCTGGAGTACGACCGTCATTCCTGGGGTCACTTCCTGAAGGCGCGAGTGGACTATGTGGCGGAGTTTCTGCCATTTGTCCTTCTGGACAAACCGCTCCACACCGACATATGGGGCAATCCAGTGCCCATAAAGCAGAAAAACATCCGGGAGTACGTGCCTGGTATAGGGTTTTCACCGATCGGCTTTCGCATGCTGTGGCGGGACCACAAGGCCATCAAGCCCTACTTGATGGCCAAGGGCGGGATACTCGTCTTCGATAAAAAGGTGCCCTCGACGAAAGCGGCCTATGAGAACCTCAGCTTGCAGTCTGCCGTAGGCGTGCAAGTCAAAATGAACGAACGATGGGATTTGCGCCTGGGTCTCTTCGGAGATTTTCATTTTTCGGACGCCTTCATCGTGCCGGTCAACCCTGGCCTCGACGTAATGAACGCGAGTTTGGGGTTGAGCTACCATTTTGGAAAGTAGGGCCTGAAGAGGGCCATAGCAACCGCTGCCCTGCTCAGGGGAGGGAGAGCACAGCGTCCAGTCCGGCGGCGATCAGATCGGCGCGCAGGCGTTCGACGGTGGAGAACTGGATGGCCTGGATGCCCAGCGCACGCGCGGCTTCCACGTTGACGAGTTTGTCGTCGAGGAAGAGCGTCTCCTCGGGCTGTGTGCCGAGTTCGGCGAGCGTGTGGCGATAGATGGCTGGGCCGGGCTTGGCCATGTGGAGTTGATAGCTCCATGCCAGCACGTCGAAGCGGTGAAGCCAATCGAATTCGCGCTTCATGTTTTCGAGCACGTTGTCGCTCATGTTGGAGAGGATTGCGGTGAGCAAGCCGCGCTCTTTGAGTTGCTGTTGCCAAGCCAGCATGGCGGGGTTCTGCGTAGTCCACAGACGGGCATCCCAGCGGTTCAGTTCTTCGACAATCGACTGACGGGGGGCGGATTGGTCCATCGCGTGGTCGAGGGCGGCGTCGCGGATGAACTTTTGCCAGAAGGTGATGCCGGTGAGCTTGCCTTCGTCTAAGGCGTGGCGGTCGGCCCAGTAGAGGGGCTCGAAGCGGTCGGACGGCAACCCGGTGATGCGCAGCAGCGCGGCGTGGGCCTCGGGGTCCGGCGGACCGGTCAATACCATTCCATAGTCGAAGACAACCGCGCGCAAAGCCAATGTTCCTCCTGTGAAGCCCGTGTATGGTTGAAAAGAGCGCCTGTTCTTATTGTGCACGACCACCTGCGGTGGGGCGGGCCACTCCAGTTTGCCGATGGAACAAAGAATGCGCTTTTCGCAGAGAACGGACTGGAATACGGAGGAGAGCGAGCTGGCGCGGGCTCACCGGTTGCGCTCCGCGGCCGGACTGCCGATTGCCGACCTGACGGCTTCGAATCCGACGCGATGCGGATTTGAGTACGCGCCGGAACTGCTGGCGGCGCTGGCCAATCCGGCGGCACTCGATTACGATCCGCAGCCGCGAGGGAGCCTGCGCGGGCGCGAGGCGGTTTGCGGGTACTATGCGGACCACGGCGTGGCGCTGAAGCCGGAGCAGATTGTGCTGACCACCAGCACGAGCGAGGCTTATAGCTATCTCTTTCGGCTGCTTTGCGATCCAGGGAGCGAGATTCTTGTCGCCCAGCCGGGGTATCCGCTGTTCGACTTTCTGGCGGCGCTGGACGATGTGCGGCTGAAGGCTGCGCCGCTGGTCTACGACCAGGGCTGGCAGATCGATCCGGAGGGGTTTCGCCGGGCGATTACGGCGGAGACGCGGGCTATCGTGCTGGTGCACCCGAACAACCCTACCGGGCACTTTACCAAGCGGTGGGAGGCGGAGGAGCTGGCGCGGCTGGCGAGAAAGTTCGACCTGTCGCTGATTGTGGATGAGGTTTTTCTGGACTACGGGTTTGGCGGGGCAGGCGCGAGCTTTGCGGCAGGATTCGATGGGGTTCCGGTGTTTGTGGTGAGCGGGCTGAGCAAGATTGCCGGGCTGCCGCAGATGAAGGCTGCCTGGATTGTGGCGACCGGGCCGGAGGCACATGCGGCGTTGGAGCGGCTGGAGGTGATTGCCGATACGTTTCTCTCAATGAATGCGCCGGTGCAGTGCGCGCTGCCCAAGTGGCTGGAGGGAAGGGCGGCGATCCAGGGGCAGATTCGGGAGCGGGTGAGGGCTAACCTGGCGGAGTTGGACCGGCAACTGGGCAGGCTATCCGCAGTTCGCAGGTTGGAGGTGGAGGGCGGCTGGTATGCGGTGTTGCGGATCCCGGCGCTGAAACCCGACGAGCAGACGGTGCTGGAACTCCTGGAGCGTGGGGTCTGGGTGCATCCGGGGTACTTTTTTGGGATGGCGGAGTCGGGATGGCTGGTGGTCAGCCTACTGGGGCCGGAGCGAGAGTTCGGTACTGGAGTAACTATTTTTGTTGATTATTTAGGGAAGCATCAGGGAAGTAATATTACCAGGCTTCTACCGTAAGTTTTGGTTGAAGTAGGTACGCTCCACGACTGAAACCAAACATCTTGAAAGAATGATGGTTTTTCATATTCATGCGCGGAGGAATGGGTTGCTCTTGCGCTCGGCGCCGATGGTGGTGGCGGGGCCGTGGCCGGGCAGCACTTTGGTTTCGTCGGGGAGTGCCAGCAGGCGGGTTTGGATGGAGTCGATAATCTGACCGTAGTTTCCGCCGGGCAGGTCGGTGCGGCCGATGCTGCCGGCAAAGAGGGTATCGCCAGCGATGACCATCTTGAGCGGGGCAAAGTGGAGGCAGACGGAGCCCTGGGTGTGGCCGGGGGTGTGCAGGACCTGTGCGGGGTAGCGGTCGAGGCCGACGAGCTGGCCGTCGGCGAGGGTTTCGTCGGGGGGCGCAGTCTCCGGCGTGGGAACGCCCACCCAGTTGGCCTGAGCCGCCATCATTTTGAGCAGGGGCAGATCGTTCTCGTTGAGCAGGATGGGCGCGCCGGTGAGGCGCTTGAGCCGGAGCGCGCCGCCCACGTGGTCGATGTGGGCGTGGGTGACGAGAATCTGCTTGAGCTTGAGGCCGAGTTCGGTAAGGCGGCGCTGAATGCGGCCAACCTCGTCGCCGGGATCGATGACGATGGCCTCGCGGGCTTCCTCGTCGCCCAGGATGGTGCAGTTGCAGGCGAGCGGGCCGACGGGGAAGGTTTCGAGGATCATGGGTTCTATTGTAGGGCCGGAGGCAGAAGCGAACAGCCCGCCGGAGGGAAACGCAAAAGGCAGACCCGGTGGGCCTGCCTTTCAAAAAGCTGGAGAACCGATCTGGAGAGACCGCGGAACTTGTCTGACCTTACTTGCCGGACTTGGCGGGCGCGGAGACTGGGGCGGGCTTGGCGCCCTCCAGCACCGAGTGCGAGCCGGTGGTGGCGCGCTGGTAGAGGACGGTCAGACCGATGGAAGTGCACATGAAGATGATCGCCGACCAGGTGGTGAGCCGGGTGAGGACGTTGGCCGCGGCGCGGGGGCCGAAAGCGGTCTGCGAACCCTGGCCGCCGAAGGCGCCTGCCAGGTCGGCCGAGCGGCCCTGCTGCAGGAGGACAACGCCGATGAGAAAGAGGCACACAAGCACGTGCAGGACAATCACAAAGTCGAGAAGGATTTGCATTTCTTAAGCTGCTTTCCAAGTCAGTCCGGCTGACCCGGACGAGAGAAATTTGGTGCGGAAGAGGGGACTTGAACCCCTATGCCTTGTGGGCGCCAGCACCTCAAGCTGGTGCGTCTGCCAATTTCGCCACCTCCGCACGGGGGTGAACACAACAAGTATAGCAAAGACGAGAATGGCTTGGAACAGCTTATGGAAATCTCACCTGGGAAAGAGCCGGTCATCCCATACGACCGGCTCGGGCGGAGTGTGGGTGATGCGCGCGAAGTCCGGGTGGGCCGGGTTGAGCAGGATGTTGTGTTCGCGGCCCTGAGTGACGAGGGATGGAACCAACAGGACGGCGGTGCGGGCTTCGACAAGCCAACGGTCGCCGAATGCCTGGCTGACGGCCTGATTCGTCGCGTTCCAACCGGGGAGATCGGAGGCGGCGAGACGTTCCACGGCGAGACCGGCGGGAATCTCGATGGCGAGGACGCCGTGGGTGCGGGGCAAACGGTTGAGGTTGGCGTGGACTAGGATTTCCAGGATCGCTCCGGCATAGGTTTCGGCGGCGTAGATGACGCCGCGGCCAGGGGAGTTCCAGCGGCCACCGCAGAGGCGCGCGCCCGTGCCGTCAAAGAGCGGGAAGCGGGCGTCGCCGATGCGGAAGCAATGCATGAGAGGTGAATGCTCAGGCGGGAATGCCGTAGAAGAGGCGGTCGAGCAACTCTTCGGCGCGGCGTGCGCCCAGTTCGGTCAGGGCGGCTTCAAGGGGCGGGCGGTTTTCCAGCTCGGGGTGCGGCTTGGTGAGCCATTCGCGGGCGTCGCCGCGGTTGTCCCACACGTGCTCGGCTGCGGCGATCACCCTGGCCAGTCGCTCGGTGCGTTCACTTTCCGCGGGGGTGAGCCGGGTGCGGCGCTTGTAGGTGGCCTCGGGAACGACGCGGTAGAGCAGGGTGCGGGCGTGCTGGGCGGAGGAGCAGGCGCGAGCGAGCGTGAACCGCAGCGCGCGCTTGGGCAGGCCGGTGACGACGGCTGTTTCAAGGTCCTGCGCGGAAAGAATACAGCTGCCGAGAATGGCCGCTCCTCCCATCACATCGGCAACGTGGTCGGGCTGCATCATGGTGGGCCTCCGGTATCAGTATACCGCAATCACGGTATCAAATGATACCTATTGTTCCCATCCGTTCCATCCAGGCGGCAAGGGCCTGTTGGTCGGGGGTTCCGGCGGCGTGGGCGGCGTGGACGTTGCGGCGTTCAGGCTCGTCGCGGTTCTGGCTGATCTTGAATTTGCCTTCGATGCGGGCGATGGGGATGCGAAAGCCGACGATGCCAGCGAGCATGGAGCGGCGGAAACCGCCGGGCATGGCGCGCCATTTTTCAGCATAGGCCGGTTCGTTGGCCTGGATCAGGCCGGCGAGCAAGGCGTCTCTGCCGGCCTCGTCTTCGACCAGCGAGAGGATTCCGTAGGCGTGGACGGCGATATAGTTCCAGGTTGGAACGGAGAGCGGCTCGACGTAGAGGGTGGGCGAGACATAGCTGTGGGGTCCGGGGAAGACGACCAGGGTTTCGCGGCCGGCGAGGGATTGCCAGTGACGATTGGCGCGGGCGAAGTGGCCTTCGATGAGACCGTGCGGGCCCTCGTCTTTGACGACCAATGGGAGGTGGGTGGCAACGAGAGGCGCTGCGACTTCTGGGTTCGATTGCGGGCCAAAGAGGATGGCGAAGGAGTAAGATCGCATGGCTTCGATGAGGACGGAGCGATCTGCGACCTGGTTGAATTTGGATGAGTACATGGGACTCCTATTGAATGCGCTCGAAGCGGAAGCCGGCTTCGCGCAGGGAGTGGCTGATGGCGGCGATGTGGGATGCGCCGCGGGTTTCCAGGGTTACATCGATAGCGGTTTCGCTCAGGCTGACGCCGTAGTAGGCGCGATTGTGGACGGTTTCGACGATGTTGGCGCGCTGGCTGGCCAGTACCTGGGTGAGGGTGTGCAGAGCGCCGGGGCGGTCCTGCAGGTAGACGCGGACGCGAAACAGGCGCCCATCCTTGACCAGGCCGCGCTCGATGATCTTGGCCAGCAGGGTGACGTCGATGTTGCCTCCGCTGACCAGGACGACGATGCGGCGATGGCGCAGATTGGTTTTGGACTGGACGACGGCGGCCAGCGCGGCGGCGCCGGCGCCTTCGGCCAGGGTTTTCTCCTGCTCGAGGAGCAGAAGAATGGCGCTGGCGATCTCTTCGTCGTCGACGGTGACGATTTCGTCGACGTAGCGGGAGACAAGGGGGAGGGTCAGGTCGCCGGCGCGGCGGACGGCGATGCCGTCGGCGATGGTGGCTTCGGCTGCGATGGTGACGGGTGCCCCAACCTCGCGGGCGCGGAGCATGGAGGGCAGCTTCTCCGGCTCGACGCCGACGACGCGGATTTTTGGATTGGTCTCCTTGAGGGCGCAGGCGACGCCGGCGATGAGACCGCCGCCGCCGATGGGGACGACGACGGCTTCGATGTCGGGAACCTGCTCGAGCAGCTCGAGGCCGATGGTTCCCTGGCCGGAGATGACTTCAGCGTCGTCGAAGGGATGAATGAAGGTGCGGCCCTCTTCGATGCGGCGGCGCAGGGCCTCTTCGCAGGCTTCCTCGTAGCTGGCGCCGTGGAGGATGACCTCGGCGCCGAAGCTACGCGTGGCGGCGACTTTGATCTGCGGCGTGGCCAGCGGCATGACGATCTGGGCGCGAATGCCAAGCGAGGAGGCGTGGAAGGCGACGCCCTGGGCGTGGTTGCCGGCGCTGGCGGCGATGACGCCGCGGTCACGCTCCACCTTGCCGAGGGTGAGCAGCTTGTTGAGCGCGCCACGCTCTTTGAAGGAGCCGGTGAGTTGGAGGTTTTCAAGCTTCAGGTGCAGAGGCAGACCGGTCAGTTCGGAGAGTTGGTGGGAGAGCTGGCAGGGCGAAACGTAGATGGCGTCGCCGATGCGCGCGCGGGCTGCCTGGATGCTGGTGAGGGTGACGGATTCCACGAGAGGTTCTCCTTAACAAGACAAAGGGGCTAGAAAACAAAAAAACCACCAGCCGCGCTTGCGGGTGGTGGCCTGGGTGCCGCTCAATTACAAGACTGGTTGGTCAGGCTTCGTTTCCCGCGCGCAGATTGGGGCTGGTAATTCGCATGGCGGGAGTCGGCGCGGCGATGCGCAGGACCGGAGAGAAGCTCGCGTTGGCGCCGGACGTGTGCATGACGTTGATGAAAGTAGAGCAGAGGCGCGGGGGATGCGTCAAGGGAGCAGGGCGCGGCTGGGGCTGGTGCTAAAAGATGGCAGCCAGTTTGGCGAAGGAATCGAGTTCGAGTAACTGCTGGCCTTCCGGCACGGAGTCGATTTCAGCGTGTTCGAGGATCCAGGTGTCTTTGTGGAAGAGGAAGACGGCGTGGAGTCCGGCGGCGAGGGCGGGGTTGATGTCGCTCCTGGGGCTGTTGCCGATCATCCAATAGGTTTGCGTGGCGCAACTAGTGTGCGGCGTGAGTTCGTGGCGGGCGATGACTTCGCGGTAGGTGGGCGGATCCTTTTCCTGGACGATTTCGACGGCGGCAAAATGCGGGGCCAGGCCGGAGCGGGCGAGCTTGTCGGCCTGTTCGGCCTGGTTGCCTTTGGTCATGAGGATGAGCCGGTGGCGGCTTGCCAGCTCGGCCAGGGTTTCTGCTACGCCGGGGAGCAACTCGATCTCCTGCTCCTCGATGGAGCGGGCGAAGCTCAGAATGCGTTGGACCTTATCTTCAGTGACCGGGGCGGGGCTGAGGCGCTCAAAACAGGCGACAAGCGAGCGGGTAAAGCTGGTGAGGCCGTAGCCGTGGGCGAGGATGGTCTCGCGCTCGACGGAGTTGAGGGCCTTGCGCACTTCGGCGGGGGTGTACTCGTGGTGGTTGAGGTAGCTGATAAAGGCGGCGATGGCGCGCTCGAAGTAGATGTTGTTTTCCCAAAGGGTATCGTCAGCGTCGATGAGCAGGGTTTGGCCGGGAGGGAATTGGGGCATGGGTTTTATGGTAACGAATTCGAGTGGTGACTGGGGCGGTGGACGATCCCACCCTTACGCCAGAACGAAGGCGCAAGGATGGGGCATGGCGGATTCAAGGTACAAGTGCA
>PMYL01000005.1 GCA_003170825.1 Acidobacteriaceae bacterium
TAACAATAGGAGAAATGCTCTAAGTCCTGGGACTTACTGCAACGGAATCACGATCAGCGGCGCTACGACCGTGACCTTCAATCCGGGAACCTACATTCTCATGGGCGGTGGATTGAATGTGACGGAGGCGAGCATTCTCAAGGGAACCGGCGTTACGTTCTTTCTGACGAAGGGACTGGGATACAACTATGGGCCGTTGTCGGTCAGCGGCGCGGTAGTCGCGACGCTGTCGGCTCCCACCAGTGGCCCCTATTACGGCATCCTCTTTTATCAGGATCGGACCATCGGCACGGGGCAAGCGGCGAATACGGTCACTGGCTCATCGGCTCCTTCGTTGTCGGGCGTACTGTACTTTCCAACGACCGCTCTGACGCTTTCAGGGGCGGAGTCCGGGGGTAATTGCCTGATCCTGGTCGCCGACACCATCTCGCTGACCGGCGCGGCGGCGCTCGGGAACGGGTGCTCTGGCGGTTCACCGTTACAGCCGCCGGCGCCCGTGACTGTGAGCGTTACTCCGGCTACTGCAACACTCTACGGCGGGCAGACGCAGCAGTTCACCGCTACTGTGGCCAACACCAGCAACACAGCGGTGACATGGACGATCACTCCAGCTGGGACAGGCACGATCAGCACGTCAGGCCTGTACACGGCTCCGGCAGCGATCTCGGCTCAGCAGACGGTAACTGTTACCGCGACCAGTCAGGCGAGCACGACCGCGTCGGCTTCGTTCACAGTAACCCTGATGCCGAAGACAAATCCGACGATCACCTGGGCAACGCCGGCGGCCATTACCTACGGCACGGCACTGAGTGCGACGCAGCTTGATGCAACGGCAAGTGTGCCAGGTACGTTCGTTTACTCGCTAGCCGCAGGCACGGTCTTGGCGGCCGGTTCGCAGACGCTTGCGGCCGGTTCGCAGACGCTTTCTGTGACGTTCACACCCACCACCACGACTGAATACAACACGGCCACAGCCACTGTCATTCTGACGGTCAACAAGGCTGCTCCGGTCATCACCTGGACGACGCCGGCGGCCATCACCTACTGCACGGCGCTGAGTTCGACGCAGCTTGATGCCTCCTCGGGCGGTGTTGCAGGCACCTTTGCGTACACGCCAGCCGCAGGCGCGGTCTTGACGGCCGGATTGCAGCCGCTTTCGGTTATCTTCACGCCCACCGACACGACCGATTACACCACGGCCACCGCCACTGTCATTCTGACGATCAACAAGGCTGCTCCGGTCATCACCTGGGCAACGTCCGCGGCGATCACCTACGGCACGGCGCTGAGTGCGACGCAGCTCGATGCAACGGCAAGTTTGCAGGGCACCTTCGTTTACACGCCAGCCGCCGGAGCGGTGCTGCCGGTCGGGACGCAGACCTTATCTGTGACCTTCACGCCCACTGACACGACCGATTACACCACGGCCACCGCCAATGTAAGTCTTACGGTAAACAATGCACTTCCAGTGTCGGTGAGTGTCGCTCCGCCCAGCGCGACGCTCTACGGCGGGCAGACGCAGCAGTTCACGGCCACCATCACCAACAGCAGCAACCAGACAGTCTTCTGGACCATCAATCCGGCGGGTGTGGGAGCGATTAGTCAGGCAGGCGTGTATACGGCTCCGCCCACGATCTCAGCGCAGCAGACGGTGACCGTCACTGCGACCAGCGAGGAAGACCCGACCAAGTCGGCCTCGGCTCCGGTCACGCTCACTCCTGCGCAATGCGGATCGAACGGATACAGCTATCAACGCGCAATCGTGATCGACCACACAAAAATCCCGAACACCGACCAAACCAACTTCCCGTACCTGTTCAACACCATCGATCCAACATTTGCCACGACAACTTACAACGGCCATGTTACCAGTCCCAACGGCTACGACATGATCTTCACGTCGGATCCGGCTGGCCAGAACATCCTGAATTACGAAATGGAGGAGTATGATCCCGTCCACGGGCAGGTCATCGCCTGGGTGCGCATCCCAACCCTCTCCCACACCACAGATACTGTCATTTATGTGTTATATGGAAACTCCAGCATTACTACCTCGCAGCAGAATCCGGCCGGCGTTTGGGACAGCAATTACGTAGGTGTTTGGCACGTTGGGAACAATGGCTCCGTTTTGTCTCTTGCAGACAGCACAAGCAACGGGAACAACGCCACTAATAATGGCGCGGTTGCGACCACGGGTCAGATCGATGGCGGTATGCAGACTAACGGCAGTACGTATGCGACCATCGGGACGCCAGCCAGTCTGGCAAACCTGGCTCAAGGCAATGCAACCTTTTCTGCCTGGGTCAACACAGCATCTGGCGCCGGTGGCCGGATCATGGGTAAGGATGACGACAACGGCGATTCAGGATGGGCACTTGGAATAAATTCGAGCAATAATGTAGACTTTGTGGCCGTCTATAATGGCTCAGACTTTAGACTTGACAGTTCGGGAAAGATTGGAAATGCCACGTCGTCCTATGTGACCGTTACGTTGGCAGGAAGCGCTAACCAAAGCGCTCAAGCCACGATCTATATCAATGGTGTGCCCAGTGGAAGTGGCTCCGGTGGGAGCTCATGGACCGGAGATGACTCCGCACAAACAGCATATTTGGCTAATGCGACTTATGGAGACTCAGCATCCGCGCCGCTGAATGGATCGTTAGACGAGTTCAGGATCTCAAACACAATCCGTTCCGCCGATTGGATTTCCACTGAGTACAACAATCAAAGCTCTCCCTCCGCTTTTTATGCGCTTTCCCCGGAAAACGTCGAAGAAGTCATTCCGGCGGGCGTAAGTCTCTACGCCGGACAGAGCCAGCAGTTCGCGGCCACGGCCGCATGTGGCGCTGCCGTGAACTGGTCCATGCCGTCGGGCGCGCCAGGCTCACTTACTGCGAACGGTCTCTACACGGCTCCTGCCAGCATTGCCACGCAACAGACAGTTGCCATCACGGCGACCAGCCAGGCGAGCGCCGCATTTACAGCAACCGCCGTTGTGACATTGTTGCCCGCACCTTTGAGTCCAACGCTCAATCTAGCTGCGACCGTTCAGCCTCCCTATGTAACTGGAACCTCTCAGACGTTTACGGCTACCTTGAACAATCAGAGCGGCACGCCGATATCCGGTGAAGCTGTTTCCTTCACCGTCGCCGGCGCGAACAACAATTCGGGCAGCGGCACAACGGATGACAATGGCATCGCGACGTATACATATACCGGTGCCAACAGCGGCACTGACGCCATACAGGCCACGGCAAGCATCAGCGGCGTACAGGTGACTTCAAATACTCTCTCGGCTGTCTGGATTGTGCCCGTCCAGCGAGTCTCGGCAACGACGGTGACGGGAGAGTTTTTCCTGTCCGATGGATCGGGGGGGTTCGATACGCCGCTGAGCGCGACGCCAGTATTTGTTCAGGAGTTTCCGGTCATCAATTTCAATCCGCCAGCGGGAACAATTCCAGGAACCCCGTCGGGATTGGATGATAATACACGTCCATTTACCGATGTCACAACTGACCTGAATGGGAACTTCACAGGCACCATCGTAGCCCAGGGGAATGGCTATCAAGCGGGCGTTGGTCCAATGTTTACATTCCAGGCCGTCTTTAGAGGCACATTCACGATCGCCAGCGCAGGCAACGTGGTGTTCAATTTCTTCAGTGACGACGGATTCATACTTGGCATAGCCAATGGAGCCACGCGTGTAAGCGGTGCCTCCGTAAACATGCCGGCCGTTACTCCATTTGCGCAATTTTCTGTTATGGGAGCCGTTAATGGACCCAATTCGGCAGATGGCAACCAGGTTATAGTGAACTTCCCGGCCGCAGGGAATTATCCGTACGAGTTGGATTATACGGAGTGCTGTGGGGGCCAATTGGCAATCACCATGACCACCAGCGCAACAAGCTCAGGCGGAGTTCCACCGACTGGATCGCTTACGCTTACTCCGAATACGGTTCAGCCGCTGCCGGTAGGCGGCCAGCAGGCGTTCACGGTGTTCGCCAGTGATGCCTCCGGCGCTCCGGTGCCCAATGTCAGCGTGGGTCTCGTCGTCACTGGCGTGGATAATCTCCAATTGAGTGGAACCACCGATTCCACCGGTCATGCAACGATTGCCTATCAAGATGTGAATCCCGGTACCGCTTCGGTTCAGGCTGTGGCCGTCATCAGCGGCATGGTTGCTTACTCCAACATGGTGAGTGTTCCATGGACACTGCCTCCGGGCACCACGACAACAACCGGCGGAAGCGGTACGTTGAGCATCGGCATTACAGCAGACAGCACGGTCACGATGCCGAACACGCTGCAACTGAATGGAACCGTCACCGACAGCAATGGACTCACGCCAACTCTTGCCTGGAGTCAGGTCAGCGGACCCGGCACTGTCACCTTTGCAACACCGCAACAGGCGGTGACAACTGCGGCCTTCAGTCAGGCTGGTAACTACGTCCTCCAACTGAGCGCCAGCGATACTTTGGGCAATAGCGGCTCTGTTCAGTGGCCGGTCACCGTGAATCTTCCAGAAACCGACCAGGGATGGGTAGGAAGCCCACTTTACGGCTCTAACGTTATCGGCGTGGTCCCCATTACGCTCGCTCCTGGAGTTACGCTCCAGAGCGGCATCCTGACCTACTATCCGGCGAGCAATAGCAATAACGTCACGGTTCTGAATTCAAACACCACCGGCTCGGGCCAGATCGGCACGCTGGACACCACGACGCTGCCAAACGGCACGTACTGGATTCAGCTCCAGGCTACCAATACGAGGGGAATCCTCGAGTACAGTCTGGTGCAGATCACGGTTGCCGGCAACTACAAGCCAGGCCGCGTCACTGCAACCGTTACGGACCTGGTGGTTCCGGCCACCGGGCTTGCCATTAACATCCAGCGCACCTACGACAGCCTCAATGCCGGCACAAGCAGCGATTTCGGCTATGGCTGGAATCTCGGCATCAATGTAAACCTCACGGTGGACCCTGCGGGCGACGTGACCTTCACCTTGGGCGGGCAGCGAAGGACCTTCTATCTTGCGCCGCAGTTCAACGGCTGGCTCCCCTACTACGACGTGGCCTTCTCTCCCGAGCCAGGCCTCTACGGAACGCTCACGGATTCCGCTCCAGGATGCGCGGATGACTTCGATTTCGTGGTTCTCGACGGCTCCTTGTGGTTCTGCATTGGCGGAGGCCAGTACAATCCGCCGGGATACATCTACACCGATCCAACCGGAACCTCGTACACCATCAGCGCGGCCGGAAATCTGCAATCCATCCAGGATCGGAGCGGCAATGGGCTGACCATCACGGCGAACGGCATCACCAGCTCGACCGGCCTCTCCGTGCCCTTCGTGCGCGATGGCTACAAGCGCATCACGCAGATTACCGACCCGCAGGGCAACATCTATCAGTACGGCTACGATGACAATGGGAATCTCGCAACCGTGACGTACCCCAACACAACCACCCCGAGCACCTACACCTACGACGCGAACCACCTGTACCTCAGCGGCACGGATGCTCGCAGCAACCCGCTGCCCGTGACCACTTACTATGGCGCCACGGATATCGATCCCAACGGGCTCCCGTTGAATGGGCGCTTGCAGAGCGTGACCGACTCATTCAACAACACCACCGGCTACGCCTACATCCTTGCGACGAACACCACCACCATCACCTATCCGGCCGATGCAAGTGGCAACAGCGGCACGGCGACCATGGTGTACGACGCCTACGGCATGTTGCTCAAGTCCACCGATCCGCTCAACAACACCACAACCAATGTCTACGATGCAAAGCACAATTTGATCTCGGTGACCGACCCTCTGGGCCACGCGACAACCTACACCTACGATCAGAACGGGAACAAGACCTCCTCCACCTACCCGGCAACCCCAACCAGCAAGAACACCACCAGCGCCACGGTCTACAACCAATACAGCGAGCCCACATCGACGACCGACGAGTTGGGCTATGTGCGGCTGTTCAACTACGACGCCAACTACAACCCGCAGAACGTGACCGACTCCGCCGGCACACTGGCCAGCTTCATCTTCAACGCCAACAGCACGCTCGAAGCCGGGGCCATTGGTTACGACATCACCGTAAATCCGGCGCAGGCGAGCCAGTTTACCTACGACGTGAACGGCAACATGGCCAGCCGCACCGACGCGCTCGGCCGCACCACCTCCTACACCTACAACTCGCTCGGCCAGAAGACTTCCATGACCGCGCCCACTCCGACCGCGCCCATTGGCGGGTCTGCCTCAACCACCACCTACCAGTACGACGCCCTGGGCAATCTCATTCAGACCGCCGCGCCGCTCAGCAGGACGACCGGCTCTACCTACGACGCCAACGGCAACAAAACCTCTGACACCGATGCGCGCGGCAACGTCACCACCTACCAGTACGACGCTTTGAACCGGCTGTCCATCACCACCTACCCAAACCAGACGACCTCGACCAACACCTACGACTTCCGCAACAACGTGGTCAAAGCTACCGACCAGAACGGCAACGTCACGCTCAACGGCTACGATCTGGCCGGCCGCTTGACCTCGGTCACCCGCGCCTATGGCACATCGAACGCCAGCACTACCAAATACACCTACGACAACGCCGGGCGCAAAGTCAGCGAGACCGACGCCCTCGGCCACACCACCAGCTACAGCTACGACGCCGACAGCCGTCTCATCGCCGTCTCCGGCGTCAAGGGCAACTTCACTTACGCCTACGACGACGCCGGCAACCGTATCTCGCAGACCGACGGCAACAGCAACACCACCGGGTTCCAATACGACGCCCGCAAGCGCCTGACTAAGACGCTGAATCCGGACACGACCACGGTCGTCAATAGCTACGACGGCCCCGGCAACCTAGCCGGCGTGACGGACCAAGCCCAGAACATCGTCCAGTACACCTACGACGCCGCCAACCAGTTGAAGACCGTCGTCCAGTTGAACCACCCCAACAGTGCGAACAACACCAACTACTACGGCTACGACCCCCTCGGCAACCTGACCGGCCTGACGGATGAGAACCTCCACACCACGCAGAACCTCTTCGACCTCTACGGCGAGCCGGTCCAGAAGCTCCTGCCCGACAGCCAGTTGACCGAGACGCGCCAGTACGACACGGCGGGCAATCTGGCTTCGCTGACGCACTTCAACGGCGTGACCACCAGTTACACCTACGACGCCCTCAACCGGCTGCTCAGCCGCGCCACGCCCGGCGAAACAACGGTGAGCTTCACCTACACGGCCACCGGCAAGTTCCTCACTTCAACGGCCGGCGATGGCACGGTGAACTACAGTTACGATAGTTTGTACCGGCTCACCACCAAGGCGACGCCGGAGGGCACGCTGAGTTACACTTACTACCCGACGGGCAAAGTGGAAACCATCACTTCTTCCAATCCGCACGGAGCCTCGGTCAGCTACACTTACGACCCCCTGAACCGCCTCGACACGGTGGTGGATAATCGTCTGTCCGGCCAGAACACCACCACCTACACCTACGACAATGCCAGCAATGTGTACACGGCCGCCTATCCCAACGGGTTGCAGTCTACTTTCACCTACGACGCTCTGAACCGGCTCACCGAGCTTTCTACGCCGCCTGTCGCCGATTACAGGTACACGCTGGGCTTGACCGGCAATCGCACGAATGCGACCGAGCAGAATGGCCGCACGCTGGCCTGGAACTACGACAACATCTACCGGCTGACCAAAGAGACCATCACAGACGACCCGAGCAATAACGACGGCAACAACGGCAGCGCCACTTATCAGCTGGACCCTGTAGGCAACCGCACCTCGGCTGCCTCCACATTCAGCGGGTTCAGCCCCGGCTTCGGCAGCTACAACCCCGACGACCAGCTTTCGACGGAGACCTACGACGCCAACGGCAATACGACCAGAACGGCCAACGGCAACAGCTACACCTACGACTCGGAGAACCACATGACCTCCATGACCGGAAATGGAACCACGGTCACGATGGTCTACGACGCCTTCGGCGACCGCGTGGCCAAGACGGTCAACGGCGTGACGACGCGCTACCTGGTCGAGGACGATGTGAACCCGACCGGGCTGCCGCAGGTGATGGAGGAGATCGTCGGGGGCGCGGTCACGCGAACCTGCACCTACGGTTTGCAGCGCATCAGCGAAAACCAGATCATTGACAATCAGTGGACGCCGAGCTTCTATGTGTACGATGGCGGCGGGGATGTGCGGCAGTTGACAAATTCCGCAGGCGTAGTAACAGACGAGTACGAGTACGATGCCTTCGGCAATTCGTTCACCAAGTCCGGGACGACGCCCAACAACTACTTGTACCGCGGCGAACAGTACGACTCAGACCTCGGACTCTACTACCTCCGCGCCAGATACTACAACCCTGCTACCGGACGGTTCCTCTCCAGAGACCCGGAAGATGGGAAAGCATTTGATCCCAAATCGCTGCACAAGTACCTCTATGCGGGCGGTGACCCAGTCAACGCTATTGATCCGACAGGACGAGTAGATACGATCGAATCCATCTTTGCTGAGCCAGTAGTAATCAGTTCGCCTCTAGAGATAGCTGTTGAGGGATATGGTTACGCTGCCGCCTCTGTTCTTTGCGGAGCCGCGAAGATAATCGCGAATGGCCTCCTGGGGGTAGCTTCAGGGGTGCCTGGGCCCGGCGGGATCCCGTTGTGGCCTATAAGACTGATCCCAATTCTTTGCACCGCACTCGGATTTTAGTAAAGGAGTCAAAAAGACGATGAAACTCGTTCGATCTGACACACCGGAGGTGGTTCGCTGCATTGCTTCGGGCGGGGCTCGGGCTAGCCGGCATTTCCCCGCTTTTGTTTACGGCTGCTCTCTCAACGTGCTGATCCTATTGATCGCCATTGCCGTGAGCCTCATTGTTTCGGTGCGGGCAGCGGCCTGGTTCGGCGTGTCAGCCTTTCTTGCATGGAACATGTATGTACTTTGGTTGCTAAAATTCTCCAGCCGTACCTGGGTCATAGCGGCTTGTACTGACCGGGTTTGCATTCGTCCTGGCGTCAATAATCCGAATGTCATCATGCTCGAAGTTTCGGAAATCGCTTCGATGTCGATCCGAACTGCCGAAGTGTTTTTGTATGGACCAAAACCCAAATTTATTGATTGGTTGGTGATCGAACCTGTTCAAGCGCAAATGGAGGACGTTCCTGATCACATCGCTTCATTTCTCGGGGACATTCCATCGATTGATCCAAGCAATCCGGTCAATGTGGCCAATGAGGGGGGGCGTCTCATCATTGGATGGAAATGGTGCCAACCTGCTTTGGGGGTATTCCTACAACAGCTTGCTCGGGAATGTCCATCGATTGTCATAGCCCCCGAAGAGCGTTCTGAGTTGGATTTGAATGGGGTTTGGCATGGTCCTAGGGGGGGGCCGGATGCACAACAGCGTCGGATGCTCGTCCAGGCAAAACGCCTTGGGTTTGGTTGCGAATGCGAGAGACTGCTAAGCCTGTATAGAGGCATACCGCGCCGGGAGGTTTCGGCATACATGGCGGAAATTGAGCAAGAGGAAGCCGCCGGGTGCCCCGCCCTTGATCCGCCGCTGAAGTGAGGGTGGCGGGTGGCCCAGGTCTCGTTTTTGAGACCTGGGAGTTTCGCCGGACGCGCAGTCCACTTACGGCGCGGCGGGTCACGTGGAAAGCATCGCTTCCTCCAACCCGAACGGCGCCTCGGTCAGCTACACCTACGACGACCTGAACCGCCTCAGCACGGTGGTGGACAACCGTCTGCCCGGCCAGAACACCACCACAACCACCTACGACCCGGCCAGCAATGTAGCCACGGTAGCCTATCCCAGCGGATTGAAGTCCACCTTTACCTACGACGCTCTGAACCGGCTCACCGAGCTCTCCACGCCGCCCGTCGCCGACTACAGGTACACGCTGGGCTTGACCGGCAATCGCACGAATGCGACGGAACAGGGCGGGCGCACGCTGAACTGGAACTACGACGGCATCTACCGGCTGACGAATGAAACAATCAGCATCTCCGGTCCAGGTCGAATGGACAACCTGTTGAAAGATCACACCTAGCGCCAACCTTCGGGGGGTACTTTGGGGAGTATTTTCAACTTTTTCTATTTTCAACCTATTGATAAGTAAAGACTTATTTGGCGATATGAATCCCTACATCCAAAAAACGGACTCTCTGGTCTCCACGGGGTAGCAGCCGGTACTCGGCAATCGGCGGCCGGCGCGGGAGGGAATCGCCGATCCCCTCCCGCGCCAGCCGGTCCGGTTATTGCACGTCACTCACCTTGCCGTCTTTGAAGGTGACCTTCATGCCGTTGTAGTAATAGATGACCTTGGGTCCCAGGTTCGCGATTCTTGCCGGCGCGCCAAGAGCCGATTGCACCTGGTCGGTGGTCTGGCCCAGCCCTATGGATGCGGGCGCAGCCGGAGCAGCGGCGGCAGCGCCTGCCGGCGCGCCGCTGTCCTGCGGCGCCTCGGCTTGAACTTCCTTCTCAGACTGGTCGCTTTGCTGGTCCGTCTGCTGAATGTCAGCTGCCAGGTTCGCCTCCGGCGGAGGCGCGGCAGCGGCATACTGCGCCGCAGCCGGTGGGGCTTGCGCGGATGCCGGAGCCGCCGGCAAACCACCGGTGCCCTGCTTGTCCTGCAGATCCTTGAGACCCTGGTCGATGGTCTCACGCATGTGGTTCTGCATCTCCTGCAGGTCAGTCAACTGGATCTGAACCGTGAGGGATATCTGGCACTCCGGCTTGCCCTTGCTGGACAGAACCACCAGATTTGCCGTGGTTGCGTCCGAGGGAGGCGCAGTCTGCATCTGCAGGGTATCGCCGTCGCTGACCACGCACTCCTGCCCGGATGCATCCGTCACGTCCAGATTGCCGCCGGCCACGAACACATGCGGACGGCCGTCGCTCAACAGGCGCGCAATCCCGCTGGAACCGGGGTCCACGTCCTGGTTCGCGGCATTCTGTGTAGCCTCCTGGCTTTCCAGCGCCAACTGGTTCTTCACCTCGTCGGCGATCATCTGCTTTACCTCAGGAGTAAGCGCCGGCTGCCCGCCTGCGGCAACTGGAGTACCGGCCTCCTCGCCGGCCTCCTGGTGCGCCGCGTAGGCGGCCTGCAAATCCTGCGAGATGATATAGTCCGTCAGCCAGAATGCGGCCGAGGGGTACACCGCATACGGCTGGAAATAGCCGCCGTAGTAGCCGTACCAGGGATTGCCTCCCCATCCCCATCCGAAGGCGATCGGCGCCGCCCACGGGTTGTACGCCCACCCGTAAAAGCCCGCGCCGTAGTAGGAACCTGGGGCATAGACGTTCAGCATTAACCCGCGGAAGCCATAGCCGCGATAGAAGCGGTTGTATTCGTGGCCATGGTAGAAGTAAGACCGCCGGCCAAAATCGTGGCCGTGGTAACTATAGCCACGCTCCACGTATCCCCGGCGGCCCCGCTCGCCAACAACACGGCTGCCGTCATGGCGCTCGACCGAGACTCTGCGGCCGCCGCCCAGATTGTGATGGGTGTCCATGCCGCGCTTGGAGTCATGCACGTCGCTGACCTTGCCGCCGGGGCGGGTGCGAACCGCGCTGCCGCTCTTGGTGACGTGCTCGTTGCTGCCCTTGGGCGCGGAACCACTCTTGATCGACGAGTGGCTGGCGCCGGCAGGACCGTGCGTACCTGCACCTGCGCCACCAGGATGCGCTCCGGCAGTCCCTCCGCCGGTCGTGTGCGCGCCACCTGTCGTCGTGTTGTGTGCGCCACCAGTGGTCCCTCCGCCGGTCGTGGTCGTGTGTGTGCCACCGGTCGTCCCGCCACCGGTCGTCGTAGTGTGCGTGCCACCGGTCGTTGCTCCGTGCGTGGTGGCCCCGCCGGTCGTCGGTCCGTGCGTCTGCGTGGTGGCCCCGCCAGTCGTTGGTCCGTGCGTCGTGGCCCCGCCGGTGGTTGGTCCATGTGTGGTGGCCCCGCCGGTGGTTGGCCCGTGCGTGGTGGCCCCGCCGGTCGTTGGTCCGTGCGTGGATGCACCGCCGGTCGTTGGTCCGTGCGTGGATGCACCGCCGGTGGTTGGTCCGTGGGATGCACCGCCGCCGGTTGGTCCGTGCGATGCCCCGCCTCCGGCAGGCCTTGCGGCCGGCCTGGCGGCTGGCGCCTGCCTGGGAGCCGGGGCGGGCTTGTTGGTATTGGCGGCTGCGCTTGCCAGGCTGGCCGTGCCCAGCAGTCCGGCAAGAATCAGCGCTGCTGAACCATTTCTCAGAGCTTTCAAAAAAAGTTGCATGGTCATCGTGTCCTCATTCCACTTTCAGGCCCGCGCTCCATCCCGGATGCGCGAACGCTCTATTCAACGTTGCTGACTTTTCCGTTGGTGAAGGTCACCTTCATGTCCTTGTAATAGAAGATTTCCTTCGCTCCCAACTTGGCTGTCTTGACCGGTTGGCCGAAGGCAGCCGTCACCTGAGCCTTGGTCTGGCCGATGGCGATCGTCGGAGTATCGGCAGGTGGCGGCGGCGGCGCGATGTCCGCCATCGGCGCCGGAGCTGCTGTCGGAGCGGGGGCCTGGGCCGGCTGACCGCCCTGATCGCCCTGGCTGCCGTTGTCACTATCGTCCGAAGGCTGAACCGTAATGACCTCCGAAACGGTCTTCACAAAATCGCCCGCCGGCGGCACCGGACCCTTCGGGAAGTAGAACTTGATCTCCCCGTAGAAGCGGACGTCATTGTAGGGATCGCTGTACGTGCTGACCAGGATGCCGTCCTTTTGAAGGACAATCCCGGTCACCCAGAACTTCTCGCCAGCGACAAATTTTCGCGATGCGCAGCCGTTGTTTGCGGCATCGACTGCGCTGGTCCCATCGCCAATGATCGGAATAAGTCCTCGACCCCAGGACCTTACAGCATTCTTGGCGCGGTTTTTGTAATTGGCGGCCAGGATCCCGGTGCTGTATGAATTTGAAAATGCGTAGGGGGAGTCCGAACTGCACATCATCAGCCCGTCCTTATGCAGCACCACAACATCGCCGGCGGTGACAATATCGGAGTGGTCGGCAGCGGTTTTCGTCAGCTTGATCTGAGAGACGAGCTTCTCCTGGATCAGCGTCCCAGGGTCGCCCGCCTGGGCTTCCATCCCAACACTGAAGATCGCCGCCAAGGCGGCCAATCCGACCACGCCAAGCCTTTGCACTTGAGCCATATGCCACTTCCATTTCATAGTTTTTGGGGAAAGCAACCTGCTAATTCCGAAAACGTATCTCACGGTCCCTGGGACTGTCAAGAAAATCATGCGAAAATCGCACTCCGACAATCCCTTATTGGCGCAAACATAGCGTTCGACCGAATGTTGCGCACATTTCAAAAGTAATTTCTTCAACAGGCCATGAACTGCCTGTCTGCCCGGCCAAGCGGAGCGGCAGGCGGCGGCAAGTCTTTCAATCTGGCTGGCGAGCAGCCGAAGCTGCGGCGTGAAGATTTGCAAGTGCGTGTGGAGCAGCCCGATCCGCAATTCTGGTCAAGAAAAATGGGGGATGGCCATGTGGGGAATATCATTGACCAGCAGATCCTCATAGGCCAGGGTCACGTACTCGCACCTTTTTCCGGCGAAGCTTGGCGCCTGCCGGATGTCGACGATGGCGCCGTTGATCAGTTCAATGGTGCGAAACTGGAGAGACTTTCCTCCAGAACTCGGCTTGGCGAACTGAAGTCTGGCCGATTTAAAGGTTTCGTTTGAGCACAAGGCCTGCCAGAGCTTGGGCGATGCCTAATCGACCTCTTTTGTAATCGTGACCGGTTGGTGCCTTCGCCTGCCCGAAGCAACTCCGGACTGGGAGCCGTGCGGCGCCATAACGCTATAGTTGAATCCGAATCATTCCATGCCAGACGAGTAATTTAAATCGCCCTCTTTCTTTGTACTCGAGCCCTTTACGTCGCCCTGCGTAGTCATCTTCAAGGTCAACAAGAATTTGCCGCCTGCCATCGCAATCCTCCTTTTGAATTCCGGGCGCTCTCGAAGAGAGGGGGTCGCCCAATAAAGCGGACTCTACCATGGCCAATACGCACAGGGCGAGCTACAGCAGGCTGCCCCGCTGGAACTGCGTTGGATTGATGGCAAGAGAGTTCGTGGAGATCAAGCGGACAGAGCGAGGAGAAGAATGCAGGTGATGTTGTCCTGGCCGCCGCGCTGCTTGGCCACGCCGATCAGGTTGGCGCAGACAGACTCGAAGGGCGACGCGGCGAGGATGGCGGCGATTTCGTCCGGTAGAAAGTAGCGGGTGAGGCCGTCCGTGGCCAAAAGAACGGCGGCGCCGGGTTTGAGATCGACCGAGAAGAAGTCGGGCTGAACCTCGGCCGCCACGCCGACTGCGCGGGTAATGACGGACTCCATGCCCTGGAGGTCGGCGTTGTGCGCGTTCTCGATGGTCAGTGTGCCGTTGCGAATGAGTTCGTTGATGTAGGAATGATCGACGGTGAGTTGCGCGCACTGGCCGTCCTGGACGATATAGGCGCGGCTGTCGCCGATGTTGCCGAGGATGAGCTTGTCCCCGTCGAGCGCCGCAACGACCGCTGTGGTTCCCATTCCTTTATTTTCAGGGATTTGCGCGTTTTCCCACACATCCAGGTTTGCGGCGTTGAGGGCATGGAGAAGCCTGGCGCTGATGGGGATACCTGAAGACGCAGAGCCGGCAAAACTGTTCACGATGGCAGCCACCGCACGGGCACTGGCGATTTCGCCACTGGCCATTCCCCCCATGCCGTCACAAACGACATAGATTCCGAGCGTTTCGTCGTAAGCGAAGGCGTCTTCGTTGTTGGTTCGGACGCATCCAATATCGCTGAGGGCCGAGACGGCGATACGAAGGGGCGTGGGCGCGTCGCCGGCGGAGGGCGCGGAATCGGACGGCTGTCCGGAGGGCGCGCCGGACGGCGAAAGCTCGTTTGTGAATTCTTCAGTCATGGTCTCCGCTCGAATCCGGCAACGTCAGCGAGCTACGTTCGAAACACAGCGGAATCCCTTCATGAATTCCGGGTTCAGCAAGGGCGCTCCGGGGCCTGAGGCGTCGAACAGGACGACCTCGGGGGTTTGATTGTTGAAACTGAAGAAGAATTTCAGGCGGTTGGGAGAGACTTGCGGAGCGGCGAAGCCAAAGTGGAAGACCGACCATGGGCCGATCATTGCTGGCGCGGTGTTCTTTTTGGTGGCGAGGGTAATCTTGCTTGACGGTTGTGAGACCCAATGGAATGTGGCCGATTGACCACCCGATTTGATTTCCTTGCCGTCGATATTGAGGACCGCATTGGAAACGTCAGACGACTTGACCTCATTGAGGGTGAAGTCAAGCGAAGGCTGGTTTCCGCCGGCGGAAAAGAGGGTGGAAGAGATCTTCTGGGCGCTGGAGAGGAAGGCCAGGAAAGAGGGGTTGATGCGGACTGCGGAGCCGGGAGCAGGTGCGTACTGGGAGCCCTGCTGGACCACGAGCGCGTGCAGGGATGAGCTGAACTGGGCAAACGACCCCGATCCGGGCGCGAAGACCTGGGCGACCTCGTCGGTGGAAGCTTCATTGGGAGATTGCGGGTTGAAGGGGAACTTGGCAAGTACGGGCGCAATCTGGGCGCAGAAAGCCTTGGCCCCGCCGCCAGCGGCGTTGGCAGGCGCCTGGGCAGCCAGGTTCTTGGCGGACTGGATGGGGGCTTCAAGGAGAGCGAAGCTGGTTTTGTCCATGCTGCCGAAGGGGTCCGGGAGAAAGCTATTGCGGAGGTTTTCGGCGGCTTGTTCGGCGGTAACGGCTGCCTGGATCACGGGCGCGGCGGCGGCGGGGTCGTTGGCGTTGGTGGCGTTGAGAGTCAGGTTTTTAACGGCTGCTTCGATGGCCTGCAGGGACTGGATGTAGGCCTGGTTGGAAGGGGCAAGGAAGCGGTTGTCGGGATTGGAAGGTGGAACGACGGACTGGGGCGCCTGGAAGGAGGACGAGATTTCCGGCGTGGCAACGCCGGTGTGGAGAGAAATGAGGGAGAAAAGCTCCAGCATAGCGGAGGTATTGGAGTCCAGCGCGCTGAGCTTGTTGCCGGCGTCGGCAAAGTTCCTGAAGGGAACGAATTGCGCCTTGGCGAGGTAGGTTCGCCAGGTTTGGATGTAGTCGGCGGTGTAGAACTTTCTCAACTGTTCGGAGAGGGCGGCGCGGTCGATCGGGGGCCCGGACGAGGGGCCGAGAACCCATTCTTCACCACGGAAGTAGGGGTCGGGGTGCAGGATTGCGTCCTGCATGAAGGCGAAGCCATCCTTGCTGAAGGCGCCTTGCACGGAATAGTTGTCGAAGATGTATTGCGCGGAGCCGGGGAACTTGCCGTTGAAGTCGAACGACGGGAACTTGTGGTTGGCGGCAGCGAGCATGCTTTGGTAGACGTGCTGGAATCCCTGGAAGCCATTGAGGTAGAAGCGGGCACGGGCGACAACGACGTCGTTGCTGACGCCGCCGGCATTGGCCATGCAGGAGGATGCCTCAGGGAGAAGTTTTGAATAAAACGCGAACTGAGTCTGGGCGAGATGGGCGAGGCCGGGAGCGGGTGTTGCGCTGCCGGCCCATTCCGCGAGAAGGGCAGCGGGAAGAAAATCGATTGTGTCCTGCGCGGAGTCTGGGTCGGGGTTGGAGACCGTGATCACGTAAGCCTTGAGTGGCCTGTAGGTTGCGCTGTAGTCGGCATCGGGGGCTGGAACGGCGGGCACTGTACGAAGCTTGGTGAGAATACCCTCCTGCGCCGGAGCCAGCAGAAGACTGCGGAATCTGTTCGAGTAGGCTTGGCAGGCAACGGGGTAGAGAGCATCGCCGCGGTAGAGGCCCATGCGATCCATGAGGGGCGGGCCGTCTTTGCGATAGCGCCCGAGTTCATCCAGGACAGTTCTGAGCTTGTCGAGAGTTTCCAGATCGCCCTGCGAGGCGAAGGTTCCGGAGGCGACCGGGGAGACCGGAGTGGCCGCGGCTGCGGCTACGCGCTGTTCGAGAGCGCGATTCTTGAAGAACGAGATGGTCGTGAGTAACAGCAGGAGCAGAATGGCCGCGCTCGTCGCGGCGAGCAGAGCCCGCTTGAGAAAGCTGGTTCTGGTGCTTGCGCGGCTGGTCTCAAGGGCCGACTTGTCGGCGAGCAGGATCTTCGAGAACAAGTGCGGAAGGAAGACCCACTGCGCAACCTTGCGCGTGCCGCCTCGCCTGGCTTGCGGGGCAGGCTGCTGCTGTTGGGCGGCGGCGAGGGAAAAGATGCGGGTGGCCCCGGCGTTGATGGGAGCGGCGGCTTGGGGTTGGGCCGGGCCGATTTCGAGAACGTCCTCGACCAGGTGGGCGCGCATGCCGGCAAAAAAGAATCCGCGCAGGAACGGGTTGACGCCGATTTGGCTGGGACGCGCAACCTCAGCCAGGAAGGATACGATGCCCGCGCGGAGTTTGCGCAGGTCGCGGGGAAATTCATAGGCTCGGGCCAGGTCCTGGAGTTCGCCGCCGCGGGAGAGGATGTCGAGGCGGAACTCGGCGAGAGCGTAGAGAAGCTGGTCGAATCGAGCGCCGATCAGGGCCGTGGCCTGCTCCGTATAGAGGCCGGAGCCGGACGAAAGGGAAGACAGCAGCGTCCCGATGGGGAGCTTGACCTCCTCCTCCGAGAGCCGGCTGACGTAGTCGGCAAAGGGAGTGATGTTGTCCAGTTTGGTGAAGAGCACGTAGATGGGGAGCGAGATGCCCAGTGTCTGGGAGAGCTGGCGGAGACGCTCGTTCAGGGTTTGAGCCAGCGCGCGAGTCTGCTCTGAGGTATTGGGGGCCAGGATGCGCTCGATACTGACGCACACCACCACGGACCGGGCGGGGAGGCGGCTGTCTTTGGAGAAGACCGAGCCGAGCCGGGCGGGGATGGTGGCTTTGATGAGTCTCACCCAGAGAGGGGGTTGACGCAGGAGTGCCCCTCCGGCTTCAACCAGGACGCAGTTGCCGGCCAGCCAGAGATTGGCGAGTTGGGTGGGGACGACGAGTCCGTCCCGATAGACGTTTCCCGCGAGCAGCTCGGGATCGAGGCCGGACTGGAGCACGGTTTGGGTCTTGGCGGAGTTTTCATCTCCAATGACGTAGATAAGCGGCATGGCCGCCAGGGATTTGGCGCCTGCGCGGCCGGCCTGGCGAACCCTGGCATCCGCATCGCGGAGCAGGGTGTTCAGATTGACCGCGTCGGGCGTGTCGGGCCCACCTGCTTGCGCGGAGGCGCTGTCGAGCTTATGCAGATACCAAAGGATGAAGGCGGTGGCCAAAGCGCCCAGCAGACCGAGGATGACGCAAAAGAGCACCAGCCTTGTGCCTTCAAAGTGCAGCGCAAATGCCCCCCAAATGACCAGGGCCAGATAGATAAGAAAGATCAGTATCCCAATCAGGACGCGCTTCATAGGGAACTCTCCGGAAGGCTGGTTGCCCGGTGAGATGCGAGAGTTGCAGGGGTTTGCCTGTTGTTTTGAGCGCTTGTGGGCATGGACTGGCTGAGGATCAGCATGTATCCGGCGAAGGCCAGAAGGGTGAAGACAGCCAGGAGGATGGCAGTGAGCGCCAGGCGGCGTACCCAGGGGTCGCGCTTGGGGGCCGGCGGGGCGGCCGGAGTTTCTGCGGGGCGAAAGAGCGCAAAGGCGCCGCGGATACGGGTGATCTTGTCGCGGATGCGGTGGAGAATGGAATGAATCTCCGAGGCGTCTCCGAATGCGAAGCGGCCGCGATAGCCCAGCAGAAGGCAAAGGGCATGCAGTTCGAGCACATCGGCAACTTCGGCGGATTCGGGGCGATTGAGCAGCTCGGTGACGTTGCGAAAGAACAATTCACCCGCGACGTGTCCTCCGAACATCTCTTCCTGCAGCGGACGCCGGGCCCAGTCGGCGAAGGTAGGGTCCTTGGAATTCAGGACGCTCTCATCGAGGAATCCGATCATGGCGTAGATGGCCATTTTCGAGGCTTCATCGCTGTAACCCATGGCGGAAGCGTCTTTTACCGCCGCGGAGATCATTTTGCGCAGAGTGGCGCGAAAGGAGTCGGCGTTTTCAACGTGCTGCACGAAAAACCGGGTGCGCAGGATGACGGTGAAAACTTCCTGGAAGGCCAGCGCCAGATTGTTGGTCTTCATCATTTCTTGAGGAGCGGAAGCAGGAGGAGAAGTCATTCGGAGGTCTCCATGATGATGGTGAGGTCGAAGGTTGCGTCACCCAGGTCGCCGGGCAGATAGACTCCCACCTGTTTGGTCTGGAGAATATGCTGCCAGCAGGCGCCGCTGAGGGAGATGGAGAAGTAGTGCATGTCCGCCTGGGCGTGGAGCGCGGCGGGCGGGACCGGAAGGTGCATGAGCTCCAGGCCGGGAAGGGCGCGCTGGACAAGCTTGGCAACCCCCTCGGCGGAGCAGACTTTGACCAGCGCCGGCGTCTGGCGCAGGAGGACCGAATCGGTGAGCGAGGAGCGGATGCCCAGGACCCATCGCGAACGCCGCAGGCAGCGCTCGTCCTTTACCTCAGCCGCATAGATGTAACTGTCCGCCTTGCGGAACTGGAGAGTGATGCTGTTGGATGGGGCCACAATCTCGAGGTAATGCCGGATCAGAACATCCAACTCCCTGAAAGTGGATGTCAGGTCCAGGTGCCGGTACGGCGGAATCTCATCCTGGGTGGATTCGAGTGAAAAAGTGCTGAGGGCGCCGGCCAGGCGGGCGAGATCCCGGTAGACCTCTTCCGGGTGGCTGCGGCGGTCCTGGAGATGATGGCGCAATGCGGGAAGGGTCGAGCAGAGCGCGTGGAGGAACCAGTAGTTGGCGACGTCGAGAGCAGATGTGCCGAGCTCGAAGCGGCCGGAACCGAGCCTCATATTTCGGGTGGAAGCGATTTTTTCGTCGATGGCCTGCGCCAGGCGGTGGAGGAGCAGGACCAGGCTTTCGCACGCGCTGATGCGCAGGCAGGGCGGAATAAAGTCGGGGTCGCAGGCAAATCCCCCCTTGCCGTCGCGGAAAATGCGGGCTATGGGAAAGGAGACGGTGTCGCTGGAGAGCTGAGCCTGGCTCAGGAGGACGAGATTCTTGCGGGCAAAGGAGACGCTGTTCTCTCCCTGGCCAACAGAATCGTCCCGGAGCGTGCGTTGAACGGCGCCGTACCGGGCGCTGGCGCCTCCTGCCAGGTCGCAGTCGAGGCCCTGATCCAAACGGGGCGGGATGGCCAGGTGGAGGATGATTTCACTGTCGGTGGATGCGAAGAGACTGCTCAGTTGCGCGGGCTCGGGAACCGAGTCGCAGTCGGGCAGATCGAAGATGAGACCGTCGGGCAGGATGCCGGATGCGAAGCTGAGGATGGCGAGGCCGTTCCGGAGGGCCTCTGTATCGAGGGAAAAATGGAGGAATCCCCATGGCTCCTGGCGCAGATTGGAACAGAGGAACCAGAGCGTGTCTTCGAAATACCGGCTCTGCGTCTGGAAGTGGTGCGGACCGAGATGCATTCCTTCAGACCAGACGACTCGCGACAGGAACTTCATAGCAGGGAGACCACCATGGGAGAAGGTTAGGTATCAGATTCGCTTCCGGATCGATGCAAAGCGAATCTCCAGTGATTGCGGCTTGAGCTTCATCGAAGGACCATGCCGCCTGTCCAGACGATACGCTAAAAAAGCTTCGAGGCGTCTATTCGTCCGGTGTGCCAGGGTGCAAGCGCATTATACGCAAAATCATTTTTGAGTGGACAGATAAATCGGGAGCAAGCAATGATTTATGCTACCCGCATCGCCCCGGAGGCCTGACAAGTATGGACAAACCGACAACACCTGCTGGACCAAACGCTCCATGGCCGGAGGATTCCGGTTCTGGACAGGATTTCGGGGCAACGGGCGTATTTGGGGCGGTGAAGGCGCCCGAACCGGTGGAGGGGCTGGCGGCGGGCTCGGGAGCGGAGCCTGACGCCCAGGGCAATTGGGCGCCAGAGGCCGCAAAACCACAGCCAGTGCCCCAGCCAGTGCCGGCGCCGAATGCCCTTGCGCAGCCGGTGGTACACAGGGTGGTGTTCGGTGGCGGCGCCGCGGAGAGCTCGCCGGAGCTGCTCGACCGGATGCGGATGGCGTCCGCGGAAAGAGCGCCCATTGCGGAGAAACCGCCTGCCCCTGAGCCAGGCGGCAAGGGCAGCGCAGGATTCACCGAGCTGTTGCGTACCCTGGGAAGCGATGCGCCCGCACCGGCTGCCGCGCCCGCGCCGGAAGCGCCGCGCCCCGCACAGGATTCGGGGTTCACGTCTTTGCTGCGAACGTTGAGCGCGCCGGAGGCGGGAGCGGCTCCGGCTGAAAATCCCATGAATCCAGTGCAGCCTGCTTTCCGATCCATTCCAGAAGAGCCGAGGAGAGCTCCCGCGGCTCCGGCGCCAGGTGGATTTACAGAGTTGTTGCGAGCAACGCCAGCGGAAGGCCCCGAGTTTGGCGGCCCTCGGGCGCAGGCTCCGGGCCCAGGTGAAGCGCCAGTTGCCGGCGGAGCGGCCGGAGCGATTCCGGGGCCAATTGAGAACAAGCCGGGCGAATTCACGAAATTGTTCAGGACATTGGGCGGTGCAGGGGCGACGCCGCCGGCTCCGGCGCCGGTCGACCGGGGAACAGGGGATTCCTCTGGGGGGAGCGCGGGTTCCTTCACGCGGATGCTTTCGCTTGAACAGCAATCTGCTCCCGCTGAGCCAGCCTATCGCGAAGAGCGCAAGCCTTCAGCGGGAAGCCTCGATTATGGACTTGCTCCGCAAACGGCGGGGCAGGCGGAGGCGAGCCGCGATCCATTTTCTCCCTCGCCGCTGCCGGAGGCGCAGCCGATCCAAAGCACGCCTCCAGGGGGCGGATCTGGTATTACGCGCCTGATTCAAATGCTGGATGAGCCTTCCAGGGCGCCGGCTCCGCGCATGGAAGCTGCGCCCGTGAGCCCGCCAGGGGGGGCAGAACCAGGAGTCTGGACGCAGACCTTCGCTTCCCTGGCCACGCCCAATGAGCCTCCCGCGCCGGCGGCAAAGGCGCCGGATTGGGCTCCGCAGCAGGCGCCGCCGGGTGCAACAGGGTACCCAGCCTCGCGCGAAGCCAGTTTCCCAGCCGGCTTGAACGAGCCCGCGGTGCGTACTCCGCCGGCAGCTCCCGGGGCGTCCGGGCCAAGTGAGTTTACCCGGATTCTCGATGCCTCAAGGCTGCGGGAGCAGGCAATGCGGGGCGGCCCAGGCGCGGAGAACCTCAGCCCGCCGCCGCCCCAGCCCCAGTACGTTGCGCCCGCTCCCCCGCCTGTCCAGATCCCGAACTATCCGGTTCCAGTTCCCCAACCCGCGGTAGGGATGCAAGGGATGGGAGGAATGTCTCATCCGGGCGTATACCCTCCCTCGCAGCCTCAGTTGCACGGTTATCCGATGAACTATGGGCCACATGCCGGAGGGATGCCTGTACCGGGTGGGGCCATGCCGCAGCCGCCTGGAATGTATGTTCCGGCGCCACCGATGCCCACTGCTCCACAAGCCCCGCCGATGAAGCCGGCTGAACCGGGGATGGGGAAAACGCAGCAGTATCTGCTTGTGATGGGTGTTGTGATTATCGTTTTGCTGGTGGCGGTGCTGGTGACGGTGATTTTCCTGATGAAGCACTAGAACGCCATCCAGTTCACACTGTAGGTCGTTGTCGCCTCACACCGGTTGCGCGAGCAGGATAATCAGCTCCATCTGCGGGTTGAGGAGTTCAGCCGGCGCGTAGACGGCGAAGTTGCGCGCACGCTGGACCGACTCCCAGACCGGCCCGCCCGCTTCGATGGCGAAGTACTGGTGGCGCAGTTTGACCGGGATGGAGCGGGGCGGCGTGGGAACGTGCTGCAGGCGCAATCCGGGCAGGGCGTTGCGAATGAGAGTTTCGAGCTGGGTTGCGGAGCAGGCCTTCAAGAGTTTCGGCGTGCGGTCGATCAGCTCCGCGTCGCGGATATCGGCCGAAATCGCGAGGTAGAAGCGGGAACCCTCAAAGTAAGCATCCTTGTCGATCGAGGTTGCGTAGATGGTATCCCGGACCATTTTGAGCGGGAGCGCGACGAAGTTGCTGGGGATCACAGTCTCCAGCATGACGCGGATCAGCCGGTCGAGGTCTCCGAAGCAGGAGCCAAGCTGCTCGTGATTGTAGGAGGGCAGGTCCTTGGGGGCGATCTTGCTGGAGAAAGCGGTCAAAGCTCCGGCAAGATCGGAGAATTCATTGAAGAGCAGTTCGGGCTGGATATTGGTCGATTCGAGGAAGTGGCGGAGCACGGGGAGATGGCTGTTGATGGTGTAGAGAAGCCAGAAATTGGCGACGTCGGAGGCCGTAAAGTCGGCCAAAGACTGATTCTTCTGGCGGCGGCTGCCGGAAAGCTGACTGCTGCGCGCAACCAGCAACTCGACCATATTGCCGAGGATGCGCTTCAGGGTGGGGTGCGCGTGTATATCGATGAGGGGTGGAATGTAGGCAGGGTCGGCCTGGTAGATGCCGGTCTCGGACCGGAGAATGCGCATGAAACCAAGAATGACCGATCCCTCGCGGTTTTCGCCTTCTGCAAGAATCTGAAGGTTCTTGCGCGCCACCTGGACGGGCTTTTCACCGCTCCCGGTATTTTCGTCCCGGACCATCAGCAGTTGAGCCAAAAAGCGCGTGCTCACTCGCCCGCGATCCACTGAGACGTTCATGCCCCCATGCAGGTACTCCGGCACGGCGAGGTAGAAGGTGCAGCTTTGGCGTCCATCCTGGAAACATTCGTCCAGAATCCGGGCTGGGGGTGGGTATTCCGAGGCCGGGATGTCAAGGGGAAGCGCATCGGGAAAGATGCCGGAAGCGAGGGTGATGGCCAGCCTGCCCTCGGACAAGGCTTTGGTATCGATCTGAATCTCACGAAAGCCCCAGGAGCGGGCATTCAGGGAGTCCAGGTAGAATCGCGCGCTGTCTTCAACGAAGCGCTCCTGCGCCTGCAAGTGCTGGGGCGAGAGAAACGTGCCTTTGGACCAGATAACGGGTTGAAGCTGTCGCATTTTCTTCAGCCACCTCGGCTGAGTATGTCATATTACCGGTTGAGTCGAAACGGTGTCGAAGAAAAAGGAGAACGCGGACGGTTCCCGATAATTAAGGATGTTGGACAAAGTAAGCGCGGTTCCGGGTTTGCGGGCCAGGAAACGGCGAATAAAAGGGAAAACGCCAATTTGACAACATCATCCTCGCACAAGTTCGTTATGTCTTGGAAAATTATTTTTCGGGATGCCTTGGCCGGGCCTGAGTTGCGGTACGATTGGCCTGTCAAAGATTCCTATGGACAGCATGCCCTGTCTTGTGGTTTCTTTGGGACTATCGGTTTTCCCGCATTTCCCCGCATTTCAGGAGCGTTATGGCCAGAGAAAGTACACAGCAGAAGCTCAGTCGCGTCCGGGCTCCCCGGGTGCAAATCACTTACGACGTAGAAGTTGGAAACGCCATCGAGTTGAAGGAATTGCCCTTCGTGATGGGGGTATTGGGCGATCTTACCGGACAGCCCGAGAAGCCGCTTGCGGCATTGAAGGATCGCAAGTTCGTTGAGATCAACCCGGACAATTTCGACAACGTGCTCAAGGGGATGGCGCCCCATTTGAAGTTCTCGGTGGAGAACAAGCTGAGTTCCGATCCCAGGGCAGGGCAGGTCGGCGTCGATCTGCACTTTGAAAGTTTCGAAGACTTTTCGCCCGCCAAAGTGGCCGAGCAGGTGGGTCCGATCAAGGAATTGCTGGATCTGCGGACCCGGCTCTCCAACCTGCGGGGCAGCCTGCAGGGCAACGATCAGCTCGATCAGGCGCTCTTCGACGCGGTTTCAAAGACCGAAGAGTTGAACAAGCTGCGCACCGAACTTGGCGGCAAGCCAGAGGGGGATAAACAATGAGCAGCAAGGCGAATCCGTTGGCGGCAAAAGCCGCCGAAACACAGACGACTGAGGTATCGCTGCTGGATCAGATTGTCTCCCAGGGGCGGTTTGGCAAGGACACCATTGCCCAGGAGCGCGGCAAGGACATGGTGAAGGAGTTCATCAACCAGGTTCTTGAAGGGAAGATGACCCTTAGCCGCGATGCGGAAGCGACAATCGGAGCGCGCGTTGCCGAGATTGACCGCTTGGTCTCGCTGCAACTGAACGAGGTTCTGCACAATCCCGCCTTCCAGAAGCTGGAAGCCACCTGGCGCGGAATCTGGCACCTGGTCACGCAGAGCGAAACCAGCGAGATGCTGAAGATCAAGCTGCTGAACGTCCCGAAGAGGGACCTTCTCAGGGATTTGCAGCGCGCGCTGGACTTCGATCAGAGCGCCTTCTTCAAGAAGGTCTATGAAGAGGAATTTGGCGTCTTCGGTGGCGCTCCCTTCGGGGCGCTGGTGGGCGACTATGAGTTCGGCCGCAGCGGAGAAGACATCGAATTGTTGGAGAAGGTCTCGCAGGTAGCCTCCGCGGCGCACGCGCCCTTCCTCTCAGCGGCCTCGCCAGAGATGATTAACCTGACTGAATACTCCCAGTTAACTGGAATTCGGGATGTTGGAAAGGTTTTTGACAGCACCGAGTATGCGCGCTGGAAGGGATTCCGGGCTACGGACGACTCCCGTTACGTGGCACTTACCCTGCCTCATGTCCTGATGCGCGAGCCGTACGGCAAGGATACGAAGCAGATCGACGAGTTCGCCTTCGAGGAGGGAGTCGACGGCCGGGATCACTCGAAGTATCTGTGGGGCAATGCCGCCTATTCTCTGGCTGCGCGGCTGACCAATTCCTTTGCCAGGTACGGCTGGTGCGCTGCCATTCGCGGCGTGGAGGGCGGCGGCCTTGTGGAAGCGCTGGCCACGCACAACTTCCGCACCGATGAAGGCGATGTGGCGCTGAAATGCCCGACGGAAGTCAGCATTACCGACCGCCGCGAGAAGGAGCTTGCCGACCAGGGCTTTGTGCCGCTGGTGCATTGCAAGGGGACGGACTATGCCGCCTTCTTCAGCGTGCAAACGGCCAACAAGCCCAAGGTCTACGACAAGCCGGAGGCTAATGCCAACGCGCGGCTATCGGCCCAGTTGCCGTATATGCTGGCCATGTCGCGCTTCGCGCATTACCTGAAGGCCATGATGCGGGACAAGCTGGGCAGCACTATGAGCCGCTCCCAGGCCGAGCTTTTCCTGAATCAGTGGATCGCGAATTATGTGATCGCGGACGATAATGCGTCCTCCTCCGCCAAGGCTGAAAGGCCATTGCGCGAGGCTCGCATCGAGGTCATGGAAGTGCCGGGGAAGCCTGGGGCGCTGCGCGCCGTCTGCTTCCTGCGTCCCCACTTCCAACTGGATGAACTCACAGTGTCTCTGAGGCTGGTAGCGGATCTGCCCCAACCCGCGGGTAAGTAGATCCACTGCTCACTCTCTTGAACCGGAAATCCCCAACCGGCCTTCGAGCAAGGTCAAACACGAAAGGATTGCGACATGGCAGTTGATTACTATCTGAAAATCGATGGCGTTCAAGGTGAAGCGACGGACCAGGACTTCAAGGATCAGATCAACATTCTTTCCTTCTCCTGGGGTGGGAGCCAGGTCAGTTCCGCAGGGACGCGATCGGCCGGCTCCGGAGCGGGAAAGGTCGAGCTCGCGGACTTCAGCGTCACCAAGCACTATGACAAGTCAAGCCCGCAGTTGTTTAAATCGCTGGTCGCTGGAACACACAGCGCGACCGCTACCTTGAGCGCGGTGAAGGCGGGCTCGGGCGGCAAGCCGTTTCTCAAGATCAGTTTCGAGGAACTGTTTGTGACCTCGCAACATGTTTCCGCGACGGACGAGCTTCCCACAGAGAGCGTCTCCTTCAGTTACAAACAGATCAAGGTCGAGTACAGCACTCAGAACGAGAAGGGCACACTGACTGCAGTGGGTTCGGTGACCTACAACAACGGAACCAATAAACTCTCCTGAGGAACCTGTGACACCACTTGCGCTTTACCGCGAAGGAAAACTGCGGGAGGCCATCAAGGCGCTTGGCGACGAGTTGAGATCCAATCCTCTCGACGCCAGGCGCCGCACGTTCCTGTTCGAGCTTCTGGTGTTTGCCGGCGAGTATGACCGGGCAGAGAAGCAGCTGGATCTTCTGGCGGGAGCGAATGCCGAGGCTGCCGCGGGGACTCTGCTTTATCGAAGTGCGCTGCACGCCGAGCGCACCAGGCAGAGCATGTTCGCCAACCGCGAGACGCCTCCTTCAAAGCAGGAGGCCGTTTACTCCGGAGTTTGGAACGGAACGGCGTTCAGCGAGTTCAGCGATTCAGATCCGCGCATCGGCGCAAATCTAGAGGTGTTCCTGGCCGGCAGTTACACCTGGATTCCCATCCATTATCTCCGCAGACTCGAGATTGAGCCTCCCGCCAATCTGCGCGACCTGATGTGGGCGCGCGCGCGCGTTGAGACGAGTTCCGACTTTCGCCTGCAGGAACTTGGCGAAGTGCTCCTTCCCGTTCTTTGTCCCCTCTCCTCTCGTCATGCGGATGAAACCGTTCAACTGGGCCGCGAATCGGCCTGGGAGCCGGACGAGACCTATGGCGAAATCCCCTGCGGCGCAAAGATGATGGTCGTCGACGGGGTCGAGGTTCCGCTGCTGGAGATTCGAAGCGTGGCGTGGTCTGCCCCCGAGAAGGAGTCTCAAGATGCCTCTGCGTGAGGATTTGCTTGCGCCGATTGCAGGAGAGAACCCAGCGGGCGCGGACCTTTACTACGACAAGGTCTTCGACCAGATCAAGGAAGCGCGCAGAGAAGACGACGAGAGTCTGCCGGAAGGGGACATGGTCCTGGCCCAGAAGAAGAAGGCGGACCATCGCGTGGTCATCAAGCTGGCGGGCGATGCGCTGGCCAAGAGGAGCAAGGACCTCCGGTTGGCTGGCTGGCTTGCGGAATCACAGTTGAGGATTGAAGGGTTTCCGGTACTGGCGCCCAGTATCGAGCTGCTTCGCGCTCTCCAGGAGACCTTCTGGCCTACGCTCTATCCAGTGATCGAGGAAGGCAACGACCTTGAACTGCGCATGCTCGCGGTGGAGGCAGCCGGGGGGCTGATCACCGCTGCCGTGCGCAAAGCGCCGCTCACACGAAGCGGTCTGAGCCTGGAAGATTATCTCGAGTCTCGTGTCGTCGGCTATGAGAAAGACGCAACCACGGATGCAAAGCAGGAAGCGCGCAAGGACGCGATCGAGCACGGCAAGCTGAGCGCCGAAGACTTCGACCAGGCGTTTGCGGCAAGTCCAAAGAGCCTCTACGTGGACGCGGAAGCAGCGCTGGCAGAATCGCTCCTGGCAACGGAGCGTCTCGATCAGTATCAGCAGGAGACATACGGAGACAATGCACCGAATCTGTTGAAGCTGCGGGATGGGCTGGCGGAAGTTCATCAGATAGCGGAATTGCTGCTCAACGAGCGGCGCAAGACAGAGCCGGATCCCATGCAGGTTGTGGATGAACCGCCGCCGGAGGAAGGCGGCCAGGCGGAACAGGGAGCGGATGGGGAACCGTCCGGCGAGCCGGTTCGGCGCAGAGCTGGCCCATCCGGCCAGTTAGGCCGGACAGCCGATGCTTACGCGCTGGTTGTCGAGAGCGCCGAGTTTCTATTTGAAAAGGATCCCAAGTCTCCCATACCGTATCTTGTATGTGCCGGCTTGCGGCTGGGGGAGACGCGCATGCAGGGACCGTCGCCGGCGCCGGGCTTTGCGGTGGGGCCAGGCGCGGAGATAAGGCAATCCCTGCGGGCGCTGGCAACAAAGGGAGCTTGGCATGAGTTGCTGCGCGCTTCCCTTCCGATTCTGGCCAGCGAATGCGCCAGGGCGTGGCTCGATTTGCATCGCTACATCTGGCGAGCCGGGCAGGAGACCGGGGCGGATGCAATCTCGGATGCTGTGGCGGGAACCGTGAAGAGTCTTCTCGCTGTTCGGCCCGAGTTACGGTACTGGACTCTTGAAGACGACACTGGAGCAGCGAATCCTGAGACGCAGCAGTGGCTGGATGCAACCGTTCTGCAATAGCGCGTATGCAGTGATTTCGGGAGGAAGCGTTGGCCAGAACCAAGTCTGAAATTCTGATCACGCAGTCGTTGATCGATCGGCTGGTCGATGTCGAGCAGTGGCCCGAAACACGCGCCGCATCCATCGGTATGTATCGCGAGTCGATCAAACGGGATCTGGAGTGGCTGTTGAATACCAGGCAGCCCGTCATTCCGGAGTTGGAATCCTATCCCGCCACCGCCGCCTCGGTGTTGAATTTTGGGTTGCCGGACATTCACAGTTTTGATGGCTCCGCGGGTAAGGAGCAAAATGCCCTGACGGTTGCCCTGGAGAAGTGTGTTCGAACTTTTGAACCCAGGATCAATCAGCCTCGTGTTTATCTGACCCGCTCGGATCATCTGACCCGGAGCCTGAAGTTTCATATCGAGGGACAGGTCTTCTACGAGAACATGAAAGAGGAGATCAAATTCGACACCGTGCTGGAGTTGATCAGCGGCGAGTACGAGGTGAAATAGGGACATGCGCGAAGAACTGCTGGAATACTATGAGCGCGAGCTGACCTACCTGCGCCAGATGGGCGGCGAATTCGCGCGCAAGTATCCGAAGGTTGCGGGGAGGCTTTTGCTCGATCCGGATCGCTGCGACGATCCGCACGTGAGCCGTCTCCTTGAGGGCTTCGCGTTTCTTGCCGCCCGCGTGCATCGCAGGATCGACGACGATTTTCCCGAGATCAGTGAATCCCTCACCAGAATCATCCATCCGGGCTATCTCCGTCCCATACCTTCGATGACCATCGTGGAATGCCAGCCAGACCCGGCCCAGGGCAAGAAGACGGCGGGGATGCGCATTCCGCGAGGGACGCCGCTGGTGACAAAGGCGACGGTCGAGGGGCTGCCTTGCCGCTTTCTTACTGCGCATGACGTGGATCTTTGGCCATTTTCGGTCGCGGCAGCGGAGTGGCGTCAACCGGAGCGGATGCAGCGGCCGCCCCGCGCCTCTGTGGGAATCCAGGCCGTGGCGGCGGCTCGTTTGCGGCTTCGTTGCCAGAGGGATGTGGTTTTCTCCGGGCTTCCGCTTTCCCGCCTGCGCTTTCATCTGGCCGGGGATGCGAGCGTCGTGTATTCGCTGTATGAGCTTCTTTCTGAAAAATGCATCGAGATTCAGCTTCGCGATCCGAAGGATGAGAAAAAGCTGATCAGCCTGGAGCCATCGCGGCTTCGCATGGTAGGGTTCGACGCTGAGGAAAGCCTCTTGCCCTTTGTACGGCGCTCCATGGATGGGCACCGGCTTCTCCAGGAGTACTTTGCCCTCCCCGAGAAGTTCCTGTTTTTCGACCTCGAAGGCCTGGAGCCGCTGGCACAGGCAGGCTTTGGCGAAGAGGCCGAGATCGTTTTCCTGTTTTCGAGCTTCGAACGCGCCGAACGGCAACAGGTTCTGGAGCTCGGCGTCAACGAGCGGACATTCCGGCTCGGATGCACTCCGGCAATCAATCTTTTCCCGCAGAGCGCCGAGCCCATCCTCCTGAGTCAGACGCGGCATGATTACACCATCGTCCCGGATAACCGCCATTCCACGGTAATGGAGATATTCAGCATTGAAGAGGTGATCGCAACCAATCCAAGATTGCGGCAATCGATCGTGCTGGAGCCCATGCATGCGTACCGGTATCAAACGCGCAACCGCGAGGATCTTGCATTCTGGGTAGCAACCCGGCACCTGAACGAATTTGGCGAGCGGGAACCATCGACGATGACCATCTCCGTGGTTGACCTGACGGGCAATTTCACGGAACCCGAGGCGGACGTGCTGATGGTGCGGACCCTTTGCACAAATTTCGATTTGCCTTCCCGCTTCCAGTTTGGATCCGAAGCCGGCGACTTTGAAGCAGTCGGGTACGCGGCGGCCAAGACTGTAACTGCGTTGCGGCGCCCCACGGCGAGCGTCAATCCAACCGGAGGGCAGGGACATTTCTGGCGGTTGATCTCCCTGCTCTCTTTGAACTATCTGTCTCTCAACGAAGAGGGCCGGACGGCTATGCAGGAGATACTGCGGCTGCATAACATGTCCGACTCGGCGGCCAGCGAGAACCAGGTGGGATCGATATTGAAGATGAATTCTTCGCCCGGTTTTGCGTTGGTCGACTCAGCCTATGGACTTATCCCCGCGCGGGGAACGCGAGTGGAAATGGAGTTTGACGAACAGCAGTTTGCCGGCAGCGGATTGTATCTGTTTGCAGCCGTTCTCGATAGGTTTCTTGCCAGTTACGCTTCAATGAACAGCTTTTCGCAACTTACAGCACGGAGTACTCTACGAAAGGAGGCGATGGGGAAATGGCCGCCGAGAGCTGGGACTCAAGCGCTGCTGTAACCGGGCAGACAAGTGGAAAAGACGATGGACCCGATTTTCGGAATCTTCGCAAGATGTTGGATGAAGAGCCGTTTCGGGTGCACTTCTTTCAGGCTGTGCGCATGCTTCAGAGAATGGAGCAGGATCGCAAGCCGGTTGGGTATTTCATCACGCCTCAGGGAGAGACGATCCGGTTTTCGGCGCGCACTTCGCTTGCGTTTCCGCCCAGCGAGATTTACGACTTGCGGCGCGCGGAGAACGGCCAGATGAGCATGACGGTGGAGTTCATGGGTCTCTGCGCCGCAATCTCCGTCATGCCGGCGCCCTATACGGAGTTTCTGATTGCGCGAGCCCGGGAGAAAGACCATGTCATGGAAGATTTTTTGAACATCTTCAACCATCGCATGATTTCATTCTTCTACCGAGGCTGGGAAAAGTATCGTTTTTTCATCGAATACGAGAAATCGAGAGAGGATCGTCTTTCCGACCGCCTTCTCGATCTGTTGGGTCTTGGCACTGAGGGGTTGCGCGGGCGAGGCGGAATTCCGGATGATGCGTATCTGAACTACGTTGGTCTTTTGGCGCGTCAGGTACGCTCAGCAGCTTCTCTGCAGCAGATTCTCGAGGACTACTTCGGCGTCCAGGTGCGCATCCAGCAGTTTGCCGGCGCGTGGCGCAAACTCAATCCCGAGAATCAGACCTGTTTCACTGGATTCGGCGGGGCGAGCGAACGTCTGGGTGTGGGGGTCGTGGCCGGGGACGAAGTTTGGGATCATCACGGACGAATCCGCATTTCGTTGGGCCCGATGCGCTTCGCGCAGTATCTGAAGTTCTTGCCGGGACAGGACGCTTACCACGAACTGGTTGCATGGTTGAAGTTTTATTCAAATGGGAGTTACGAGACAGAAGTGCAACTGGTCCTGGCGCGGGAAGATGCCCCGCCCTGCGAGTTGGGGTCGGGCGGGGAAAAGCGTCCGCAACTGGGGCTGGTGAGCTGGTTGAAAACCAAGCCGCTCGAGCGCGATCCCGCCGATGCGACTTATCTGGTGCAGTAAGAGAATCTTGAGTCCGAGGTTATGAAAGGCTATGAGCACAAATCTGAAAGCACTCATCGACAAGTTGAACGATACCACGCGGCGGGCACTTGAATCCGCGGCCGGCCTGTGCGTGGCGCGGACGCACTATGACATCGAGATCGAACACTATCTCCTGAAGGCGCTCGATGGCAGCGACAACGACATTGCCGCGATCCTCAAGCACTTTGGGGTTGACCGCTCCCGATTGACCAAGGAGCTTGAGCGCAGCCTGGATTCTCTGAAGAGCGGCAATGCGCGCTCGCCGGCCTTCAGCCCTGCCGTGGTCAAGATGCTCTCCGAAGCGTGGACGGTTGCCAGCATCGACTTCAACGCGGGGAATATCCGCACGGGGTTCACCCTGCTTGCGCTGTTGGGCCACGACGAGCTTGCGCGGATCGTGAAGGACATCAGCAAGGAGTTACAAGTTATCAACGTGGACGGCCTGCGGAGCGCCTTCTACGACATCGTGGCCAAGTCAAACGAGACGCAGACCAGCCTGGCTGCCGCTGGTGACGGGAAAGAGGAACGCGCCGGTGGAGTGGACGGTGCTGCTCCAGCCTCGAAGGGCAAGACGCCGCATCTGGATCAATACACGGTGAACCTGACTGCGAACGCCAAGGCTGGGAAGATTGACCCGGTGCTGGGGCGCGACCAGGAGATTCGTCAGATGATCGACATTCTCATGCGGCGGCGTCAGAACAATCCGATTCTGACCGGAGAGGCCGGCGTCGGCAAGACGGCTGTGGTGGAGGGTTTTGCCAATCGCCTTGTCAGCGGCGATGTTCCGCCGGCATTGATGGGCGTTCATATACACAGTCTCGACCTGGCGCTGTTGCAGGCGGGCGCAGGAGTTAAAGGAGAGTTCGAGAACCGGTTGAAGGGACTGATCAACGAGGTAAAGTCTTCAACCGAGAAGATCATTCTTTTCATCGATGAAGCCCACACCATGATTGGTGCGGGCGGACAGGCGGGACAGGGCGATGCGGCCAATCTGCTGAAGCCCGCGCTTGCCCGCGGGGAACTGCGCACCATCGCCGCAACCACCTGGTCGGAGTACAAGAAGTACTTCGAGAAGGATCCGGCGCTGGCCAGAAGGTTTCAGGTTGTAAAGGTTGAAGAGCCTACTGAAGAGGTTGCCTGCACCATGCTGCGGGGCATTGCGGCGTCGCTCGAGAAACACCACAACCTGAGAATCCTCGATGAAGCAGTTACTGCGACAGTTAAGTTGTCGCATCGCTATATCGCCGGCCGGCAACTGCCGGACAAGGCTGTAAGCGTCCTTGATACGGCGTGTGCGCGGCTCTCTTTGGGGCAGAACTCGACTCCTCCCCGGTTGGAGGATACTCTGCGGCAGATCGACGCGCTCGAAGTGCAAAAGCGGATACTCGAGCGGGAGACGAAGATAGGCGCCGATCACGCGGAGAAATTGGCTGAGATAGAGACTCAGATCGCCGCCGCGAAACAGGAGCGGGATATTCTCAAGGAGCAATGGGAGAAAGAAAAGACTCTGACGAAAAAGATTCGCGGTCTGCAGGAGAGCCTGGAGTCGCCTGAGAAGAAGGGGCCTAAGGCATCGGCGAAAGAGAGCGAAGTACGGGCCGAACTCGCCCAGCTTGAGGCTGAGCTTGCCACATTACAGGGTGAGCGGGGCATGATGCGCGTCTCTGTGGATGCGCAGATCGTCGGCGAGGTCATCTCAGCTTGGACGGGAATTCCTCTCGGCAAGATGGTCCGCAACGAGATCGAGACGGTGCTCACGCTCGATGAACATTTGAAGAAGCGCGTGATCGGACAGGATCATGCGCTCGCCGCCATTGCGCAGAGAATACTCACCTCGCGAGCCAACCTGGACGATCCGGTCAAGCCGGTCGGGGTTTTTCTGCTGATTGGACCAAGCGGAGTTGGTAAGACGGAGACGGCCATCGCGCTTTCCGACGTTCTGTACGGTGGTGAACGCAATATGATCACCATCAACATGTCGGAATTTCAGGAAGCCCATACGGTTTCAACCCTCAAGGGATCGCCCCCAGGATATGTCGGCTACGGCGAGGGCGGCGTGCTGACCGAAGCAGTCAGGCGCAGGCCCTATTCGGTTGTGCTGTTGGACGAAGTCGAGAAGGCGCACCCCGATGTGCTGGAGCTGTTCTTCCAGGTGTTCGACAAAGGCAGGATGGAAGATGGAGAGGGCCGCGAGATCGACTTTCGGAACACGATTATTCTGCTGACCAGCAATGCGGCTACGGATACGTTCATGAAGCTTTGCGCCGATCCGGAGACAATGCCCGACAGTCAGGGCATGTTACAGGCTCTCAAGCCGGAGTTGAACAAGATATTCAAGCCGGCGTTTCTTGGCAGGCTGTTGATCGTGCCTTATTTCCCAATCAGGGACGAGGCTATGAAGCTCATTATTCGACTGAAGCTGGGGAAGATTCAGCGGCGTCTGATGGAATCGCACAAGATCGCTCTTGAGTACGACGATGTACTTTTGAACGAAGTGGCCGGGCGCTGCACTGAAGTCGAGAGCGGAGCCAGGAACGTCGATAACATCCTGTCGAACACCATGCTGCCGGATCTATCGCGCCAAATTCTGTCGCGGATTGCCGAAGGAGCCTCCGCGGACAAGGTAAGCATTTCAGTCAAGGACGGCGCGCTGACCTACGAGTGGAGCATGGCGAGCTAGCGGGGCATCAAGGGGGCGCTGCGCCCCATCCCTGTGCCCGGTGGGCGGCGCAAGGAAGGGGCGTAGCGTTCCGCAAGGGGGATCGAAGTGGACGGTTGCATGTGTCATATCAATCGAGCGGATGTCCGCCACTATTCCGCAATGTGGGTGGGGCCGATCACGAACCCTGATGACCAAAGGGTGCACGCGCCTAGCACTGGGTGCGTTATCACCTTCGCCGGCCAAGGGGAGGACGAAATGCCGGAGCTGGTCGACGCTGGCTGGTTCAAGCGCCACGCCTACGACCACGCCAAGCGTCGCGAGTTTTTCGTCGAGAGAGCCCCGGGGGTTCCCGTCGTTCTGCCCAAAGGCGCCACGGTGGCTGATCGGTACTCCATAACCGGCAAGCTGATGTCGCCGGTCTCAAACCTTAGCCCCGTAGCCGCCGCCGGCCGGGAGACCTATCAGGTATATCGCAAGTTGGAGCAGGAAGAAGCCAAGTTGGATGCGGATGCGGCCGCCGCGTCTGGGATAGGAAAGCTTGCTATACCGTTTTATGAAGCGGCCGCCGAAGCCTATTCCGGCAATGCTTGGTCCTATCTGAGGGAGAGGCTTTTCATCAACGTCGGGACGGGGGGCAAGTACGACTACCAGAGATCGGGAGACCAAATCTTTGGTGAAGTTGTTGGATTCGAGCAGTTGCCCCAGTTCAGAGATGTTTCGAATTTCAACGTGGGGCTGTTTTGCCAAAAGGCCGGTTTGACGCTGGAACAAACGCTCAAAACTGCGGGAGATTTCGCCAAGAAGGCTTCTTCGAACGCCGCTCCGAAACAGCCGTACGGACTGGATCCAAGAACTAAGGAGTTCATCCAAACGGGCCATATCAAAGCACAGCTCTATGATTGAACCGCTTTGTGATGCGCATACAGCCTGACGCGGCAAGAGCCTGCTGGTGAATGGTGAGGAGACAAAAGTGAAGCTGCGCAGGATTGGGTGGAAGGGAGCGGCTGGCGGCGCCGGCGTTTTGCTGCTGCTGGGGGTAGCATATGTGTTGCTGGCCTCGGTCGGACTCGTCCCCGCGCCGTTCACGTGCATGACAGAGACACGAGCCAGAGTCACCAATCTTGCGGACGGCGACTTTGAGATCACCCATACGGACTGCGATACCCTGGCAAAAGAGGAGTTTGTCAGTGTGTGGGTCGCGAAGGCGAAAAGAGGGTCATGGTTTGCAGGTTTGTTCCCAACCAGGACGCTGTTGTTCCGCTACGACCCGGCCATGCTCGACAGCCCTTTGCCGTCCATCCGCGCCGCGGGGCCGCATAGGATCGTGATTTCCATCCCGCGTGTTTCCTCAGTGATGTTTCAGAGCAGAAGCTGGGGCGATGTCTCCATCGACTACGAGATCGAACAGGTTGACTATCCCGCACCGGGGCCGTCGCAGCAGACGCCCCATTAGTTTTGGAAGTTGTACTATTTGTCACAGGAATTGTTTGACTAGAGGACCCGTTTGGATACGCGGTTGACGGCAGACTTCGCCGGGGACAAGAGCAAGAACGAGAGAAGGGATCAGCATGGCAGGCTTCACGCAGGCAAACCGCTTGATGCAGTTCACAAGCCCACTCGGCAAGGACGTGCTGCTGATTGAATCGCTGGGTGGCAGGGAGGAAATCTCTTGCCTGTTTGAGTATCACATAGAGCTGCTGGCTGAAGCGGATACGGTGATCGATCCCAAGGCCATGATCGGCGCCAAGGTTGCGGTTGCCCTCAGCCTCAACGATGCGCAGGGATCGAGATGGATCAACGGCATCGTTGCGTCGTTCGAGCAGTGCGCAGGCGACTCGGAGTTCGACGCTTACCGGGCGCGGATCGTGCCCTCCATGTGGCAGCTTACCTTGAGCTCCAACTGCCGCGTCTTTCAAAACAAGACGGTCCTCGAGATTGCCAAAGCTGTCATCGGCGAGTATGGTTTGTCGTTGTCGGATCAGACCAGCGCATCCTACAAGCAGCTTGAATACTGCACGCAGTACTCCGAGTCGGATTTCCATTTTGTCTCGCGCTTATTGGAAGAGAGCGGTATTTTTTACTGGTTCGAGCATACCGACCAGGACAACAAAATCGTATTGGGAGACGGACGAAACGCCTATCGGGACTGCCCGTTGTCGGCTTCAATTCCCTATGCCCTGAGTGAGCAAGGAGCCGAGGGAGCATACGGAGCAAGGGTTGTCGAGTTCACCTCGACGGCAACCATGATCTCAGGCAAGCACTCGACGGCGGATTATAACTACCGCGACTTTGCCCGGGCCGATGTGCCGGACAAGAATAGCTCCAGTCCATTCGGGAAAAATGCCTTCGACGAGTATCTTTATCCCGCGGGGGGAGAAGGCTACGCGAACGACGCGACGCAAGTGAGCAAGGATCTTGAGTCGTTATACCTGGAGACGCGGGCGCTGGCTGCCGACTCCATGGCGGAGGTTTTTCGCGGGGGCTCGAATGCGCGTTCTTTTTGCGCGGGTTATACCTTCAGCCTCACCAAAAATCCCCGCGATGCGTGGAACCGGAAGTACCTGCTGACCGCGGTGACCCTTCATGCGGACCAGCTTCCGCCCTATCGAACGAGCGACACGTGGCAAGGATCCGGGTACAGCAATCGATTCACGGCGGTGTCCTCGGATATCGTCTTCAAACCCGCGCTGACCTTCATGAAGCCCAGGATCTACGGTCCGCAGACTGCCCTGGTTGTCGGGCCCGCGGGTGAGGAGATTTATCTTGACGCGCTGGGGCGCGCGAAGGTCCAGTTCTTCTGGGATAAGCAGAATGCGCGGAAATCGACAGTGGACACTACCTGGGTGCGCGTGGCGCAGAGTTGGGCTGGAAATGGATGGGGAGCATATTTCTGGCCGCGCGTGAACGACGAGGTGGTGATTCAGTTTCTGAATGGGGACCCGGATAACCCGGTGATCACAGGTTCGGTTTATAACGGCGTGAATACGCCCAAATACGCCCTGCCTGACAATAGCACTCGTTCCGGGCTGGTTACGCGGAGCAGCAAAGGCGGTTCGGCGCAGAATGCGAACGAGTTGCGCTTTGAAGACAAGATGGGAAGCGAGCAGGTCTACCTTCATGCCGAGAAGGACATCGATGTTTCGATCGAGCACGACCGGCGCATCTCTGTGGGGAACAATGACTCGCTGATTGTTACAGGTAAGCAGACCGAGCAGATTGGTGTGGACTACCACAGGCAAATCAAGTCGAATTCGGTGGAGCAGATCGGTTCAAATTCGGATATTAGCATCGGGTCGAATCTGACTGAGCAGGTGGGAGGGAATCATTCCCTCAATGTAAGTTCCAACCAAAGCATACAAGTGGGTTCGGCTTATTCCATGAATGCCAACAACACGGTCTATATCAATGGGGGCATGAGTGTGGTGATTGAAGCCGGAATGGAACTTAGCCTGATAGCCTCCGGGAACTTTATCACGATCGGACCCGCCGGGGTTGCGATCTCGGGGACGATGGTGCTGATCAATAGCGGCGGGGCCGCCGGTTCCGGCAGCGCAGGGTCGACACCGAGCCCTGCAACTCCAGCCGCTCCGGACACGGCAGACGATGGCAGCAAGGGCGGCGCCATGAACAAATAGGCGTTCACGCCCTTGCGAGTGAGCAAATCGAGTCGAGATCGATTCAAGGAATGATTGAGGACGCTTGACGCAAACATTGGCACAACCCGGCGCAGTTGCCCAGTTTCCCTCGATTGGAAGATGGAGTGTTACCGCGATGCCGGGAGGATGGATCTATGTGGCGGATTTTGGGATACGCCAGATGATCATGGCCGCGGGGACGATAGCCGCAAGTGTTGGAGTGGGTCAAGACACGCTCAATGCCGAGAGCGGCCTCTCGGAGTATATCGAGAAGCAGAAGACACTGATCGGGAGCCACTTGACAGAAGCGAAGTTTGCAGGACCGCAAGCGACCGCTTTTACGGGCGCGGATGAGGCTCGCTTGCTCTTCGTTCGCCACAATGTGGCGTCGGCCGGAAGCATGTTGCATGCCCAGACCTATGTACGATTGGGCCATTGGCTGGGTATTGTTACCCTGACGGCGTTGGAAGGACAACTGAGGGCAGTAAGAGCCGACTACGAGGCATTTGTGAAGGGCTTGCGCATCAGCCCGGAACGGGCAAGCGAGCCGACGGCGAGGATTTAACAAGTTGACACCGATTGTGGGGAGAGCCTGATGCCGCCGGCAGCACGAATCACAGATCCGACAACACACGGAGCACCTTTGGCTCCCGGGCCGGGCAGCGAAGATGTTCTGATTGGCGGGTTGCCTGCATGGCGCGCGCTGATGGATCAGCATGCCTGTCCGGCGGTCAGCGTCTCCGGCGCCGACGGCGTGGGCATGGTGATGATGGGGAGCCCTACGGTCCTCATCGACTTCATGATGGCCTGCCGGATGGGCGATATTGTAGTAGAAATCCCGGGCTTGGCGATGGGGCCGATGAATCCAATTGTGATGGGATGCCCTACGGTGATGATTGGGGAGGTTGGGACGCCATCGCCCGGCGCTGGCGGTTTGGGCGGGGTCGTGGCTGGATTGGCCATGAGCGGTGTGAGCAAGGCGCATACGACCAAGCCTGAGGTCATCAAGGTCGTCAAGGTGAGTGGAACGGTGGCCGGAACGAAAGGGCTGCGGAAGATCAATGCGCACAAGCAACGCGCAACCAATTATTTGAAATCCAGCCGCTCGGCTTCGGAGGGCCTTTCCGGCAATGCACCGACGATTCTGGTGCGCGGCTGCAAGGAGGTCCACCTCACGGCCACGACGACCCCGGCGCAGGCGCAGGTGACTTGGGAGGTGAAGCCGAACCAGAATACGAACGCTCCTCCATCCCTCACGCCGAACGGAAAGAACAAAGCGGTGCTGGGGACTGGACAGACGGGTTCCTTTTCCGTGATCGCTACCGCGGGGGACACGAAGGTGGTGTGGAACGTGGTGTTCGTATCGGTCGAGGTGGATACCGCATCGACGGTGCCGGTCGTGCGGAAAAACTATGTCCCGGGCACCGATATAAACGGCGCGCTGGCGCCGGGTGCTGTGGCTTCTGGGGTGTTCACGAAGGGCCAGAACACCTGGGAGGCGACCGTTACGGTGAACCTGGTGGGCGGTGCCAGCGACGGCAAGCTCGGCATCGACAAGGTCAAGCTGAAAATCCTGCAAAACGGCGAGACCGACACGTTGAGCGGTCACTATGCGGCTCCGCCGCCGAACAGTATCGTGCACGAAAACGTTCGCGGCGGCTTTCCGGTATTGGATTCCAATGGCCCGCCGGGCGGCGGTCCGGGGGGCGACTTGGCGGAGCCCACCATTACAGTGGCGAGTTGCGTCAGCGTCACACCGGAGACAGGCCCCAAGCGCAAGGTCTGGACTGGCGACTCCCCGGCCGGCGGGTTTCCGATGGCGCGCAGCGACCCCGCGAAAGGTGGTAAGCTGGTCAGCATCAGCGGGATCAACGGGTTCAAAACGGCGGTCGCTTCGATTAGCACTGACGCGCCGACGGAGTACATGGTCCATGCCGATATCCATTGGCAGGCGCACTTCGACGGCACGATCAACGCGGCCGGCTTTTATGTCAAAGACGGCGCGTACACGGTAAGCAACTGGATGTACAAGCTCATTAGCGCCGGCACAGGAGGACAGGATGCGTGTAATGCCGGTTACGAAATTTTTGAACCGCGATTCAACAACGATACGTTCTTCGATCCACCGGCATAGCGGGCGCGCGGGTGTTTTCGCTTCCGCGGATTCCGGGTTCCGGCATTTCACGCTTTCGGTGGTTTTGTTCGGCTTGTTTGCAGCCGTTTGGTGCCTTACTATGACAGCAGCTACGCAGGAAAATGTTCAGCCCTTTACCCGCGATTTCACTCAAGTGATCGCCGACCATTCGCTGGATGTCTTTGTCGGCCATATTCGCCAGGTGCATGCCACGACGGACGACCGGAGCGGACTCGGGCAGCGCGCAGGAACCTTCACTGTTGAGGTTGGGGAAGTGCTTGCACGTCATGCGGTCCAACCCGGCAGCTCGATCACGATGGCGTTTCACCAGGACCTGCACCCCGCGTTTATGAAACGGGGTGGAGAGAATCCATGGAACGCGGTGAATATCACGGAAGGGCACGCAGTTTTGCTCGCGTGCAAGTCCCCTGACAGGGGACGGACCTGCCAGCCGATGGCCGCGCTCAACGCCGACCCGCCCCACACGGCGGATGTAGATGCGGTTCGTCAGTCCTACCGGATCGAGGCGACTAACGGCCAGGACAAGCTGGAGTTGATGGGGCACGCGCTGGAGAGCCAAAGTCCGCTGCTCCTTTCCTATGCTGTGAACGCGCTGGCCGAGAGAAACGTGCTGGGGCACGAACAGGCCGTTCACCTCCTGTCCTTCGCCCTGATCTTGACCGCCGTACCCCCGGCCAATCGCGAAGAGATCGGTCGGGGGTTGGCCGACCTCTTCGACGAGAATGGACTCAGCGATGCGAACCGGACGAACATTCTCGGGGCGCTTGCGCATGCCATGGTGGATGCGAAGGATAAATCGAAGCAGGCGGGCTGGGCGGCGCTGCTGCGGAGTTGCCTGATGTCCAAAGGTGTGGGCGATGACGCCCGTCGCTATGCTCTGGTGAGGAACATCACGGTTCCCCCGGCTGACCGGGTGATCCAGACACTCACGGGGTTGCAACACGATACGGCCGATGAACCTGACTCCGAGGAAAGGGCTCTGCTAGCCAGAATGGCTCAAATATGGCAAAACGCCAAACGCTAGCGGGCTGCCTTGTTGCCGGGTGACCCATCCTTGCGTTTTTTCTTGCGCAAGGGTGGGGTACCACATCATTTTCGGTCTGTACAGAAAAGTCAGCCCTACCGCAGGAGGTTGCCGAAAATTACTCACCGTTGGCGCACACTGGAAGGTAGAGGAAAAAGGGGGAGAAGCCCCTGGAGGTGCCATGCGCAATATCACCGTAACCATCCCTGACGATGCCTATCGGCGGGTGGCCCACCCATAAATTCCCACAAATGAGGGTGGGCGGATTCAAACACCAAGTGCACACTTTCCAAATAGGAGATAGTTGCATATGGCGAAGAGCTACGGTCACCTTGAAGTTCAGGAACGGGCGTTGATTGAGACGCAGTTGCGGTTGGGCATCAAGCCGGCGGAGACCGCGAACCTCGTGCTCTGCGGGCTTTTCGGCCTGACCAATCGTCGCCGCTCAAGCCAAACAAGCCGCGCAGCAGGCGCAGCAGCAAACCAAGCAAGCGGTCCAGCAGGGTCAACAGGCCGCCCAGCAAGCCCAGCAGCAGGCTCAGCAGGCTGCCGCTCAGGCGCAACAACAGGCCCAGCAAGCCTCGCAGGCCGCCCAGCAATCTGCGAGTCAGGCCATCAGTCAGGCGCGGAAGGGGCTTTAGCGCAGGTGGTTGGGAATGCCGGCCGCTTTATTTGCCGGTCGAGTCCCATATCTTCAGCAACGCGGGAGAAATGTACTCTCGCACCGGATTGTAATTGGCCTTTCGTGCCTGTTGGAATGCCGACAATGCGTCCGGGGAAGGTCCCTTCCACTGTGTTCGCGGGGTTTGCAGCATGGACCGTTCGATCAGGGTTGCTCCCAGGTAGAAGTCGGCCACGCCTGGGTTCAGGGCGGTCCGCGGGGACTCCAGATAGTTCATGAGCGCTCTCCGCGCATCGTCGAACTGCGAATGGTAAAAATACCTGATTGCCGATGCCAGCTCGTTCTTTGCAGCTGCGGGGTCATTCCTGATCGCCTGCTGAATTCTGTCCGTATTGCTCTGCGCATCCTGGTTGCCCGGCTGAAGTTTCAGGACCATTGCGTAATCGCTGAGCGCATCCTGCTGATTGCCTTGTTTCTCCGCATTCCGCGCATCGTCGAGCAGCTTGTTCACTTTTTTGGCGATATCCGCACTCGAATTGACCGCGGGCTTGGGCGTGGAAGCCGGTGGAGACGGAGTGTTTTTTGCCTGCATCGCTCTCTGCAACTCGTCAATCATTCCCGCCGGATTGTTGGGCCCATTGGGGTTCAGATCTTTGGCCAACGTCAATTGTCTGATTGCTTCCTGGGGGTTGCTCTGCTCCACCTTCTGAGCCTGATCGATGTACCCTTTGTAGAGGTTTACGTTGTTGACGTACACATTCGCAGCCGCTTTAATGTCGGAATTTGTAATGCCTTGCACCAGTGTGTTGACAGCTTGGAAGTCGCCTTTTGTCCACGCGGCCTGTACCTGGTTGAGGAGTTTCTCGTTCTTGATCCTGTCCAGCAGGAACCTGGCCTGGCCGGATAACTTCGCGTCGTAAGCTGTAACAAGCCTTGCCTGGGATTCCGCCTTGTCCAGGTCATGACTCTTGTATGCCGCAAGGGCGATTGCCAGCGCCGCCGTGTCGTCCTCGATGATACCGCTGCGGTAGCTGTTGCAAGTGTCTGCGTACTTTTTCTCCTTGGGGTCCAACTGCGCCGCCGCGCAAAAATCCTGAACCTGCTTCACCCGGTCGCTGCCTTCGCCTTTCGCTTTTTCAGCCAGTTCTTTTGCCTGTTTCTTTGGATTGTCCTCGGCATGCAGCGCCGGCGGCGGCAACGCGGAAAGGATGAGGCAGAAAATGAAAACCGTTCGCCGCATGATCATTTTGCCCCTCCGATGATTTTCTCGATCGCCGTGTCGTCGATAGGCATCAATTCGATGTTGCATACCTGAGCGGATCGAGCCACATCGCATTGTTGACTCTGCGTGCTTCCGTCGGGTCCCTTGAAGCTCACGTCATATCTGCCGGCCGGAATCTCATCGAGGCGCAACGGAGTCCAATGATCCCCGGCAGGGAGGGGTATGGCGTTGCCTTTGTCGGAGGTCACGCTCACCACCTCGGCAAAGGGTGTGGCGTTGAGTTCGAGGGCGCCCATTGGCACGGCAGGCGCGGGACGCAGGAGCCAGAACGCCGCGCCAGCCGCTCCCAGCAGGACAACAACAATGGCGCCAATCAAGAGAGCCAACGGGAAGCCGGACTTAGCTACAGGCGGCGCAGCGGCAGCCTTCGCCGGCTCAACGGCGGTCATTCCCTGCTTCTGAGGAACAACGTTTCCAGTCTCTTTGGTGACACGTTCCTGCTCTTTGGTCAGCCGTTCCTGCTCTTTGGCAGCATCCAGCTTGGCCCGCAATTCACGCACGCGCGAATGCTGCTGAACATCCTGCGGCTGGCTGGAGAGAAGCTGCAATGCTTGTTCGATGTTTTTTTCACCGAACGCTTGTGCGCGGCTCACGACCGCATCGATGCGGCGGACCAGGTCGGCCAGGCTGCCGTTCGCCTGGCGCAGCAATTGCTCCAGAGATGCATCTCCAGTTTCCAGGGCCACGGGTTGCAGAAGAGCGATCGCCTCCTCGAACTTACCGGCCGCGATCAGCGCCTGCGCTTCCCGCGTGGCATTCGCCGCTGCCTGACGAAGTTCAACCTTTCGTTTCTGCTCTCGCGCATAATTCAGCAGGGATGCAATATCCGGGCTTTCGCCGCACTCAATCGCCGCGGACTCCAGAACCTGGACAGCTTCGTCAAACTGTCTCGCGTCGATGGACGCTTGTGCCCGCTTCAGGTACTGAGCTTTCCGTTCCCCGGTGCTCGCTTTCCTGAGCTGCTCGACGGCCTTTTCCTCCAGGGCAATCAACCGAGGCTCTCCCGGCATCTGTTCGAGCGCCTGGCGAACGGCGGTGAGAGCCTCCTGGGGGTTGGTTGGGAAAAGATCGTAAACCTGCAGAGATGTCTTCTCCACTAACTTCTTCGCGGCCTGTTCGCGCTGCCTCGCTTCCGCATCGGCTTTCAACTGCAGCAGCACCGCTTCTCCGGGAAGACGTTCCTGCGCGCGTTGAATCAGGGCGAGCGCCCGCTCCAGCTCATCCGATGAAATACATTCCGAAATCTCGGCGGCGATTTGGTCGATGATCTTGCGCCGGCGCTGTTCTTCCTGGCGATCGACGGCGTCCTGGTACAGCTGCTGAGTTTCGGCGTCTGTCGGGTCGATCTCCAGCGCAGCGCGCAGATTCTTGATAGCTTCCGTATACTGCCGGGCGGCAAGTTGGCCTCGCGCGGCATCGCTGAACTCCCGGCGCCCGCGCGCCCTGGTTGCCCGTTCCGTCTCTTGAACGATCCTTGCGCGTTCGTTGCGGAGATCCGTATTGCGCTCATCGAGTTGAAGCGCCTTATCGATCAGTTCACCCGCGGCTCCGAAATCGCTGCGCCTGCGAGCTTCCCGAGACTGCTCCAGGAGAGAGGCAACTTTGTCGGCCTTCTCCTTCAATCCGCGAACGTGTTCGATCTTTTGGGCAAGCTCGGGATTTGCCCTGTCAAACGCGGCTGCCTGATTGTAGAACTCAAGCGCCTCTGTGTAATGTTGCGTGAGGACCGCCTCCTCGGCTCCTCCCAACAGTTGTTGAAGCTGCATCGTCTTCTGTTGCCGTGAAACTTTCTCCTGCACTTCGCGGAGCAGCTTCTTGACTTCTGTGTTCTGCGGGTTGAGGCGCTGAAGGTCGAGCAATACCGGCCTGACGCTTGTCCACTGCTCCTGGTTCATCAGGTACTTCACATTGCCTAATGCTTCATCAACATGTTCGCGCTTGAGATCGTCGTTAATCGCCTCGATATCCGCGGCCATTTCTTCGCCGGTCTCGTATCGATCCAGCGGATCCTTTGCCAGCGCGCGGTCAAGCAAATGGTCAAGAGCCGGCGGATAACCGGTGAGCATGCTCGACAGCGGGTCATGCGGTTCGCGGATTACCCTGTGAAGAGTGGCGGGATCGTCGCCCGGAAACGGCAACCGCCCGGTAAGCAACAGGTAGAGAATGACGCCCGCGGACCAGATATCGGCCCTGCCGTCCGCGGTCTTGCCCAGGAGTCTCTCCGGCGAGATGTAGTGGAAGGTGCCGATGACCATGCCCGCCTGTGTGTGACCGGAGTGACTTTCCAGCCGGGCAACGCCAAAGTCGACAATCTTGATGTTTCCATCCGGCTGCACCATCACGTTTGCCGGCTTGATGTCCCGATGGATAACTCCCTTTTGGTGCGCATAACCCAAGGCGAGGCAGACCTGGCGAACAATTTCCAGCTTCTCGATAAGAGAAAACTGGCGTCCGGCGCGGAGCAGATTTTCGAGCGAATCTCCGGGGACAAACTCCATGGCGATGTAGGGGAGGCCATCCTGCTCGCCGAATTCGTACACGGTGACGATATTGGGATGGTTCAGAACGCCGGAACGGGCCTCCAACTGAAACCTCTGACGAAGCTCTTCGGTCGCTTCGGTGAGCGTCTTGATCGCCACCTCGCGCCCGACGGACTTGTCCAGGCCCCGGTAAACGACACCCATGCCGCCAACGCCCAGAACACCCAGGATTTGGTACTTGCCGATTTGAGTAACTGGCGTACCGGTATCCATGGCCTAACACCCGATTCGAACAGATTCGAAGCCGGCAACAGCGCGGACTCTCGACGAATCCGCGCCTGCGCGGCGAACTTCAACAAGCTCCTAAGTAGCCTTGTTGCTCTTCGTATGCACGATGGCGATCTGCGTCTTCCCCTCATTCTCTGAAGGCTTGGCGGTGACCGTCACCATGACGGATTCCTGCGGGCTCTTGGTGAGTGTGAGCACGGCGCCTTCGCCAGTTTCGAATACGGAGGCCTCGCTGCCGAATTTGCCCTTGTAATAGCTGACCACCTGGTCCTTCGAGTCAGATGTGACGAATATGCCCGTCACCATCGAGCCGGTGGGCAAGTCCATCCTCATGCTGCCCTTAGCGGACAGGGCGCCGGGATAGATGTCCACGCCCAATTCGGATGCGCTGTATGTCTTCGACTCGTTGGCGGTGAATGTGCCGCCTGGTGTACTCATCGTCACCTGGCCGCCCGGGCCTGAGACGTGGATGGCCCTGGAAACACGCCAGACTGCGAATCCGAACAGTCCCGCTCCGATAATGCCCAGCCCAACGAATATGGCCACGATAATCAGGACGATCTTGACCGCGCTGCTGCCGGAACTGGCTGGCGGAGCGGCTGGTTGGGCAGGCGCCACAACCGCGGCGCCGGCGGCCGACGGTGTGCCACATGCCGTGCAAAATTGCTTGTCGGGGGATACTTCGGCTCCACATTTCGCGCAGAAGCTAGCCATGATGATCTCCTTGTCGTTCAGTCCGCATCCGGGACTTCCATGTTGCTTTCCCGGCTACGAGCCAATATACCTCAAGATGCTCACTACAGGCTTGTCATTTTCTATGCGTTTCCAGCCCCAGGACCCGGGAAGACCGGAAAGGGCCGTCTCCGGGACACAAACGCCGGGTATCGCTTTGCATTCAGGCGAGTTATCGGACACTTCTCCATCAGCTCCCCTCCGTCGTCCAGCCTGGTTTTGTCCCTGAAGAAATCAGCGCAGGCGCATAAGTGTCGAATCGCCAACGGGCGTTTCTCAAACCCTCAGGCCGCAAATTCGCTACAATTCTGAGTCTATGGATGAGCAACAGCAGGAGACCGTCTGTGTGGAGTTCGCGGTGGGCATCGGCGACGGCAAATTCACCGCCACCGCAGTCGTTCCAGCCGGCCCAACCAACCTCACCCAAATCCTGCCCGTCCTGCAGTCGCTTGACGACTCGCTCATAGGCGGCGTCACCGCGCAGTTGGCCGAGTCCGGCCTCACCGTCTCCTGCAAGGCTGGCTGCGGCGCCTGTTGCCGCCAGATGGTGCCCCTCAGCATCTTCGAGGCCGAGGCCCTCAGCACCTGGATTCGCACCCTCCCCGAAGCGCGCCAGGAGGAACTCGCCGGACGCTTCCATCAAGCGCTCCTCAAGCTGGCCGCCGCCGGCCTCATCGACCGCATGGTCAACGAGGATTGGCTGGCCGAAACCGAATCCGCCCGCCAGTTGGCCCTCGACTACTTCTACCAGCGCGTCCCTTGTCCCTTTCTCGAGGATGAGTCCTGCTCCATCCACCCCATCCGCCCGCTCATCTGCCGCGAATACCTGGTAACTTCTCCGCCTCAACACTGTGCAGATCCGGCCACCTTGCAGGTCGCCCCGGTCCACTTGCCGCTCAACTTTTCCCGCATCCTGAATGCCATAGGCGCGGAAGTCGAACGGGATTCGCGCGGCTGGATCCCGCTGGTTTTTCTCTTTGCCTGGATGAAAAGCGGCGCCCGGCCCGGCGAAGCAGTCGCCGGCGCCGGCCCGCAGGTGCTGTATGAGTTTGTAAAGCGGATAGGCCAGGCCCGAAGCCCCATGCCCGCCGCCGACCCTTCACCCTCAACCTGACGGCATGAATGGACCAGACCGGCAATGGAGCCGAACTCCCGTGCGTCACCACGTACGATTCTGGATGTTCAGTTTTGAGGCCCCGTATGCCCGCGGACCCACAGCTAGACCCGGCGTCAGCGAATGCGCTACGCCGAACACAAGCTCAAGGAAGTTGACTTCAATGAAGCCGCCGTCAGGCGGACACGCGCGCGCGGCTGAGCGGAAGGCGAATGAGCTGAGTTAGGCCGTATCGCAGCAAAGGGCGTTCCTCAGTGACCCTGTTGCTTCGTCCTCGTACCAACACCTTCAGTATCAGCGGCCGTCCGCTTTGGTGATGCTGAGTTTCTTTTGCGCCTCGACCGGCGGCGCCGCTGGACCCGAAGCTGTGGTTGCGCAGGGCGCGCCGCCGCACAGCGCCCCGGTAATCCCCTGGCCCTCGGTGATGGTGTAAATGCGGTCTTCCGCGGGCAGCTTCACCATCTCCCTGGCGCCGGAAGGCCAGTGAATCTCCGCGGTCCCGGCGTCGGTCGCGTCGCCCAGCCCAAAGTGCAGGCGCGGATCGTTGGCCGAGATATAACTGCCGCTGGCCATCACGTCCTGGCGCATCCTCATGCCGTTGGCCTTCAGGTAAACCGTGGCGCACGTCGCATCGCGGGGGCTCCCATTGCTTTTTGCAGTTTTGCCACCGCCCACCAGCGCCATCTCCACCCAGTGATGATGGTCCGGATTCACGTTCCGCAATAGCGTGGGCGGCGCGTCCATGTTATTGATAATCACATCGATCTTGCCGTCGTTGAACAGGTCGCCGAAGGCCGCTCCGCGCGCCGGGATGACCACGGCCAGCCCCGAGCCCTTCACCGGCGGGATGTATTCGAAGCGCCGTCCCTTTCCGTTTGCCTCCGGCACGTTGTGGAACAGGAGCGGCCGCTCGGCCCAGGTCGTGCCCCAGTCGTGCTGATCCACCTCGGGATACACGTGGCCGTTGACCGTAAACAGGTCCAGCCAGCCATCGTTGTCGTAGTCGATGAAGGCGTCTCCCCAGCCGACAAAGGGAATCGTGGTCTGCGCGATCCCGGCCTTGTAGCTCACGTCGGTAAAGCTGTTGTCGCCGTCGTTGTGGTAGAGCACCTTGTAGTCGTCGCCAAAGTCGTCGACAAAAAGGTCTATCAGCCCGTTGTTCTCGTAGTCGCCGACGGCAATGCCCATGGAGGCAATCTCGCGCCCATCCTTGTTCAGCGCGAATCCGGAGACATAACTCTGGTCGTCGAAGGTTCCATCGCCTTTGTTGATGTAAAGAAAATTGGGCTCCGAATCGTTGCCCACCACCAGGTCCGGCTTGCCGTTGCCGCTAAGACTCACAAAGATGACGCTGAATCCGTAATAGCGATCCTTGTCTTCCACGCCGGCCTTCACGGTCACGTCGGTAAAGGTTCCGTTGCCGTTGTTATGAAAAAGATGGTCGGGTTCGCCCTTCAGGCCGCGCGGGCCGCAGTTGACATTCGCGCCGCGATACAGGCAACTGGCATACCCCACCGCCTTGGTGCCGGCGATGGGCAGGTTGTCGCGGTCGAAGTGAACATATCCGGTGACGTACAGGTCCAGCAGCCCGTCGCCGTCGTAGTCGCCCCAGGCTGAGCCGGGCGACCAGTTGCCCAGCTCCACCCCGGCCTTTTCGGCCACATCGGTAAACGTGCCGTCGTGATTGTTGTGGTAGAGCCGGTTCTTGCCGTAGTTGCCCACGTAGATGTCGGGCCAGCCGTCGTTGTCATAGTCGGCAACCGAGCAGCCATAACCCCAGCGGTCGTTCTGCACTCCCGCCTTGGCGCTCACATCGGTAAAGGTCCCGTCGTGGTTGTTGCGGAACAGGGCGGCATGAGGCGGCGTCTCCTTGCCGTCCAGCGCATTGAAGGTCGAGCCGTTCACCAGGTAGATAGACAGCCAGCCGCTGTGGTCGTAGTCGACCAGGCAGACGCCGGACCCGTTGGTCTCGATGATGAACTTCTTCTCCGGCACGCCCATTTTATGTATCCAGCCGGAGAGCCCCGCTTGCTTGGTAATGTCCTCGAAGACCACCGTGCCGGAGTCCACAAAGCCGCCCGCGGTGATGGGCCGGTGCTGGCTATCGTACTCCGCCTTCTGGGGACCGGCGTTGGCCATTCCACCCAGGGACTGTTGCATCCCGTCCTGCTGCCCAGGTTGCGCCCAGGCCGAACCGGGAGCAAGGAGCGTCCAGGCGGCAAGAACGGTCAACAATCCAGATGTGTACGACAAGAGGGATTCCTCCAATGTGCATGTTTATCATGGCGAGTCTAGCGCCGGTTTGCCCGCTGCTTCGTTTGCCGCCGTACCGTGCGCCGGAGTGTGCTGGCCCTCGGCAATGGCACGGATGCGGCGACCGTGCGGCAGACTGTGCCGGACAATCGGCGGCGATGGAAGAACGGAAATCAGGTTGCCGGGAAATAGTCTGCGAACACGAAACGACGTGAATCCCCCACAGCTTGCAGTGTATCGTAATCGCCGCTGCCGTTGGATGCCGCCGATGCTCCCTATGCGACAGACGGGCTCAGCAACGCAAGCGTATCGTACGTGGTGTAGCCAGGCAACGGAGGCCATGCGAATGATCAAACGAGCAACCGAAGTACAAACACCGACCGTACACGACCATTTCGGCCGATTCGCCGCAGTGGCCTCCGGCTGGCTGGGATCGACCTGGGCGTTTGTGGGCGCAGGCCTGGTGATCGCCGTGTGGGCCGCCACCGGCCCGATATTGCATTTCTCAAACAGGTGGGCGCAAGTCATCGGTACGGGAACGGCCCTCATGACCTTCCTCATGGTCTTCCTGATCCAGAACACGCAGAACCGCGATGCCCGCGCGATCAATCTGAAGCTGAATGAGCTGATCCGGGCCATGGATAATGCCCGGAATCAAATGATTGATATCGAGAGATTGACCGATCTGGAACTGGATGCGATGCAGGCAACCTACGAAAAGATAAAGTCGGCATGGACGGACCGACAGGCGCGAACTCCTCGCGGCCCTCAAGAGAAATGAAGCGGAACATCGCGGCCAAGCGTGCGATGAACGCGCCGGGTCGATTCGACCTCAATGCATAACCGGGAGACTTGCTCCAGGAGAAAGCAGGCTTTGCAGGCTTTGCGGGCGAAAGCGCGCTTTGGCACTGTATGTGTTCCTTTTGATACTGTTGCCTGCCGGGGATTCGTGAGCAACTGGACCTCAGGAGCGTGGAAACATGGACAAGAACAGAGTGAAAGGCACGATCGACGAAGTGGTAGGAAGCGCCAAGCGTCATGTCGGAAACCTGACCGGCGACACCAGAACCCAGGTCGAAGGCGCGGTTCAACAGGTCAAAGGCAAGGTTGAGAATGCCGTCGGCAAGCTGAAGGATTCAGCCCGCGACGCTCAGGCCAACCTCAAAGCATCGCGCGAACCGAACAAAAAAGTTGTGCATGAGCATCGCGAAGTCGTGATCTCGGAGGATCGCAACCGAATTTAGCTCGCACAATGCTGTCTTTGTAAATCCCATGGAATCTCTCGCGCCGTCCGGGTATACTATCGCCAAGGCGGCGCGCACTCGGTAGCGCCAGCCCCAAGTGAGGTGCGTCTTCCGCAGGGACTCCGGTTCACTGACGTTCGACGTTCCACCATCGGAGACTTCCCGTTGGCGCGCGGTGGCCCGCGTGCTCCGAAGTCCCATGGACGCCTTGGGTTGCGCCCTCCTTCCCGCATTCTGTACCCTCTGCGGCTCCCCTCTGCCGCAGCTTTCCTCCGTGCCAATTTGCAATGCCTGCTGGACGGAGTTTCCCGTCCAGAGCGGCCCCTCGTGCGCGTGCTGCGGCGACACCCTTGCCGCGCCGGCGCTGTCATCGGGTCCGCCAGTGGGCACATCGTCCGCTGCGCTCTGCCGCCCCTGCCGTCTCGCCCCGCCGCCCTTTGTCCGGGCCGTGGCCTACGGGCTTTACCAGGACCGCATGAAGCAGGCCATCCACGCGCTCAAGTATGACCGCCTCCATCCGGCGGCTCGCCGGCTGGGCCGGATGCTGGCTGAGGCCATCGCCCAACTGGCTGCCGAGGCCCCGGCCGAAATGCTGGTAGTCCCAGTGCCGCTGCACCGGTCGAAAAACGCTCAGCGCGGCTTCAACCAGGCTCGGTCGCTGGCCGCGCACGCGCTTGGTTTTCTGCGCAAAACGCACCCGGAGTGGCGGCTCACGCTGGCCCCAAGCACGCTCATGCGCCTTCGCGCCACCGAGAGCCAGGCCGGCCTCACGTTCCGCCAGCGGCGATTGAATGTTCGCGGCGCTTTCACGGTCTCCGATCCGTCCGCTGTCGCCGGGAAGCACATTCTGGTCATCGACGACATCTTCACCACCGGCGCAACCGCTCGTGCTGCCGCACAGGCGCTGGCTCGGGCCGGAGCAGCCTCCGTGTGGGTGGCCACGCTGGCCAGGGCCCGCCGCGTTAGCAACACCGGCGGCTTCGCTGTTGCCTACGACGACGAAACAGAGGACAACCCCGGCCTTCCCGGCAATGCGCCGGGGGCAACCTTGCAAGGAGCAAGCGTTTTTTCATCGCACGGCCAACCATCTTTTTAACGAAGGAAAAAGGATGTCGCTGGGAAAAGCCATGATTCATGCCCGCAAGCAAAAGTCCATCGCCAAGGCCGCGGCGCTGGCCGGCGACCACGCGGCCGGATATTACAACGTTCAGCCCAGCCACATGCTGCAGATGCCGGTTCTGGTGCTCAACGCCTCCTATGAGCCCATCAACATTTGCGGCGCGCGCCGCGCCCTGGTGCTGGTGCTCAAGGGCATCGCGCGCACTGAGGAGGAGCACGGCCTCATCCTTCATGCCCAGCGCGCCCGCATCCCCATGCCCTCGGTCATCCGGCTGCTGGAGTACCGCCGCATCCCCTACCAGACCCGCGCCCTCTCGCGCAAAAACATTCTGCTGCGCGACCGCAACACCTGCCAGTACTGCGGCGAAGTGCTGCCCTCCAGCGACCTTACGCTGGACCACGTCGTTCCCCGCTCCCGAGGCGGCAACTCCACCTGGGAAAACCTGGTGGCCTGCTGCCACCCCTGCAACCGCCTCAAAGGCAATCGCATGATCCACGAGATCGACGACATGATCCTGCTGCGCGAGCCTCGCCCCTTCTCGCTCCACACCAGCCGCCAGATCATGCGCATGCTGGGCCGCGCCGACGACCGCTGGCGCAAATATCT
>PMYL01000022.1 GCA_003170825.1 Acidobacteriaceae bacterium
GGAGATATGTGGCTTATGCAAGCGCCGAATAACGACGATTCCCAAATGACGGGAATCACCCTGGGTGGCGGGGGGGTCGGTGTTAACGGAACCTGGAGCGGCACGTCTGAGCCGGTTTCCGTATCTGGCAGCACAGCCACACTGACCTTGTCGCCCGCATCGGCCGCGGTGATCCAATTCGTGCCAGGCACAGGCGGCAGTTGCACCGCGGCTCCCTCGGCGCCAACCAGTCTGGCGGCGACGGCCCAATCCTCCAGCGCCATCGGCTTGACCTGGACGGCGGTCACACCTCCGAGCGGTTGCACCATCAGCGGCTACAACGTCTACCGGAGCACCACCAGCGGCTTCACGCCTGGCTCGGGCAACCTGATCGCCAGCGGCGTGACCAGCCCCAGCTACACCAACACCGGCCTCACGGCTTCGACGACCTACTACTACAAGGTAGAGGCGCTTGACTCGTACGGCACATCACCGGCCTCGAACCAGGCCAGCGCAACCACCAAAGCCGCCTCCGGATCGTGCATCACCATTTGCATCGACTCCGGCTCGACGACAGCGGTAAGTCCGTTCGTGGCCGACGAGGACTTCTCGGGCGGCTCGACGATTCATCACGCCAACACCATCAACACCGGCAACGTGACCAACCCGGCCCCGGCAGCCGTATACCAGACGGCGCGCGTCGGGGCAACGACGGCATCAGGGGTGGGCGCCACGTTCACCTACACCATCCCGGGCTTCACCGCTGCGTCAAGCCATACGGTGCGGCTGCATTTTGCCGAGACGTACTTCACCACCAAGGGCTCGCGGGTATTCAACGTGAGCATCAACGGGACGCAGGTGCTGACGAACTTCGACATCGTGGCGGCCTCGGGGGGGGGAAGTATCGCCAACATCCAGCAGTTCACGGTGCCGGCGAACGCAAGCGGGCAGTACGTGATTACGTTCACGTCGGTGACGAACAACGCGCTCATCAGTGGGATCGAGATCGACTAGGTGTGCATGACACATCGCAATGCGGGGAGGTCAAGCGATCTCCCCGCATTGCGCTTTTCTCCGCGGGATGAACGCATTGGCGGCGCAGTTTGCCGTGGACGCGAGTTCAGTTCCTGCTACAATAATTTGTGCTTCCGAGCCGGTTGAGTAGCCCGTGATTCCGAGAGCGCGAAGTGTGGGCTTAAAGAGGAAGGAACGATGAAACGTATCATTTGTATCGCGATTCTTAACTTGGGCATGTGTGTTTATGCCGCGGCGCAGCCGGATGCTGCGCGGTACGCGGTGAAGTTCTTCGATTTCTACGCCGAGAACCGCCCAGTGCGCATGGCTTACCGCGACGTCTCTGCTGTGGGAAAGCCCAACGGCGAAACCATATTGCTCCTCCATGGCGAGAACTTTTCCAGCACCTATTGGCAGAAAACGGCGGAGATATTGGCTGCTCAAGGCTTTCGCGTGGTGATCCCCGACCAACTCGGCTTCGGCGCGTCTTCCCGGCCCGACATTCACTATAGCTTCCACGAATTGTCGGAGAACACGTTTCGGCTGCTGAACTACCTTGGCGTGCGCGAAGTGGAAGTAGTGGGGCATTCCATGGGCGGAATGCTGGCGGTACGGTTCACGCTCTTACACCAAGCGATGGTGAGAAAACTGATTCTCGAGGATCCTATCGGGCTGGAAGACTACCGTACTTTCCTGCCGTACGTCCCGCTCGAAAACGAGGTTCACATTGAACTCCACGCGACTTACGACACGTACTTAGCGCGCCACAAGACCTTCTACCTCGGCTGGAAGCCGGAGTACGAGACCTATGTGCGGGAGGAAGCCAGCTCCCTCGATACAGGAGAGTTTCCGGAAGCTGCGCTCGCCGCCGCGCTTGTTTACGAAATGATCTACGAACAGCCGGTAGTTTACGAACTGGCCGACGTGCATATCCCAACGCTCATCATCATCGGCGCGCAGGACCGGCCCATCGTCGGCGAAATGATCAAGCCCGACGAAAAGCCGGGCGATATGCCCAGGATGGACATGGGAACGAAGATGCCGAAGGACAGAGGTACCCAGCGTACCGCCGGCGCGATGCCCGATGCCTACCAGAAGCTATTCGGCCAATACCAGGCGCTCGCGGAAAAGACTCATGAAGCCATCAAGAATTCGATGCTGGTTCAGATTCCCGATACCGGCCACATTCCGCATCTGGAAAGCCCGGCCAAGTTCTACCAGAACATCATTCCGTTTCTCACGCCGTAACGGTGCTTCCCGGCATTTCTTGAGACCGTTTCTCTATGGCCGCTTTTGGGTGATCGCCGAGGTTCCGGCAGATGCGACAAAGATAATCCACTTTTTCAAGTTCGCGTCTGCTTCTCTTTTTTGTTCTGGAGCGTGTTTGGCTCTGTTGACATCCTCTCTACTGGCGGTCAGAGAGTAGGCAGCCAGAGGCGGTATAGGTTGAAGGCCAAGCCGAGCAGGAGGGCTTGGCGGTATTGTGTGTGTAGGGTTCTGCCGGGTGCGCGGCATGGGAGGTTACGTTTCACCGCCGAGAAGACGCTTTCGCGTCAAGGATCGTATTCCATAATGATTGAACTCCGGTTCTACGATCCAGTCTTCCAGCGCGAACGGCGATTTGCGGTCAATGTGCATGGCAATTCAACCGATAAACTCATGGAATCAATAGCTTAATGTCCATCAGAAAATCATTGGAATTTCATCGGAGCCACCTCTTGACACCTGTGCTTTCCATGGCCTAGCATCACCGAGTGTTTTAATTCGCACAGCTTCCCCGCTCGCGAACACAAGAAGGAGCATCCTAAGAGAAAGGCGATCGCCGTCTGCGCCGCCGGATTGTTCCTCGCGTTTTTTGTCGGTTCCGCGAATGCGCAAGTGAGTTGCACCACGCAGCACAACGACAACATGCGTACCGGTGACAACTTGTACCGGTGACAACTTGAATGAGACCATCCTCAACCAGTCCAACGTAAGCGTGAGCATTTTTGGGATGCTCTTCAAGGTGACGGTGGACGATCAGGTTTACGCAACACCGCTTTAGCCACGAACACCACCAACAAGGTCACCTTCTTCACCTACACCTTCCCGGGCTTAACTCCAGGAGTCAACTATCTGGTGCGACTGCACTTCTGTGAGACGTTCTTCACCACCGCGGGTTCGCAGGTGTTCAACGTGACGATCAATGGGACGCAGGGGCTGAACATCGCCAACATCAAGCAGTTCACGGTGCCGGCGAATGCAAGCGGGCAGTACGTGATTACGTTCACGTCGGTAACCAACAACGCGCTTATCAGCGGCATTGAAATTGACTAATCACAATCCAACCGAGTGGGGAGATACCAAATGAACAAGAAAACGGCAGTGCGACAGATTTCCTTTGCGCTTTTGCTTCTGACGCTTTGCGTCGTAATTCCAGGGAACGCGGGGGCGCAATCGGATGCGGTCACCGTCTCTCTCAATCCGAGCAACCCAGGAGCCACCATACCGTCGGATTTTTCCGGCCTCAGCTTTGAGGAGCAGGATCTGGTGCCCGTCAGCGGCAAGTATTACTTTGTTAAAACGAACCAGCCGCTCATCACCCTGTTCAACACGCTGGGCGTGAAGAGCCTGCGCATCGGCGGCAACACCGCGGATAGCGGGACTCTGCCCGCGAATGCGGATATTGACGCCTTCTTTGGATTCGCGGAAGCCGCGAATGTAAAGGTCCTGTATACCCTTCGCCTGAAGACATTCGATGCGGCCGCGGCCAACACCACGGCCACCTATATCATGGACCACTACAGTGCGGATTTGACCTGCTTTGAGATTGGCAACGAGCCGGATGTCTATCTCAGTTCCTATTCGACGTATCAATCGGAGGCGCAAACTTATATCGACACGATTTCCGCATCGAACCCCACGGCGAAGTTCTGCGGTCCTGGGGGAACCGGAGGATCGGGAACGTGGGCCGCCAGCTTCGCGCAGTATTTCGCGAGTACGGGGAAGATCGCGCTCGTAACGCATCACAATTACTTCGGCGGAGCCGGTGGTTCCACAACCGGTGCGGCGGCGCGCAATTTGCTGCTTTCGGCTACCATGGACAGTAACTATGCCACGAACGCCAACATATATGTCCCCACCGTGCTGAGCGAGGGGCTCAGCTACCGCATTTCGGAAACCAACAGTTTCTATAACGGCGGATCCTCGGGCTGCAGCAACACGTTCGCGGAGGCGCTCTGGGACCTGGATTATATGTACTGGTGGGCGGGTGAAAAGGCCGAAGGCCTCAACTTTCACACGGGAGACACCGTGTCGGGGGGCACCGCCTATTATTCGTTCTTCATCACAACCACGGGCGGCTACAATGTTCATCCAGGGGCGTATGGCCCGCTGGCATTCAAGCTGGGCGGGCATGGGCGCATCGTGCCTGTGACCCTGTCGAATCCCTCCGGTATGGACCTCACGGCTTACGGGGTTCTCGCATCCGACAACAGCCTGTGGGTGACAATCATCAATAAGACGCACGAAACCGGCTCAATCACTGCGGACCTGACCATCAATCTCGGCGGGAATTACTCCAACGGAGATATGTGGCTTATGCAAGCGCCGAATAACGACGATTCCCAAACGAAGGGAATCACCCTGGGTGGCGGGGAGGTCGGTGTTAACGGAATCTGGAGCGGCACGTCTGAGCCGGTTTCCGTATCTGGCGGCACAGCCACACTGAACTTGTCGCCCGCATCGGCCGCGGTGATCCAATTCGTGCCAGGCTCAGGCAGTTGCTCCGCGGCTCCCTCGGCGCCAACCAATCTGGCGGCGACAGCCCAATCCTCCAGCGCCATCGGTCTGACCTGGACGGCGGTGACCCCTCCGGCCAACTGCTCGATCAGCGGCTACAACGTCTACCGCAGCACCACCAGCGGCTTCACGCCTGGCTCGGGCAACCTGATCGCCAGCGGCGTGACCAGCACCAGCTACACCAACAGCGGCCTTGCCGCTTCGACCACCTACTACTACAAGGTAGAGGCGCTTGACTCGTACGGCTCATCGCCTGCCTCGGCGCAAGCGCAAGCCACCACGCAATCCGGCGGTTCCGGCGGGGACTTCATTGCCATCAACTGTGAAGGTCCGGTGGTCAACAACTTGGGCGGCGGCGACGCTTCCTTTGCCGCGGACGAGGACTTCACTGGCGGCGGAAAAGCCACCCCGACCACGCACTCCATTAGTACGACCGCGGCCGGCGCCAATGCGGCGCCCATGGCGGTGTATCAGACCCAGCGTGACGGAACCTTCACCTACACGATTCCGGGCATGGTGGCCAACAGCCAGCACACCATCCTGCTGCACTTCGCCGAGATCTATTTCACCGCGGCGGGGAAACGTGAATTCAATGTGGCCATCAACGGCACAAATGTGCTCACCAACTTTGACGTCTTTGCCGCTGCCGGAGGAGAATACATCGCTGTGGTCAAGTCGTTCACGGCCAACGCCAACAGCAGCGGCCAAATCGTGGTCGCCTTCACCAGCGGCGCAGTCAATCAATCTTCTGTTGCGGGTCTTGAAATCCGCTAAGACGAACTCAAGCAACTCAGGCCGGCGGCAGTTCATGTCATCGGCCTGAGCGCGATAACGTTCACGTCGGTGACGAACAACGCGCTCATCAGCGGGATAGAAATTGACTAGCAGGCTGGTTGGGCACAAGTACAAGGAGAAATGAACATGGTTCAGAAACGTGGTTTTGCATCTCTCACATCGCGCGAAGGTGGCGCGATTCTCCCCCTGGGTAAGATCGCCGCGTTTGTCTTTCTGGCGTTCACGTTCGTGTGTTTCCTCTCGGCATCGGCCGGCGCACAGGTCAGCGTCTTGACCCAACACGCGGATACCGAGCGCGATGGAGTCTACAGCAATGAGACCCACCTTACCCCGACCTCCACCATCCACAAGCTCTTTACGATGTCGCTCGATGACCCCGTTATGGGACAGGCGCTAGTTCTAGGCGGAGTGAGCGTGACTGGCTATCCGACCAACGTCCTTTTGGTTAGCACCTCGTCGGCCGAGGGCACGGGCGCAACGAGCGCCTGGGCATTCAACGCCGACACAGGAGCCAAACTCTGGCAATTGAGCTTGGGGACCAACGCGGCTTTTACCACGTCGACGCCTGTGGTGGACCCCACTTTGGGTCCGCACGGGGCGCTCTTCGTGGTGACCAAGAGCAGCAGCACCAATACGAACGAATTGCATGCGATTGACGTGCTTGCCGGAACCGAGCTAACCGGGAGCCCGGTGACCATCTCGGCCTCAGCCGGTGGAGACAGCTTCGATTCGGCCCAAGAGAATGCACGCGCTGCGCTATTGGACGTCAACGGCACCATTTATACCTCGTACTGCCACATGACGGACTCTGGCACCTACCATGGCTGGCTGATCGGCTACAAATACACGACCGGCTCTGGCTTCTCCCAGAACGGCGTATGGTGCGACACCTGCGCCGGCGGAAACGAGGGCGGCATTTGGCAGGGCGGCGATGGCGTCATCTATGACGGGACGAGCATCTTCGTCGCAACGGGCAACGGCACGATAGGCGGCGGGAATTACGGGATGAGCATCGTGCAGTTAAGCCCCTCCAATCTCGGCACCGTGGAGTCCTCCTACCTGCCGCCAAACGCGCAAGGGAATAGCAACGGTGACGCCGACCTGAACGGCGGCGGTATGGTCATTATGCCCGGCACCGGGGGCAAGATCTTCATTGGGCCTACGAAGTATGGCGCCTTGTATCTCGTGAACGATGCCAATCTTGGCGCTGCCGCCATAAATACTTACAGCGCGAACGGCGCCGTAGGCCATTCCCCGATCGCATGGAATTCCGGCAGCGCGCAGTACGCCTACGTCTGGCCAGGCGGAAGTGCCATCCAGCAGTTTTGCTATTCGGGGGGAAGCACCGGCAGCGGTCCGTGCGAGCAATCCACATTCACGGCCGGAGGCACCCTGGCCCTCTCGTCTACGCCCACCGGCACGAATGCCATCCTGTGGGCGTATGGAGGGAACGAACTCCACGCAATGAATCCGGTGAATGTGTCCGCGGCGGACTACTGGAACAGCAACCAAACCTCGGGTGATTCGACGGGTTCAGGACCGGGAATGTTTCAATACATCGCCATAGCCAACGGCAAGGTGTACGTTCCCTCTGGCAACACCCTCATCGCTTATGGGTCACCCGTAGTCGTAAACTGCACGGCAGCACCCACGGTACCGGGCAACCTGACGGCAACAACAGCATCCTCGAGCCAGATTAACTTGAGCTGGACGGCGAGCACCGCCGGCTCCGGCTGCTCGATTACTTACAACGTGTACGAGAGCACGACTTCCGGCTTCACGCCGTCGTCGAGCAACCTGATAGCGAGCAATGTGAGCGGGACGACCTACTCCGCCGCCGGGCTTGCGCCTTCGACAACTTATTACTACGTCGTTGAAGCGGTCGACTCGTTCGGCGCCTCGGCGGCCTCGACACAGGCGGGCGCTACCACGAGTAGCGGCTCGACGACTGAAGGACCCTACGGCGGCAGGCCCGCGGCGATTCCCGGCACGGTGCAAGCCGAGAACTACGATACTGGCGGACAGGGCGTTGCCTATGACGTCACGTCGACGAACGGGACTGGCAACAGCTACCGCTCCGACGGCGTGGATCTTGAGGTGACCACCGATACCGGTGGGGGCTATAACCTCGGTTGGACTGCAACCGGCCAGTGGTTCAAGTACACGGTGAGCGTGACCACTGCCGGAACTTACACGGTGACGTTCCGTGTTGCAGCTATCGGCGCTGTGACCGACGCATTCCACATCTCCAACTCGTCGGGGACCAATCTGAGCGGCAACATCAATGTGCCTGCGACCGGCGGCTGGCAAACATGGGAGAACGTGACGGGCACGGTCACGCTCCCGGCGGGCACGCAGATCTTGACCTTCGACCAGGACAATCCTGGCTGGAACCTCAACTACTTCGCCTTTACATCGTCCGGCGGCAGTTGCTCCGCGGCTCCTTCGGCGCCAACTAATCTGGCGGCGACAGCCCAATCCTCCAGCGCCATCGGCTTGACCTGGACGGCGGTGACCCCACCGGCCAACTGCACCATCAGCGGCTACAACGTCTACAGCAGCACCACCAGCGGATTCACGCCGGGATCGGGCAACCTGATCGCCAGCGGCGTGACCAGCACCAGCTACACCAACAGCGGCCTTGCCGCTTCGACGACCTACTACTACAAGGTTGAAGCGCTCGACTCGTTCGGCGCCTCGGCGGCCTCGAACCAGGCCAGCGCCACCACGCAGACAGGCGGTTCCGGCGGGGACTTCATAGCCATCAACTTTGAAGGTCCGGCGGTCAACAACTCGGGCGGCGGCGACGCTTCCTTTGCCGCGGATGAAGACTTCACCGGCGGAGGGGCTTCCACCCCTACCACGCACTCCATTAGCACCATCGCGGTCGGCGCCAATGCGGCGCCGATGGCGGTGTATCAGACCCAGCGTGACGGAACCTTCACCTATACGATTCCGGGCATGGTGGCCAACAGCCAGCACACCGTTCTGCTGCACTTCGCCGAGATCTACTTCACCGCTGCGGCAAGCCGTGAGTTCAACGTGGCCATCAACGGCACAAATGTGCTCACCAACTTTGACGTCTATGCCGCAGCCGGAGGAGAATACATCGCTGTGGTCAAGTCGTTCACGGCCACGGCCAACAGCAGCGGCCAAATCGTGGTCGCCTTCACCAGCGGCGCAGTCAATCAACCTTCTGTTGCGGGTCTTGAAATCCGCTAAGACGAACTCAAGCAACTCAGGCCGGCGGCAGTTCATGTCGTCGGCCTGAGCGCGATAACGTTCACGTCGGTGACGAACAACGCGCTCATCAGCGGGATAGAAATTGACTAAGCGCTGAGAAGCCAAGACCCGCGGATGGCAGAGATACACGGATTCGTCCATCTCTGCTTTCCGCGGGTTGCCTCTATAATAAGTATGGAGAGAAGAGGCCGACCATGACATGCTGGTGGTGTGCGCACTGGATATGGAGACAAAGGCGGCTGCTGATCCTGATAGTCTTGACGGTGGCTTTCGCCTGGCAAGTAGCGCGGACGCCTGTCGCGGCGCATGGACGAACGAAGGTGAATCGAATTGACGGCCTGACGTACGTCTGGATTCCTTCGGGCACTTTTCAGATGGGCTGTTCGCCGGGTGATTCCGAATGTTTCGATAACGAAAAACCCGCGCACACTGTGACTCTTACCAGAGGGTTCTGGATCGGGCAGACCCCTGTTACACAGGCGGAGTACCTCAAAGTGATGGGCAGCAACCCGAGCAAATATCACGGAGCGCAGCTGCCAGTCGAAGAGGTAACTTGGGACAACGCCAAGGCCTATTGTGAGCGCATTAAGATGAGGCTCCCAACGGAGGCCGAATGGGAATATGCGGCGCGGGGCGGCGCTGCGGGAGCGCGCTATGCCGCGGTCAAGGACATCGCCTGGTATAACGCCAACGCCGCATCTGCAACCCACGTGGTCGCGCAGAAGCAGCCGAATGCCTTCGGTGCTTACGACATGCTGGGAAACGTACGGGAGTGGGTAGCGGATTGGTATGGTTCATACGATGCTGCGGACGCAATTGATCCACACGGGCCTCAAACCGGGAAGTTCCGAGTGGGCCGCGGGGGCTCCTGGTATGACAGCGCACAGATTGCCCGCGCTTCGAGCCGCGGCAACAATGGCGGCGGCTGTGGTCCCGCCTGTCACGGTTTCCGGTGCGCCGCCAATTGAACTTTTGTGGATGTGCGGTGCAGCTACGTGCAATGTTCCGTTTCGGTGACGACCTGTTGCGACTTATACCTTACATTCCGCAGGTCGAAGAGGTGAAATAGCGTGAATTATCTTGCTAGATTCATAGAACTCACCTGTCATTTTTGAAATCGCACTGGACGGAGCTCACATTAGATATGCCACGATGGCTTCACAGAATGCGCCAGGAGACCAAATGAGACGACAAGCACTGTGGTTGAATTCCAATAGAATGACATGCGCTCTGGCGCTAATCGGGATGCTTCTGGCCCCGGCAAGCCTTCATTCGCAAACCATGGTGACCATCACGGTCGAAGATAGCCGTGGCGCTGCGCTACAAGGGGCTACGGTCACTGACTCCGCAGGCACGCTCCTCGGGCGGAGCGATTATTCTGGCCGAATCAGCGTTGCCTGTTCCATCCCATGCATTCTGCGTGTGAATGCACCAGGCTTTGTTGAGAAATCCCTCGAACTCAGTACTGCAACGGTCGTTCAATTGGAGCCTGCCGCCAAATCCGAACAAGTGACCGTAACCGCATATCGCGCTCCGCTTGGCTTACTTGACAGCCCCATTACGACGCGCCTGCTGACTCAAACCGCACTCGACACGACGGCAGCTGTAACTCTGGATGGAGAGCTGCGGCAACTTCCAGGCGTCGAACTTTTCCGCCGCTCCAGCTCTTTGGTTGCCAACCCTTCTTCACAGGGAATCAGTCTGCGCGCCCTGGGTTCCACTTCGGCCAGCCGAACCTTGGTCATCCAGGACGATGTGCCGCTGAACGATGCCTTTGCGGGAACCATCCATTGGCTGGAGCAACCGGAGCTGGCGATCCGGAGCATTGAGCTGATGCGCGGAGGCGGCAGCGATCTCTATGGATCGAGCGCCATTGGCGGCGTGGTCAATCTGCTGCCGGTGCGGCCCGTCTCCGATCAGGCAGAACTCAGGTCAAGTTATGGCGCAGAGGGTACATACGACGACAGCCTCATGCTCCAATCCAAGCGCGGCTCCTGGGGCCTGTTGACCTCTGGCGGAGTACTGGGCACGGATGGATATATCCAAGAGGCGCCGGCACAACGCGGGCCGGTGGACATCGCCAGCAACGTTCACAGCCAGAACGGCATGGCGATGGCCGAGCGTGTTCGCGGTCCGCTCCGGCTCATGCTGCGCGGCAGTGGCTTCAACGAAGCGCGCGGCAATGGCACTCCCGATCAGACCAACGGAACCCGCCTCTGGCGTTACTCGACTGGCGGCGACTGGCAGGCTCCCCGCGGCGGTTCGCTGATTGCGCGGATCTATGGCTCGACGGAACGCTACCGCCAGACCTTTTCGCAGATCGCGAATCCCACGACCTTGCGCAACAGCGAGGCGCTGACCAAATTCTCGCTTACGCCATACAACGAATTGGGTGCGGTGGCTTATTGGAGCCAGCCCCTCGGCGCCGGACTGTTGCTGGTCGCGGGAGCCGATACTCACGATGTGCGCGTTTGGGACCGGGAGCAGAGCTTTGGCAGTACAGCTACCCTAACTAACCTGCACGACCATCAAAGAGATTCCGCAGCCTATGCTGAAGCAATGTGGGTACACAAGGCATGGACGCTCACCGCCTCCAGCCGGATGGACTGGTTCCAGAACTTTGATGGCAAGCAACTCCTCTGGAACGGAGGGGATTGGACGCCATCCTCTACCCAGCCGTCGCAATTCGACCAGCGGTTCTTCGATCCTCGCATTGGCTTATCGAGAAGAATCTTCACTCATTGGTCGATCTCGGCATCTGGTTTTCGAGCCTTCCGCACGCCTACGCCCAACGAGCTTTACCGCTCGACTCAGGTAGGCAATAAACTGACGACTCCCAACGGGAACCTGCTCAGCGAGCGCGCTACTGGCTGGGAGAGTGGACTGGCAACCGAGCGCCACTGGGGCAGTGTCCGCGCCAGCTACTTTCTCACCCAGGTCAACAGGCCCATCGTCGCGATCACAACCTGTCCGACGTGTTCGCCTATCCTTCTGAAGCGCGAGAATCTGGGACAGATCGAGAGCCGCGGAATCTCCCTGGACTTCGAACTCAGGCCGCTCCACTGGCTTGCTGCCGATGGCGGATACCAATACGCGCACGCAACGGTAACCCAGGGCAGCCAGGACCTAGGCAACTGGATTCCCGAAGTGGCCCGTAACATGGCGACGATGAATCTGCGCGCCCAGCGTCAAGCGCTCGGATCTCTCAATATTCAATCTCGCCTGAGCGGACATCAGTACGACGATGATGCCAATCTTTTCCTGCTGCATGGCTACTTCCGTCTCGACGCCTATGCTTCGCATGACTTCGGCAAGCGCTTCCAGTTCTTTGCCGCAGGTGAAAACCTTCTTAACCGCCAGATCGAGGTTTCCAAGACCCCCACTACCACACTGGCCATGCCCCGAACGGAGCGGTTTGGTCTCACGATCCGGATCGGTGGGCTGGAGAATCGCTGAAATGCATGCCTGTAAATTGCTGCCCGTACTCCGATCCACATGCGAAAGAAGATGAGTTCTGCGTTCCCTTCCGCGTTTCTACAGATTGACCATCAGATTCCCTGGGGTTGACTCGTAATGAAGAGATTCACGGCCTTCTTCCTCTTTTCTGCCGTACCGCTGCTTTGCCAAACTAATCGAGGTGAATTGCGCCTCAACGTGATCGACCCCGCCGGTCTGGGCGTTAAAACCACGGTTCAGATCGTCAGCCGGGCCAATCAATATCGAAATGCTCTGGCGACCAGCGATCTGGGAGATCTGGATGTGCAGCGTCTTCCGTTTGGCACATACGAGCTTGAAATCAAACAACCGGGCTTTGCGGCCAAATCCGAATCGATCGAGATTCGCTCATCGCTGCCGACCGTTGTGAAGATCCAGCTTCAACTGCCTGAGGTGAATGAATCGATCACCGTACGTGCGGCCAACACACTCAGCAATCCGGACGAGGCAGGTTCCGTCAGCCAGGTCGGCGCGGGGTTTATCCAGGACCGGCTCAGTTCAGTTCCAGGCCGCGGCCTTCAGGATTTGGTCAACTCGCAGCCCGGCTGGCTCTATGAAGGCAATGCGGTGCTGCATCCCCGCGGATCGGAGTATCAGACGCAGTTTGTCGTCGATGGCATACCGCTGACCGACAATCGCTCCCCGAGTTTTGGACCGGAGATTGAGGCGGACGACGTCGAATCGATGAGCATCTATACAGCCGGGATTCCCGCCGAGTATGGCCGAAAGATGGGTGGCATCGTTGAAGTGAACACTCTTCAAGATTCTCAGGCTGGCCTCCATGGTCAGGTCTCCCTCTCCGGCGGCAGCTTCGATTCGGCCGGCGCATTCGGGAAGGGGCAGTATGTCTGGGGCAGGAATACGCTTGGGGGCAGCGCAAGCGGGAGCATGACGGAACACTACTTGAATCCTGTTGTTCCCCAGAACTTTTCGAATACCGGCACCGTCGGCGATTTTTCTTTAGATTACGCGCGGGAGCTGACGGCGAGCGATCGTGTTCGGTTGATCGCGCGCCATGAGCTCGCGCGCTATGACATTCCGAATGAAATGGTGCAGCAGGCGGCAGGGCAACGCCAAAATGCCGACAACTTTGAAACCATGGGAGTCGCCTCCTACGAGCACATCTTCTCATCCAAATCTACAGGCGAGATGCGCGGGATGGTTCGCGACAACTCGAATGATTTCTACTCCAACCCGGAATCGACACCGATCGTCGTCTTCCAGCACAACTGGTTTCGCGAGGGCTACTTCAAAGCCAGCGTGACGGTGAATCACGGCCGAAACGAGTGGAAGGCTGGCGTTGAGTCGGACAACACCTTTCTGAATGAGATGTTGAACTACAACATCACTGACCCCACGCAATTCGACCCTGGTTCACCGCTGACTTTTGCATACCAGGCCAATCGCCCGGATCTGGAGCAGTCGGTCTATGTGCAGGATCTGATCCGGCTTCACAACTGGACCATCAATGCCGGCTTGCGCTGGGACCACTATCAATTGCTTCTCAACCGGCAGGCCTTGCAGCCGCGGCTTGCCATTTCCCATTACTTTCAAAAAGCCGATGCGGCCCTGCACTTCTCTTATGACCGAATCTTCCAGACACCGTCGTTCGAAAACATCCTTCTGACAAGTTCGCCCGTGGTCGCGAGTATCGATCCCGCGGGCTTCCTGAATCTTCCCGTTCAGCCATCGCAGGGAGATTATTACGAAGCCGGCTTGAACAAGGCATTCTTCGGGCATCTGAAGCTGGGAAGCAATTACTTCAGAAGAGTTGTCGATAATTATGCCGATGACAGTCAGATCTTCAACACCACGATCAGCTTTCCTATCGCCTTTCGGAAAGCGATTCTTTACGGCGCCGAAGGGAAGATTGAGATTCCCGACTGGCATCGTTTTTCCGGCTTCGGAAGTTACTCCTATATTGTCGGCAACGCGTGGCTTCCGGTGACCGGCGGATTGTTCTTCGGCTCCAATGCCAGTCAGGCTGCGTCTCAGTTGACCGGGCACACTCCGGACACGCAAGACCAGAGGAATACCGTCCGCGGACGCGTCCGCTATCAGGCGACGCCGCGGATCTGGGCCGCATTCGGAGTGCAATACGATACCGGCTTGCCCTTCGACTTTGATGGCGATCCGGCCACTGTGCTCGCTCAGTATGGTCAGCAGGTCCTGAATCGCATTAACTTCGCTCGCGGCCGAATCTATCCAACCTTTCTGGCGAATGCTTCCGCGGGCGCGGACATCTACAAATCCGACCGCGTGAAGATCCGCTTCCAGGCGGATGGCCAGAATCTGAATAACGTTCTGAATGTGATGGATTTCGGCGGCCTGTTTTCCGGCAATGCCATTGGGCCATCAAGAAGCTTTGCCCTGCGCCTCACAAACATCTTCTAACTTATGCTGGTCGGGGCGGAGGGATTCGAACCCCCGGCCCTCTCCTCCCAAAAGCCACGCTAAAATACGCCTTGCGCAATGAAGATATGGCTGCCCGAGTCGTGCTTGTCGCTGATGAGAAAATCTCGCCCATCAGGGAGCAGGCTCAATCCTGCAGAGGCCGACGGCAGCCGATTCAGCTTCGCAATGCCGGTAATTCTTTGCGTGACGGGATCATAAATGGAGATCGACGGCGTCGATTGTCTCTGGTCCAGAAAATAGACGCCGCTTCGGCTCACCGCCCAATAGCCCCAGTAGCACGCCATCGGCTGATCGAGAATGTGGACAGCCTCGCCTCCCGCTGCCGGCATGCGCCACAGACCGTTCTCATCATCGCGTGCAAAGTAGAGCCATTTGCCGTCCGGCGATTCCTGGCCGGCGATCCCGTCGTCGCTGGTCACTGGTTGCGGCGTTCCGCCCGACTCCGGAACTTTCCAAAGCCGCCAGCGCCCGCCGCGGTTGGAGCGAAAGTAGATGGAGCGGCCGTCAGCCGACCAGCGCGGAACGATATCGTTGACATCTCCAAAGGTGATTTGTGTCGCGCTGCCGCCAGTGGCAGAAATCGCAAAGATGTGCGCATGCCCGTAGATTCTCGCATCGAAGAGAATCCGGCCGCCCTGGGGAGACCATGACGGACTGCCTGGGCCGGAGATAACGCCGTCAAGCCGCGTCAGTTGCCGCATCGATTGACCGTCGATGGAAGAGACCCAGATTTGCCGAGATCCAGAGCGCCAGGATTGGAACGCAAATTGCGCGCCATCGGGAGAGAGGCTGGGAGCGGAATCCTGCGCGCTGGAAGAGACAATCTGCGTCTCTTTCGTTTCGCGCGAATCGCCCGACACCGTAATGCGCTGGATGCCGAAGATTGCCGAGCCTTGTACAAAGGCGAGGTCGTTTCCATTCGGCGAGATGGCTGGCTGGGTGGCATTCTCGGTTCCCACCGGCAAGCGCTGCGGCGCGCCGTTCTTCAGAGAGACCTTCCAAAGGGCATCCTCGCTAGCCCGATTGGAGGAAAAGATGATGGATCGATTGTCCGAGGACCATGCGATTCCGTGAATCAACTTACCGTCATGCGTGATCTGGTGGACTGCTCCCCCGGCGGTGGAAACCCAGTACAGTTCTGTGTCCCAGCTTTCGGTCGCGCGCAGGAAGACGATCTTCTCTCCGTCCGGCGAGAAGACTGGGTCGATATCTCCTTCCCAGCCGGGCGGGGGAGTGGTCAGGGCGCGAGTACGAAGGGTCTCCACATCGATCAGATAGATCGACGAACTTGCTTGTGCCCCAATGTGATCGACCAGAACCAAACTCTTGCCATCTGGAGACCAGGAGAGCGCGCCATCCTCCCAGCGCTTGGTTTCACCAGGAACATAAACCTTGCGCACGGAATGCGAATCATCCAGGGATGCGACGCAGAGTCCCAGGCCGGCTTCCGACAAGGAGAGAAAGGCGATCTGCTTGCCGTCTGGCGACCAGGCGGGGCTGTATTCGTAGTCGGATAGGCCGGTGAGTTGGAGCAGTGTCTCGCTGCCCAGCTCCTTGATGTAGATTTTCTGGCTGCCGCCATCCTCTTTTGCCCAGACAAAGGCCAGCCGCTTGCCGTCCGGCGACCAGGCCGGACGGCTTTGCTCGCCGGCGTTGGTCGTAAACTGAAAGATCCGGATCGCGGAAGGTGTAGATTTGACCCGCGTCGCATGCACCGCCCAGATCGCGAGTCCAATTGCCAGCGCCAAGGCAAGCGCCGAGGCTGCGATGCGGATTCCGGTCCTTCGCTCTCCGGCCGCCTGACTCTTCGGCAAAGCAGCGGGCGTGGCCTCCCCAGCAACGGCAGTTGCAGGTGGGCCTTCCCGCCCCTCCGGCAACCCGGGAGAATCTGGACGTGGAAGATCGGCGGCGGGACGCTGCAGGGGGCGCGCTGTCACCAGCAAGCAGTAGCCAGCCTTGGAAACCGTCTTGATGAACCGGGGATTGTGGGGATCGTCCTTCAGGATGTGTCGCAAGACCGAAATGCAGCGCGTCAGGGCATCCTCGCCCACAAAGGTGTCAAGCCAGATGGCGCGGAGAATCTCCTCTTTTGAAACGACGCACTTCGCCTGGCCCGCCAACTGAAGCAGGACGCTCATCACTTTGGGTTCGACCCGGTGGATGGTTTTGCCCCGAGACAGTCGATTGAACTCGGGTTCTACGATCCAGTCTTTCAGCGCGAACGATGATTTGCGGTCAATGTGCATGGCAATGCACCCGATAAACACATGGAATCAATAGCATATTATCCATCAGAAATTCATTGGAATTTCATCGGAGCAACCTCACGACACCTGTGTTCTCCATGGCCTATCTTCACTAAGGATTTCAGAATCCTTGCAAGATAAGCTCGAATACCCGGAGCCAGAGTTGGAATGTCCCACTGGGACGCATCGCAATCAAACCAACCGGCCACAAGCCACCGCCGTTTCCCTTGGCGGTTGGGCCGAGGTTTCTGCCCGGCAATACGCATTGTATTCCCGGAGCCATACCCGGCGCAGCTGCGTATCGCTGAAGGCTCCCTTTTGCCTGGTACTCTTGGCTAGAGTCGCCCCGGGCGGAGCCTGGGTTTGCATATCCGGCGCAAATTGCGCCCAATCACAAACAGTTTCAGAGGAATGATACCGGTCTGACAACAGACATAGAGTAATGGCACCCTGTTCTCAGGGGTATACTGATGCGCAAGCCGTCCTCTTTGAATCCGTGGTTTACGGTGAAGCAACTTGTCGCCTGGGTCAAGGAGGCTCCCGACAAATGGCATATCAGCGGCGGTTGGCGATCTGGCTGACCCATGCGGGGCCATTTGCCGCGCATCGCGTGGCCGATCTGCTGGCGGTTTCAACGCAGGCGGTTTGGAAGTGGGTAGCCGAGTACAACTCGCTTGGACCCACAGGGCTCGACCGCAAAGGGCGAGGCGGAAGACGCTGGGGGCTGATGACTTTGGATGAGGAACGAGCCTTCCTTGCCGAGCATCTATCAGAGGCCGAAAGCGGCGATCTGCTGACCGCCAAACAGCTTGCTTCCGCACTTGCGAAAAAGCTCGGGCAAGAGGTTTCCATCGACTACATCTACGGTCTTCTGCATCGTCATCAATGGCGCAAACTGGCTCCGCGCCCTCATCACGCCAAGCAGGATCCGGCGCTTGCCGAAGCCTTCAAAAAAAACTCCTTCAAACACTCGACACCATAGCCCAGAGCCTTCCTTCTGGCACTCGGATGCGTGTTCTGTTTCAAGACGAGGGCCGTTTCGGACGCATCAGCGACGCGCTAAGTTGTTGGGCGCCGTTGCCCTTGCGACCCGTTGTCGGCAGCCAACTGGTCCGCGAATACGTGTACGCCTATGTGGCCGTCTGCCCCACCGACGGGCAGATGTCTTCGATGATTTTGCCCTGGGTAGATGCCCGCTTGATGAGCATCTTTCTGGCCCAGACTGCAGCGCAATTTCCCAACGACTTCTGCGTTATGTTTTTGGATGGAGCCGGTTGGCACACGGCCCATGAACTGACTGTTCCGGCCAACATGAGATTTCTTGCCCTGCCGCCCTACTCGCCGGAGTTGAACCCGGCCGAACACGTCTGGGAGTACATTCGCGAAAACGATATACGCAATCAAATCTTCAACACCCTGGATGAGGTCATGGATACAGTCGAAACGAGTCTGCGCCATTTGCATGAAGCGCCTGAGTTCGCTATTCCGGCGTGGCCCACTTTGACCATTTGATTTGGCCCACCTGGGAGTGATATTGTGCATCATTTCTCCGGGTTTTGGTTTGACGGGTTTTGAAAGATATTCATGCCCGTCGTAGTCGCGGCGGTGAGAATGTGGGAATCGCCAGTGACTATGCACGCGCGCATCTTGGAATATCCTTCGATCATCCATTATCCGGAGCGTTGCAGGAGTGCGCTCTCCTCTGTTTTGTTGACCCGTTTCTGTGCCCAGACTGCCTAGAGCTCCAGTGGGATGCGATCTACCCCGGCCTTGCGTTCCAGCGTGCCGTTCAGCGGCTTGCATCAGGGAGCCTCTCAATACCGGAGTCGCTTCATGGAGCCTACGAAGTCGCGTACCAGGCCTACGGGTTGGATTCGAACCGACACTGGCATGCGGCATGCCATCGGATTGTGGAACTGACCCAAGAGCCTGCGAAGCAGACCGTTCTCGACCGGAGCGACGCTATCTTGCCCGGTCCGGATTCCGTCGTTCATGAATTCCAGCGCAGCTTTTTTCTCGCGGCGCTGAGACTCAGAAGCGATCATCCTAGCATTTTTTACGAGCCGCAGCTTTACTTTCCACCTCCGTGGAACCGTTTCGTATCTGTGTCCTTGCCGCCGCTCCTAGTCAATCCCGGAGGGATTGACTTTCTGCGCATTGAGGACAATCGTAGCGCACGAGTCAACCTTCCATTGATTTATCACATTATCTCAGCGAGCGTCCTCGACGATCTCGCCCGGCACGGATCGGTTCAGAACTCCAAACATTTCGTTCGGGCATTGCGAAAGACACTACCCGAAACGTTCACCCCCGACGCGGAGCCGTCGTATTTCCAGCGTATTCTGGGCGACGGCTATGATACATCCATTGATCACTTCTAAGAGGTCCGGAGACCTGATGTGAACATCCTACTTGACTGTATCAGCCTATCTCCTGAGGAACATGCGGCGGTAGCGGCCGCGATTCGCCAAGTTGCGCCAGAGGCGGTTGTCCACGAAGTCGACGACCAACGGTCACGGCGATTTGACCCGGCCACATTAGGAGCAGTGGCCGGCGTTGTTTCCGCCGTCTGTGCCGCCGTCGCGGCGGTTCTTCAGACGATCCAGGTGCGGCGGGACGGGCGTCGTGCATCGCGGAGCGAAGCGGAGGAAGCCATCGTGCGCGTACAGGTGACGCTCCATGAAAGCATTGAGGTTTCGGTCCGGCAGGATCTCGTGACTGAGCTCCAGAAGCTGCCCGAACCTGTGCGCATCTATCTGCCTGATGGAAGGAGTTTTTACGAAGTGACGGCTGAGCCGAGCCACGAGATCGTTTTGATCAAGGGTGAGCCGGTCTCCATAAAAACAATATGCTGAAATGCAGTAAAACGGGCCAACAAATATACTTTAGAGGTCCGAGCCAAGAGCTGCGAAGCGGGCTTCGTTCAAGTCGGCTTGTGGGAACCAAAACGACGCTTACGGTCTGAAGTATCATTTGGCGGGTTTACTTCCTCGCCAACAGCACGGTTCAACAGATTTCAATAGACTTCAACACCTCTGCTCCCAAAGCAGGTCAAATCGTTTGTTGAATCCTGTTGAAATTGAGTGAACTTAAGTGCTTTTGGTTGAATTGTTTACCGTATTCCTACTTAACCTTGTTGATCCTTGTGGTTCTTGGGTGCTCTGACAGCTACAAAATCGACTACAGTCAGGAAACTGCCTGAGGTTTTTTGCGTGGCGGAACAATGAGAAAAGCGCGTCAGTTGCCGCAGGTTGGCTCTGCAACACTTCTCCGATGTCTTGGCGTTGCCCCCATGTTGGAGTGAAGGATCACTGATTCCAAGGCTCCTCCAAGCAGAAAACATTCCCTTTTCCGGCCGAATCGAATATTGGCCAAGCACAACACCGCCTTCCCGCAACGCTTTAAGAGCTTTATAATCAGTTCTCCAGGTAAACATCTGCCGGTCGTAAAGCAGTGAGTAACTCCAGAGCGGATAGCAGAATCATAGCGACGCCAAGGTTCGGCAGCTTGCATCATCGCTACGACCTTGCAGCCTGAGTCAGAGTTTCGCACATCTCGCCGCAGAACTGAAGATGACTTATAGGAGAGGTGTGCCGTCGAACTCCTGCGGACTGAGCCATATCGTCGTAGTGACGATTCGTGGTCACTGAATGCCTCTCCCTTCAGTCGAAAATCTCCTCAGGAATGGACTTCCCGCTTAAAATCGAGTCTCCATTTCGCCCGGATGGAATTTTGGCGAGGCACAGGAACGCTGCGGAGGACTCTCGTAGAGCCCAGCCGGCGATGAGCAGACTGGGCGCGAGGGTGGGTTCGGCGTCTCCCAGCGCGGCGAGCGTGGTGCATCGAACCTGCTGGCCGGGCTGAGCGACGCGTGAGACGACGGCGCAGGGGAAGTCGGAAGGAAGTCCTTCGTCGAGCCATTGCTGAGCTAGCAAGCTCAGGTCACGGCCAGGCATATAGACCACCCGCGTCGCCTCTTCTCGTTGGGGCAGCGGCGCGCACCACGATCGGCTGTCCGGTTGCGACTGCGCGTGGTGGCCGGTGGAGAAGATCACGTTGGACGCGCTGTTGCGGCTGGTGAGCGAGCAGCCAACGGCAGCGGCGGCGGCGAAGGCGGCGGTGATTCCGGGGACGATCTGGAAAGGCACGCCCGCTTCGGCGAGGGCAGCCATCTCTTCGGCGGCGCGGCCGAAGATGAGCGGGTCGCCGCTCTTGAGGCGAACCACACTGCGATTCAGGCGGGCGTGTTCGATCATCAACTGGTTAATTTCGTCCTGGGTGATGGTCTTGCTGCCGCAGCGTTTGCCCACGTTGAGAACTTCAGCCGAGGGTGAGGCCAGTTCGAGAATCGCCTGCGGAACAAGGTCGTCGTGGAGGACGACGCCGGCGGTCTGGATCAGACGCAACGCCTTGACGGTGAGCAGGTCGGGGTCTCCGGGACCGGCTCCGACCAGGTACACCGTTTGTGCGGAAGCGCGCGGATCTTCCTCAACCTCTTGCAGGAACCCTTCGGAAAGACCGGGGATTGCCGCATGGGAATTGGATGGGAAGACCGGGCGCTGGGCCAGTTGATGCAGCAAAAGTTTGCGGTCCTCGTTGCGGGGAAGCGTTTTGAGAATCTCGCGGCGTAGTTGACCCAGATTTTGAAGCCACGGACCGAGATCTTCAGGCAATAGCTTGTCGATCTCGCGGCGCAGGAGCTGGGCGAAGGCGGGGCTTTCACCGGCAGTGGAGATGGCGATCTGAAGGTCGCCGCGGCTGACCATCGAGCCGAAAAAGAAGTCGCAGTTGGGGATATCGTCCACGCTGTTGCAAAGGATGCCCAGTTCGACCGATCCGCGATAGACAGCCGCGTTGACGGCTGGCGAATCAGTGGCAGCGATGACCAGGAAGTTGCCGTCAAGGTCGGAAAGCTCGAAGCGGCGATCGATCCATTCGAGTTTGCCTTCCGCAGCCAGTTGCCGGATTTCAGGGCGCGCATCGGGGGCGATGACGCGGAGGCGAAGGCCTGTCTTGAGCAGGCTGCCGATCTTGTCCAAAGCGATAGTGCCCGCGCCTACCAGGAGGCAGCGGCGGCCATCGAGTTTGAGGAAGATCGGCAGAAGGCTCATGGTATTTTCTCTAATCGCCCACGCCGTGCGGCACGCGGCCGGTGGGAGCGTCGCGCTCGACGGCGGCAAGAACCTCGCCGGCCAGAAAGGCGCGCAGTTCGTCGTTCGAATGGCGGCCGAACCAGGCGCGCAGGTTCTCCTCCGGCTCGCGGCCGGCGAGATAGTGGCGCAGCAGGCGTTCGATCGCTTCCGGCACCAACTGGGCGAGGCAGCGATAACCCACCGGGCGGGCGATTGCGGCGTGCTGGCCCACCGCTCCACCGAGGCAGAAGTAGTAGGCGTCGGTGAGCTTGCCCTCGTGCTTGATCTTCTTCCCCTCGATGCCGATGTCTGCAATCCAATGCTGGCCGCAACTGTTGGGGCAGCCGGTGACGTGGAGCTTGAGCTGCTGGTCGAACTCGGGCAGCCGCTCTTCCAGTTCGTCCACCACCCAGCGGGTAAAGCCCTTGGTCTCCGTGATGGCGAGCTTGCAGAACTCCGAGCCGGTGCAGGCGACGGCGCCGCGCCAGAAGAACGAGCCATCGACCTGGAGGCCGCTCTGGCCGAGTTCGCGGGCGAGTTCCGCCGTCTTGCTGTTGGGTATATCGATGAACAGCAGGTTTTGCGAGACGGTGGCGCGGAGCGCGCCGCTGCCGAAGCGCTCGGCGAGTTCGGCTGCCGCTTCCAACTGCTCGCCGGTCAGGCGCCCGCGAAGGACGGATGCCCCCACGTAGCTCAAGCCCGGCTGGCGCTGCGGATGGATTCCGGCGTGGTCGCGGAGGATTTCATCGGGTACTTGTTCCGGCACACCGGGCAGCAACTTGAAATCGAGGCGCGACTGAAGTTCAGCCAGGAAGCTGTCAGCTGTCCAACCCTCCTTCATGAACAGATACTTCAGCCGGGCGCGGTCGCGACTCTCGCGCAGGCCCTGCTGGTCGCGGAAGATCTCGGTGACGGCGCGCGCCACACGGACGGCCTGGTCCGGGAGAATGAAGGCGTCAAGGCGAACGGCGAGATGCGGTTCGTTGGACAAGCCTCCTCCCACCCGGAGCGAGAAGCCGACTTGGCCGTCGTGTTTCACCGCGGTGAGCGCGATATCGTTGATCTCCGGATAGGAGCACCAGGAGGAGCAGCCGGTGGCGGAGATTTTGAATTTGCGGGGCAGGTTGTAGAACTCCGGATTTGCCTTGAGCAGTTGCGAAATCTCGGCGGCGAGCGGAGAGGCGTCGATGAGCTCATCGGCGGCCACGCCGGCCAGAGGGCAGCCGGTCACGTTGCGCACCACATCGCCGCAGGCGCCTTTGGGCGAGAGTCCAATGGCGTCGAGCGCATCCACAATTTCGGGAAGCGATTCGATGGTGAGCCAGTGAAGCTGAATGTTCTGGCGGACGGTGATGTCGGCGAGGTTGCGTCCGTACTTCCGCGCCAGGCCGCCGATGACGCGAAGCTGGCCGGCGGAGAGAATCCCGTTGGGGACGCCGATGCGCATCATGAAGTAATCGGAAGCCAGGCCTTCGCCGCCTTTGCCGCCGGTGACGCCCATGCCGTCACCCTGGGTGTAGACGCCCCACCATTTGAAATAAGTGGCAGCCCACTCGGGGACCACGCTCGCGCGGCCCTGGCGGGCAAAGGCGCGCACCTCGTCGAACGCCTCCCACGGGTTCTTCTCGCGCTTGAGGCGTTCCGCACGTTGGGCCTTGGTCTCTTTTTCCGGAATAATTTGAGCCATTTTCCCTCTTTCAAAAAACAGAAAGCCCGCGACAGCTATGGCTGTATCGCGGGCATTTGGAAACCGTGGATTCGATCTGACTTTTAGACCCAGGTCACCTGTGCGCGCGAAGCGGCGTACAGCGGCGACAACAGGGCTGACCTTGCATAAAGAGATAGTAGGGGCGGGCCGCGCGAAAGTCAAGTCGGCCTCAGCGCAAACCTCCGCCCAGAAAATTCCGGGATCAGTCTGTTGACAAGAATCCGAATGTTGTTTAAGTTGGAAAAACAGAGTTGCTCACGAGATGCAAACCTTCTTCGTCAAAATCGCGTGTTGTTGCTGTCTCCGCTAGCGCCCGCTGGCCTGTCCGCGATTTTGTCTTTCCCAAATTCAAGCGCTTCACGTTGATTTTTCGAGTACTGGATGCCCCTGTTCACGCCCATCTACACAGGTTTTATTGAGGACTCTGCCCGCTCAATGAGCAGGCCGGGAACAGCGCATTGCTCGTGTTGTTATTGTCTGCCCACCTGTCGATAAAGGTCTGTCTCCCCATGCGGGCCAGGGACCTACGGTCCTAACTCATCCAGCTCCCAAGATTCAAAGGAGAATCCAAAGTGTCAAAAGCTCTTGATGCTTTTATGTCCGCTTCTCTGCGCCTGTTGCCGCTATCGATCTCTGCTATGCTTTTTTTGTTTGCTATAGCGGACGGCCGGCCCTTGGCCGCGCAGGACGACATCACCACGCAACACGGGACGCCCGGGTTCAATGGCGTATTCATGACCGGTCCGGCCTCGAACCCGTTGAGCTTCCTGAACGGCCCGGCCTGGCGTACTACCGCCAACCCGGCGCCCTATGACTTCCACGACTTTGCCCCGGCGACCTATCTTGACGAAAAGCTGCCCCATTGGATCGATCTGCAGGCCGAGGAGCGGTTCCGGTATGAGGCGCACGACAATAATAACTTCAAAGCGGGTGCCAATGACTCCTACCTGTTGAACCGCTTCCGGTTCAAGGTGGATCTGCATACGCCCAGTTGGCTGCGGATTACGGCGCAGGTGCAGGACGCCCGTGCGGGCTTCCAAAACCCGCCGCTCGGCCCGCCGAACACGGTTCGCTGGGATCTGAAGCTGGCTTACGCCGAGGTCGGCGCGCCCGACAAGCACTGGTTCAGCCTGCGCGTGGGCCGACAGCTCATCAACTACAACAATACGATCATCGCCAACTCCGAGTGGCGCAACCAGGCCCGTTCCTACGATGCGGCGGTGCTGAACCTGAATGCGAAGCGCGAGCACCTGGGCATTTTCGCTGCCTCGCCTTTGGTGCCGCAGGCCTATGGCGTGAGCCCGCATCAGGAAGGCAACAACATCTACGGAGCCTACGGCCGCATCGATGACCTGGTGCCGCACTCGAACCTTGAGCCATTCTTCCTGTGGCGCGTGCAGCCGGCAGAGGTCGTCGAACCGGCCGCCGCCAAGACCACCGGGAAGGAGAACGAGAAGGCTGGTGGCGTGCGCTTCAAGGCGCAAGCCCACACGGCGCTCGATTACGGGGGGGAGCTGATCTTCGAAGGCGGCACAGTGGGACCACAAAGCATCGGCGCCTGGGCGGCGCAGGGAGGCGCGGCATACCAGTTCCTCGATGCAGTGGCCAAGCCGCGCGTCTTTACCCAGTACGACTACGCCTCGGGCAACAGCGATCCGGCAACTAACGGAAAGCACTCCACCTTCGATACGATCGAACCGACAGCCCACGACCGCTTTGGAATCACTGACCTGTTCGGCTGGCAGAACATTGAATCGGTGCGCGTGGGAGCCACCGTTGAGCCCCACCGGCGGCTCACCTTCACGGTGCAGGGGCTGGACTTTTGGGCGGCTTCGGCGCTGGACTCGATCTACAACACTTCGGGCAGTTCGATCGTGTACAACAAGACCGCCCACGGCCGCCATGTGGGCGCGGAAATCGATAGCTACTCCTGGTATGAACTCAATAAGCACTTCAACCTGGGCGGCGGCATCGGCTACTTCGGCGGTGGCCAGTTCCTGACGAATGTGTCAACCAGCCACTCGTACACGACCTACTACTTTGCGCTGAACTTCAAAGACAACGGAAAGAAGTAGCCAACGCCGTACTGGAACTCCGGGACGAGGCTGGTGTGATGGACCATCGCGCTGTTCGCATCCAGCCTTGTCCTCTTTGCATCGATTTTGGGCCGCTATCCCAGCGACTTTGGCCAAATGCCCATCGGCTCCGGCCGTGCGCTCTTGGGAAACGCAACTCCGATTGCGCAGCAGATTGCGGGCGGATGGAACCTGAGCGGCATCGCGACCCTGCAGACCGGTCCGTCCGTAGAGGCGGCGCTTTCACCCACGGCAGACATAATGACCGCAACGGCAACCACATCGCGGCAGCTCCAGTTCGCCTTGAAGTTTCTCTTCTAAGGAACCTCTGATTAAGTTCCACTACGCATTGAGCTTTCCCTCAGGGGCTAAAGCCCGCGTTGATTTTGCGCCATTTCTGGCACGGCTAAAGCCGTGCCCTTTCAAAACGTCAACTAAATCAGAGGTTCCCTCAGGCGTACATCGAGCGAAGAAAGACTGGCGGGGCAGGCCGGAGTTGCGCTTGCCCCGGCATTTTGCTACTATGGGCCTACACATGACGAGCGCTCCCCAAAGCCGGTTCTGTTGTTGCCTGTCGAAGATCTTCGACGGGTGTATTTTCTAGTCTCTGATTTCCCTTCGCAATTCATCAGAAGACGCACCCGCGCTGAAAAGCCGGTGTGCGGACCCGCAGCATTGGCCCTCAGCGATTCAATTACTGAAAGAGGTCATACATGCCGGCCGCCGAAAGCGAGATTTCCCTGCCACCGCCGCCAACGAGCGCAACCGCTCCGCCGCGCCTGAGTCATCTGCGCCTGCTTGAGGCGGAGAGCATCCACATCCTGCGCGAAGTCGCCTCCGAGTTTGAGCGTCCTGTGATGCTGTACTCGATCGGCAAGGATTCCTCCGTCATGTTGCGGCTGGCGCAGAAGGCCTTCTACCCCGGCCCGATTCCGTTTCCTCTGTTGCATGTGGACACCGGATTCAAGTTCGCGGAGATGCTCACTTTTCGCGATGCGATGGCCCGCTCCGCCGGGGCAGAGCTGCTCGTGTGGCGCAATGAAGGCGCCATAGCGGCGGGGACTAATCCCATCGTGCTCGACACCAAGCGCTGCTGCGGACTGCTCAAGACGCAGGCGCTGCTCGACGCGCTGCGGCACTACAACTTCGACGCGGCCTTCGGCGGCGCTCGCCGCGATGAAGAGAAGTCTCGCGCCAAAGAGCGCATCTACTCCTTCCGCGACAGCGCCGGGCAGTGGGACCCGAAGAACCAGCGCCCCGAGTTGTGGAATCTCTACAACGCGCGCATCCATCCCGGCGAGAGTATTCGCGTCTTCCCGCTTTCCAACTGGACGGAGATGGATGTCTGGCAATACATCCACGAGGAGAAAATCCCGGTCGTGGATCTCTATTTCGCAAAAGAGCGCCTAATGTATGTGCGTGGCGATGCGTTGCTTCCCATTGAGCAGGCATTTGTCGCGCGTCCCGGCGAGCAGCCGCAACTGGTCAAGTCGCGTCTGCGTTCGCTTGGATGCAGCCCATGCACGGGGGCCATTCGTTCCGATGCGGATACCATTCCCGCCATCATTGCGGAGCTGCTCTCCTTTCGCTCTTCTGAGCGCGCCAATCGCACCATTGACCACGACCAGGAAGGCTCCATGGAGATCAAGAAGCGGGAGGGATATTTCTAGATGGCCGCGCTCACGACTCCCAGTTTCTCCATCGATGAATTCCTGCAACAGGAACGCGAGAAGGATCTGCTGCGCTTCTCGACCGCGGGCAGTGTGGATGACGGAAAGTCCACTCTGATCGGCCGCCTGCTCTACGACACGCAGTCGGTCTACGAAGATCAGGTGCGCTCCATCCAAGGCAAGGGAACAACCGCTCCCGGGCAGATCGATTTCGCCCTGCTCACCGATGGTCTCCGGGCGGAGCGCGAACAGGGCATCACGATCGATGTGGCCTATCGTTACTTCTCCACGGCGCGGCGCAAGTTCATCATCGCGGATACGCCCGGTCACGAACAGTACACGCGCAATATGGTTACGGGGGCTTCGACGGCCGATGCGGCCGTGGTGCTGATTGACGCGAGCAAGGGTGTGCTCTTGCAGTCGCGCCGCCATGCCTACATCGCGTCGCTGCTGCGCGTGCGGCATGTACTGGTGGCCGTGAACAAAATGGATCTCATCGGCTACGATCAAGCTGCCTTCCGCGCAATTGAGCGCGATTTCAGTTTGCTGCTTGAACAGATTGCAGCCGACACCGGCAGTCCGGTCGAGTCTATTTTTGTCCCGGTCAGTGCGCTGGCCGGGGACAATATCGTTCATCGTTCCAAAGCCATGCTATGGTACAGCGGACCCTCCCTGCTTGAGTTGCTTGAGGCGCTGCCATCGTCGCTTGACACGCGCGCCGAACCCTTTCGCTTTCCGGTACAGCGAGTTCTTCGACCTGACCACAGCTTTCGCGGCTTCGCCGGCCAAATTGCATCTGGAACAGTTCGCCCTGGAGACAGAGTGACCGTGCTTCCTTCCGGCAGAAGCGCGGAGGTCTCACGCATCGTCACCTACGATGGCGATCTTGCCGAGGCGTATGCGCCACTCTCCGTTACGCTGGTGCTGAACCGGGAACTCGACATCAGCCGCGGCGACCTCATCGTCTTAGCTGATGCGCCGGCAACTGTTGCCAAGAGCGTCAAGGCCGCATTGGTCTGGATGGATCGGCGTCCGCTCGAACTCCATCGCCGCTATCTGCTCAAGCACACAAGCCAGACCGCGCCTGCGTTTCTTTCATCGATCGAGCACCGCACCAACATCGGCACGTTCTCGCACGAACCCGCCGAGACGCTGGAGATGAACGGCATCGGCGTGGTGACCCTGAATCTGCTGCGGCCGATCGCGCTCGACCTTTACGGAGAAAATCGCGGCACCGGCGCTTTTATCCTGATTGACGCCGAAACCAACAGCACGGCCGCGGCGGGCATGATTACCACGGCGTCCAGCTATGAAACAGAGGGCAGCCACATCCATGCGGGCGCATGGGGACCGGTAACCGCCGGCGAAAGGGCCGCGCGCTGGGGGCACCGCGGCGGCGTTCTCGAACTGAGCGGACCCACGGAGCTGATTGACGCGATCGAGCGTTCTCTGTTTGCAGCCGGGGCCATATCCAATCGCATCGAAGCCGACGATGACGCCTTTCTCCTTCATCCCAGCCTGCTGGAAATCGTCACCGAGATGCAGATTCAATCCGGCCTGCTTGCTCTCGTTGTTCACGAAAACGATAGCGGCACGCTCATGGCGCGCGCGGAAGACCGGCAACTCACCCTCGACGCAAACGATCCACTCAAGGCGGTCTCTGCCGTCCATCAGTTGTTGCACAGCACAGGCATCCTTATTTTTTTTGAAAAGGCGGATTTGTGATGAGCGCAGTGGAAATACACGCTCAGGTGAATGCCAAGCTGGAACAGGTGCGCGCCATCCTTGCGCGCGAAATCACAGGCCAGCCGGATGTGTGCCTGACTTGCAGCTTTCAGGCGGAAGACGTGCTGCTGGCGAAGCTCGCAATCGAGTTGGATTCCAGTATCCCCATTCTTTTTCTCGACACGGGTTATCATTTTGCGGAGACCTATGCGTATCGGGATCATCTTGCGCGCGAGTGGCGGCTTAACCTTATCAATCTGCTACCCGAAAAGACCGTAGCCGAGCAGGAGGCGGAGCACGGCCTGCTCTATCAATCGGCGCCTGACCAGTGCTGCAAACTGCGCAAGGTTGAGCCGCTCTTCAAGGCGCTTGCCGGGTACCGCGTCTGGCTTACCGGCCTGCGGCGCGAACAGGCAAAGAGCCGCGCGGCGCTGGAGGAAGAGGCTCTCTTCACGCTTCCCGGCGGAAAGCAGGTGCTGAAGCTGGCGCCGCTGGCTGCGTGGACAACGCGGGATGTCTGGTACGCCTGCGAACAGCTCGCCATTCCGCTGCTTCCGCTCTATGCGCGTGGCTACTCCTCCATCGGCTGCGAGCCCTGTACTACGCTTCCGCTGGATCCAAACGATCCGCGCTCGGGCCGCTGGGCCGGGCGCAAGGTTGAGTGCGGCATTCACATCGAGGCAGCGCCGTCGCAATAAAACGGGCGCGCCGGAATTGAGGAAACGGAAATGCAATATCTCATTGGATTCATCATCGCTCTGTTTATTGCGTTCACCGGAGTTGGCGCCGGCACCGTCACCGTGCCGGTGCTGGTTTTGTTTCTTGGAGTGCCGGCACCGGTTGCCGTCGGCATCGGCTTGATGTTCGCCTCAGCGGTCAAATTGATTCTGGTGCCGGCGCAAATCCTTCGCCGCAACGTGGTTTGGCGGACGCTTGGATTCATGCTTCTGGGCGGCGCGCCCGGCGTCATCGTCGGGTCGCTATTTCTGAAACATCTGGTGAATGTTGGCTCTCAGAACATGCTCAACGCGATTCTTGGATTGATTCTGGTGAGTACGGCGGGTTGGCAGATATTCTTTTCCTTCCGTCCGATGAGAAAGAATCCGGACGCTCGGGATCGCAGCTCCCTGCTTTCATGGCTGATGCTCCCAGTAGGAGCCGAGGTCGGCTTCTCCTCCGCCGGAGCCGGCGCTCTGGGCTCGGCGGCGCTACTCAGCCTCACTGATTTAGCGCCCGCGCAAGTGGTCGGTACGGACATCGCCTTTGGCTTTGTCGTCTCACTCATTGGCAGTGGCGCGCATTGGTTCTCGCACGCCTCCAACCCAGATTTGCTCATTCATCTCATTGAAGGTGGCGTTGCCGGAGCCATTGTCGGAACCATCCTCAGCACCCGCATTCCGCGCCATCAGTTGCGCTTTGCCCTATGGGTTTGGCTTCTCGTCCTTGGCGGCCAACTCCTCTTCAACAGCTATGAGGCATGGGCAACCCCCCATAAGCTGACAGTTAGCCAGTCTCAACCATTTCATCGAAACTAGGATGCACCGTTGTGGCTTGCCCTGACTGCGATTTGCTGATTCTGACTGATTGTTCTGTATTGGGTTGAGACAGCTTCAGCATGACGGGAGCGCATCTGCCTGGAAACAGATGGTTCCCCCTTGGACACCGTTCCAGAACCATTGAGAATTCAAGAGCATAGCGGTCCATGAAGATATCAGGAACCCAATCTGTAGGCGATTTTGTAGCGGTTAAAGCACCCCAGAGCCACAAACTTCAACAAGAAGGTTTTTCTTGCTCGAAGATAAACTATAGAAACTAAAAGCTAAACTGGTCGGGGCGGAGGGATTCGAACCCCCGACCCTCTGCTCCCAAAGCAGATGCGCTACCAGGCTGCGCTACGCCCCGACGTTCTGCCTCGATTGTAGCGCGAATCGGGTTTCTGTTGGGTTTGAGCGGGAGCACTTAGCGGCTGGCCAGCCAGAGCAACAGCCACACCACCAGCGCCAGGGGGATGGCGAAGACCAGCGCCAGGGCACCGGCCAGCAGGAGCAGAAACATCCAGTCCTGCCGGTTGTGGCGGCGCGGTTCGGTTAAGTGGAGGCAGAGCAGGCGGTAGTTGCGGCGGTTGGCCTTCCAAAAGATGTCGAAGATGTCGCCGAAGAGGGGAACGGATCCCACCAGAACGCCGATGCCGAGATTGGCGGCCATGCGCGCCAGCGTGACGTAGGGTACGCCGCGAATCCAGGCCGCCAGGGGAATGATCAGCGAGAGCAGTCCGGCCAGCACGTCGCCCAGGCCGGGAACCAGCCCGATGATCCCGCCCAGCCCGAAGCGGATGCCGGTGCCGGGGACTCGAAAGGCCTCATCCAGCAGAATCTCTATGCTGTGCAGGGTCCGGTCGCGGAAGAACCATGCGCCGCGATTCCAGCGGTCCGGCGGCGGGAGCGTGGCCGTGGCCTGGGGGCTTGCCGGGATTGGATCGTGGCGGGGCATGGGCGTTTTCCCTCAGGATCGGACGAAACCGAAAGACTTGATTCGATGCTACAATCAAGGATAGATGGCGGCAGTAGTTCAGTGGCAGAACGCCTGACTGTGGCTCAGGATGTCGTGGGTTCGATCCCCACCCGCCGCCCCAAGTTTACACGGACCGCACGGGCCGCAAGCCCCACTTCCCGAGTTGCCGTGACCCCAAAAATCCATGAAAACACAGTTGTTGACGACGCGATCCCCGGACTGCCGGGGTGGTTGACCCCGTTTGAGCCGCGGCGCGGTTTAACCAACGGCCACCTGCAGACGATTGTGGGGAATTTTCTTCCCCGTCCGCCCTTCCGCCTTTCGTCCGTCTCCGAGGCGGTCGAGGTGGACCCCGTCGATGGCAGCCGCGTGCTGTGCCATTGCCACTGGCAGGCCGAGCACCCGCAGGCAGATCTGGACCGGGCCGGGCGGCTAACCGTGATTCTGGTCCACGGGCTCGAGGGCTCGTCGGACTCCCGCTACATTCAGGGCATCGCCGCGCGGGCCTGGGCTGCGGGTTGCAACGTCATCCGCATGAATATGCGCAACTGC
>PMYL01000016.1 GCA_003170825.1 Acidobacteriaceae bacterium
TTGTACCTTGAATCCGCCCACCCAGATTTAAGTAAGGGTGAAAATGCATCAACGGGACTTGATGTACTCTTTGCGGCGGAAGCGCAGCGCGGTCCAATCCTCGTCGATGGCGACGGCGCGCACAGTGTCAAACCCCGCAGCCTTCAGAGCGGTCCAGCCGGTGTCGCGGTTGAAGTCGCACTTGTATTTCTTCGATGTGCCTTTGGGATAGGCGAACCATACGGTGGCGTCGCCTTTGGCGCGGGCGGCGACTTGTTGGACGAGCGCGTCCACTTCGCTCTGGCGGGTGACGAAGGCGAGTGAGAAGCGGATCTCGGGAACGGACTCGATGTGGCGATGGATGGTGATCACGGGCAGGCGGGAGAGCTCCGGCTCGAAGCTCTCCGGCGCGTGCAGAACGAGGATTTCCTGATGATCCTTGAGGTTGAGTTTCTCGAAGAGGGTAGCCATGGATTCTGATGATATTCCGCTTGCAAATATAATCTGCAAACTCCACGGCTAGAATCCGCCTGCACGAAGAGCGGCTTCGGGGGCACACATCGGGCAATCGACGGGCCGCAGTCAGGTATCATCGGGTTATCAAGCGTTTTCATCCGCTCATAAGAGGAAATGCCGGTGTCTGAAGTGAATATGTCCGTATCGCCGCAACAGCAATCCGCCCAGGCCGCGCGGGAGTCCCGCGTCGAGTCCCGCGCCGAACCCCGCAACAGGCGCCCGTTGCGCATCGCGATCTTTGGTTTTGGGACGGTTGGCAGCTCGGTAGCGCGGATTTTGGTGGAGCAAAAGCCTCAGGGGCTGGAACTGACCCACGTATTCAACCGGGGCGTCGAGCGCAAGCGCGTGGACTGGACGCCGGCGAGCGTGGAGTGGAGCGAGGACGCCGACGCGGTGCTGGCCTCGGATGCGGATGTGATGGTGGAGCTGGCCGGCGGGCTTGAGCCGGCAGGCGGCTGGGTGCGCAGGGCGCTTGATGCGGGCAAGAGCGTGGTCACGGCTAACAAGAAATTAATTGCCTATCACGGCGTGGAACTGGAGCGGCTGGCCGCGGCCAGGGGCGGACATCTGAAGTATGGCGCCGCCGTGGCGGGGGGAATTCCCGTGATTCCGGGGCTGGAACAGGGGTTGGCCGGGGATCGGATCGAGCGCATTGAAGGCATCCTGAACGGTACTTGCAACTTCATCCTGAGCAAGATGGAGGAGGGCGCGGAGTACGCGACGGTGCTGGCCGAGGCGCAGGCGCGCGGGTTTGCCGAGGCCGACCCAACCGAGGACGTGGACGGATTTGACGCGCGCTCCAAGCTGGCCATTCTGATGCGGCTGGCTCTACGTGTGGAGGTTGATCCGGAGGAGATTGTGCCGCGGCCGATCACGGCGGTTTCAGCCGTGGACTTCAGCTATGCGCGGGATCTGGGCTGCACCATCCGGCAGCTGGCGCGGGCCGAGCGGGCCGGCGGGACAGTTTCGGCCACGGTGGCGGCCACCGTGGGACCGATGCTGGTGGATCTGCATTCGCCGCTGGCATGGTCACGGGGCACGGAGAACATGGTGATCGTCTCCGGCCATTACGGCGGAGACGTGGTCTTTTCGGGTCACGGGGCAGGCGGGCATCCCACGGCGGTGGCGGTGGTGAGCGACCTGCTGGCACTGGCGCACGGATCGCGGCGGGTGGAGATTCCTGCGGCAGCGGCCACCGTGGATGGCGAGTTCGAGGTTCCGCATTACATCCGCTTCCTGGTCGACGACCGGCCGGGGATTGTGGCGGAGATTACCGGCGCGCTGGCCAAAGAGCGCATCAACATTCGTGCCATCATGCAAAAGGCCGGCTATCCCCAGCACGCGTTGCCGTTTGTGGTGACCGTGGAGCCGTGCAAGTCGTCGGCGCTCAAGCGCGCCCTGGAAGGAATCCGCGCCAAGGACTACCTGCTCGAAGAGCCGCTGGATTTGCAGATGCTGGAGTAGCGGGGAACAGGGGTCAGGGATCAGCCGCTCGTGCTTTCCCAGGTCTCAGAAGCTCACTATTGATCGTGGGTTTCCGTTACGGGGCCGCTGAATCAATCAATGGATTCACAACCAGAATCGAGCCGTAGCGTTGTCCCGCTGCCAGGTCCTCGGAGTAGAGGATCGATGCGCCCGCAGCCTCGGCAGCTTGTAGAATCAGCGCATCCCAAAAGGACGTCTTGTAACGCACCTCGATGTCCAGCGCCTTGAGGACCGACTCGGGGGTGTTCGTAACCACCTCCCAGGTTGAGTACTCGCGAATCAGCAGGCGGACCTCATCCATCGGCAGGGGATTGCCGGCCTTGCGGCGAAGGTTGATGCAGAGCTCTTGCAGAACCTGGGTGCTCAATACACCCTTGCCCGAATTCCAGAGCTGTTCCAATAGCACTTGGGCGCGCCGATACTTAACTCCCGTGGAGCGGTCGTGCGCGTAGACCAGAATGTTCGTATCCACGAAATATTTATCGCTCATGCAGTTCATCCCGTGAGTGAGGGGGCGTCCAGTTCAGGTCGTAGCCCGTCCGTAGCCTTGCAAGGGCGCTTCGGCGCGCCTGATCGTATCCCTTGCGCTCGCGAACCGCCTGTTCAAGCCGGGCCGCAAGCAAGGCGCTGATGGAGGAGCCTTGTTCAGCGGCAAGAACGCGGGCTTCCCGGAGCAAATTCGCCTCAATCTTCAACGTGACGTTAGTTTTCATGTTTGCACATGTTTCCGTGTAGCACAAGTTTACGTGCTTCTTGCTGGAAACGCAAACATCCGCTGAGCCTGGCGCGCCTGGCGACCGCTCAGGCCTACTGTTTGGCGGGCGCCGGGCCGGTGGATTCGCGGATGACCAGTTCCGGGGCCATGACGATCTCGGCGGGGAACTCTTTGTCGCGGTTGGCGATGCGTTCGAGCAGGACCTGTGCGCCGCGCTTGCCCATCTCCAGCAGCGGCTGGCGGACGGTGGTGAGCGAGGGCGTGGTGTAGGCCGCGGACTGAACGTCGTCGAAGCCGACCACGGAGACGTCTCCGGGCACGGTGAGCCCGGCATCCTTGAGGGCGCGGATGGCGCCGATGGCGGCGATGTCGTTGAAGCAGAAGATAGCGGTGAATCCGAGGGTCTTCTTAAGGAGGGCCTGCATGGGTTTGTAGCCGATCTCGGGGGCCATGGGGTGGTATCCATCCTTCATGGACCATCCGGCGGAGTCGATGCGGAGGACGAGCGCGGGGTCGAGTTTGATATTCATTTCCCGCGCCACCTGCTGGATTGCCTCCCAACGGAACTCCGAATCGGGGATGGCGCGCGGGCCGCGCATGAAGGCGATGCGGCGGTGGCCGAGCGCGTGGAGGTGGGTGAGAGCCTGCTGCACGGCCAGATGGTGATCGAGGACGATGTTGGTTACGTTTGCAACCGGGCTGTGGGCTGAGATGGCCACTACAGGAACCGGCACTGCGATGTGGCCGGCCGAGGTGTTGAGGAGCAGAAAACCATCTACGGCGCGCTCCACCAGCATGCGCGGGTACTTTTCGATGAGCTCGCGCTTCCAGTCGTGGCAGGCGGTGAAGTAGAAGTAGTGAGCGGCGGTCAACTCCTGGACGACGCCGCTCATGACGCGTGTAAAGTAGCCTTCGCTCAGGTCCGGGGCCAGTACGCCCACGCTCATCGACCGGCTTTGGCGGAGGGATCGGGCAAAGTAGTTGGGGCGGTAATTGAGCCGCTCGGCGGCTTCGATGACCCGGTTGCGGGTCTCAGGGGGGATGGACTTGGCGGAGGGGGAGTTATTCAAGACCAGGGAGACGGTGGTCTGCGAGAGTTCAAGATGCTCGGCGAGCATTCTAAGGTTGACGTGCCCTGATGGCGCAGCGCTCTTTCCTTTTGCCATGTTGGAGTTGTAACACGTTTTCCATGAATGGAAAACACTGTTTCCTGGCGGCTCAATCGATTTTGCAGTTGGGGTTTGCGGAATGGCTACGGGCGAACGGCTCTCGCTCAAGACAGCGGGTTGCCAGCCCGCCGCGGCGGGGCCTTTGGCCGCAGGGGTGGAAAAGAGGCTGGGTGGTCCGTTCTACGGGGCCTGGATTTGCGGGCCGAGGCTCCGAGTGGAAGAGCAATGGGCGGTCGGGGCCTTCTGAAAGCGGGATTTTGCGGTTGTATGCGCTTGATTTTGCAGCGTTGTAACCTGCCATTCACATAGCGACGGTAGCCTATCTTAGGTGATCGCTAACGTGCCTGAGATTCGCATCTCCCAAGCCCAGCTTCAGCCGGAACCAAGTCTTCCTGGCGGGCAGCGCCCGGTGGAGGCGGCTCCGTACGAGGTTTCGGCGATACGCACGTTCCTGCTATCGCGCGGCAACTCGGCGATCGCCGATCGCGGATTTTCCTGGTTGATGCTGCTGTGCGCGCTGAGCATCTTCGCCATTGTGGTGCTGATTGCCACCGAGTTGGTGATACGTTCGCAACTGGCCTGGGGAAAGTTCGGCCTGGATTTCTTCTACAAGGCGTACCTGGATACCTACACCAACCAGCCGATGTACTGGGACCCGGTGAACGGGCATTTCAGTGCGCTGCCGTTTGTGTATGGCACGCTGGTGTCCTCGTTTCTGGCTCTTTTGCTGGCGGTTCCTCTGGCCATTGGCGTGGCCGTGTTCCTGACCGAAATGTGCCCGCAGGCGCTGCGCGGTCCGCTGGCCTTCATCACCGAGCTACTGGCGGCCATTCCGAGCGTGATTTATGGACTGTGGGCGGTGTTTGTGCTGGTGCCGCTGCTCAGGGAACACGTGAATCCGCTGCTTATTCAACTGTTTGGCTGGACGGGCTTTTTCAACGACGACAATCCCACCGGATTGGGCTTTGTCGCGGCGGGCGTGATTCTGGCCATTATGATTCTGCCCATCATCTCCTCGCTGACGCGGGAGGTGATGACGGCGGTGCCTCACTCGCAGCGCGAGGCGGTGCTGGCGCTGGGCGCAACGCGCTGGGAGATGATCCGCACGGGCGTACTGCGGAACGCGCGCATCGGGATTGTGGGCGCGGTGATCCTGGGCCTGGGCCGCGCGCTGGGAGAGACCATGGCGGTGACCATGGTGATCGGCAACAGCCCGGAGATTCACCGCTCGCTGCTTGCCAATGGAAGTTCGATGGCGTCGGTGATCGCCAATGAGTTTGCCGAGGCCTCGGGCGATCTGCATCTGAGCGCGCTGATGGAGCTGGGACTGGCGCTGTTTATTGTGACCATCATCGTGAACGCTTTTGCCCGGCTGCTGGTGTGGGCGGTTACGCGCGGAGAGCCGGCGTCGACGCACTGAACAGGGGTCAGAGATCAGGGGTTAGGGAATAGGGAACAGCGTGGAAGAACACATACTGCCGACTGAACACAAACTGAAGGCCCGGATACGGACGCTGACCGATGGCTTGGCCACCGGTCTGGCGGTGCTTTCGACCCTGTTGGTGGTGGCGCCGCTGGTGGCTATCTTCATCTACCTTGTCTACAAGGGGGCCAGTTCGCTCAGTTGGGCCTTCTTCACCGACGTTCCCAAGCCGGTGGGCGAGGCGGGCGGCGGCATGGCCAACGCCATTGCCGGGTCGGCAATTCTGCTGGCTGTGGGCAGTCTGATCGGTATTCCTGTGGGCATCAGCGGGGGCATCTTTCTGGCCGAGTTCGGGCGCGGAACCAAGCTAGCCAACGCGGTGCGCTTTACCGCGGATGTGCTCAACGGCGTTCCCTCGATTGTGATGGGCATTGCCGTTTACTCGCTGGTGGTGGTTCCGCAAGGGCACTTTTCGGCCTTCTCGGGCGGAGTGGCGCTGGGCATCATGATGATTCCCACCGTCTGCCGCACCACCGAAGAGATGCTTTTGATGGTTCCGAACGCGGTGCGCGAGGCGGCTCTGGCGCTGGGTGTGCCCAACTGGCGGTCGGTGCTGGCGATTACGGTCAGAACGGCTTCTTCCGGCATCATCACAGGCTGTATGCTGGCCTTTGCGCGCGTGGCGGGCGAGACCGCTCCGCTGATCTTTACCGCCTTCGGCAACGTGGGCTGGAGTTCAAGATTGGACGAGCCCATCGCCGCGCTGCCTTTGCAGATTTACGTCTATGCGCTCTCTCCCTACGACGATTGGCACCGGCTGGCGTGGGCGGGGGCTTTGGTGTTGATTGTGTTGATCGTGCTAGCGGTATCGCTGGTGCGCTATGTGACCAGCCGCGGCGTTTTGAAGGGAGCGAGCTAAGTGGGCGTCGGCATCGAGGTAATCAACCTGAATGCGTGGTACGGAACCAACCACACGCTGCAGGACATCAACCTGAACATACCGGCCAACCATGTGACGGCGCTGATCGGTCCCTCGGGCTGCGGCAAGAGCACCTTTGTGCGCTGCCTGAACCGCATGCACGAGACCAACCCAATCGCGCGGGTCACCGGCACGGTGCGCATCGGCGACCTGGACATCTATGAAGACGCCAATCCGGTCGAGATACGGCGCCGCGTGGGGATGGTCTTCCAGCGGCCCAATCCGTTTCCCACCATGTCGATCTACGACAACGTGGCCGCGGGGCTGAAGCTGAACGGCTACAGCAACCGGCGGGCGCTGGACGAGATCGTGGAAAAGTCGCTGAAGAACTCGGCGCTGTGGGACGAGGTGAAGGACGAGCTGAAGAAGAAGTCGGGCGCGAGCCTTTCCGGCGGGCAGCAGCAGCGGCTGTGCATTGCGCGGGCGCTGGCCGTGGACCCCGAGGTGCTGCTGATGGATGAGCCTGCCTCGGCGCTGGACCCGGTTTCCACCTCCAAGATCGAGGACCTGATCTTCCAGTTGAAATCGCAGTACACTATTGTGATTGTGACCCACAACATGCAGCAGGCAGCTCGCGTGGCGGAGAAGACGGGCTTCTTTCTGAACGGCCGGATGGTGGAGTTCGACTTGACCCACAAGATCTTTACCAACCCCAGCGACAAACGCACCGAGGATTACATCACAGGCAGGTTCGGATGACGCGCATACGCTTTCAGCAAAGCCTGGACGAATTGAAGGAGCAACTGCTGGTGATGGCGGGCCTTGCCGAGCAGGCCATTCAGCGGGCCATCGAAGCCTATCGCGTGCGCGACCTGTCGATCTGCGACCTGGTGAGCCGGAGCGAGATCGCGATCAACCGGCTGGAGCGGGAGATCGACCAGGCGGCGCTGGACCTGCTGGCCATGGAGCAGCCGATGGCCATCGACCTGCGCTTCATTCTGGCGGTGATCAAGATCAACGCCGATCTGGAGCGGGTGGGCGATGCGGCCAAGGCCATCAGCGAGCGGGTGCGCAGCATGGAGCAGATGGCAGTGGTGGAACTGCCAGTGGACATTCCGCGCATGGCGTCGATGGCCGCTGAAATGGTGCGCAAGTGCCTGCAGTCATTCATCGAGGCGGACGCCGAGACGGCCCGCAGCGTGCTCAGCATGGACGACGCCGTGGACGCGATGAATCGCGCGGCCTACAAGGCGCTGACCAAGGTGATGGAAGAGCAAAGCCACCTGGCGCCGCAGGCCCTGAATGCGCTGATGATCAGCCGCGCCCTGGAGCGGGTTGCCGACCACGCCACCAACATCGCCGAAGACGTGATCTTCTGGGTGCAGGGCGCGGACGTGCGGCATCACAAGAGCGTGACCGGGGGCCGCGACCCCCATGCGATGGGGTGAGGGGCCCTGCCGGGATAATCCCGCTATCGTTCATTCGCCTGAGCGCAGGGCACGGTGGCCGGTCCGCCCCATGTCAAGGAATCGTATCCCCTCACAGGGCGAGCATGAAGGCTACCAGGTCCTTCTTTTCCCGATCGGTCAACCTGATGCCCAAAACCAGGTTGAAGTACTCCACTGTGTCATCCAGGGTCAACAATCGCCCATCGTGCAGGTAGGGCGGCGTGTCCTTGATGCCGCGGAGCGGGAAGGTCTTGATCGGGCCGTCGTGAGCCATCATCATGCCGTTCTCCATATGCTGCTTGTAGAAGCGTTCCGCATGAAGATCGTGCATCGAGTTGTCGGTAAAGTACGGGGCTGCATGGCAGCTTGCACACTGTCCCTTGCCGAAGAAGACCTCTTGCCCGCGCAACTCGGCGGGGGAGGCCTTGGTTGGGTCCAGTTTGCCGTCCCATCCCAGCTTGGGCGCTGGAGGGAAGTCGAGAATCTCCTCAAATTCCGCCATAGAATGCACCTGGCTTCCGCGCTCCAATACATTGGCGCCTTTCTTTGCCGCAATCACCTGATCGCCATCGAAGTAGGCGGCTCTCTGCTCGAACTCCGTAAAGTCCTCAACCGTCTTCAAGGCCCTTTGGGAACCGAAGAGCCGCTGAATGTTCAGGCCGCGCAACGCCGGAGTTTCAATGCGATGGCGAAACTCCTGTGGCCGGATATCGCCCACCAGGTGGAAGGCGCCATTGGCGCCGCCATTCGCATGGCAGTCCAGGCACGCCACCCCGCGGCTCGGCTTCTCAGAGCGCCGGTCGATTGTTTCATTGAACTGCTGCTGCGGAAACGGAGTCAGCAGGAGCCGCAAGCCTTCAATCTGCTTCGGGTTCAGAATGCCGGAGAACATATTGTAGTAGTTGTCGATGGTGACCAACTGCCCCTTGGACACGTCGCCAAGATCCGGCCGCGTGGTGAGGTACATTGCCGGGGGAAACTCCGGCAGAAAGCGCTCCGGAATATCGAAGTCCAGATCGAAGCGCGTCAGATCGCGGTTCTCTTGTTTCAGCAGTTCCTGAATTTCCTGTGCGGGAAATACCATGCCGCCCTCAGGATGGTTGGCATGTGGCAGCGGCAGAAAGCCCTTGGGGAAGATACCCTTTTCACGGATATCGTCGGAGGTCATCTTCGCAAGCTCGTCCCACGTCACGCCAGTCGTCAGCTTCACTCGCAGGCCTTCCTGGACAGGCTTTGCGCGATCCATGACAACCCCCTTTGCCGGACGGTCGCTCAGATCGTAGCGCTCCGCCAGCAGGTTCATCTGCCGCAGCATGATCGCTGCTTTCGCGGCGGCCATGCGGTCATGCACCGTAGTGAAGCTCTCCTTGTCGTCCACAGGCATATAGCTGTTCTTGACCGGTTGCGCATCCTGGCCCGCGGCCGCTATCGCATAGAAGCCAAAGAGGCATGTTCCGAGGAAACCGACGCTCACCACGCAGACAACTTTGCCAAAGAGTTTGAAATCGCCCATCACCCCTCCATCACCGAACCATGGCGCGCTGTTCCGCAGCGTTCGGTTCAGAGTGAAAATTATATTCTCTCTTCGAGGGCTTCGACAGTTCCGGACTGCTCTAAATCTGCCATGAATCCAGCATCAACATGCGGGGATAGTAGAGGCCGGCGCGGAGGATTGTGTCTGCGCCGTGCAGGTTGCGCAGAACCTGGGCGTAGGCTTCGAGTTGTGGCGCGAAGAGTTTTCGCAGCTCGGGCAAAGCCGCAGCTGGGTCGAGATTGTCGGCGTGGGCGGTTTTGTAGTCGATGATCCACCAGGCTTGCCAGCCTTCGGACTGCGGATCGAGGCCGGCGCGGAAGACGCGGTCTACGCGAACGGTGCTGAGGGTTCCGGCGACGACTCCCGCCCAGCTAACCTCGCTGGCCGCGTCGGAGTGGGGCGAAAGGATCCATTGGCCGATGGGGTCTCGTGACGCGCTGAGCGCTAGTTGGAGCGCATTGGCGGCGATGGCGGCGGCTTTGGCCTGGTCCACGCCGGAGGCGCGTACCTGGGCGGCGATGCGGGGTTCGAAGCGCTGGAGGGCTGCGCGGGCAGCGTCCCAATCGTTTGTTGCGCGCAGGCGGGCCAGTTCTTCCAGCAGCGCGTGAACGGCGGCGCCCAGTGCGCGGGAGAGCAAGCCGCCCTCGTGGCGGGCGTAGAGACGGGATGCGCCCATTCCAACAATGACTGGTTTCGTGACCGCGGGAGCGGCGGACTCGCTGTGCGCGGGCTGGTAATCGGGCGGTAGGCGGCGCAGCGGCGTTGGCCTGGCCGGAGTGGGCATGGCAGAAGGAAAGACGAGGAGATTGCTTTCGCCGGAGGCGGCGATGGAAGCGATTTCTGTCTCTACGGTTTCGGCGGCGGGCTTCCAGACAGATTTCCAGTCGTCGAAGCGGGCGCGGACCTCGTCCGCCAAGGCGGGCCAGGCTGTGGCCAGCAGGCTGCGGGAGGGGTCGGGAAGGCTGAGGGCGCCGTCGGTCTCGACCTTGTAGGCCGGGCGGGCGAAGAGGTGCAGCTCTTCGCGGGCGCGGGTGGCGGCGACGTAGAGAATGCGGCGGTCCTCCTGCGATTCACGGTCACGATAGACCCGATCGACCCAGGCCTTTGATTTTCCTCGATCAGCGCCCTTGGGTTGGAGCGGTGCGATCAAAAATTCGGTGATCTCTCCAGAGCCGTCGGGTTGAGCTAGCCCCCGTTCCAGCCAGGAGAGGAGCTTGCGCCCGCTGCGGCCCGTGCCGGCCTGCAGGTCGGGGACGATGACGACTTCAAACTCCAGGCCTTTGGACTTGTGGATGGTCATCAACTGGACGCCGAAGTCGCTACCAGCGGCGGGGTCGGGCAGGGCGGTCAGTTTTTCGAGCGCCGCATCCAGCGTTGGGCCGAGCAGGTCCTGCTCACCGGCAGGGAGACGGTCCAGGCAGCTCCACAAGAGGTCAACGTTGGCGCGCGCCGTCAAGTCCACGCAGGCGGCGCCGCCGAGGCTCAGCCAGACTTGTTCTAGCCAGGTTCCCAGGGATGCAGTAGGCAGGGAGGCGCGAAACGCGGGCACGGAGGTGAGTGCGCTGAGGACGCGTGCGGCGGCCCGGCGACCGGGTTCGCTGAGGAGCGGGAGGCGTTCGGCGAGCAACTCCGGCACCGGGCGGGCGAGCAGCTCGGGATCGTCGGCGCTGGCAAGGCGGTGCAGGTCATCGAGGGCGAGGCCGCACCATGGAGCGCGGAGAACGCCCAGCCAGGCGACGCGGTCCTGGGGGTTGAGCAGGGCGCGGGCCAGCGCAAGAGCATCAAGCACCTCGGGGCGGGCGGAGAGTTTTTCGAGATCGACGGCGCGGAAGGGAATTGCCGCTTCGCGGAGGGCATGGGCGATAGGCGCGAGGGCGTTGCGGGTGCGGGCGAGGACGGCGACGCGGTATTTGGTCTTCTCCGCATCGTTGGAGCGAGCGCGGGCCTGCTCCATGGGCTGCATGTGGCTTTGGATGAGGGCGACAATCTCCTGGGTTTGGGCGGCGTGGGCGGCTTCCGTTTCGCTGCCAGCATCCGGATCGGCGACCTTTCCCGGCCCGGTTCGCGGCACAAATTCAAGATGCAGTGAGAAGCGCGGATTCGGGCTCGCATGGCCCTCCTGGTCCTGGCGGGCGGGCTTGGCGGACGAGAAAGTGACGCCGCTGCCGTCATTTGCAGCAAAAACTTCAACAAAAATCTCATTGAGCCGGTTGACCAGGGATGGGGCGGCGCGGAAGTTGGCTGCGAGGGGGACGAAGTCGAAGAGGAGCGGGTCCGGATGGGAGGGGTCGGGGTCAGGGATCTCAAGGCCGACCGTCTTCACGCGCTGGAAGAGCTCAGCGTCGGCGTCGCGGAAGAAGTAGATGGATTGCATGGGGTCGCCGACGGCGAAGCAGGTGCGGCCCGTTCGCTCAGGCCATGCGGCGATGAGGCCGGCGAGCAACTGAAGCTGGCGGCGGCTGGTGTCCTGGAACTCGTCGACCAGCAGGTGTCGGATGCCGTCGGAAACGCCGAAGGCGGCGTCGGTGGGCAGGCCGTCCGCGCCCTTAAGCACGCTTTGAGCGATTTGCGCAACCTCGATGAAGTCCACTGCGGCGGCTTCGGCAAAGACGACCTTGAGTTGGGCTGCGGCGTGGCGGAGGAGGGTGAAACAGGCGCGGACGATTTGCCAGTCGTCCTCGGTGTAGCGGGCGGGGGGCAAGTTGTGGACGGCGGCGAGGGCGGATTCGAGGCCGGGAATGGAGTTGAGGCGGCCGATCAGGTCGAGGAGTTGGGCTTTCTCGCGTTTGCGGCCGGCGGAGAAGCCGAGGCGGACATTTATTTGTTTGCGGAAGGCGCCTTCGCCGGTGAGCAGCAATGCGGCCAGGTTGATGTAGGCCTGGCGAGCCTCTTCGAGTGCGTCGCTGCCAGAAAACGGAGCACAGGGGAATTCGGCAAGTTCGGCTAATTCGAGGTGGAGCTGGCCGCCGGTTTGCGTGCAGGCGAAGCGGGCCAGTTGCAGGGCCTCTTCGCGGGCTTGCGGGATTTGGCTGAAGAGCTGGCCGAGCGTTGTGAGCGCTTCACGGACCGCATTCGCAAAGGGACGTTCCAGCCGCTCGCGGAGCGAATCCCAGTCCGGCTCGCGCACGAGGAGGAAGTCGTGCATCCAGCGGTCGCGGCTCTTGAGCATTTCGACCAACTGGTTTTCCAGTTCCTGCCAGTTGTTGTCGCGCCAGAGGAGCAAATCCTCGATGGCCTGGCTCAGGAGCGGATCGGCTTGCCCGATTCTTTCGAGGGTCTGGCGGGCGGCGCGGCGGTAGAGATCGTCGGGCTGCTCGGCAATGGCGAGGCCGCCGCCGAGACCGGAGAGCAAGGGCTGCTGCAGGGCCAGTTCGCGGCAGAAGGAGTCGATGGTGGAGATGCGGAGTTGCGCGGGCAGGTCGAGCAGCCTCCAGCCGAGCGCGTGGGAGCGCTCCAACGCGCGGCGGGCGAGGGCGCTGGGCTGTTCCGCTCGGAGTTCATCGAGAATCCTGTTGCGCATCGCGGCTGCGGCGGCATTGGTGAAGGTAATGGCCACTACCTGGCCGGGCTCATCCACTTCGCCCAGCAGGGTGAGAAAACGCTCGGTCAGCAAGGTCGTTTTGCCGGAGCCCGCGGGGGCCTGCACCAGGATGGAACGGGCGGGATCGAGTGCTTGCTCGCGCTGGGGCTGGTCGGGGGGCGGAGATTTCCACTCCGGCGACGAAGTGGGCGCCCACTGGGCATCGCCGCGCCCAGAGGGCGCCCGCCCGGACTTGGCCGCGGGTTTACTCATCGGCTGCCTCCGGATTGGTGAGGCCGTCGGGGTCGTCTTCGGCTTCGAAGCGAGCTTGGTTCTCCTGAATGCGGCAGAGGGTTTGCAGGCCGCAGCGCTCACAGGTTTTTGGGTACTCGCGTGGATCGACTTCGGCGCGGCCTGCGAGGAAATCTTCAGCCAGTTGCTCAATGTGCGCGCGCCAATCGATGAGTTGCTCGGCAGTGAGCGAGTCCTTGACCAGGCCACTGCTGTTGGAAAGGTTACCCAGCAGTGTGGCTTTGGCGTCGCCAACCCGCCCGGCAAATTCGTAATTCCCGGCGCGCACCTTGGCAAAGACCAGACCGCCCAGCTTTTCCGCGGGTTCAAGGGCAAAGCCGGCATAGAGCGGGAGTTGCACATCGTCGGGGCGGGGCAGGTTCCAGGATTTGGGCGAGACTTCGCCGGATTTGTAGTCGATGACCAGAAGGGAATTGTCGATGAGGCGGTCGATGCGGTCGAGGCGCAGGTCGAAGGCGAGCCCGGCGATGTGGATGGTGCGGGCGGCCTCGGTTTCTGTGACTTCAAAGTCGATGCGGGTGGCTTCGTAGTCCAGCCACTCGGTGACCAGGCGGATGAGACGCTGTTCTTCGAGTTCGAGGTAGCGCCGGGGCATGCGCTGGCGGAGTTCGGAGCGGATCTCATCTTGGAAAACGCGGTGGACGTGCGCGGCGACGAAGGATATTCGGTCTTTCAGGTTCTGGAGTTCGGCATGGGTGCGAATGCCGTCCGGCGGACCGGCCCAGACGGCATGGAGGACGGCATGGAGCAGTTTTCCGCGCTGCGCGGCGGTCAGGCCGGCTTCGGCTGGCTCCCAGCTTCGCGCGGCGAGGCGGGCAGTGGCGAAGGCCTTGAAGGGACACTGCGACTGGTTGGTAAGGACGCCGGCTCCGCCTGGGACTTTGGTCGCCGCGGCGACGAAGGGAACGCGGCTGGCGTCTTCGATGGGCACCGTGAGCGGCGCTGGGATGGGCGGCGCTTTCAGTTCTGGCGGCAACTCCTTCGCCTCCCCGGCAAGTTGCGCGATCAGCGGCGCCGGGCGGGCCTCGACGCCCTCCTTTTGCCGGGCAAAGCTGAAATGGACTTCAGACGCGGCTGCCAGCAGGCGGGTGGTGATGGCGCGGGCCAGATCCCAGTCGAGCTGGGGTGTGGCGTGGGGCATATTAGCCTCGCGCTGCACCTCGGGCGGCAACAGCGGATGGGTTGAGCCGCTGGGGGGCCACGCGTCCTCGCTTGCGCCAAGGAACCAGACGGCATCGGCGGTGAGGCCTGCGGACTCGGCTGGGCCGGCGATTTGGATGGGCGCGTCGCGGGACTCGGGGGCAAAGAGGGTTTCGTCCAGGGTGCGGGCCAGTATGGAGAGAAAATCCTGCCATTGGATGCGTCGGCCATCGAAGCCCAGCGAGCCGCAGGTTTCGAGAGTCTGCTGCCAGCGGCGGACGGCCTGGAATTCGGCGCTCGAAAGCGGAGAAGCACTTGCAAAGTGGATGGAATCGAGCAACTGCGGAACCAGTTCGGCCCAGTCGAGCGGAGTTTGCGGGCGGCGCGCGAATTCAGCCAGGCGGCGTTGGGCTTCGATCATGCGTGCGACCCAAGCAGCGGGCAGCAGTTTGTCTGGCGACTGGGCGATGAAGGCATTGAGGGTCCAGTGGGGCTGCTCCTGGCTGTGGCGGCGGAGATCGCGCATATGCGCTTGCAGGGCCGTGGACTCCTGCGGGTTGGCGGCGTGGCCGGTGGAGAAGAGCCAGTCGAGTTCGTGTTCGGCAATCGGGCCGGAGAGCCAGCGGAGCAGCAGGTGAGCGGCGTGTGGCAGGGCAACCTGGCTGAGCGGGACTCCAAGGGAGAACTCGAAGAGCGGGGAACTGGCGGGGCTCGTGTGGCGGAGGAAGGCTCGTTCGATCTGGCCGCGGAGGCCGCTTGCGGCCGCGTTCTGGGTGACGACGAGGAGACGAGCGTTCGGATGGGCGGCTAGCTGGTGAGCGCACCAGAGGACGCAGGCGTCGAGTTCGGCCTGGGCGTCGGGGGCGTGGTGGTAGAGGATCTGCGCGGCCGGTTGGTTGGGAACGGCCTCCTGCCAGGCGCCCCAGGCGTCAAAGAGGCTGCGCTGGACGGGCAGAATGCGGTCAAAGCCGGCGAGCAGAAGGGGTGGGCGTTGGGCGGATTCCGATTCGAGCAGTGAGATCAGTTCGAGGGGCAGACGGGTGGGACTGAGCAGGTTGCCTGCGCGGCAGGTTTCGTCAAAGGCGGTGAGCCAAGCGCTGAAAGCCGCCGCATCCTGTTGCCAGGCGGAGCGTGCCTGCGGGCGCAAGAAGCGGGGCGCGTGCCCGCAGAACAATTCGTGGGCTTCCATGGCCAGGGCGGCCAGGCGGTGGCGCGGGCCTTCGAGCAGAGTGGCCGTGTGCTGGCCAGCGGCGGCGATGTCTGCCCAGAGGGATTGCTCCTGCGCGGGGTTCAGCAGTAGGCGGCTATCCTCTTTGTCCAGGGTGCGCTCTTCCCAGGCGGCGCGGACAAAGCTCTTCCAGTACAGAATGTTGGGCGCGGGCCACGCTGTGAGCCCCTCCGCGCGGCGGACGCGATGGAAGGCGGAGCCAAGGGCGCGCGCCGCACGATCACTGGCCGTAACCACCAGGCCTCCATTGCGCAGCCATGCATCGATCTCAGCCTCCGATCCTGACTCAGCTTCCGGTGTTTGCCCCATTCCAGCGTTATACGCCGTTGGGCTGGGAAAATTCTAGCTGCGCGCATGCATTCAAATTGTCCGTGACTCGCCCGGATTTGAAGGCAAATCGTCGAAGGCTCGAATCTCCATCTCTGAGGTTTCGGGAACTTGCCGAAAAGGGGACTTTTCGGGCATGCCAATTGTCGAGGCTGCCGTGCAGGTCGAGCAACGCGTGCATCTTCGCCGCGCCTTTGTGCTTGCGGAACCTGGCCCATGGAAACAGCGACAGACACAGATCGATGGTGGTTGAATCCAGCGCGTACAGGCTTTGTTCGAGGTCTATGCCGATCGCGCACAATTCAAATCGCGGCAAGACAAAATGTTTCCTAAGCGTTTGCCTTGCAAACACTTGCAGCTCAGTCCGCCAAGTTTAACCGGACAGCAGTGATAGGAGGCTTCTCCTGATCCAGCAGCTCTGGTCCTCAATACCCAAAGCCTGATAGATCGCTGAAGCCTTCGTGCTTATCCCATTAAGGTCTTCCGCCGCGGCGGATGGGACCTGGGAAACCACAACGCTCAACCCTCAATAGCCGCCGCCATCCCCGCCCTTACCTCGTCCGTCAGCTCAGGCATCGCGCCCCGTTGCGAGGCCACCCAGCCGCCCCACCGGTTCCCGGCCTCGTTCAGCGTGGCCAGGTCCGCTCCGCGCAGCAGGTAGTGCGTCAGCGCCGCCGCAAACGCGTCCCCCGCCCCGATCGTGTCCGCCACCTTCACTTCAATCCCGGGGTGTTCGTGCCACTCCTCCCGCGTCACCAGCAAGCTCCCCTGCCCGCCGCGCGTCACCGCCACCATCCCCAGCATGGGAAACTCCTCCAGCAGCCGCTCCGCTCCCCTCCGCAACTCGTCCAGCCGCAACGCGCCCGGTTCCGTCCCATCGCCCGCCGGCAACCCCAGCAGCCCCAGCACCAGCGGAACCTCGGCGTCGTTCATCTTCATCACCGTCGCCAGCTCCAGCGACTCCTGAATCACCTCGCCGGAATAAAACGGCGCCCGCAGGTTCACATCGAACACCCGCACGCACTCGGAACTCGTCAGCCCAGCCAGCGTCTGGATCGTCTGCCGCGACTCAGGCCTTCGCTGCGCCAGCGACCCTAAGCATATCGCGTCCGCCCGCTCCGCCAGTTGCACCCACTCGTCCGTCAGCTCCAAAAAATCCCACGCCGCCGGCTGGTGAATTGTATATTCGGGCTGCCCGCCCTCAAACGTCACCGTCACCCGGCCCGTCTCGTGCGCCGGGTCCACCTGCACAAAACGCGCGTCCGCCGGCATTGGATTCAACTGCCCCAGTCGCTCCAGCGCCCTCTTCCCCAGCTCGTCCTGCCCAATGCGGCTCAAAATCGCTGCGTGGTTCCCCAGCCGCCCCGCCATCACCGTAAAGTTAGCCGGCGCCCCGCCTAACGACCCCATCGGCAAAAACCCGTCGATGGGGGCTCCGTCCAACCGCGGTCCCTCCGGCAACAGATCCCACAACAACTCGCCCAATCCCAAAATCAGATGCGGTTCCGTCAAAGTTCTGCTCCAAGGTGCATCTATCGCGCCTGTCCTGCTCCCAATTTTCTGTTCCCTGTTCTACCCACCCCACCGCCAAATCGAACAATCCTCCCAGCTAGACGACGCATACTCCCCATCTGCCTGGTTCGCCAGAATCCTGTGGTCCGCAATCGCATCCGCCCGCGACCGCCTCACCTCCCCAAGAAACAGCCGCTCAAACCCCGCTTGCCGCTCCAGCACGCGCTCCTGCTCGTTGTTCACGTAAAGCAGGTCCAATTCCCCCGCCCGTCCCGCAAGGCACTTGCTCCAACCCTTGAGCAGCCGCCGCATCACCATAGCCCTAAACGGATTGAACAGGAACGCCACGCAAGGCCCCTCCGGCCACCGGAACTCCGCCGCATCCCCGCAAACGATACGCATCGGCACCAGCGCCCGTCCCGCTGCCCGCCACGCCGCCGCATTCTTCCGCGCAATCCGCGCCAGCGCCGGATGCAACTCCACCCCCACCACCGCCTTGAACGGCATCTCCGACGCCAGCAGCACCGCCCGCCCCATCCCCGCCCCCAGATCCACAAATGTAAACTCGTCGATCGGCGCCACCGGCCGGCTCCGCCGCCAGCGCACCACCATCGCTTGAAACACCGAAGGCGCAACCCCGTAGTAAGCCGTGTTGTGCCGGTCATGCCGGTGCCCGCTCTTCAGGTGCCGCCCGGCAATCAGCCCGCTCGTCCGCACCCCAAACTCCAAATCGAACGGATGCCGCGTAAAGCCGTCCCCCACCGCCAGCCCCGGCAACAACCGCCTTGCGCCTTTCGCCGTCCCGCCGTTTTTCTCTTTCGTGTCAACTTTCACGGTTTGAACCTTATAGCAATTTCTAAGTTACTGTAATGGGGGCCGATGAACTCAATAGGTGAAAAACCGCCATTTTGTCCGTGCGCCCTGAATATCGGCCTTGAGATGCCGGCCTCTCATTGCATATCTGTTCCAAAGTATCGTTTCGGCATAGCCGGCGAGCTGCCCATCCCCTCTTGCCTCCGTGAATTCCGCCCCAGGGATGTGGTTTCGTGTCCAGGCCGCCAGCGCTTGATCGAGCGCCGATCGTCGCGCCCGCCACAAGCGGGTTGCCGCCCGTCGCCGTGCCGGCCCACGGCGGCGCGCAGCATTGGCTGGATAGACAGGGGGGTCTATCGCTTGATGATTTTAGCCAGACGGGGATCCTGCCAGAGAGCGGAGAAATCCGGGTCGGTATACACCTTGGCCAGATCGGAGTAGTGCTCCTCCTTGGCTCTGCCCAAATAATCCAGAGCTCCTTCGATATTGCCGCGTTTCATATACGCTTTCGCAATCAAGTACGAAACGCGGGCGCGCTGCTGCGGCGTCATTACCTGGGCGATAACCCCCTCCGGGCTGCTGGTCAGGACGTCGGCATCAAGCTCCAGAGCGCGGGCGTATTCGGTCATGCCGCGATCTGTTTCGCCCAGGCCTATCCAGGCTTCCGCGAGGTTGATATGGGTGGGCGCGCTCGACTCATCCAGCGCCAGCGCCTGTTTAAAATAGACGATGGCAGACTTGTACCTCTTGTCCAGAAGGGCTACGGCTCCAAGGTTGTTCAGCGCGGAAACGTACCGAGGATCGTACTTCACTGCCTGTATAAAGTGTTTGCGCGCGGACCCCCTCTCGTTCAGTTTGAGCTCGGCAATGCCCAGCTTGTTATAAAGCACGGCATTCTGACGGTCGACGCCCAGGGCTGCCAGATAGTAGGAAGCGGCCAATTCATAATCGTCGTGAATGCGCGCCACGTCTCCTTTCACCTCTGCCATCCTGGCGCGCTCCAGCTTGTCCTTCTTAGCCGCGTCCGGGATGGGGTCTGTCCTTCCGTACGGGGCCGCACAAATCAGCAGGCTCGTCGCTGCCAGCATCATCATCAGTCTTCTCATGGTTCACCTCTCCTGCGCATGGGCATTTCGTGGTAGGCGGTTGTAGAGTTTGCCGGCTCCAGCGATCTGCTCCCCGCATCGATCCGAGTAGAGATCGCGCGCCGGCAGCCCACAACGCTATACCTGCTACCTGCCCGTTTCGCCGGGGGTTAAATCTCCGCTTGGCGCAGCCGAACCCCTAGTCCTGCTTATACTTACGGCTGTTGGGTATCCAGCACGGAAGTGGCTCGACGGGAGGAAGCGGGAGGGGTTACACGCAGCTATATGCCAATTTCCCCACCGCCTCCACCGTTAAATACCATCTAAAGGACCAGGGAGCGCTAGCATTACAGTCAGTCCGAGTATGGACGGGCAGGTAAACGATGGCGATTGAAGGCCCAGAGTCGATCGATCTGGAAGCACAGCGCGCGGAACTGGAGGCGGTGCTTCATTCCGAGTACTTTACTCGCGCGCCCACGCTCGCTCATCTGCTGTCGTACTTATGCGAGAAGCGCTTTTCCGGGGAAGCCAACCAGATCAAGGAATATTCCGTCGGAGTGGAAGTCTTCCATCGCGGATCTTCCTTCGATCAGAACGCCGACTCGATTGTGCGGGTCCAAGCCAACCGCCTGCGCAAGAGCCTCGCTGAGTACTACGCCGGCGCCGGCGCTTCAAATCGGCTCCATATCGCCATTCCATTGGGACAATATGTTCCGGAATTCAAATCTGCCGCTCCGCGACGGGGGGAAGGACAGCCGGCTCTCGCCGATCCCCCCGAGGCAAGCCGGTCCGGAATCGAGAGCGCTCGAACCCGGCAGGCGGAACCGTGGTTTCGCCTCTCCGGCCGCCGGACCTGGTGGCTTGTCGCCGCGCTCGCCCTTCTCTCTCTCGGTCTCGGTTGCGCCTTGCTTATCCTCCGGCAGATGAAGCAGACCACGCCTGCAGCAGGTTCGAATCAGTCCTCTGCCCTGCCCGCGGAATCGCAGCTTGGCCCACCCATGGGCGAGGAGGTCCGCATCCTGGCCGGTGCGGGCCGCAGCTTTGTCGATCATGCAGGCAAGTTGTGGAACGCCGATGCCTGGTTCGATGGCGGCACAGCCGTGAAAAGCTCCATGCAGAACATCTGGCGCACCCAGGACCCGGGCTTCTACCGCACCAGCCGACAGGGACGATTCCGCTACGGGATTCCCCTGAAACAGGGCATTTACGAACTGCGCCTGCACTTTGCCGAGACGGTCTATGACCCGGAGTCCACCGGAACGGGCGGGGAAGGCAGCCGTCTCATGACCGTGCGCGCCAACGGCAGGACGCTGTTGGCCCGCTTCGATATCGTGGCCGATACCGGAGCCAGCCGCACCGCCGATGTCAAGGTATTCACCGGCATGGCGCCGGCGCCGGATGGACTGCTGCATCTCGAGTTTTCCGGCGAGGAAGGGAAGCAGGCCATCCTCTCGGCTATCGAGATTCTCCCTGGGTTCCGGGGACAGATGCGGCCCGTGCGCCTGCTGGCCCGCCAGACCCCCTATTACTCCAACGATAGCCACTGGTGGAGCCCGGACAGCTACTTTGAGGGTGGCCAGTTGGCTGCCTATACGACTCCGGTAAGAGGGACTGACGATCCTGAACTCTACGAAACCGAGCGCTGGGGAAACTTCTCCTATGCGATTCCCGTGACGCCGGGAAAATACTCCGTAACGCTGTATTTCGCCGCGCGCCACGGCGACTGGGACCAGTCCTCATCCCCATCCGGCGACAACAGGACCGCGGTTGCCCATATCTTCGATGTATTCTGCAATGGAAATGCGCTCCTCAAGAACTTCAACCTTACCAGGGAGGCGCGCGAGACGGACGTGGTCATTCGCAAGGCCACGGGCCTCGAACCGAATGCCCAGGGGAAATTGCTTCTGAGTTTCGTTCCGGTGGAGGGCTATGCAACCGTGACCGGCATTGAAGTCCTTCCCCAGTAATCCTTCGCGCTCGCTCTTGAGCCATCCTCCGCAAAGACTTCCCGGCGCTTGATCGGCTGGCGAGACGCCGGCAACGAAAGCTAGTGGTGAATCGTTCGGTTTTTCGCAACCATCCAGACAGGCGTTTGCCCCCCAAACGCAACCCTCCAGGCCGACCTTTAGCCAGCGAACCGCACCTTCTAAACAAACAGTTCCGGCTGCTCCCGGCCTCCGGCAGTGCCAATTTGGTATCCCCTCGCCCTTGCCAACGCGCTACCCCCCGTGACATGCTGCCTCGAATCGCGATACCCTGATGTGTATGCGCGCCTGGCGCGCCTGAAGGAGCATTTCAACCCTCATGCCTATCCAAGCCACCTCGAAAATCTGGCACAACGGCAACCTCATTCCCTGGGAGAACGCCACCCTCCACGTGATGAGCCACGTCATCCATTACGGCTCAAGTGTTTTTGAGGGAATCCGCTGCTACGGGCAGCCCCACGGCTCAGCCGTCTTCCGCCTCCCGGAGCACATGCAGCGCCTCCTCGACTCGGCCAAAATCTACCGCATGGAGCTGCCCTTCACTCTGGAAGAGCTCTGCGCCGGCGTCGTCGATGTGATTGAGGCCAATGAGGTCACGCCCTGCTACATCCGCCCGATTGCGCTGCGCGGCTACGGCGAAATCGGCGTCAGCCCTAAGGGCTCGCCCATCGAGGTCTACATCGCCAACTTCCCCTGGGGCAAGTACATCACCGGCCACGGCGGCGCGGACGTCTGCATCTCCAGTTGGAACCGCATGGCCCCCAACACTCTGCCTGCCCTGGCAAAAGCCGGCGCCAACTACATGAATTCTCAGTTAATCCACATGGAAGCCGAGATCAACGGCTATCAGGAGGGCATCGCTCTGGACGTAAACGGCTTGGTCAGCGAAGGTTCCGGCGAGAATATTTTCGTCGTCCGCAACGGCGTCCTCTACACCCCACCCCTGGCCAACTCCGCCCTCTCCGGCATCACCCGCGACAGCGTCCTCACAATCGCCCGCCACCTGGGACTTGCTGTAACCGAGCAGGCACTCCCCCGCGAGCTCCTCTACATCGCCGACGAAGTATTCTTCTCCGGCACCGCCGCCGAGGTCTCCCCCATCCGCTCTATTGACCGGATAGTAATAGGCGACGGCAAACCCGGCGAAATTACGAAAAAAATCGCCGACGAATTTTTCGGCATCGCCAACGGCCTCAAACCCGACCGCTTCGGCTGGCTCACCCCGGTCAAAGTCACCGCTACCGAGCCCGTAACCGCCTAGCGGAGGGGAGTGAGTCGAAACCGGCCACCACGCAGCAGGCCGCAATTCACAACAGGAACTGCCGGGCGGCCCCAATAGGCCGCCCGCATTTTTTGCGCGATGGGTTTCCCGCGACCCCTGGGTGCTCTGCGGTACTCAGTTACAGCTAGGCGAGTATCATGAAGGTGTGCCCCAGTCGATCCGGCGGCATCGCTGGCTTCGCTTGCGCGCATCAATCGACAGTCGGCAGTTGTGGGCCGCATCCTCACCGAAGCGATCAAGCCAGCCCACCCGGCCGGCGGGAAGTAAAATATCTCATGGTCAAGGAAGTTTGCCGCGCGTGAAACCCGACATGAGAGTTTCGTTGGCCGGTCTGGAACTGGTCAACCCGGTCATCGCCGCCAGCGGCACCTTTGGCTATGGCATCGAATTTGAAGAGATCGTCTCGCTGGAGCGAATCGGCGGTTTCGTCACCAAAGGCATCTCGCTGGAGCCGATGGCTGGCCACGCCGCGCCGCGCATTGTGCAGACTGCGGCCGGCATGTTGAACGCCATCGGATTGCAGAATGTGGGCGTCGAGGAGTACATCCAGCGCAAGCTGCCGCCGCTCCGGCGTTATCCCCTCTGCAAGGTCATCGTCAACGTCTTCGGCTACACGGTGGGCGAGTATATCGGCGTCATCGAGCGGCTCAACCAGGCCGAGGGCATCGCGGCCTATGAACTGAACGTCTCCTGCCCCAATGTCCATGCCGGCGGAATGGCCTTCGGCGCCGATCCGAGCTCGCTCGAATACCTGGTCCACCGGGCCAAGTCCGCCGCCAGACGGCCTCTCATCGTCAAGCTCTCGCCCAACGTGACATCCATCTCCAACATGGCCAGGATCGCCGCTGAAGCCGGCGCGGACGCGGTAAGCCTGACAAACACCTTCCTGGCCATGTCCATCGACGTGGAGACCCGCCGGCCGCGCCTGAGCAACGTCACCGGCGGCCTCTCCGGCCCGGCCATCAAGCCCATCTCCCTGCGCATGGTCTATGAAACCGCGCGCGCCGTCACAATTCCCATCCTCGGCATGGGGGGCATCGTCACTCCGGAAGATGCCGTCGAATTCCTGCTGGCCGGCGCCACCGCCGTTCAGGTGGGCACAGCCAGCTACGCGGACCCGCGAGCCGCCGAGCGGGTGGCGCGCGGCCTCGAGTCATGGTGCCGCAGCCACCAGGTGGAACGCGTCGCCAGGTTGACTGGTGCGCTGGAGATTCCGCACGACTGAGCCGGGCCGCAAACGACGAAAGTCTTTCAACATTCCCCAAGCTTTTTTACTGATAGTGTAAGTTCAAATGAACTGACGGAACCCTCCCCCCCCATCTGCGTACAATCGCCTGGACTACCGCAATCAGCGGACATCAGAATTACTTCTACTGGGGCTGGAACGGCTACACCGGCGAATCCGTCCTCACCTTGGGCAACGATCCCAAGGACTACACGGACTATTACGCGGAAGTCATCGATCTCGGCGCCTTCGACGCGCCCTGGATCATGGACCACGAGCATCACCACTACTTCTGGCTGCGCCACCGCAAGCGCACCTACGCCGCCGACCTCGAGCAACGCTATAGCGGCCGGTAGCTCCCCTGACCCCACGGAACCTCGACCGATACCGAACACCCCGGAATGGCCACGGAAATCTTGACTACGCCCGCGTCCTTTCCGGCTACGTTTGGAGCCACAATCGCAACGGCGTGTCCCCGTGCGTCTGCGGTCTCCATGGGGGCATGCGTCTCTCCCTCAGACACCGATTGCAGAGGGAAAAGGCCGCCTGGCGGCAGGCCATCGCCATACACCAGCAACCCCTCCCCTTCAGGGAGCCCGAGCCTGGCCTCGAGCCGGCAGTTTCCGTCCTTGCTCTCAACCGGATACGGAACGATCGTGCCCGGAAAGAAGAGCTTCCCATCCTGACTTTCCAGCATGTAGCGAATCGGCTCGCCACGAGCGGCCTTCAAGTCGACTTCGATCTCGTCCGCCCTATCCAGCGAGACCTTCTTTTCCTGGCCCGGAAGCGGTAAATGCCACATCACCAGGCCCTTGGCATTGGTATAGATCTGCCCAGGGGTATACTGCACCGGCGCGCCGATCCTCCACACCGCCAGCGTATAGCTCTGCTTTTCTGGCGCGCCAGGGATCAGTAGCCGGTAACGAACAGAATGACCCTCCGGCAGTTGCTGGTCTGCGATCTTTTGAAACTGGATGCGCAGCCCTTTCGGATTCCTCTCATTCGGAGCGGCATTATCCAGCCCGATTTGCTGCCGCAACAGTGTGACAGCCTGGTCGTGCGCGATCTTTTCGGGGCTTTGCGCAATACAAACCCGCACAAGCAATGCCAGGGACGTAAACACAAGAAGCTGGATAAGTCTCTTCCTCGCAGGATTCATGAACGCAGTTTGCGCCTTCAACAGAAGCCTCCTTTTTCGCACGGATTGGCCCGAATTCTACTTGCTCGCGACCGGCAGTTAAAGACCAAAGCCATCTCCTCAGGTCCTTCGCCGAGCCACTTCCTCATATACCTCGGCATATTCCTTTGCCGGCCGCTCCCACCCATAATCCAGCGCCATCCCATTCCGCATCAGCTTTTTCCAGCCTTCTTTATCCTCGAACGCCTTGAGCGCCCGGTCGATCGCCTCCAGCAGCCCCGATGCTTTCAACCCCTCAAACTTGAACCCCGTCCCCGTTCCCAACTCCGCATTCCACTCCTCGATCGTGTCGTCCAGCCCGCCGGTCGCGCGCACCACCGGCGCCGTCCCGTATTTGAGCGAGTAAATCTGGTTCAGCCCGCAAGGCTCATACCGCGACGGCATCAGAAACATATCCGCTCCCGCCTCAATCTTGTGCGCCAGCGCGTCGTCGTAGCGAATCTGCACGGCCACGTTGGCCTGGTTCCGGAACGCCCATTCGCGGAAGAACCTCTCGTATATCGGCTCGCCCGTCCCTAGAGCCACCAAAGCCACATTCCGCTCCGCCAACTCGTCCGCAATCTCCGTCACAAAGTCGAAGCCCTTCTGCGTGGCAAACCGCGAGACGATGCCGATGACCGGCGTCGACTCCGGCACTTTCTCCAGTCCAAACGCGTGCAGCAAATCCGCGCGGCACTCCCGTTTGCCCGCCAAATCTTCCGGGGTGTAGCGCGCCGCCAGGTTCCCGTCCGTGGCCGGGTCCCATTGCGCATAATCCACGCCGTTCAAAATACCGCGCAGGTCCGCCGCGCGCCCCCGCAGCACGCCGTCCAGTTTTTCTCCGAACTCCGCCGTCTGAATCTCCTCGGCATATTTCCGGCTCACCGTGGTCAGCATGTCGGAGTAGACCAACCCGCCCTTGAGGAAATTGAAGTTATCGAACTGCTCCAATTTGTCCATGGTGAAGATCTCCCAGGGAAACAGCAGCCGCTCCGTCGTATCCGGCGGAAACCACCCCTGATAGCCGGCGTTGTGAATGGTCAGCACCACTCCCGCCTCGCGCAGCACCGGGTCCAGGGAGTACACCGTCCGCAGGTACACAGGAATCAGCGCCGCCTGCCAGTCGTGTACATGAAACACCTGCGGAACGCCCAGCAGCTTCGCCGCCTCCAGCACCGCCCGGCAAAACAGCCCAAACCGCTCCCAGTTGTTCGGATAGTCGCCCGTCCTGGTCCCGTAAAGCCCCTGCCGGTCAAAGAGCTCCGGGCAATCCACAAAGTAGTACTGCACCCCGTTCCGCTTGCCCCCGTCCACAATCCCCACAAACCGGTTGTAGTGTTCGAACGGAATGGTAATGGAGCGGACCGCGTACTTCCACTCCCCCTCAATGTGCTGCCGCACCGTCGCATACAGCGGCAGGTACACCGTAACCTCGTGCCCCAGCTTGACCAGCTCCGGCGGCAACGCTCCCACCACGTCGGCCAGCCCACCGGTCTTGGCAAACGGAGCGCACTCGGAAGCGGCAAACACGATGTGCATTGAAGCAATCTCCCAGGCCAGCGCAAAAACCGGCCCCAATCGGCCAGAACGCGCAACCAAAGGGCCAGTCTACTACGCCCACGCGCAAGAATGGCGTGACAGGCCGGTGCTTCTCGTCCGCCGCGGCGGATGAGAACCGGAAACCCATGCTGTGTCCCGGTAGTAGTATTCTGGGACGTTCCGAAGAAACCAAACAGAAAAGGAGACTTGATGAACTTCAGCATCGGCAGAAGGTTCACTCTGTTAATCGTCCTGGCCGCGCTGCCGATGACACTCGTTGACTGCGGCGGCTCAGGGGCAGGGAACCCACCGCCCCAAAAGGCGGCAGACACACCTTCCTACGCAACGCCTGCTGCCATCACCTACGGCGCAGCGCTCTCGAGCACGCAGCTCGACGCGACATGCCCGGTGACGGCAAGCACGATCACATACAATCAGACCGCAGGCGCCGTGCTCAACGCGGGAGCGCAGACGCTCACCGCGACGTGTACGCCGAACGACACCGCCGACTACTACGCAGCGTCGGCCAGCGTCACACTCACCGTGAACCCGGCGGTGCCGACCATCTTGACACTGCCAACCGCAAGCGCGATCACCGTGGGCCAAACGTTGGCGTCTTCGACGCTGACCGGCGGCACGGCATCGGTTCCGGGCGCGTTTGCCTGGACTACGTCGAGTACCGTTCCCGCAGTGGGAACGAATTCGGAAAGCGCGACCTTCACGCCGACCGATGCCATCGACTACATGTCGGTGATCGGCAGCGTGCCGGTTGTCGTCAATCCGGCGACGCCGCAGATCACAAACTTTACGCTTGGTGGTGGGTCGTATGCCACAATGGATCAATTCTCGAACACGTATCTGCTGTTTGTTGTTACTGGCGAAGGATTTGTGTATGGGGATACTTTTTCCCTGATTTATTCCAACGCCGACAGCATTTATGGCTATGGCAACTTTTATCTCTCCTCCTCCACATCGACGACGATATCGGGTTATATCAATTTCAATGGCTCTGATTCTAACCCGCAGTCTATCGCTGTCACGGATGCCCATGTTGGTGGCCAGAACGGTAATCAGTATGCAGCGGCATTTCTCGGCATCGGAAATCAAAGCACGCTCGTGATTTCTCCGACGACAGGAACGGCGTTCCAAATTGAACAATCAACTGGCCAGGTTGATACCCGCACAACAGGCGGGACTACAGGGGCCTTCTTTGCCACTTGCACGAGCCTAATCTGCGAACAATCAGCCGTTCAAATCGCAGTCGATGATGTCACCGGAAATGTTGCATATCTGCATACGGGAAAGAATAATACGGGAAGCGTCCCTTATATTTCCGTATACACTCCAACGGGAACAGCGGTATGCAGCGTTACTGCCACTGGCATGTCGTACGTCTCTGGCATCGCAGCCAAGGGCGGCTACATGGTCTTTACGGATTCCACGGAAAATCTTGTGGGCATCGCAAAGATGGACTGCACCGGATACAAAACAGTATCCGTTGCCGGCCAGCCATGGGCAGTCGCGATGTCGACGTACGGCAGCGATCTTGTTGCCGACGTCTTCTCGCGCGACGATGCGGGGAATGGAGTCCCTCGGCTCACAAAGATCAGCGTTCCTTCGGGAACCACCGAAGGTTTCGTGGATCTGCTGGATGTTCCAAAGGTCACTTTCATCCGAGGAACGACGCCGTACGAAGGCATCTACCAGGTGCAGGCGTTCAGCTTGACGTCAACCGCCGCCGTGCTCTTCATGTCCGACTCGACCGACGGAAAGGTGTTGACCATCAACACTAACACGTCGAGCGGGGCGAAGATGGCGATCACGCACACCGTTTCCGTGCCGGAATTTCCTATCGGCATCGCGGCGCAGGAAAGCGCATCGAGTTCGGCCGTGTGGGTCAACTATTTCCTCGGCACAGGGGAAGAGGTGACGCATATCGGCGCAATCGATCCGACGACGGGGAATTACACTTCCGGCATCGGCGCGTGCGCAACCGGACTAATCGGCGGATTCGCTGCCGATGTGAATGGCGTGCATTGCGCCGGAGGCTCGACGATCGCCGCTCCTCTTGTCCTTCAACCGTAGTCTTCTCAGTAAGCCAATGGCTCTGGGTTTTCCGCAAGGAAGATCCGGGGCCGTTTGTCCCGGTAGTAGTATTCTGGGACGTTCCAGGAAACATCAGTAAAAGTAGGATGGAAAGCCGGAAACCTGCTTGCAGGACAATCTCACCAAGGACACTTTCACCATCTGGAGCAGGGACAAATGAAGGAAGCTGAAACCAGAAAAGTCGAACTGTTTGATACAAGCCTTCGCGACGGGATGCAACAGCCGAACCTCGAAATCTCCGTGCCGAATGCCGTCAGCCTTCTTCAGCGCATGGCCGCCTTCGGCGTCCAGTATGCAGAAATCGGTTTTGCCGGCGCCAACCGATTTGTAGGAGATTTGACCAGCGCTCTTTATCCGGTGGATACGGGAGACCTAAAACTGGCCTTGTTCGGCAGAACGCGCGGCCGCGGCGCCAAGGTCCAGGAATGGCCCGACGTGCAATTCATGGTCAGCCACAAAAAGCGCGTTCCCGTGGCGGTCGTTGTCGTCAAATCCCGTCTGCTGGATGTGATGAAGTCCCTGGAAACGACGCCGGAAGAAAACCTGCGGATGGCCTGCGAAACCGTTGCGTGCCTTCATGACAACGGCCTGGAAGTCATTGTGGACCTGGAACACGCCATGGATGCCGCTTGCGGCCGCCGTGAGAACGGCGAAGATTGCGACGCCGATTTCAGGCAGCAGAGCCTGGACTACTTCCACCAGATGACGGAACAATGCGTCCGGCAGAAAGTAAGCCGAATCGTTGTTTGCGACACCACCGGCGGCGCCAGCCCTGAAGAAGTTACCCAGGTTATCAGCGGCCTGGCGCGGGCTTACCCCGATGTCAAATTCGGATTTCACGGTCACACGGATCGCGGCCTTGGAGTTGCCAACACCCGAGCCGCCATTTTTGCCGGCGCAGTTCAAATTCAAGGCACTGTGATCGGAACCGGCGAACGCTGCGGCAACGTGAACCTGACTACGGTCATCGGCAGCATGCAACTCAGGGGTGAAGCTGAATTTGTCGCTCCCGAATCGCTCGCTGGGCTTGCCGGCCTGGCGCACTCGGCTTACGCGGCTTTCTCGCTTGAGGCGCCGCACGGCTCGCCGATCGTCGGCCCAGGCGCATTTGGCACGTGGGCCGGCATGCATGGCAGCAGCGAACGCAAAAACCCAGGGGCATACCTCTGGTGCGATCCCGCCAAAGTCGGCGCCAGCCCTGTCATCGGGGTCAACGCTCAATCGGGAAAAGCCAACATCGTTCTGCTGTCTGAATCGCTTGGCGTTCCTCTTGATTCCGCGCAAGCACAGGCTTTCATTGACGCCAACCAGGCGATGATTGATGGCGGCGGTTTCACGGCCAGTGAAGTCTCGTTCAGGCTGGCCTGCATGAAGGTGCTCAAAACCCTGCAAAATCGCTTCAGCGTCAAAAGCTGGAGAGTCCTGGACGAATCCGACGAAACCGGGAACAGATACGTTCAGGCCTCCATGTTGTTGTCCGTTGGCGATTCCGCGGTCACGACAACCAGAGCCGAGGGCGCCGGTCCGGTGGATGCGCTTACCAAGGCCATGCGGCGCGAATTGGAAAACTGGTACCCGGCTCTCGCACAGATGCGTTTGGGCACGTTCAGCGTCACGGCCCTTGACGTATCCGCCCACGACACGGCGGCCCACGTCCGCGTCACTGTAAGCTTCCACGCCGACGGTCACGAACCCTGGATCACCGCGGGAGTGAGTGGCGATTTGAACCAGGCGGCACTGATGGCCATCGTGGATGGCTTCCATTATTGGCTGCTGAAAAACCCCGGCTAACCAAGCTGCCCCAGCCGTCCCCCTTCATCTACCATCAAGGAAGCCCATGCCCGACAAACCCAGGCTCGGACAGAACTTCCTTGACGACGCGCAGGCCGTCCAGCGCATCGCCGCCTCTCTGGGCGATCTCTCAGGCCGCACCGTCGTCGAAATCGGCCCCGGCGCCGGCGCCATTACCAGAGCCCTCGCCGCTCGCGCTGCCCATGTTCTCGCTGTCGAGCTGGACCCAGGCCTTGCCGCCCATCTCCGCGCCCAGTTTCCGTCCGGCCGCGTCACCGTCATCCAGCAGGACGTGCTCCACTTCGATTTCTCCGCGGCCTCGGCCGCCGCCGGCCAGCCCCTGCTCGTCTTCGGCAATCTGCCCTACGGCATCACCTCGCAAATCCTCCTCAAACTCGCCGCCAGCCACGCCGCGCCCAACGGTCCAGTCCTGGATCGCGCCGTCCTGATGGTCCAGCGCGAAGTGGCNNTTTGCCCCGCGCTTCGCCGAACTCGGCCTTGATGAGGTCAGCTTTCTTCCCTTCGTCCGCAAGGCCTTTGCCCAAAAGCGCAAAACCCTCGCCAACAATCTCCGCGCCGCCGGCATTCCCCC
>PMYL01000010.1 GCA_003170825.1 Acidobacteriaceae bacterium
ATCTGTGTGGCGGACTACACTAGAGATCGCACACCGGAGAATCCGGCAGCCTGGGGTCCGTGGCGTGTCATTCAAGAGCTAGTGTTACGCATGCGCCTATTGATTGCTGGCTAATTTTGACCGCAGCGCCGCGACGGCGGATCTTTGCCGCCGGGACGGAGGTGAACGCCAACTTGACCGGGCCCTGCCATGCCGCGGGAACCGGGAAGCCACTCGCCTCCGGATCCATCGCCGCGCCAGGCCAACGCCGATTCCCGGCAGCACAACCCCGTGAAACCTCCATTGAACGCGGAATGCCGCGCGCGAAATCCCGATTGCCCGTACAATTTACAGAAAGGAGATGCACGCCATGCGCCGAGTTTATATGGATGCAAATGCCACCACCCCCCTGCTGCCGGAGGTGATGGAGGCCATGCGTCCGTATTGGATGGAGCGCTTCGGCAACGCCTCCTCGATCCATTTGCATGGGCAGCAGGCGCATACGGCCGTGGACCGGGCCCGCGAGACGCTGGCAGAGTTCTTCAACTGCCACGCCGCCGAGGTGGTCTTCAACTCCGGGGGCACCGAGGGCGACAATACGGCGATCTTCGGCCTTTTGCACCCCGGCGACCACTTCATTACCACCTCGATCGAGCACTCGGCGATTCTCAGGGCGGCAGACCGCATGGCCCAGCACGGCGTGGAGACCACCTTTGTGGCGCCCCAGGCGAGCGGCCTCATCGACCCGGCCGACATTCTGCGCGCCATTCGCCCCGAGACCCGGCTGATCAGCGTCATGCTGGCCAACAACGAGACCGGCGTGCTGCAACCCGTCGAAGAAATTGGAAAGATTGCCGCCGATACCGGCGTCTTCTTCCACATCGACGCCGTACAGGGCGCGGGCAAGGTGGAGTTCGACGTACGCCGTTTCGGCTGCCACCTGCTCTCCATCAGCGCCCACAAGATGCACGGACCAAAAGGCATCGGCGCGATGTTCATGCGCCGCGGGACTCCCATTGAGCCGCTCCTGGTGGGCGGCAGCCATGAGCGCCGCCAACGCGCCGGAACCGAAAACGTACCTGGCATCGTGGGCCTGGCCAAGGCCGTGGAACTGGCCATACACTCGCTGGAGGATGGAACCATCGGCCGGCTGGCGGCTCTGCGCGACCGGCTGGAGGCGGGGATTTTGGAAATCTCCGGCACGGGCATAAACGGGGCGTGGGATGGAGACCAGCCCGTTCCCCGCGTGGCCAACACGACCAACATCTGGTTCGACCATCTGGAGGGCGAGGCGCTGGTAATTGCGCTGGACCTGAAGGGCGTAGCCGTCTCCGGCGGGTCGGCCTGCCACTCCGGGGCCACCGAACCCAGCCATGTGCTGATGGCCATGGGCCTGGATAAGAACCGTGCCCGCGCCAGCCTGCGCTTCAGCCTTCTCAAGACCGCAACCGAAGCCGATGTGGACTATGTTTTGAAGGTAGTTCCCGAGGCCGTCGGACACCTGCGGACGATTTCGCCGGTGGCGGCGGGAACGCTGGGGTGAACGAAGACTTCCCTATGACCGAGCGCACAACCATTGCCGTAGCCATGTCTGGAGGGGTGGACTCCTCGACGGTGGCGGCGATGCTCGCTCACTCAGGCGAGGCGGTTGTCGGGCTGACGCTTCAGTTGTGGGACCAGACGCGGCTGGCGGGCAAGCATGGAATTCCCGATGCGCCGAAGGCGGGCCGCTGTTGTTCCCTGGACGATGTCTACGACGCCCGCCGCGTGGCCGAGCACCTGAACATTCCCTATTACGTCGTCAACCAGCAGGAGCGGTTCGAGCGCGATGTGGTCCGGCCTTTTGTGGCCGAGTACCTGGCCGGGCGTACGCCGATTCCCTGCTCGCTCTGCAACAACCACCTGAAGTTCGACCAGTTGCTCCAGACCGCGCGCTCGATCGGCGCCGGGCGCATTGCCACTGGCCACTATGCGGTCAACGAGTACGATGCTGGACGCGACTCTGGGCGCGGACGCTGGATTCTCAAGCGGGCCGCCGACCCGGCCAAGGATCAGACGTATTTCCTTTTCGGGCTCACCCAGGAGCAGTTGGCCCGCACGCTTTTTCCCCTCGGCCGGCTGACCAAGCCCGAGGTGCGGGAGGTCGCGCGCCTGCACGGCCTGGCGCTGGCCGAGAAGCCCGACTCGCAGGAGATATGCTTCATCCCGGGCGGCGACTACAAGCAGTTCCTGACGGCTTATCTCGAAGAGCAGGGCGAACGGCTGCCGGAGACCGCCGGCGAACTGGTCGCCTCCAGTGGCGAGGTTCTGGGCCGGCACGAGGGCATCTTCAACTTCACCGTGGGCCAGCGGAAGGGACTGGGCGTCAGCTCACCCTCGCCGCTTTACGTGCTGCAGATCGATCCGGTGAGCCATCGCGTGACCGTGGGCGCCGACGAAGAACTGGCCACCCGCACCCTGCGCGCCCGAGGCCTGAATTGGATTTCCATTCCTGGGCTGACTGCACCGATGCGCGTGCGGGCCAAGATTCGCCATCGCCACGAGCCCGCCTGGGCGATGCTGGAACCGGCTGGCAAGGACGAGGTGCTCGCCACCTTCGACGAACCGCAGCGCGCCGTCACTCCCGGCCAGTCGGCAGTTTTTTACGACGGCGACGAGGTGGTGGGCGGGGGATGGATTGTGTAGGCGGATAAGCCTGCAACTTTTTTTCGAAATTGTTGCACGACAAGTCAAGAACGTGATATATTGTCACTGATGCAGTTCTCTTATTGCACTTGGGCGGGCAGGTATCTGCCTTCACGGCAGGCACCCTACCTTACTATCAATAGGCAGTTTAAGCCAACGTATTTAGGGAAGGATGTTTCAAATGAATGTTCCACCAGATCGATTAAGCAAAGCAGATGCGGTCAGATTAGTCAGGCACTGCCTAGAAGATGGATTCGTACAATACATACCGCACTTTTATTCACGATGTCAGGAGCGCGGAATTGATGCACAAGATGTATTAAATGTGCTGAGAAGGGGGACGATCTTCATGGAACCCGAACTCGATGTGCGGTGGAACCAATGGCGGTACAAAGTCGAAGGCCGAACCTCCGAAGGAGAAGAACTAGCTGTGATTGTGACATTCGCCGATGAGAATACGACCGTTGTAATCACTGTGCTTTCTCCATGATTACGTGGGGAGAGTTCTGAGCCCGCTCATGGGCGAGAAGGAATTTGGTCCAGCAATGGACGAGAATGTGAGTAAGAATATGAGAATTTGTAACGAATGCGGCGGACCCGTCGAACGGGTGAAGAAGGACCACCGCTTCGTTGAAAGCGGTTTGGACAATGTTGTCCTCCGCAATATTGAGGTGGACGTTTGTCCAAAATGCGGTGATTCTCCACGAATTTACCGGATCAACGACGTCTTTCTCACGATTGCGGCAAGCCTGATCGCCAAGCCCTTTGAACTGACCGGAAGAGAGGTCCGCTTCCTCAGGAAAACCCTGGAAGTGGGCATTGAGGATTTCGCCCGTAAGCTGGGCGTAGACCGCTCTCACCTTTCTCGCCTGGAAAATGGCGCGCTGGCGATCAGCCGCCAGACCGACCGCTTGGTCCGAACGCTGATCCTGCTCCACCGGCCCGAACTGCTGGAAAAACTCACCACACTGGACATCCGGGAGAAAGTTTTGAAGCGCCTAGAAGAGATCAAGCCGGAGGCTGCGACGGTCACCGTCGAGTTGAGGCAAACTCCAGAAGGCTACAGCTTCGAACTGGCGCGAGCGGCCTGACTCTTCTTACGGCCGCCCCGCCCAGCCAGCCGGAATCGAGCGACCCGCAAGCACGCGGCGTTTAGACGAATCTATCCTGGTCGCCGGAGGTGTGGGTCCGACGGGGCTCCGGGGAGGAAGCGCGCAGCGATTCGACGACCGCTTTGATCGACGCCAACAGTCCAAAGAGTTGCCGCGCCGGCCTGTTGACGGCCTCGGCCATAAAGCCGCCGACTCGGTCGGCAGAGTCGAGAATACCGGTAAGCATCGCATCCAGCCGCGCGGTCTGACGGTGCAGCCGTCCGAGGATCTCGGTGGCCGTGGAATCCATCTCGGCGCTGCGCGCGCGCAACCTATGTACCATCTCCGCAACGTCGATTGTGGTCGCTTCGACATTCGGAGCCACGCGGGTGAAGAACTCCCGCGAGTCGTAGATGATAGGCATCACCGAGGAACGCAGATCACGGATTTGCTTCTCCACGGAACGGGCTGCCTTGTTGATGCTCAGGTATATCGCCAGCAGAATGATTGCCTGCAGCACCACGGCCAGCCCGGCGACGGCGATAATGGCGAGCTGGATGGTTTGATTGTCGAATTTTGGCATTGGATCGATCTCGCGCAGGGCAACTGCGAACCTGCAACAACTTTCTTGAGCGCGCTTTCCAGGGCATGAAAAAATTTCTGTCCGGAGCCTGCGCTAGAGCCGCACTCTGCCTCTCTCGCGGTCAGCTCCGGAACTGATAACAGAACCAAATAAAGCCGGGCCGGAATCGTCCCCGGGAAAGACGGCTGTTCATGGCTGGGACGGATCAACGGGGCCGGTGGTCGCCTTGTAGACCTTGCGGCCCGCTTCAACGGCAGCGGTAACCCGGTTGGTCTGTTCGGCGACAAGGTTCTTGCCGCGCTCCACAAACTCTTCCCACTGTGCCCGTCCGCGATCCACGGCCTCGCGGCCGCGCTCCACGTATTCGCTTACCTGCTCCTTGCTTCTGTCCACCAGGGCGCTCACCTCTTCGGCTGCCTGCTGGGTGCGGTGGCGCAGGTATTCCGTACCCTCGCGGGCGCCGTTAATAAGATCTTGACGGGTCTCACGACCGCTCTTGGGGGCATAGAGAATGCCCACCAGAGCGCCCACGCCCAACCCAGCCAGAAACCATGCCACGCCGTATGACTTATTTTCTTCTGCCATGACGAAATCTCTCCTTTTGCTCAGCTCTGAGACTGCCTGAGCGTATCAAATTTACCCGGTTTGCCGCAAAATACAGGCCAGTTGCGGGATCGGGCGTAAAGATCGACGCGCACTCCCGGCCGGAGTGCGACTCAGCGACAACTTCAATGGGTTGGATGCGGATGCGCCGATGAAGTTGCAACGCCGCCGCTCGGAGTCGAGGACATCGTACGCCATTTCCTATGAGAGCCAGCCGAAGCGGCCCGTGTCAAACAGCGAGGCCCTGAAAGAACCGGTCTGTGTTCCGCTCATCTTCCGCAGCCGCAGGAGCGAGCGAGGACTTCGGCGAAGTGGAGGGCCTGGCGGCCAGATAGCTGTGAGATCTGTTCGCGGCAACTGAAGCCATCGGCGACGATGAGGGTCAGGGGGCCGGCGGATTCGACGGCGGGGAGCAGGCCGTCCTGGGCGATGGCTTTGGAGACTTCGTATTTGTCCGCTTCGAAGCCGAAGGGACCGGCCATGCCGCAGCAGCCGGCCTGGATGGGTTCGACCGTTGCGCCGGCCTGGCGGAGCAGGGCGATCTCGCTGGCCGGGCCGCCGAAGACGGCTTTGTGGTGGCAGTGGCCGTGGAGCAGAATGTGCGCGCCATGGAGGCGGCCGGTTGCGAACTCGGGAGCTTTGGCGGCGAGCCAGTCGGCCAGGAGCCAGACCTGCCGGCTGAGGCGATGGGCGCGGGGGTCGTTTGGGTGCAGTTCGAGCAGTTCATCTTTGAAGACGCTGGCGCAGCTTGGTTCGAGGAAGATGAAGGGGCGGCCGGCTTCGATCTGCGGAGCCATGCGGTCGAGGACTTTGGCGAGGTAGGCACGGGCGGCGCCGAGAAGGCCGAAGTCATAGAGCGGGCGGCCGCAGCAGATATGGCCTTGCGGAGCTTTCACCTGGAAACCGGCCTGGGTGAGGACCGTTTCGGCGGCGGCGAGGGTTTGCGGGTGGTAGTAGTTGTTCCAGGTGTCAGGCCAGAGTACCACTCGCTCACCCTTTGAAGCAGCGGCTGAGACTCTTCCCTTTTGGTAGCTTTGCGGGGACAGGCGGGGGAGCTGGCGCTCAAGCGCTACGCCAGCGATGCGCTTGATAAGCGGGCTGGTGAGGGGGCCGGTGAGGATGGCGTTGGTGAGGGCGGGGGTGAGCGAGCCCCAGCGGGCGAGCTGGTCGGCAAAGCCGAAGATGTAGTGGTGGAGCGGGTGCGGGCGGCCCTTGTAGCGCTGGGCCAGGAACTCGGATTTATAGGCGGCTATGTCGACCGAAACGGGGCACTCGGTTTTGCAGGCTTTGCAACTGAGGCAGAGCGAGAGGGCCTCATGAACGGCGCGGCTCTGAAAGCCCTCTTTTTGCAGGGCGCCGGCGAGCATCTCCCATAGGAGGCGGGCGCGACCGCGGGTGGAGTGCTGCTCCTGGCGGGTGGCGCGGTAGCTGGGGCACATGACGCCGCCCTCGGTTTTGAGGCAGGCGCCGACGCCGACGCAGCGCTCTGTGGCGCGCTCGAGCGAGCCCTGATCGGCGGCGAATACGAAATGAGTTTCGAGAGCGGCGTGGGATTCGCCGGGCGCGGGCGGCCCGTGGCGGAGGTTTTCGACCGGGTCGTAAACGCGGACGGCATCGGAGAGCTTGCCGGGGTTCATGCGGTTTTCGGGGTCCCAGATGGCCTTGAACTCGCGAAAGGCCTGGATGAGCTCGGGGCCAAACATTTTGGGCAGCAGGGCGGCGCGGGATTGGCCGTCGCCGTGCTCGCCGGAGAGCGAGCCGCCGAAGCTGAGGACTAGGTCGGCGGCGCGGTCGATGAACTCGCGGAAGCGTCGCAGGCCCTCGACGGTGCGGAAGTCGAAGTTGATGCGCAGGTGGACGCAACCCTGGCCGTAATGACCGTAGAGCGGACTGCGGTAGCCATATTCGGCCATGAGCGCGACGAGCTTGCGCAGGTAAGCGCCCAGATGCGCGGGGGGAATGCCGGCGTCTTCCCAGCCCTCCCAGCCTTCGGGCTCGCCGGGAACGAAGACGGTTGCGCCAAGAGCGGACTCGCGGACATGCCAGACGCGTGCTGCGTCGGCGGCGTTGTAGATGCGGGCGGTGGAAGCTTCCGGCCAGGTCTGCGCGGAGCGGGCCAGGGCTTCGGCTTTGGACTGGGCCTCTCCGGCAGACCATGCGCCCATTTCGACCAGCAGAAATCCGCCGCCGGGGGGGAGCAGGGCAACATCGTCGACGGCCAGGTGTTTGCGGCGCATGAAGTCGAGCAGCAGCCCATCAAAGCCTTCCAGGCCGATGGGGCTGAAGTCGAGGACGCGCGGAACCACGTCCGCGGCTAGGAATGCGTCGTCGAAGGCCAGGGCGGTGAGCACGCGGAAGGGCGGGCTGGCGGTGAGGTTGAGCGTGGCGGAGACGACGGTGGCGCAGGTGCCTTCCGACCCGACCAGAGCGCGGGCGAGGTGAAAGCCGTTCTCAGGGAGCAGCTCGTCGAGGTTGTAGCCGGAGACGCGGCGGGGGATGCGGGGAAATTTTTGGCGGATAAGATCGGCGTAGCGGTCGCGCAGGCGGGCGAGACCGGCGTAAATTTCGCCGGTGCGGCCACCAGCGCGGATTGCGAATTCAAGCGCGGCTGCGCTGGTGCGGCCCACGGTCATACGCGTGCCGTCGTAGAGCACCAGGTCGAGGGATTCGACGTTGTCCACGACCTTGCCGCCCAACCACCCCAACGACGAAGACCTGTCGTTGGGGACCCCGCCCAGCAGGCCGTGGACGCCGCAACTGTTGTTGCCGATCATGCCGCCCAGGGTGCAGGTTTTGTGGCTGGCGGGGTCGGGAGCGTAGGTCAAGTGATGGCGCTCGGCGGCCTCGCGCAGCCGGTCGAGAACGATGCCGGGCTCAACGCGAGCCAGCCTGGCTTCGGGGTCGATGGAGGTGAGGGCGTTCATGTAGCGGGAGTAATCGAAGACCACGGCGACATTGGTGCATTGGCCGGCCAGACTGGTGCCCGCGCCACGCGGCAGGACGGCGGCTCCCGTGGCGCGGCAGGCGGCCAGTGCTGCCTCCACATCGGCGGCGTCGCGGGGCAGGATGACGCCGATGGGAAGCTGGCGGTAGTTCGAGGAGTCGGCGGCGTAAAGGGCGCGGGAGCCGAGGTCGAAGCGGACGTCGCCGCGGAGGGCAGCCTTGAGCAAGGCTTCCAGCTCGCGGTGGGCGGCAAAGCGCTCATGGGCCAGCGGCGGCTGGTTCATCAGGACCGAAAAAGGAGATGTGCTCACGGGGGAATGGTAGCGCGTTGCGCGGGGTTAGCGGAGCTAGCGGCCTCAGAACCTGTCTAAAAACCAGGGAGATTTGAGGAGAAGCAGATGGGCGAAGGCTATGTGGATCATGGTTCAGCTCAGTCATGGCGCAGTTCGCAGTCTTTGGATAAGCGGCGCGGCCAGTTGAGCCATGCGAAGGCGCGTTCGACGATCCGGCGTTTGGGCAGTACGCGAAACAGGTGTTGTTCGTTGCGCTTGACGATCTCCAGGCTGTATCCGAACATCGCACTGGCCCATTCGATCAAGGCGCCCGTATAGCCGCCGCCGGCAAAGGTTCCCGTCTTGCCCACTGCTCAAGCGTCAAATCGCTCGGATACATGCCGTTAAGCTACGGAATCCGCTGCTCCGCGTCTATTCCTTCGATGGTTCATCAGGTAGTTTTTAGACAGGTCCTTAGGGGGATGCTGCGAGGCGCGGCGGGGAAGCGGAGCGGATTTAACCCGTTTACTTCCGGCCCCGCCCCGTCTGCTTCCGGTAGACTGTGGGTTGGGTTCCAGATAGCCGGGGTCCCCGGCCCGCCGCGGCGGGGTCTTTGTCGATGGGGTGGTAAAATCAATCTTTCCTCGAGGCAGAGTCAGATTTTCAGCAGTGAGGGTGTGCATATTCTTCCCGTGAAGCCGAACTATGGATCGCACCAGTACTTGTGCTCGCCGCAGGGCTCCAGCCCAGTGAAGACAAAGCACACTTGCATCTCCAGCGCAATGCGGGCCGCGAGCCGCCTGGCGCGCACGATGTTGTTGCTGGCGCTGGCGTTCACAGCCGGCACAGTGTTGGCCCAGCAGCCGCAGACCATCGATTCGATTCGTGTCATTGGCAACCGGCGCATCCCCAAGGAGACTGTGCTGGCTCGGCTCTTTTCCCACCCCGGCGACACCTACGATCCGATCTCCACCGAGCGAGACTTCAACTCGCTTTGGAACACCGGGTACTTCGAAGACCTGCGCATCGAGCGCGAGGACTCGGAGAAGGGCATCATCCTGAACATATTTGTACGGGAAAAGCCCACCATCCGCGAGATCAACTACAAAGGACTAAACTCGGCCTCCGTGTCGGACGTTCTGGACCGGTTCAAGAAGGAGAAGGTTTCCCTGTCGGTGGAGAGCCAGTACGACCCGACCAAGATCAAGCGGGCCGAGACCGTACTCAAGGACATTCTGTCGGAGCACGGGCACCAGTTTGCCACCATCAAGACCGAGGTGAAGACAATCCCCCCGGCCTCAGTGCAGGTGAACTTCAACGTCAAGGAAGGCCCGACGGTGAAGGTGGGCCAAATCAAGTTCACCGGCAACCAGCACCTGAGCGGGCTGCTGCTGCGCCGCTCGATGAAGAACCTGAAGCCCATCGGCATTCCGTATTCGATCATCTTCGAGAATCTGTTCGCGCAGGCCTTCGATGCTTCGAAGCTGGAAGAGGACACCGAGCGGGTTCGCCAGGCCTACCGGGACAAGGGCTACTACAACGCGGCGGTCGAGGAGCCGAAGACGCAGATCCGCGACGAGGGCGGACTGAACTGGTTCACCTTCCGCCCGAAAAAGGGCAAGCGCATCGACATCCTGATGCCGATTGAAGAGGGCGCGCGCTACAGGCTGGGCACGATCACCTTCAGCGGCAACAAGGCGGTAAGCAACGCGAAGGCCCTGCGCGCCACCTTTCCCGTGAAAGACGGCGACTTGTTCAACGCCACGCTAATGGCCAAGGGGCTGGAGAACCTCAAGAAGGCGTACGGACAGTTGGGCTACATCAACTTCGGCGCCATTCCCAAGCCCAGCTTCGACGAACAGAAGAAGACCGTCTCACTGGACATCGATATCGACGAGGGCAAGCCCTTCTACGTCTCGCGGATCGAGTTCCAGGGCAACACGATCACCCGCGACCGCGTCATCCGGCGCGAGCTGATGCTGGACGAAGGAAATGTCTATAACTCGCATTTATGGGAGTACAGCCTTCTGCGCCTGAACCAGTTGGAGTACTTCGAGCCGCTCAAAGTGGATCAGGACTCCGAGGCCCACCAGGATGCCGAGGCGGGCACGGTGGACCTGCTGCTGAAGGTGAAGGAGAAGGGGAAGAACTCGATCGGCATAAACGGCGGCGTCAGCGGGCTATCGGGCGCGTTTCTGGGCGTGAACTACCAGACCAACAACTTTCTCGGCCTGGGCGAAACGCTCAGCCTTCAGGGCAACATAGGCAACGTGGCCCGCACGTTCATGTTCGGTTTCTCACAGCCCTACCTGCGCAACCGGCCACTGAACCTTGGCTTCCAGCTCTTCAACACCAAGCAGGACTTCAACGCGGCCAAGAACTACGCTTCCACCACCGGCCAGTCGGCGAACATGAGCGCGGCGCAGCAGTCGCTGACGCAGAACTACAACCAATCCTCGACCGGCCTGAATTTCTCGGTCAGCTATCCGCTGAAGCGGCACGCCTTCCAGCGCGTGGGCATGACCTATTCTCTGACCAAGTCGACGATTACCGCGTTCAGCACGGCCTCGCAGACCTTTTTCCAGACGATCAGCTTCCGGTCGGGCATTCAGGGGGCTAATGCGCTGGCGGGCATTGTCAACAGCTCGGCCTCGTTCAGCTATATCTACAACACCATCAACAACCCGTTGCGCCCGCGCAGCGGCAAGGAATATACGGCTGTGTTCCAGGTGGCCGGCATCGGCGGCAACCTGCGCTACATCTCGCCGCTGGTGGCCTACAAGCGCTTCATGCCTATCCATTACCTAATCCTGTCGCCCAACGGGCACAACGTGCTGGGGCTGCGCGCGCAGTTGGGCTATGTGCAAGGCTTTGGGGGCGACGTGGCCCCTCCGAACAACCGCTTCTTCACCGGCGGCGAGGGCGATTTGCGCGGCTTCGACGTTCGCGGCGCCACGCCCTACGGCTACGTTCCGAATCGCGTCAACGTTCAGTTGACCAATCCTGACGGCAGCTGCGTTCCTCGCGACGTGAACAATCCCCAGGACAACCAGTGCATCCAGGTGCCGCTGCCTGTTTACGGCATTGCCTCCATCGGCGGCGATACCAACCTGACAACCAATGTCGAGTACCGCATTCCCATCGCCGGGACGGTGACCTTCTCGTTCTTCGACGACTTCAGCATCGACACGGTCCTCAACAAAGGTCAGTTGAAGCAGAGCCCCGAAGGCTTTGCGTCGCTCACTGCGCCGCTGTATGGCTGCCCGGTGTACAACAACGGCTCCTGCCAGGGCGGCATTCCGGGTTCGCAGGTCGGGTTCCAGCCGAATATCCGGCCTATCTCCGGCACCAACTTCGTTCCGCGCATGTCCACCGGCGCCGAGCTTTCGGTGATCATGCCGATCATCAACGCGCCATTCCGCCTCTACTATGCCTATAACCCCCTGCGCCTGTATGAGACGCCCTACTGCAACGATGTCCTCATCGGGGGAAACAAGGGGAGTTGCTCAGCGGAGCTGATCACCCGCGATCTGTTCCCGCCGGGCGGGGCGGGCGATTACACATACCAGGAGTCGCTGGGGGCCTACGGTGCGCGGTACCTGTTCCGGGAGCCGCGCAAGACCTTCCGGTTCACGGTTTCCACAACGTTCTAGAGCGACAGTTCTCTGCAGGAGGATTTCGGGGCCGTCCGCCGCGGCGGACGGCCCTTTTGCCTGCGAGCGGCGTGGACGACGGAGGGTCAAGGCAGCGCAGCCAATGTCTTTTGCGCGGGATGTCCTGAACCGTCCGGCAGCCGAAATCCTCTCCGGCTCAGCGAAATTCACGGTACGCCGGTTTGACGCTCCTAACTCTGCGCTCCTATAATTCGTACGGTTCCTGCTGACGTCTCCGCTCGCGTCTTTTGCCGTTTCTGCGCCATCCGGCGCGGAGACCCGGAAGAAAGACCGTATGGTTTCTCAGGAGGTACAGGTTCGCTTCCGCGCGACCGCGTTTTCACAGTTGCTGTTCTTCAGAGCCGATTCAGCCAGGTGGCGTTTTGCTTAAGAAAACGCCACCTGGCACTCAGCAAAGAGGGCAAGTATAATGTGAAAACGCCTTGAAACGCGGACAGCCACACAGGAATTCCGAAGGAGTTTTAACCTCAAATGAAGCGTTCGCTTGCATTAATTGTTACTCTGGCCTCAGGCTTGGTCCTGAGCGCCGCCGCTCAAACATCGCCCGCGCCCGCGGCGCCGGCCGTCCCTGCCAAGGTTGCGGTGATCGCCTTCCAAGCGGCCGTGGGCCAGACCAACGAATTCCAACGCAACTTTGCCGACTTGCAGAAGAAGTACGAACCGAAGCGCGCCGAGCTCAAGACGAAGGCCGATGAGATTGACGGCCTGGAGAAGCAGTTGCAAGCGCAGGGCGACAAGCTGAGCGATGCCGAGCGCGCCAATCGCGCCAAGATCATCGACGACAAGAAGAAGCAGGCCCAGCGCTTTGCCGAGGATGCGCAGACCGATCTCCAGGGGGAGATGCAACAGGTCTACGAGGGTGTGGCGTCCAAGGTCTTTGAGGTTCTGGAGAGCTACGCACAGCAGCAGGGCTACACCCTGGTGGTGGACGGGACCGGGAACCAGCAGCAGGCCCCTGTGGTTCTCTACGCAAGCCCTTCCACCGACATCACCAAGGCGATCATCGAGGCCTACAACCTGAAGTCGGGTGTGCCTGCTCCGCCGGCGCAGCCGACTGCCGCGGCGCCGGCCAAGGCGGCCCCCAGGCCTCCCGCCGCACACTAGAGCGAAAGGTCCAGTATGGCAGAGGCCTCGCATTGCGGGGCCTTTGTGACGCTATCGGCCTCTTGCGGCGAACCGTGCAGGAATTCCGAAGGAGTTGTTCATTCCAATGAAGCGTTCGCTTATATGGGTTGTTACGCTGGCCTCGGGCCTGGTCCTGAGCGCCGCCGCACAAACATTGCCTGTTCCCGCGGCGCCGTCTGCTCCTGCCGCGCCCGCCGGCCCGGCCAAGATTGCCGTGATTTCCTTCCAGGTGGCCTTGGCCCAAACCAACGAAGGCCAGCGCAGTTTCGCTGACCTGCAGAAGAAGTACGAACCCAAGCGCGTTCAGTTCAAGAACCTCAACGACGAGATCGATAACCTGACAAAGCAGTTGCAGGCGCAGGGCGACACACTGAGCGATGCCGAGCGCGCCAGCCGCGCCAGGACCATCGACGAAAAGAAGAAGCAGGCGCAGCGCTTCGGCGAGGACGCCCAGAACGACTACCAGCAGGAGATGAAAGAGCTGTACAGCGGCCTGGCCTCGAAGGTTTATGACGTTCTGTCAAGCTACGCGCGGCAGCAAGGATACACGCTGGTTCTGGACATGGGCCAGCAGCAGAGTCCCATCCTGTATGCGAATCCGTCCCTCGACATCACCAAGGCGGTTGTTGCCGCGTACAACCTGAAGTCGGGCGTGCCGGCACAGCCGGCCGCCGCGGCGCTGAAGCCGGCCGCCGGGCGCTAGAACCTGAGCGGAATCGCTCACAAGGAAGGGCTCCGCAGACCGGGGTCCCTACGGACGGGTCTTTGTCCGTGGGGTGGAGACCGGGGCTCTTGTGCTTGCGCTCGAACCTTTTTGAAGGGAAAGAAAAGGCTGCGTGGCGGGGAAGGGAAAAGCCATTCTGGCCGGGCGCTTTTTTGTGGGAAAAAATGTGGAAATCTTTTGCGAAATCCGTGCAGATATCTCTATTTTTCCTCTTGTCAACCCTGGCTGGAATCTGATAAGCAACGCAAACCCTTATTTATCAACAGAAATCTGGGAAACGCCCTGATCTTCCGGCGGACTTACCTGTGAGCAATAGCAGACACCGTCTGGTGAGGTTTCCACAGCTCCATATGAACGCCACATGACTAAAGTATCCAGTGGGTTACAGTACTGCTGCTATTTCTGCTGGTCTTCGCCGATCCGCAAAACGGCGAGGAAGGCCTCCTGCGGGATATCGACCTTGCCGATCCGCTTCATTCTCTTTTTGCCTTCCTTTTGTTTTTCCAACAACTTACGCTTGCGGGAGATGTCGCCGCCGTAGCACTTGGCCAGCACATTCTTGCGCAGCGGGCTGACCGTCTCGCGGGAGATGACCTTGGCGCCGATGGCCGCCTGAATGGCGACCTCGAACTGCTGGCGGGGAATGAGTTCGCGCATCTTGGAAACCAGCGCCCGGCCGCGTTCGTAAGCAAAGTCGCGGTGGACGATGATTGAAAGCGCATCCACGGGCTCGCCGGAGACCAGGATGTCGAGCTTGACCATCGGCGACACCCACTCGCCAGCCAGTTGATAGTCCAGCGAGGCATAGCCGCGGGAGATGGACTTGAGGCGGTCGTAGAAGTCGAGGACGATCTCGTTGAGCGGCAGCTCGTAGGTGAGCATGACGCGGGTGGGCGTGACGTACTCGAAGTTCAACTGCCTGCCGCGCTTTTCCTCGACCAGCTTGAAAATGCCGCCGACGTATTCCTCGTTGGTGAGGATTTTCGCGGCGATGACCGGCTCCCGGATGGCCGCGATATTGGTGGGCTCCGGCCAGCGCGAGGGATTGTCCACCTCGACCACGCTGCCGTCGGTGAGCGTGATGTGATAGCGCACGCCGGGGGCGGTGGTGATCAGGTCCAGTTCATACTCGCGTTCGAGGCGCTCCTGGATGATTTCCATGTGCAGCAGGCCAAGAAAGCCGCAGCGGAAGCCGAAGCCCAGCGCGACGGAACTCTCCGGCTCAAAGAAGAACGAGGAGTCGTTGAGACGCAGTTTTTCAAGGGCGTCGCGCAACAGCGTGTGCTCGTGCGAGTCCACGGTGTAGAGGCCGGCGAAGACCATCGGCTTGATGTCTTCAAAGCCGGGCAACTGGGCGGCGGCGGGCCGCGCGTCGTCGGTTACGGTGTCGCCGATCCTGGTGTCGCTGACGGTCTTGATTGTGGCCGCAAAGAAACCCACCTCACCCGCGGAGAGTTCGCCGATCTCCACCGGCTTAGGCATGAGCACGCCCATGGACTCGACCTCGAAGGCTTTCGAATTAGACATGAGGCGGATGCGCTGACCCTTGCGCATTGTTCCCTGCATCACGCGGACCAGCACGATGACGCCGCGATAAGCATCGAACCAGGAGTCGAAGATGAGCGCCTGCAGCGGGGCGCCGGGGTCGCCCGTGGGCGCCGGCAGTCGGTGGACGATTGCCTCCAGCACATCGTCCACGCCCTGGCCGGTTTTGGCGCTCACCGGGATGGCGTCGGTGGCGTCCAGTCCCACCGCCTTCTCGATGGCCTCCTGGGTGCCCAGGATGTCGGCCGAGGGCAGGTCGATCTTGTTGATGACGGGAATGATTTCCAGGCCGTGGTTGATGGCCAGGTAGGCGTTGGCCAGGGTCTGGGCCTCGACGCCCTGGCTTGCGTCCACCACCAGCAGCGCGCCCTCGCAGGAGGCCAGCGAGCGGGAGACCTCGTAGCTGAAATCCACGTGGCCGGGCGTGTCGATGAGGTTGAGCTGGTAGGTGTTGCCGTCGTGGGCCTTGTACATCATGCGGACGGCATGGGCCTTGATGGTGATGCCGCGCTCGCGCTCCAGGTCCATGTCGTCCAGGATCTGGGCCTGCATCTCGCGGCCGGTGACAGAGCCGGTGAGTTCGAGCAGACGGTCGCTCAACGTCGACTTGCCGTGGTCGATGTGGGCGATGATAGCGAAGTTGCGAAGGAAGCGGACGTCCATGGGGGCTTGGCGAAAGAGGAGGAATTGCGCAGTAGTTGCGCGTCCGCCGCGGCGGACCTCCATGGCATAGCTTATCATCGGCATAGTGTCTTCTGTGGCCTTCTCGGCGCCGGGTCATCGGCATCTCTCATGCGCATAAGTTGGAATCGGTATCGTTTGGTTGGTTCGGGCATGCTGGCGCTCATCCTGGCGGGGTGCGATCCCTCGCAACCCACACAGAAGCCCCAGGGCGGGCAGCCGCAGGCCACCGCGCCCGCACTCGCCGCGGCGCCGCAAGCCATGCAAGCAGCAGCTCCCGCAGCGCCTCCGCCGCTGACGCCCGCGCAGCAGCGGGTGCGTGTGCTCATCCAGCAGGTGGAGCAAGCCTACGCCTTTGGGGAGGCCGCCTATCGCAAGGGGAACCTGCCGGAGGCCAAGGCGGAGTTCGATCGCGCGGTGGACCTGATGCTGTCGAGCGGCATAGACATCAAGAACGATGAGCGGTTGCAGGACGAGTTCGACCGGATCGTGGACGGGGTTAACGCGCTGGAGATGGAAGCTCTGAAGCAGGGCAACGGCTTTGCGCCCAAGGAAGAGCCCACGCCGGCCGAGGCGGCCAGCGACGTGACCTTCGAGGTGGACCCCAACATTGTGGCCAAGGCCAAGGCCGATCTGGCCACCACCAAGTCCGACCTGCCGCTGGTGGTGAACGACTACGTGGCAACCTACATCAACTTCTTTGCCAACTCGCAGCGCGGCCACAATACGCTGCAGCACTCGTTTGAGCGCGCCGGCCGCTACAAGGCGATGATCCAACGGGTGATGGCCGAGGAGGGCGTGCCGCAGGACCTGATCTACCTGGCGGTGGCCGAGTCGGGCTTTCAGCCGCGGGCGCTCAATCGCCGCTCCGGCGCCGGCGGCATGTGGCAGTTCATGCCTCACGGCAACTACGGTCTGGTGCGCAACGCCTATGTGGACGAGCGCTTCGATCCGGAGAAGTCCACCCGCGCCTACGCCCGCTACATGAAGTACATCTACGACCAGTTGGGCGACTGGTATCTGTCGATGGCCGGCTACGACTGGGGATCGGGCAATGTGCAGCGCGCGGTCGTGAAGACCGGCTACGCCGACTTCTGGGAGCTGTACAAGCGCAACAATCTTCCCGGCGAGACCAGGAACTACGTGCCGGAGATTCTGGCGGCGATCATCATCGCCAACAATCCCAAGCAGTATGGCTTCGACGATCTCACGCTCGATCCCCCGGTGCTCACCGATACGGTGACCATCAATTATTCCGCCGACCTGCGGCTGGTTTCAGACTTGGTGGGCGCGCCGGTGGATGAGCTGACGGCGCTGAATCCCAGCCTGCTGCGGCTGGTCACGCCACCCGGCGCCTCCTTCGATCTGCACCTGCCGGCCGGCACGGCCACGCTGTTCCAGCGGCGCATCGCCCAGATTCCCGAGTCCAAGCGCAACGCGTGGCGCTACCATCGCGTTGCCGCGGAAGACACGCTGGCATCGGTGGCGCGTGAGTATCGCGTGACGCTGGCGGAGCTGGCCGCGGCGAATCAACTGCGCCAGAGCGACAGCATCCAGGGCGTTGAAGCGCTGGTGGTGCCGGTGCCCCCGTCCGCCGCGCCGTCCTCGCGCATGCTGCTGTACATCGCGCGCAGGGGCGATACTCTGGTGACCATTGCCGACCGTTTCGGCGTATCGCTCAATCAGTTGCGGCGCTGGAACAAGATCACCGGGATCAAGGTTGAGCCGGGCCGCCGCCTGCACGTGGCCGAGCCTGCGAGCGTGCCGCGCGCGGGACGCGGCCGCCGCAGCGGAGCGTCTGCCGGGATGTCTGGGGGGAGTAGCGCAAAGGCGCATGAAACGGCCTCGGCAAAGGGTTCTGCTCAAGAACCAGCGTCTCGAGCAGCCACAAAGAAGAACGGCGCATCGGCAGCAGAGAAGGGACGCGCGGAGAGCCCCAGGACCGGAACCGGCGCGAAGAACGGCGGGGCATCGAGCGCGAAGAACCACCACGCAAAGAAGGCCGCCGCGAAAGGAAAGTCTTCCACGCAGAGGCAAAAAACAGCCAGGTAGCTCATTACGCACTTGTGTTTTGATAGCGTTTGCGCGCAAGCTATTGCTACAATAGTTTCGGCGAGCGGAGCACGTGCGTCTGTTGCGCGAAGAGACAAACCAAAACAACGGCAGCGGCAAGCCGCTGGAGGCATTGGAATGGAAGAAGTGTTCAGGATGTACGCGATGAATGACGGCAACCTCAATGGGGAGCCCGCAGAGTTGGATCCAGATCACGACGAAGACTTCGAAGAGGATGAAGAAGTCGAAACCTCCAGCGTGCTGACCTCCTCGGACGACGATGAGCCAGTGGTTGAAGAGGCCGTGATCGTGGTTGTGGAAAAACCCGTATCGAAGCCGGCCATTAAGAAGGCCGCGAAGAAGAAGTCTGTCGCAAAGAAGGCTGCCAAGAAGGCCCCGGCCAAGAAGGCTCCAGCGAAGAAGGCTGTGGCCAAGAAGGCAGCCGCGAAAAAAGTTGTGGCGAAGAAGGCCGCAAAGAAGTCCGCCGTAAAGAAGAGCAGCGCTGGTGCAAAGGGCGGAAAGACCGCAGCCAAGAAGGCCGCGGCCGGCAAGCGCGCCGGCAAACCCACCAAACGAGGTAAACCGTTGGCAGTTAAGAAAGCAGCAAAGAAGGCGCCCGCCAAGAAGGCTCCGGCGAAGAAGGCAGCGGCCAAGAAGGCCCCTGCGAAGAAGGCAGTTGCGAAGAAGGCAGCTGCGAAAAAGACAACCAAGAAATAACGGCAACAAGCAAATCAAGGCAAGCAAAAGAGCCCGCCACGGCGGGCTTTTTTGCGTCTGGAATCAGGCTGCTTACTTCTTCACTTCGGCAAGCGCTGCCAGCACTTCCTCGGAGTGGTGCGAAGGATCCACCTTGGTCCACACCTGAGCGATCTTGCCTGTGGGATCGATGAGGAAAGTGTTGCGGTTGGCGATGGTCATGGGGCCAAAGTGGCCCAGCGAGCCGTAGGCATCCACGACTTTGTGTTCCGGGTCGGCGAGTAGGCGGAAGGTGAGCCCCTCCTTGGTGCAGAACTGCTTGTGGCTGTCGGGAGTGTCCAGGCTCACGCCGAGGATCACGGCGTTCGCGGCGTCGAACTTAGCCTGATCGCGCTGGAAGTTGTGGGCCTCGATGGTGCAGCCCGGAGTCATGTCCTTGGGATAGAAGTAGAGCACCACCCACTTACCGCGATAGCTCGCCAGCGAAATCTGGGAGCCATCCTGGGAAGGGAGAGTGAAGCCGGGCGCAACCTGCCCGACGGTTGGCAGCGTTTGATCGGCCGCATGGACTGTGACGAACACAACCGCGAGCACAAGGACCGCGGCAAGGACGAGGAGAATGGGTTTTCTCATGAGGGACCTCCAGGTTATTGGACGGGGAAGGGGTTGAACGGGACTCTGAAAATCCTTGCGGCCCTCAGTATCCGCGCGGAGCCGCCACAATGGCAATTCCTGCCTGACCGGCGCGCTCGAGCAGGGAGTCGCGATCGAATAGAAGAGTACGCCCGGCCTCGACCGAGAGGCAACTGGCGCCGGCACGGATCATGGTTTCCACGGTTGCGATGCCGATGACGGGGACATCGAAGCGCATGTCTTGATTGGGCTTGGCCACCTTGACGACGGTGAGGCGGCGCTCCAGTGTGGAGGCGTCGCCGCCGAGCGAACGCATCAGCAGACCGGCGCGTTCGATGGCCGCGTCCGTGCCTTCCATGGCCTCGACGGCCACGCATGCCTGCGCGGCCACCACCACGGTCTGGCCAATATCGAATCCCGCCACGGCGCGGGCAACGCCCAGGCCGTACTCGATGTTCTTGCGCTCATCCTCATCCGGGGCGCGCGCCGTCAGCACGCCTTCCTGGGCCAGCAGCGGCTCCAGAAACGCCGTCGAGCTGATGAGTTCGATGCCTTCGTCGCCCAGCACCGTGGCCACTGCGCCCAGCAGCATGTCGGTCGAGCGGATAGGCAGGTTGAGGAGCAGCTTGGCCAGCCGCCAGTCGGGACGGATGCTGGAGAATATCCGCTTGTGCTTCACCTGCCCGGCCATCACAGCCTTTTGGACGCCTTCCTTGTGGAAGAGCTCGATCAGCCGCGAAAGCTCGCCGAGCGAAAGCCAATGGACGGTGATGCGCTCGTCCGCGGCCGCGCGCCGGTCGATCTCCGCGTCGGTCTCCTCGCGGATGGCGGCAACCACGACGGCCAGCCCCTGCGCCCGCGCCGCATCCAGCAGCAGGAAGGGAAAGCGGCCGTTGCCGGCGATGAGGCCTAGCTTCATGACTACTTGATGACCCCGCGTTCGCTGCGCTCGAGGAAGGCGGCAAGGAGCGCCGCGTCCTCGCCGGGCAACTCCTTGATCTTCTCGAGAGCCTGCGAGGTGTTCAGCTTGGCTGCCAGTAGCAGGCGGAAGGCCTTCTGCAGCAATTGCAGCCGCTCCGGCGAGAAGCCGCGCCGCGCCAGCCCGATTTTGTTGATGCCGAAGGCCTTGTTCTCGCGGCGCCCCGAGGTGAGCGAAAAGGGCAGCACGTCCTGGGTGACGATGGTGCCGCCGCCGATGAAGGCGTACTGGCCGACCGTGCAGTGCTGGTGGACCGGGCAGAAGGCGCCCACGGTGGCATAGTCCTCGATGATCACATGGCCGGCCAGCGTGGCGGCGTTGGCCAGGATGCAGTGGCTGCCCACCAGGCTGTCGTGGCCGATATGCACGCAGGTCATGAGCAGGCAGTTTGAGCCGATGCGCGTTACGCCGCCGCCGCCCGCCGTGCCGCGGCTGATGGTCACGCACTCGCGGATGGTGTTGTCGTCGCCGATCTCCAGTTGCGTCGGTTCGCCGGCGTACTTCAAGTCCTGTGGGGCCACGCCCACCGCGCAGAACGGATGAAAGATGTTGCGCGCGCCGATGCGGGTGCGGCCGTCGAGCACCACGTGGGAGATCAGCGTGCAATTCTCTCCCAGCACCACCTCCGGACCAATCGTGCAGAACGGCCCGACAGTGCAGGAGCCGGGAACAACGGCTCCGAGCGCAACGACGGCGCTGGGATGGATGCTCACTCCGGGGTCACCGCTTCCGCCGCTCCACCGCCCTCCGCGGCCGCTGGCTGGGGCTCGGCAGCCCCCGGTGCGGCCTCGCGCGCCTTGGACACAATCGAGCAGGTCAGCACAGCCTGGCAGGCCAGCTTGCCATCGACAAAGGCCTTGGCCTCCATGCGCCCCAGGCGGCTCTTGAACGCCAGCACGTCCACTTCGATGCGCAACTGGTCGCCGGGCGTGACCGGGCGACGGAACTTGGCTCTCTCGATGCCGGTGAAGACCGCCAGCTTCTTGTCGCGGTCGGGAATCTCGCTCATCATGATGATGGCGCCGGCCTGGGCCATGGCCTCGATCACCAGCACGCCAGGCATGATGGGATAGCCGGGAAAGTGGCCCTGGAAAAAGGGCTCGTTGAAGGTTACATTCTTGATGGCTACCAGGCGCTTGGCGCGCTCGAACTCGACGACTCTGTCAATCAACAGAAACGGGTAGCGGTGGGGAAGGAAGCCCAGGATCTCCTGGATGTCGAATGTCATTCATGGCTCCAGAGAGCGCGGTGGCGTGGCCGCTTTGCGCTCCTCTGGATTATAACGAAAGGCCCGCGCCGGAGTTTAAGTTCATGCCTGGCAGACGCGCGCGCCGGCCTGGCATTCTTCACGCTGGCGTAGTCCGTGGCCTGCGTCTGGGTTGTCAGCGGCCAGGCCAGCATCAGCACCGCGAGCGCTACGGGCAAAACTCCGCGCATGAATCTTCTCCTCTAAAGATTGGACGCGTTGCGGCGGCCAAAGCCTGGGTCTCAAGGCTCACGCTAACGCATTTTCAGGCGGGAAGTCGAGGGGAGCGGGTGCGCACTTGCCGTGGACGCGGGGAAAATACCGGCGAGGGCGGCAAGCGATAGGAAAGGCGCCGCGAATCAAATGGTCCTGAGAAGCCGCACCGGAAGGAAGACGATTGCGCTCACCAGCTCCAGTGCGCCGCCCACCGCGATTCCAGCCAAGCGAAACGGCAACAGCAGCAACCACACCAGCGGATACAGCACCAGGGCCGCCAGCGCCAGCGGCCAGCACAACACCAGAAGAATGCACCACAAGAGAAACTTCGTCATGGCTTCAGCGCCTCACTGCGCGCGGGCCTGCGCCCGGAGCGGTTCATCCCATGATACGAGGGCGCGGCGGAATCGGTTCCAGCCGCCGGATGCTTTCTGGCCCGGTACTGATCCTTGGGACTGCCGGTTTCAGCCCCGCATGGCCTTTGCCCGTGCGGCCAGCAGCTTTTTGCGTTCGCGGATGAGCTTGGCGCGTTCTTTGTCCGGCATGGCCAGCGCGGCCTTGGTGCGTTTAGGCAGCTTTTCGAAGATGAGCGCGTGAGCGCGGGCCAACTCGTCCTCGATCTCGCGCGGCCGCAGCGCATCCCAGCGCTCCAGCGCGACCCAGTATGCTCTGGCCAGGTGAGGCGCGGGGCAGATTCCCTCCTTCTCCAGCAGTTCGTGGTAGCGCTCGGCCCCGCAGTGGAAGCTGAGGACGAAGTTCCCTTTGCTATCCAGTCCGATCCCGTCCAGGTCGGTGATAGCGAACATCTTGCCGCCGATCTCGCGGTCGCCAGCCCAGTAGACCATGAAATGGCCCCAGTTGAAGGTCTCGGCAGCGTGCGGCAGAGCTAGACAGATGGATCGGATGCGTTCGTTGTCCATGGGGTGAGTGTAAGCCGGAAGCAGCCGGCGGAAGGCAAAAAATCTTCTACAAGAGGCCGAGCTATCGGAACAACCGCCATACGCCCGAACCGTAAGCCGCAGAGTTCAGAAATTCGCCTCGAACGCCCGGAAGCGGCGTTCCAGCTCCCATTGCGCGGCGGCCTTTTCGCTGGTGTCGAGGAAGGCTTTGCAGGCGAGGGTGGGCTTCTCTACGCCGAGGGGCTGGGACTTGCACGCGGTGGCGGGGGTTGTGAAGACGTCCGGGGCAGCCCACAGGCTGGGGCCGGGCAGGAAGCTGTGTTCCATCCCGGTGCGGGCAAGCTGCTTGAGGTCCGGGTAGGTAAGGCGGTAGTCGAGGGCTGCGCGAACGTATTCGTGGGTAATGTCGATGCGGCTGACGCCTTCATCGTCAGTGGACAGCGCGACAGGAACGTGGGCGGCGCGGTAGAGGGGGAACGGGTGGTCGGCGCCCTTGATGCCCAGGATGCCTTCGTTGGAGCTGAGGTTGATCTCGATCATGACGTGCTTCTGAGCCAGTTCCTTGAGCAGGGCCGGGGCGTCGTCCTCATACATCACGTCCACGCCGTGGCCGATGCGCTCAGCGTGGCCCAGCTCGACGGCCTGGCGGACGTGGAAGCGGAGGCCCTCGGGCGGCACCAGGCCGGGGGCCAACTCGCCGGCGTGCAGGCTGATGTGAACCCGTGGGTAGACGGAGTGCAGGTAGTCGAGCATCTTCATCTGCAGGGTATAGTCGCGCATGGAGATAAAGCCGTCCTCGGCCTGGACGAAGTTGATGCCGGCGAAGCCGGGCTCATGGGCGTCCATGCTGGCCTGGATGGTTTCGAACCCGAGCAGCGTCTGGGCGAAGACCTGCTCCGGCGGGAAGCCGCGCAGGACCTGGTAGATATAGCGAATTTCGACCTGGCAGGCGGGCGCGGCCTGCGGGGTTCCGCAGTGCTCGATGTCGCGGCGCAACGCCTCGGCGGCGCGCATGTCCTCGCGGTCGGCGGCAACTTCGTCGCGCAGGCCGAGGGCGAGCAGCGTCTGGCGATACTGAGCAAAGTCCGGATTCAAAACGTTCTCGTGGGCGATTTGGGCTGCGTGGCTGAATGGCGGAGTCTCCATCAGCTCGAGATACTGCTGGTTCTGGGCGGCGGCACGGCTGGCCACCTCGTCCACCCACTCTCCGGTATGCCGCTTGCTGAGGCCTCCAAAACGGCCAAAGGTGGCGAAGAACTGGTCGTGGCCGCTGAATCCAGTGGTGGGCACAAAGCTGTGCATGGAGAAGGCGTTGATGAGGCGGTCGTAGAGGTCCTGGCTGGCCGGAGTGATATTTCCGGAGAGTTGGGTTGCCGGGACCAGCGGGGCCGTGCAGGGGGGCTTGGTGAAGCTGAGAGCCGCGGGGTCAACGCACAGGCCGTCCTCGCCGGCGGCGCGGATGAAGCTCTCCGCATAGACCGCGCCGGAAAGGTGGACGTGCAGGTCGGCGCCCTTGGGAAATTCGGCAAGAAAGGCATGCAGACCCAGCGGTCCACTTTTCGCGGCCGCCTGGTAGGCGCGCGCGGCGCGGGCTTCCGGCTCCGGAGTGCGGGGAGCGGGAGGCTGGGCGTGGAGGACGGCGGTTGCGGCCAGGGCAAGGCAGACGAGAGAACAAACTGGGCGGCGCATGATTGTTTCCAGTGTAGTGCGGGAATGGACGCGTGGGGAGGGGTCCGGGTCTGGGTTTGGCGTGGAGAATGGGAGTTGGTATACTGTCAGGAGTTGTTTTGAGCGCGCTGTTCGTGGACTCGCCCACACCCTCCGGCGACGCCGGAATCCGCGCAGGAAATTACAACTCAGAAGTTTGCACTGAGGCCAGATAGCTCAGTGGTAGAGCGCGGCCCTGAAAAGGCCGGCGTCGGCGGTTCAATCCCGTCTCTGGCCACCACTCTTAACGAACCGGGAGTCTCAAGCAGCGCGAATGTTCTTGTCCGGCGCAGAGCCTTGGCTCGGTGGCAGTTCCCGCGTATACTGAAGATTCAGCAAGCTGCGGGTGGCGCGTGTCTTTATGCGCCCCGATGGCCGCCCCGGCGGACAGGCCCGCTGGCTGAGTGCACTTCAAAATGGAGTTCGCAGAGGGCAGACCCCGGCGGCAACGCAAGAATTTGGAGCGAAGGCATGGCACAGGTATGCGATATTTGCGGGAAAGGCCCGCAGTTCGGCAATAACATCTCACACGCGCACAACGTTTCGCGGCGCCGCTGGAACGTGAATCTGCAGGCGGTGAAGGTGCTGGTCAACGGCAACGCCAAGCGGATCAGGGTGTGCACCAGCTGCATCAAGAACGGCAAGATCGCCAAGGCGTAAGAACCGTGGGCTGATTGCCCGCATGGTTTGCCTTCGCCGATTTTCAGGCTCCCGATTCATTCAGGATCGACACGAACCCCGTCCAGGCCGGACGGGTTTTTGTTGTGCCTGGAGGGCGGCTTTTAGAGCAGTATCAAGATAGATATACCCAGAGGTTGTGAGGCTGTATTACGCTTGTGTTCTCTGGTGAAGCGATCGCGCTGGGACGAGCCTACTCGGATGAT
>PMYL01000031.1:0-4700 GCA_003170825.1 Acidobacteriaceae bacterium
ATCATCCGAGTAGGCTCGTCCCATCGCGATCGCTTCACCAGAGAACACAAGCGTAATACAGCCTCACAACCTCTGGGTATATCTATCTTGATACTGCTCTAAAGTGCCGTTCCGCACGCCGAGCAGAAGCGCGTACCCGGCGGATTGGTCTGCCGGCAGCGCCCGCAGGCGGCGAGCGTGCCCGGCTGCGCCGCGGGAGGCATGTTGACGGTCACGTTCAGCGGCTGGCCCCACCCCGGCATCGCGATCCCCAGCATCGCCGCAATTCCCGCCGCCTGGATGGCGTTGAACTCCCGCACCCGGCCGGGCATGAAGAAGCACTCGATAAAGCCGAGCACCCATGGGATGGGCGTCCAACAGAAGCAGCAGTAGAGAATACCCAGGCCGGTCCGCTGCAGATAGAAGTGGTGCATGCCGAAGCCGCCCAGAAACAGAGCCAGCAGAATGCCTACGACCTCGTCGCGGCGCACCGACTCATACTGCTGATAAAAGATGGCTTGCGGGTTGGGATACGGTTGGCTGCTCATGGCCGGTTCTCCTTGCTCTCAATTCAGGATACGCAACCGCCCCTTCGCGGGTTCCACTGGCCAATACCGCCCGTGTCCCATCATCATCCGTGAAGACGTGTTTCGCGGGATCGGCGATTTGGCGCCAGCTAAGGTGCTCAATGAGTTCGAGGGCGGCGTGTATTGGATGGATAGGACTCTGCCAACGGCATCATGCCCAAATGATGGTGAGTTCCGCCAGCTTCGCACTCTCCAATGGAATCGCGGCCGGTGGGTTGTCTTCAGTCGCGGGCTGTCGCGGTGCTGGCGAGCCGGCGCGCTTTGATATCCCGCATCGGCGGCTGGCCGAAGAATCGGCTGTACTCCCGATTGAATTGGCTTGCACTTTCATAGCCGACCTCGAAGGCTGCGCTTGCGGCATCCAGACCGTCATTGAGAAGGCGTTCTCTTGCTACATGCAGGCGTAGCCGCTTCTGGTATTGAAGGGGGCTCATTGCGGTCAGCGAGCGGAAATGATGGTGGAAGGTGGAGACGCCCATCTGCGCCACGGAGGCCAGTTCTTCGACGCGCAGGGGCTTTTCGTAATTCGCCTTGAGCCAGGCAACGGCCCTGGCTGTCCGGTTGCTCTGCTCGCCCAGCGTGGCAATGGCGCGCAGATGCTTGCCCAGCGATCCTCGCAGCACGCGGTAGATGATCTCCCGCTGCATCAGGCCGCCGAGGAAAGGAATGTCCTGGGGCGCATCCAGAAGGTCCAGCAACCGGCAGCAGGCGTTGAACAACTCTACCGGGGTCTTGCCGACCGCCATGCCGAGCGTGCGGGAGGCGACCTCAGGGACCAGGAACTCATCCTGGCTGAGAATCTCGCGCACCACAGGCATCTCGAGCTTGAGGACCAGAGCCAGAAACGGCTCGTTCTTTGATGCCTTTGTGAACTGGCTCACTACCGGCAAATCGATCGAGGTCAGCAGGAAGTTGGACCCGTCGCATACGTGCGTTGCGCCGCCGACGTTGATGCGCTTTTCACCCTGAGCGAAGACAACCAACTCGGGCTCGTAGGCGGCAGAATAGCAGTCTGTAGGCGCACATCTGCGGGAGAGGCTCAGGCCCGGCAGATCGGTAGCCACCGGACCCTCCATGTGGATGTGGGCAGCAATCTTGCGCGCCAATTTGGCCCGCATCTCAACCACCCTTCGTTCTCCGCTTGTATCCATAGGTTTCGCCACTTGGACCCGCATCGCTCCTTCAAAAACCAAAGTAGCACTGAATGCCATATGGTGTGCACAAATATGTACGATGCGACAGGAATAAGCAATAGATCGGCAGGATTGGGATACCGCTCGGACGGCATTGTTCTGTAGCCTTTGGATTGAGAAGGGCAGTGGGGCGGCCGTTCCTCTCGCTCTCGACCCGCCAGAGCAACCCAATCGGCGGAGCAGCCCGAAACGATGGGCTCCGCATCTGCTACGAGAGGCTTCGGTCCCGACAAACTGATAGGTGAATCAATGCAAAAACGCAAACTCGGAAACAGCAATCTGGAAGTATCGGCTCTCGGCCTGGGCTGCATGGGAATGACCTTTTCCTATGCTCCGTTCCCGGAAAAGAAGGATTCGATCGCAGTGATCCGCGCGGCTGTCGAGCGCGGCGTCACCTTCTTCGACACGGCCGAGGTCTACGGCCCTTTCAACAACGAAGAACTCGTGGGCGAGGCTCTGGAACCCTTCCGCGGACAGGTCGCCATCGCCACCAAATTCGGATTCGATATCAATCCCGACGGAAGCCGCGGCGCGAGGCCGACCAATAGCCTGCCTGAGCACATCAAGCAGGCCGTGGAGGGCTCGCTCAAGCGCCTGAAGACCGATGTCATCGATCTCTACTATCAGCACCGCGTTGACCCGGACGTGCCCATCGAGGACGTAGCTGGAGCGGTGAAGGCACTGATCGCGGAGGGCAAGGTCAAGCACTTCGGCATGTCCGAAGCAGCCGCGACGACGATCCGCCGCGCCCACGCCGTGCAACCCGTCACCGCTCTCCAGAGCGAGTACTCGCTTTGGTACCGCACCCCTGAGGACGAAGTCATCCCGACCCTTGAAGAACTCGGTATCGGCTTTGTTCCATACAGCCCGCTAGGCAAGGGCTTCCTGACGGGAAAGATGGACGAGAACACGACCTTCGACAAAACCGACATCCGCAGCTCGATCCCGCGCTTCACCCCGGAGGCTCGCATAGCGAACCAGGCTCTGGTCGATCTGCTGGGCAAGATCGCGGCGCAGAAGAAGGCGACGCCCGCACAGATCGCGCTGGCCTGGCTGCTGGCCCAGAAGCCGTGGATTGTGCCGATCCCTGGGACGACAAAGCTGCATCGCCTGGAAGAGAACATCGGCGCCGCCGCGCTGGAGCTCTCCGCAGACGATCTCAAGCAAATCGAAAGCGCCGCCGCGGAGATCAAGGTGGAAGGCGCACGCTACCCCGAAGCCATTGAGAAGATGACCGGTCGCTGAACCGTTGTGAATGATGCGTGGCCAGGTCATATCATGGTTTAATTGCGTACCTTCAGGTGACTCCATGACAGCTCTGACGGAATGGCAGAACGTTTACGTGATCTTCGGCTCAGCCGCAGGCGCGTTGATCGGACTGCAGTTTGTGGTTATGGCCCTGATCGCGAACGTGTCGCGCACGCCTGAACTAGCTCAGGCCGGAGAAGCGTTTACTACGCCGACCATTGTTCACTTTGCTACCGTGCTCTTCCTGTCTGGAATCATGTGCGCTCCGTGGCGCGGGATCGCTCCGGTTGCTGCTCTCTGGGGGGCGGCGGGGCTTGCCGGAACAGTCTATTGCGTGATTGTCACGCGGCGTTTGCGGCGGCAATCGGCATACAAGCCTGAGTTAGAAGACTGGCTCTTTTATTCCGCATTGCCGCTTGTGACGTATGCGGCGCTGATCGCGTCGGCGTTGTTAGGATTCGCGCAGCCGGGCGCATCGCTGTTTTGCGTTGCAACATCCGCGTTCTTGCTGCTGCTGATTGGCATCCATAACGCCTGGGACAACGTTACCTACCACGTCTTCGCCAAAAACCAGAAAGTGGATGATCGTTGATTCCGCTTCGGACAGGAGAGTTCAAGCCATGGAGATCAAACCAAACGGCTCCCAGCCGTCGCGCAAGGGACCAGCGGAGTACTTTACGGGCACGGTCCGGGTCGATCCGCTGTTTGAGGCGCCTGACCCCGCGCGTGTTGTTGGCGCCAGTGTTACCTTCGAGCCCGGCGCTCGCACCGCATGGCATACGCACCCGCTCGGTCAAACTCTGATTGTCGTGTCGGGCTGTGGTCGCGCGCAGCGCTGGGGCGGCCCAGTCGAGGAGATCCGGCCCGGCGATGTCATCTGGTTTGCACCGGGAGAGAAGCATTGGCACGGAGCAGCGCCAACGACGGCAATGACCCATATTGCCATTCAGGAAAAGCTGAACGGCAAAACCGTTGATTGGATGGAGCAGGTGAGCGACGAGCAATATGCAGCTTAGTTCTGCCGACATACGTTACGGGCTGGCGCAATAAGACTCTTTCCCTGGAATTGGGATCGGCTCTTGTGCAGTTCACTGGAAAATCGATCTCGCTTGTCGCCAACAGCTCGAATCACTCATCTAGGCGGAAAAACAAGAAAGAGCCGCAACCCCTTCCAAGGTTGTGGCTCTTTGCGGCTGAGTTGCGCCGGACAATTACATCTCCTTCACGCCTTCCACAAACGCCTTCAGCTTGCGGCTGCGCGACGGATGGCGCAGCTTGCGCAGGGCCTTGGCTTCGATCTGGCGGATGCGCTCGCGGGTGACCTGGAAGCTCTGGCCGACCTCTTCCAGGGTGTGCTCGGAGCCGTCTTCCAGGCCGAAGCGCATCTTGATCACCCGCTCCTCACGCGGGGTGAGGGTGCGCAGCACTTGCGAGGTGTACTCCTTCAGGTTCACGCTGATGACCGCCTCGGAGGGCGATACCGCCTGCCGGTCCTCGATGAAGTCGCCCAGGTGCGAGTCTTCTTCTTCGCCGATCGGCGTCTCCAGCGAGATGGGCTCCTGCGCGATCTTGAGCACCTTGCGCACCTTGGCCACCGGAATGTCCATGCGCTTGGCGATCTCTTCGCTCGATGGCTCGCGGCCCAGCTCCTGCACCAACTGACGGCTGGTGCGGATGAGCTTGTTGATGGTCT
>PMYL01000031.1:4746-20595 GCA_003170825.1 Acidobacteriaceae bacterium
ATCAGGCCGATGTTGCCCTCCTGAATCAGGTCCAGGAACTGCAAGCCGCGGTTGGTGTACTTCTTGGCGATGGAGACGACCAGGCGTAGGTTGGCTTCAATCAGTTCGCGCTTGGCCTGTTCGGCGTCCATGTCGCCCTGGATCATCTCGCGCTGCGTGCGCTTGAGCTCGGCGATCAACACGCCCGCATCGCCCTCGATCTTTTCGAGGTCGGCCCGGCAGTTTTTCTGCTGGCGGCGATACTCCTTCTTCAGTTCCTCGCTTCTGCTGGCTTCGTGCTTCTGCTCCAGCGAGCGTATCTGCCGCTCCAGCGTGCGCATGGTGTCAACGGTCTTGTTGACCTTGTCCAGCAGGCGCTTGCGCTCCAGCGCGGTGTACTTGAACTCGCGGACGATGCGCGAGACGAGGACCTTCTCGCGGGCGATGAGCCAGCGTGTGTGGCGCACGACGGAGGCCTTGGCCTTGGGCGCGGCCTGTTTTTCTTCAAGCTGCGCAACCCTCTTCTGGTGCTTCACCAGCGCGTCGATGCGGGTCACCGTGGCTTTGACGCGAGTCTGCACCACTTCCTCGGTGAGTTCCTCCTCGTCGAAGATCACCACCTCTTTGATGTTGCGCACGCCGCGCTTCAGGTCCTCGCCCAGGGCCACGATCTCGCGGATCACGATGGGCGAGCGCGAGATGGCCTTGAGCACGCGCATCTGGCCGCGCTCGATGCGCTTGGCGATCTCTACCTCGCCTTCGCGGGTCAGCAGCGGCACGGTGCCCATCTCGCGCAGGTACATGCGCACCGGGTCGTTGGTTTTTTCCAACGTGCCGGGGGTCAGGTCGAGCTCGACGTCTTCGCTCTCTTCCAGCCCGAAGTCCTTGTCGCCGTGGAACTTGGGACCGTCCAGCAGGTCGATGCCCTGGGTGCCGATGGTGGTGATCAGATCGTCCAGATCCTCGGGCGAAGAAGCCATCTCATCCGGCAGGATGTCATTCACGTCGCCGTAGGTGAGATAGCCCTTCTCCTTGCCAACTTCGATCAGGCCCTCGATATCGTGGTCGTGATCGTGATCATGATCGTGTTCGTGGTCGTGTTTGTCGTTAATCGCCAAAATGTTCCTACTCTCTTACGGAATGCAGATTCGGCGCCGGTTTGCGCACCGGCGCGGGGTCCAGCCCAAGCGCGCGAAAAAAGATTCCCATGAGGAAAGCGTGGAAATCCGGGCGCACATGCGGACACAGACCCGCGGTCACCCGCAAAAAGAAGCGGTTTCAGGTAGTTTCTCGGAACAGGATGACAAGCGCTTCAGGTTTCGCCTGGGTCGCCCGCGAGCCGAAGCTCATGGTTGGGGCAGAGGGGCGCGCATCCTCACAGAGATCAATAGATTACCACAGTTCATCCCGGTTCTGCCAACGCAAAATCCGTTGAAGTCAGGGCGCTTGCAGGTCGCTTCGCAACTGGGCCGGGCAGTTTTGCTTCTCGCCCGCTCCTGCTTCTACAAATTAGACGCAATTTTGGGCCGGAATGATGCACGGTTGCAAATCGATAGGCTACTGGTCTGGACGGGCTGAGTGAGGGTCAGGGCTGCGACGTTTTCTGGCGGATGCTGACCGCTTGCTCGGCATCCAGAAGCTCTCCCCGTTGCGCCTGCGCAAAACCCTCCTCGATCTGCGCCGCAATGGCCATGTGGTCGGCCAGCATCCAGTCCTCATTTCGATACTGCTCCTGAATCACGGCAAAGGCCTGATCGAGTACCTCTTCCGGGCTCATGCCGGACCGGGCAGCCCGATCAAGCACTCTTTGATGCTCGGGTTTGAGTTCGAGGATCATGGCGCGCTCCATTGTGCCGCGAGGGGCACGTATTGGCAGGATTATACCCCGTCTCGATGCAACTGCCGCAGCGCGCGGTCCAGTTCCAGCTTCTGCTGCGTCAGCAGGGCCAGTTCGGCAAAGTCGCCGCGGCGCTCGGCCTCGGCAATCAGCGCGCGGAGGTCGCGCTGGCGGCTCTCGATGGAGCGCTCCTGAATCTCCTGTATGGCGCTCTGCACCTCGTTCTCCTCGGGCGCCCTGGTCTCGGCCAGCAGAGTCTCGGCCAGCAAAGCCCGGTGCGCCTCGTCCTCAACCGCGTCCATGGGGTCTTTAGTCTGCCGCTGTGCCAGCGCCTGCAGGGCAGAGAATGTGCCAAGATGCTCAAACCAGGCTGGTTCCCTGGCGATGGTCTCAGCCGCCAGCCGCCTCGCCCGCTCATTGTCGGGATCTGTAATGGCCAGCGCCCGCAGCAGCACCCGCTCGACCTCGCTCAGCGCCGTCGCCTTTGTTTCGATGCGGCCGCGCCGCTTGAGCGCGGCCTGGCGCAACTCCTGACGCAAAACGGCGGAGTCGATATTCAGCTTTTGCGCGGCGTCGCGGGCAAACTGGTCGCGGGCCAGCATCTCCGGCATGCGGCGAATGTGCGGCAGCAGGTAGTTCATGGCTTTCACTTTTTGCTCCGCGCTGGCGCCGGGAAACGCAGCCCGGGCGCGTTCGATCAGGTAGTCGGCCTGTCGGCGCGCGCCGCGCAGCACCTGCATATAGGCCTCCACGCCCCGCTCGCGGATGAAGCGGTCGGGGTCCAGGCCGCCGTCGAGGGTGACGATCTTGATGGTGAAACCCTCCTCGGTGAGCAGGGCGATGGACTTTTCGGCGGCATTGGCTCCGGCGGCGTCGGGATCGAAGTTGACCACCACGTTCGATGTGTGGCGGCGCAACAGAGCCACCTGCTGCTCGGTGAAGGCCGTTCCGCTCGTCGCGATCACGTTGTGAATGCCGCGCAGATAGACTGAGATGCAGTCCATCTGGCCTTCCACAAGCAGGGCAAAATCGATGTCCTTCTGGCGAATCGCGGTGCGCGCCTTGTCCAGGTTGAACAGCACCAGGCTCTTGGAATAGAGCGGCGTCTCCGGCGAGTTGATGTACTTGGCTCCCGCTTTGTCGCCGGTCTCCAGTGTCCGCGCCGTAAAGGCGATCACGCGGCCGCTCTCGTTGGCAATGGGGAACATCACGCGCTTGCGGAAGCGGTCGTAGAGGGGGCCGAGGCTGCCATCGCCCTGCTCTTTTGAGGCGAAAAGCCCGCTGGCGCGCAGCGTCTCGTTGTCGGCCATGCCGCTCAGCCGGTCGCGCTGGGCGTTGAAGCTGTCGGGGGCATAACCGATGCGGAAGGTCTTGATCCCCTCGGGCGTCAGTCCGCGGCCGGCCAGATACTCGCGGGCGACAGCCCCTTCAGGCCCGCGCAACTGTTCCTCGAACCATGCGGTTGCGGTCTCGTGCAACTCCAGCAGCTTGGTGCGCAGCCGCGCCTCCGCCGCCTGCTCCGGCGAGGAGAATTCCCGCTTGGGCAGCGGGATGCCGCACTTTTGCGCCACGATCCGCACCGCCTCAGGGAAGGTGACGTTCTCGATCTTGCCCACAAAGCTGAATACGTCGCCCGAGGCCTGGCAGCCGAAGCAGTGGTAGAACTGCCGCACCGCGTGCACCGAAAACGAGGGCGATTTCTCCTTGTGGAAGGGGCAAAGGCCCTGGTAGTTCTGCGCCCCCGCCTTGCGCAGGCGGATGTACCCCTCGATCACCTTGACGATGTCGGCCTGCTGCTTAACGGTTTGGGCAAAATCGGGCACGGGATGGTCTGTATTGAGGATAAGGCCGACGGGGGTGGGAAGTGGAAGACATGGAACCACAGTCTGCTTCCGCGTGGCCGGCCATTCGCCCGTAGCAAGCCCAATGCTGCAGACGTTGGGTCAGAGCAACGCATGGTTACCTGGGCGCCATCGGAACCCACGGTCGGCGGTATGCGTATGAGAAGTGCATGGAGAATTCCGTTTCATCTGCCCGCCCTTGGATTTACCTGGGAGCTTATTTCGTGCTCTGGGCAATTGTTCTCGTGTTTTTGCGAAGCTTTGAGGGATTCGAGACAAGCGATGCGCTCGCCGCATTGGTAATTCTCGGAGTGGCCTTTCCTGCGCTCGCCATGTTGGCCACACGTCGAGTTTCAGTGCTGCCCAGCGTTGTACACCGACCCCGGATCGAAGCTGCGTCCCTGTTGATGTACCTGGCGGTGGTCGCATGGCTGCTCGTACTGGGGTTCGACCGGCTGGCACACTTTAGCATCGAGCCGTGGCACTCTGCTGCGGTTCTAGGCGTGAAGCTCGTTGAATTTGTTGTCATTCCCTCAGCGATCATCATGACCGTGGGACACTACAAGATCGCTGAGCTCATGCCGATTTCGCTGAGGTGGCGTGAACTCCATCCGGCGTTGTGGATGTCGGTGGCTGCTCTCCTCATGCAATCATTCCTGGGACGCGGCCTGCACGACATTCGGGAAGCGCACTTGCCGATTTGGGTGCTCTCCGTAGCTACACCCCTCAGCTTCGCCTGGCTGATGATTGAAGTTGGAGTTGTCGAGGAGTTTTTCTTTCGCGTGCTGCTGCAAGAGCGACTTGCAGCAGTGTTGCGGTCACCGTGGGGCGGGTTGGTTGTGGCAGCCGTGCTCTTCGGGTTGGTACATGCACCTGGTTTCTACTTGCGTACGGCAGCTACACAGGAAGCTCTTGGCTCGCATCCTTCGCTATTCATGGCCGTCGGATACTCGATCATACTGACTTCACTTACCGGGCTCTTCCTCGGTGTCTTGTGGATGCGAACGAAGAATATCGCTGTGCTGGTGATCGTACATGCTGCCGGTGACCTCCTGCCCAATCTGGTGCCATGGATTAAGGCATTCCATTTAATGCGCTAGTGGTCAAGTGTGTTGGAACCCCGCATTGCACGATACCCGGGACAGGCTTCCTGCCTCCGAGCCGATACTTGTTGCAACGAATATCATCCTCGCGCATCCAATCTTCTGTACGGCAGAGGAGGTCAACCATGTCGCTTCGTCCTGTAAGGCAGATTCTTGAAACCAAACCCACCATCGAGGGTGCCGGCGTGAAGTTGCAGCGCGCCTTCGGCTTCGGCAAGACCAAAGAGTTCGATCCGTTCCTGCTGCTGGACGATTTTCGCAACGACAATCCGGCCGATTATCTGGCTGGATTTCCTTGGCACCCCCACCGGGGCATCGAGACCATCACCTATGTACTGGCCGGCGAGGTGGCGCACGGCGACAGCCTGGGCAACAAGGGCCGCATGACCGCCGGCGACGTGCAGTGGATGACCGCCGGCAGCGGGATATTGCATCAGGAAATGCCCAAGGGCGACGCGCAGGGCCGCATGCACGGCTTTCAGTTGTGGGCCAACCTGCCTGCGGCGCTCAAAATGACCGATCCGCGCTACCAGGACATTCCGGCTGCCGCCATTCCCGAGGTGACCGAGGATGACGGAACCCACGCGCGCATCATCTGCGGGGAGTTCTGGGGCAAGATGGGGCCTGTCGAGGGCGTGGCCGCCGGGGCGAGTTCCGTAGACGCGCGCTACGTGGACATCTCCGTTCCGCCCGGCAAGCGCAGGCGGATTCAGGTGGAGACTACGCGCAATGCGTTCGCCTATGTGTTTGCAGGCGCGGGGACGTTTCGCGATGCTTCGGACCCGCGGGCAGTGCTGACCGAGTCGGGGATCGACCCGAATGCACCGGCGGTGTACGACGCGAGAAACCACTCGCTGGTGCTGTTCGACCGCGGCGACGAGATTGTGGTCCAGGCCGGCCCCGAGGGTATCCGCTTCCTGCTGGTCTCGGGCAAGCCGCTGGAGGAGCCGGTGGCCTGGTACGGGCCGATCGTGATGAATACGCAGGCTGAGCTGCAGCAGGCGATGAGTGAGCTGCAGAACGGCTCATTTATCCGCCACAAGTGAGCCGAGTGGCGCGTCAACCAGTCCAGGGAGAACGCTCCGTGTCCCATCCTTTCGCCTTTTTTCTTGCCGTATGGGTGGGATTCCTTTTGCATTCCAAAAGGGTCAAATCAATAAGAGCTAGGAGCTAGCAGCTTTCACGCTTCCACCGGCAACTCCGCCGAAAGAATCTGCTCCGGCGTAAGCCCGCGCTGGCGCAGGACGCGCAGGCTCAGCGCGTCGTGGCGCTTGGCCAGCCGGCGGCCGTTGCGGTCCACCACCAGCCGGCAATGGAACCAGGCGGGATTGTCGAATCCCAGCGCGCGGTTGAGCAGAATCTGCCGCGCGGTGGACTTGAGCAGGTCCTCGCCGCGCACCACTTCCGTGATCTTCATGGCCGCGTCATCGGCCACGCAGGCCAGTTGGTAACTCGGAATCCCATCGCGCCGCCACACCACAAAGTCGCCGAAATCCACGCCCGCCACAAACCGCTGCGGACCAAGGTTCCGATCCTCAAACTCGACCGCTTCGCCGTCGGGAACGCGGAAGCGCCAGTTGAAGCCATCCGTCTCCTCGATCTCGCTCGCCGCGAAATCGAGCGGATGCGAATTGCTGCCCCGTGCCCCATCCTTTCGCCTTTTTCCTGGCGAAAGGGTGGGAAACCACGAACCCAAATCGGAATTGTTGATCAGAAGCACATCGGTGCTTGGCCTGCAGGTGCCGGGATAGACGGGTTCGTCGTCCAGCGGGTCCATATCTCCGTTGCTTGGCTCCCCGTTGCTTTGCGGGCCGTTCGTGCCTGCCGGAATGCTTTCGTGCGGCGCGCTCAGCGCGGCTTCCAGGTCTTTGCGTGAGCAGCGGCAGGGGAAGAGAAAGCCGCCCCGCAGCAGCTTGCGCCATGCGTCAAGATAGATGCTCTTGCGCTGGCTCTGTGCGTAGGGCGCGCACGGCCCTCCCAGATCCGGGCCTTCCTGCCAGCGAATGCCCAGCCAGCGCAGGTCTTCAAGCGCGGCCTCGGCATAGGTTTGGCGGCTGCGGTCCGGGTCCAGGTCTTCGATGCGCATCACCAGTGTTCCGCCCGCGTCTTTTGCGCGTTGATAAGCGGTCCAGAAGGTGCGCGCGTGGCCCACGTGCAGATAGCCGGTGGGCGAGGGCGCAAGCCGTCCGCGATAACATGATAGCGGCAAAGGAATATAACTTCTCATGCTTGTAACAGCATAATTCAAGTTTCTCTACAGGCTTTGCGGCACGGTCAACTCCAGCGCCTGCCCTTTGCGCCAGACGCGGAAGTTTTTGATCGCGCCGCTGCGGGCAAACTGGACAAAGAGATCAACGTCGCCGATCTCCGAATTGTTCACTTCGAGAATGACATCGCCGGCGAGGAATCCCATGTCGTCGGCCAGGCCGCCTTTTGTCACATTCACCACCACGATGCCTCTCGCCTTTGCCAAGCCGAAGGGCGCAACGTCCTCCTCCTTCACTGCCCGCACCTCAAATCCAAATCGAACGCCGGACGGGGCGCGGGCTGGCTTGCGGCCGCAGTTGGATGCCCGGCCCCCACATTGCTCCTGGCAGATTCGGCGCTCTTTTGCCGCAACTGCGCTACGCCCGCATCTGGGTTGGGATAAAGCAGATCGAAGGACATGGGATTGTTTTTGCGGAGAATCTCGATATGGACATCGCCGCTCCCTTTCTTTTCCAGCATGGCTTGATTGATATCGTGATAGAAGGTTTTTCCTGTGCAGGGCCTGCCGTCGATGGAGCGCACAATGTCGCCGGCCTTGATGCCCGCTTGCACCGGAGGTCCGTCCCGGTCCACTTCTGAAATCCTGCAAGCCTCCTCTGGATGTTTTTCTAGTTCCTTGACGGCCACCCAAATGCCCGGCGATGAATCAAGACTCGCTCCGCTGGCCACCACCAGAGTGGCTATGGCATCGGCCACAGCCTGAGCATCCTGCTCGGTGGCGACACAGAGAAAGCTATTGCGAACCAGCCCTCCGGTGGTGGGGGCAACGCACCAGGTGGCTTGGTTTTTTTCGTGGGGAAAGTTCCAAATCTCGAAGTATTGGATCTCCTTGTAGACAATCGATGTGACGATGTCGTCGGTGTACGGGGTAGTGACGGGCGCAACATATCCGCCCCACCAGGACCAGAAATACTGGCTGTTCTGAACAACGCCGCTCTTGGTGAAGGAGAGGTTGATGCCCAGCCGGTTCACGTCGACGCGCTCCAGCGAGTAACCGCTGGTCAAGCTGTAGGCTCTCCGGCTGCCGTTGTTATAAACCTCCACGGACATGGGGGAAAAGTGCGGGGAGGCTAACTTCAACTGGTCGGAAGCATCCTCTACGCTGGGCAAGTAGCGCGGTTGATACCAATGCGTTTCAAGCTCGGCCGCCAGCGGAGCGGGCAGCAGAATCGCGGCGCAAAACGCCATGAACAGAATACCGTAGCATTTCATCTTCATCTCCCCTCCTTGAGCAAAACTCATGAGGCCGTTCAAAAGGCCCGGTCAACCACAAACAACCGCTGAGGGGAAGTGGCAGCGCCGCTGACGGTGAACGAGTACGGCCTGCATGGCTCGCAATACATTCTATTCCCATCGGCAGATCACCCGTTAGCCTGAGAGGATGCGCTAGAAAATATCGGGAATGGTGTGGAAGGCGATGCGCGTGGGCGCGGCCTTGAAGGCGGTCAGCATGGTGGCCGGAGTGCGCTGGCTCCGGCCTCGTAAGGACGATCCATTGGAGTGCCGCTCTACATACTCAGCGAAACGGTAAGTTCCAGCGTTTGTCCCTTGCGCCAGACGCGGAAGGTCTTGGCCGCGCCGCTGTGAACGGTTTGGACAAACTGTTGAAGGTCGCCCACATCCGCGCCGTTCACCTGGAGAATCACATCGCCAGCGAGGATGCCCGTGATGTCGGCAAGGCTGCCATTTTCAATGCTGACCACGACGATGCCCTGAGCCTTGGTCAGCGCGAGGGGCGTCCTATCGTCCTGAATGACGGGGCGGACCTGAAGGCCGAAGTGAACGCCGGAAGATGGCGCGGCAGGGTTGACCTCCGGGACCGGAATTACTGACCCCACTGGGTGTCTGGCCGATCCTGCACTCTGCTGGCGAAGCTGCGCCAGGTTCGCATCCGGGTTGAGGTAGTGCAAATCGACAGTTCTGGAATTGCCTTTGTGAAGAACCTCTACATGGACAATGCCGCCCTCCGGTTTTTCCCGCACGGCAGCATTGAAGAGATCGGTGAAGGCTTTTTCCTCCGTGCAGGGCTTGCCGTTGATGGAGCGGATGATGTCGCCCTTTTTGATGCCGGCCATATCGGGGGGACTGTCCCAAACCATATCCTTAACCTGCATCCCGGCCAGCTCGGGATGATTCAGGGTTTCCTTTTCCGGCACCGGTTTCATGATCATGCCGGGGAAAAAGTCCAGGTTCTGTCCGCTGGCCACCACCAGGGTTGCCAGAGCGTCGATGATTCCGTGGGCATCTGCCTCGGAAGCGACGCAGAACGCGTTGCCGCGCTGAGCTCCGCGGCTGACGTAATCGACACACCAGTTCGCACCATGTGCACTTACGACCTCAGTGCTTCTGCCGTTGTGGTAAAGCTCGAAATAGGCAACATCCGCGTAGACGATCGATGTGACGATGCCGTCGGTGTACGAGGTAGTGACGGGCGCGACATATCCGCCCCACCAGGACCAGAAATACTGGCTGTCCTGAACGACGCCGCTCTTGGTGAAGGAGAGGTTGATGCCCAGGCGGTTCACGTCGACGCGCTGAAGCGAGTAGCCGGTGGTCAACTCCTCGTTGGCTGTTACAGGGGCAAAGTGCGGAGAAATGAATTTCAGCCGGTTGGAGGCCTCGTCCACGCTGGGCAGATAATGCGGTTGATACCAGCGTGGGTTATACAGAGCCCACGTCGTGTAATCCCTGGCCAGCAGCGACACGGGCAACGCGAGAACACCACAAACTACTGCCGTGAAAATCACACCGTATCGAGACATCTTCAATCCACCTTTCCGAGCACTGCCCATCCGGGAAGACTTTTGCGCCTCCGCTTGTCCGAAGCAAGGGCTGAAGGACGAGGCAGCGCTGCCTGGCGGAGAGAAAACACAACTGGCCCGGCTCGCAAGTATTCTATTCCCATCGGCTCTTCGACAGCTAAGCCTGAGCGGCAGCCTTAGAACAGCTCCGGAATGGTGTGGAAGGCGATGCGCGTGGGCGCGGCCTTGAAGGCGGTGAGCATGGTGGCCGGAGCCAGCGTGCTCAGGCCGTACTTATTGTTCAGCGCGTCCATGGCCGCCAGCAGGCGCTTCCGGCTTGGCTCGCCCTCCGTCCCGCCGAAGAGGCTGAGAGTGTGCAGATGGTCGGGCACCAGCCCGTTCAAATGCACGCCGATGAAGTACGGGTGCTCGAACTGCGCCCCGGTGGGCCGCGAAGCCCACAATCGGCTCAGCGCGGCAATCAGAGAGAGATTGTCCTGGCACTCGGTCAGCCGCATTTCGCTCTTCCATCCGCGCGTGGGAACGCCGTAGGTGCTCACAGGTTTCTTTTCGCCGCGCGGTACCGCGAAGCCGATGGCCAGCCCAATGCTGCTGGCCCACAAACCGCCCGCCCGCAACCGCATGGCCGCCTTGTGGAGCAGCTTGTGAGCGACAGCCCAGGCCTTCTCCGCCGTGCGCATATCGGGCGCGAGCACGTGCTGGTGGCTCAGGGACTTCAAATGCTCCGTCTCCGACATGTCGAAGTCTTCGCCCCGGAGCCAGTGACCCAGCCGTTCGCCCAAAACCGATCCCCAAACCTCGCCGGCCTGGTCGCAGTCGAGCGCCAGCAACTCCTCCATCGTCCGGATGCCCTTCTGGTTCAGGCGCTTCTCCGTGCGCGCGCCGATGCCCGGCAGGTCGCGCAGCGTGAGCTGGCGCAAGGCTTCGGGCAGAATGTCCAGCGGGAGCGCCACCAGGCCGTCGGGCTTCTCCATGTCGCTGGCCACCTTGGCCAGATAACGGTTGGTGGCCAGGCCCACCGAGCTGCGCAACATGGGGCCCGCCCGCTCCAGGATGCGCGCTTTCACCCGGCGGCCCAGTTCCATCGCCGCCAGCAGCGGCCGTTCCCGGCCCATCAGCCGGCAGGCCATCTCGTCGATGGAGAGCACGGCCGTCACCGGCAGGCAGCTTTCCACGGCCTCGACAATGCGGTGATGGTACTCGACGTAGAGCTCGTGGCGAGCCTCCACCAGCACCAGGCCGGGGCACATCTTTTTGGCATCTGCCACCATGGTTCCGGTCTTTACGCCGTGAGCCTTGGCCTCGTAACTGGCGGCAATGCAACAGGTTGTGTCGGCCATCATGGGGACAATGCCCACCGGCCGGCCGCGCAGCTCGGGACGAACCTCCTGTTCCACGGAGGCAAAGTAGGAGTTCAGGTCGACGAACAGCCAGTTCAGCGCCGGACCCTGGGTCTGATCGCATGCGGGGGCTTTTTCTGGGCCGTTTGAGGCAGTCTCGGCTCCCCAATTCGGGGTATGGAGTTCCTCCGGACCTTGGTTCATCATGGGGTCCAGCGCTGGATTGGGAGCGGATGCCATCTTGGGACTATTTTCGCTGTTTGTTCCCTTCAGCGCAAGGGAAAACTCAAGGATGACTGAGAAATTCTGCCGATGCTAAACTTACAGCGCAGGGATTTCGTCAAACCGAAGTTCGAGAGACTTTGCCGGGATGTTCAATTCGCGACAGAGTTGTGAATTGTTGCTGGATAGGGTCATTGAGTATGCATAGTCTGGTTCATTGGTTTACGACGAACGAAAGCATCCTCGCCGTCCTGGTGGCGGTGGGCGTGGCCGTGTTCCTTGTATGCTGCCTGGAATGTTCGGACTGTTCCAGCCGCGACAAGGACGACATCTTCCGCCACCACGAGCTTTAGAATTTCGAGCCCTGGGCTTTCATTGCCCGGTACCGGACGAAATCTTCGGCTTCAGATACTCCTCAAAATGGTCCAGGATGCGGTTGTAGAGATGGGTGCGCACATCCGGGCCGGTGATGGAGTGAGTCTTGCGCGGATAAATTTGCAGGTCATAGGGAATTTCGCCTTCGATCAGTTGCTGGATGAACTGGATGGAGTTCTCCATGTGCACGTTGTCGTCGCCCGTTCCCTGCGCCAGCAGCAGACGCCCCTTCAGATTGGCCGCCGAGTTGACCACGGAAAAGTCGCGATAACCCGAGGCAAATTCCGAGGGCTCGCTCATATAGCGCTCGGTATAGATCGAATCGTAATTGCGCCAGTCGGTAACCGGGGCCACGGCAACTCCGGCGCGGAAGCGGTCGGAGTGGGAGAGCGCATAGAGGGTAAAAGTGCCGCCCCAGCTCCAGCCCCACCAGCCCAGGCGCTTGGGGTCCAGTTGAGGAAATTGGGCCAGCGCCGCGTCCACCACGGTCAACTGGTCTTCTAACTGGAGGGGGCCGAAGTTATGATAAGCGGCCTGGGCAAAGGCGCGTCCGCGGCCTCCCATCCCGCGGTTGTCGGCGTGCAGCACGGCAAAACCATGCTGGGCCAGCAACTCATCAAAGAGCAGGCCATCGCCCCAGCGGTTTGCGACGGTTTGCGAGTGGGGACCGCCATAGGGATTCACGATGAGGGGCACGCCGGCCGGACTGGCGGCGCCTTCGGGCAACAGCAAAGTGGCGTAGAGGGTTGTGCCGTCGTGGGCCTTCACCTCAAGCTGCCGCGGGGCGCGAAGCCGGTAGGGTTCCAGCGCCTTCGTTGTCCAGAAGACGTTGCACTTGCCGGCTGCCTGGCAGAGGCTCAGGGTGGGCGGATCGAGGCGCGTGGATTGTTTGTCGGCAAATGCGCCGCCGGTGGGAGCAAATCTACCCTCATGATGCCCGGCGCCGGCGCTTAACTGCTGGCGCTCGCCCGCAAAGCTCACCTGCCATAACTGCTGTTCGAGCGGGTTGCCCTCGTTCGATTCGAAGTCGATCAGCTGGTGCGCGGGATCGACGCCGAGAACGTCACCCACCTCGAAATCGCCCCTGGTCAGTTGCCGCTCCAGTTTGGCCGCAGCGGCGCCGGGATTGGCCTGGTCATAACTGTAGAGATAGAGATGGTTGTGGCCGTCGGACCAATTGGTCAGCACGATTGCGCCGGAGCCTACGGAGACATCATAACTCTCGTCGAAGAAGTTATCGTCTGCAAGTTGGAGCGCCGCGTGCGCCTGGCCGGTGGCCGCGTCGGCAAAGTAGATATCCCGGTGCTTGTGATCGCGAGTGAGGGTCTCGATCCACAGCGTCTTGCGGTCCACCCAGCCGAAGCGCGGGATGTAATCCTGTCCGGGGTGAATCGGCAGCTTGACCCACACCGTTTTGCCGCCCTGCGCGCTCACCACGCCCACGCGGACGCCGGGGTTGGGATCGCCGGGCTGCGGATAACGCTGCAGATCGACGCTGGCATGGGTGGGAATCCAGTCGGCGATGGGATATTGCGGCACGGCTGTCTCGTTCATCTCGAGATAGGCCAGATGCTTCGAGTCCGGCGACCAGAAGTAGTTGCTGCGAACGTCCAACTCCTCTTCGTAGACCCAGTCCACTTCGCCGTTGAGGGTGGCCAAATGTGTATCCGGCGTGGGCGCGGGGGCCACTACCGTCGCGGGCGTGCCGGGGTCGCGCAATCGCAAAACCGAAAGCCCGTGGTCGCGAATGAAGGAGATGAATTCGCCGTTGGGCGAAAACTTGGGATCGTCGCCGGAGGCCGCTCCCGTAAAGCCAATCTGCACCCCTGTGCCGTTGTGCAGGTCGTAGAGCCAGAGGCGGCCGTTGGAGTCGAACAGCAGATGCGCCGAGTCCGGAGCCCAGATGTAGTCAGCCATCTTGTAGCGGTCGCGATGGTCGCGGTCCTTTTCCGAGTCGCTTGCCCCTGAGAATGAGGCCAGCTTGGCGCGGCTCACCAGCACGCGCGGCTTGGGCTGTTCGGGTTTCAGGCCGGGGTCCAGATCCATCAGTTCGCCGCCATCGTCATAAGTCAGGTGCTTGCCGTCCGGCGACCAGGTAAGATCTTCGGGCGGGTGTCCGATCAGCGGTCCATGCGCGAAGATTGCCTCCACAGTCAGCGGCTTCGCCGGCGCTTGTGCAGCCAACGGAAGAGCCGCAAAGGGAACGGCAACAAAGCCGAAGAGCAAGAGAGCGGTTGTACGGGTCAAGGTGAATTCCTCCGGGAGCGGAGCCCGCCATCGCCTTGCAGGCTGTGCACTCTGGGCGAGGGGCTTCCATGTGGCAGTGTAACTCACCGGGTTTGCCGGGTTGCGCGCTGCGGGCCCAGGGTGTATGGTCCGTGTCATGCACTGGGCAACTCCGCAGGAACGGCGCAATCTTGGCCAGGCGCGGCGCAAGCAGGTGGGCCGCCAGGAACACAGCGAATTCAACCCCAAGGCGCGGAAGGCGTCCCCGCTGGCGCTTCTTGCCCGGTCGATGCACGGCCGCGTCCCGGCGCTCATCAAGCTCAAGTACGAACTGATGGCGCTGTCGCCCTTCGGCTATTTTCGCGGCGCCGTGCCGGTGATGGCCGCGGATTTGGCCGTTCTGCCCAGCGCCGGCATCGTCAGCCAGCTCTGCGGCGACGCGCATGTGCGCAACCTGGGCGCCTATGCCGCGCCCGACGGACGGCTGGTCTTCGACATCAACGACTTCGACGAGACCATCCGCGGTCCCTTCGAGTGGGACCTGAAGCGCATGGCTGCCTCGGTCACGCTGGCCGGGCGGGGGTCGGGCCACAAGGAATCGTCCGCTCGCCAGGCCGTGGAAAAATGCATCGAACGCTATGCCGCCCAGATGCGCGCCTTTGCTGAAATGCCCGGCATCGAAGTGGGTCGCTATCAGGTGCGCCGGCTGGGCCAGGCTGAGCCGGTGCACAACGCGCTGGTGAAGGCCGAGCGGGCCACGCCTCAGCACACGCTGGAACAGCTTACCCAGGCCGCCTCTACGAAGCCCGGCGCGCCCCGCCGCTTCAAAGAGATGAAACCCACACTCACCCGCGTCACCGGCGCCCAGGCCGCTGCCGTGCTGGCCTCCCTGGGGCCTTACCGGGAGATGCTGGAGCCGCATCGGCAGCACCTTTTGTCGTTCTACCGCCCGGTGGACGTGGCCTTCAAGGTGGTGGGCACGGGCTCCGTGGGCCTGCGCGACTATTGCGTGTACTTTGAGGGCAACGGGCCGGGGGACCCGCTTTTTCTGCAAATCAAGGAAGAGCCTGCCTCAGCCTACACGCCCTGGCTGCCCGATGCGCACCCGGACCACCACAACGGCAAGCGCACCGCCGAAGGGCAGCGTGCCATGCAGTTGCAGTCCGACCCATTCCTGGGCTGGACGCACATCGGCGGACGCCAATTCCTGGTGCGCCAGCTCAACGATCACAAGGGCTCCATCGACCTCGAGGATATGGCCGGCGGCGGCCTTGAGGCGTACGCCGAGGTCTGCGGCGAGCTGCTGGCCCGCGGCCACGCCCGCTCCGGCGACCCTCTGGTCATCGCCGGCTATCTCGGCTCCGGCGACGGCTTTGCCGAGGCGCTGGGCAAGTTCGGCGGCCTCTATGCCGACCAGACCGAAAAAGACTGGCAGCAACTGCGCCGCTCCCGCAAGGCCGGGGCGAAGGCGTAGAAGCTCCATTGGAGCCAGCATCGAACAAGTTAGATCGCCAGCGCTACCGGCGGTCGAAAATTCCCTCAGCCCAAAGGATGACAAGAAATGCAACCAATAACACCACCGAGGGCGTACCGAAGGGGTGTCCTGGATTTTCGGCCTGGATCCAGTTTTCTCGTAAGCCAATATCAAGAATAAAAAAACCGCAACCAGCACAGTAGAGAATATTTTCCCGCCCAGGCTAGAGCATTATCACACTAGCTGTACCCAGTTATGACAGGTTCTGAACCAGGCTGCGGCGTTGTCCGGGGTAATGTTCGGAAGGGCATTTCTGATTGCATGATAGAGTTCTTCACTGCTGCGCGCCTTGGCTGTGCGGAGCATCTGTTTCAGCTTTGACCAAGCTTTTTCGATGGGGTTCAAGTCGGGCGAATAGGGGG
>PMYL01000057.1 GCA_003170825.1 Acidobacteriaceae bacterium
TGAATCCGTCGTTCGTTCCCGGCAAGACCCGAAGGGCCCTCATCTTCGAGCTCGACGTGGGTGAGGAGTTTCTCGAACGCAACATGAATCGGGAGATCTACTTCATCGAGTACGGCTCGAAACACCTCGCCCTTGAGCATACTGCGCTCATTCCCAAGGGCAGATTCCTAACCGTCGCCCTGATCGGCAAGTGCATAGACGAGGCGGTCTTGCCGCGAGACAGCCGGCAGATCGTCCATGAGTTTCTGACGCTGCCGCAGATTGACAGCATCTTGCCAGGCATCGCGGCAGCTCCCCTGGCCTGCGCTTGTGCTCCCAGAATGACCGTGACCACTGCGACATTTCCTTTCGGCCACCGGTTTGCCATCATCGGTGACGCAGTCGGGTCGCGATTGAACAAGGACGGTCTCTACTCAGCCCATGAGACGGCAAGCCGGCTGGCGCAGGCCGTGCTCCATGAGGGAATCGATAAGCAGGCTCTCGCCCGGGGATACGGGAAGACCGTCCAATGGCTTGTGGCTGACAATCGCTTCGGACGGATCGTATTTGCCGTGAGCCGGGTCGCGTTCACCATGCCCGTGTTGAGCCGCATCGTGTACCAGGCGTTTGCCACCGAGTACAAGGTGCATGACGAGCGGAGCCGGCCCCTGAGCGTAGTGCTTTGGAAGATCGCCAGCGGCACGGCCGACTATCGGGAAGTGTTCCGGGAGATGTGCGGCTACCGCGTGCTGCGATCCGTTCTTGCCGGTGCGGCGGTCACGCTAAGGAACGTGGCGTTCGAGCTGTTTTTCGGCGTGCAGTGGGGGGATTACGGACGCTATCCGACCGTCGTGCTGAAGGAGAAGCGTGAGGAGCTCAGGGAGCAACTTGCGTCAAGCCTGGAAATGGAACTTGGCCAATCGCCTGACTTCGAACGGATGTACTGGATCAAGATACGGGGTTCCGAGGAACAGATCATGGAGGAACTCGCCAAGTTCGGCCAGCCCAATGCGAGGTTCCTCAAGCTGCGAATTGTCCATATGCGGCAGATCCAGGGAATGCCCAACCAGGTGGGATCGGTGATTCGATACAGGATACCGTTCGTGCAGTTGGGCGCGGAACTGCGGCTGACCAACCGGGTTGGCTTCGAGACCTTGCTCTATCAGGCCGACGAACGGCTTGTGGACCGCGGGAAACTCATTTTCAACGTGGCCCCGACCAGGGACGGAAACCGCAGGCTCTCCATTTACGCGGCGTTCGACTACAAGAAAGGCAAGGGCATCGCGAGCCGGATGATGTGGAAGGGCGCCAGATTGTTGTTTCCCGAGTTCGTACACGACGTGGTGTGGAACCATGCCCTGTGCACAGTCAAGGAAGATGTCGAGCGCAAGCACGACCACACCTGGTAAGTCATTGAAAAGATTGGAGGCGCGGGCCGGGATCGAACCGGCGCATAAAGGTTTTGCAGACCTCTCCCTTACCACTTGGGTACCGCGCCCTGGCAGGACTGCCCTGAAATATGACTCGCTCCAAACCACCCTGGCCAACCCCGGCCCGTCGCCCGCCGCGGCGGAGTGGAATGGAGCGGGAGACGAGATTTGAACTCGCGACCCTCGCCTTGGCAAGGCGATGCTCTACCACTGAGCTACTCCCGCTTAGTGCAAGATTGAGTATACCGGGCGCCCAAAACGAGGTCAAACAGGCATGAGGTCAAACCGCGGCCGGGACCGTATTTGCGGCAGGCAGCGCCGCGCCTGGACCCGGCAAGGCCGCGCCTGAGGCTGCAAAAGCAACCCCTGCCCGCGAACCTGTCTCCTCGTGCACAATCTCTCCGTCGCGCATGTGCAGAATCCGGCTGGCAATCTGTGCCGCTTCGGGATTGTGGGTGATCATCAGAGTGGTCTGGCCCAGCTCCCGGTTCGACCGCAGCAGCATGTGCAGCACGGCGTCCGAGCTTTTGGTGTCCAGGTTGCCGGTGGGTTCGTCGGCCAGCACGATGGCCGGCCGGGTAATCAGCGCCCGCGCAATGGCCACCCGCTGCTGCTCCCCGCCGCTCAACTCCGACGGCCGGTGCTCGAGCCGTCCCTGAATTGACAAGAGATCGCACAGATGGTCGAGATACTTGAGGTCCAGAGGCTCTTTGCGGCCGCTGACGGCCCACGCGATCTCGATATTGCCCATGGCCGAAAGCGTGGGCAGCAGGTTGAACTTCTGGAAGACGAAGCCGATGCGGTGCTTGCGCAGCCGGGTGCGTTCGCCGTCCGAGAGCGAGGCAAAATCCACCCCGTCGATCACCACGCGCCCCTCTGTGGCTTGGGTCAGGCCGCCGAGCAGGTAAAAAAGCGTGGACTTGCCCGATCCCGAGGGGCCCACAATGGCCACAAACTCGCCGCGCTCCACGGCCAGCGAGACCCCGCGCACCGCGGTGACCTGGAGTCGGCCCGCCGCGTAAACCTTGGTCAGGTTTTCGGCGAGAATGATCGGCGAAGACTGTTCGGGCTGCACAGTTGCTATTGTAAATGCGCAGTCTCGCAGGTTCACAGGTTGCGTGTTCCTGTGCGGCCGACGTGTGGAACTCCTTGATCCATAAGCCGGAAGGCACAGAAAACCATCCGGCTTCCAGGGGTTGGGTTGCCCGAGCGTAGCCATTTCGGCTACAATCTCTACAGAGGTGCTCCATGCGTCAGGTTTCACTGCGGGAGTTTAGAACTCGCGGGGCTAAAGCTCTGGTGGATGTTCCTAAAGGAGAGACAACTCTTCTGGTGGGTCAGGATGGCCCTGTATTCTTCCTGGTCCCTGTCTTTGGCGATGTCGTTAAGGAAGATCGGGAACTCCGGCGGGCGATGGCGTTGGCCAGCCTGCGGGAAGGATGGCGTCTTGCCGAGGAAGCGGGTGGTATGAGCGACGAGGAGATTGACGCGGAGATTGACGCGGTTCGTACCGCTCAGCAGCTTAAGAAGGTCGGATGAGACTGGCCGTTCTCGATACCAATGTGATCGTGTCCGCCGGGATCACTCCAGGTGGAGTGCCGGCAAAGCTCATCTTCGATTGGGTATTGAATGGACAGGTGCGGGTGGTCACCAGCCCGGCAGTCGTGGCGGAGTACCGGGAGGTTGTCCGGCGTCCGAAGTTCCGCCGTTACGGTTTTCCGCCTCTTTGGCTGGAGTATCTGATTGAGGAGAGCCTGTGGCTTCAAGACCCTGAGCCGTGGGTACAACCATGCCCTGACCCACAGGACGCACCATTTCTCGCGCTTGCCCATGCGGCAGGGGCCTGGCTTGTGACGGGAAATGGGAAGCACTTCCCGGAGGCCGTGCGGAATGGGGTAACCGTGCTTTCGCCGGCAGATTACCTGGCGGATCTCGTGGGTGCTTAAGGAGGGTTTGGCTTCCCGCCTGCAACGGCGGCCAGCACCGGCGCCTGGCCTCTTGACAATTGTATATACAGAGAGCGATATTCGTATATACAGAAGGAGTAAACATGCCTGTCACTCTCACATCGATTCGGCTGGACACTAAATTGGCGGATGAGGCCGTGCGCGTGCTTGGCGTCAAGTCGCGCACCGAAGCCGTCCATGTGGCGCTCAGGGAGATTGTCGCGTTGAAGCGCTTCAAAGACCTGATGAAGAAGTACGGGGGCAAAGGATCGTTCGCGGGCAGCGATGAGTGAAATCGTTGTCTTCGACAGTTCGGTGCTGATCGACCAGATTCGCACCAATCGCCACCTTGATCGAATGCTGGACCTCGCAGGCGTGGTCCGCAACTCTGCCGTGGTGCTCGCCGAACTCTGGCGCGGCGCCACTTCGTCTGTGGACCGGCAGATACTCCAGGCTCTTGAGCGAAGCCATCCCATCCTGACGCACACGGAGAAGAACTGGCTGGAATCCGGCAGAATTCTAGCGAAGATTTACGCAGACAAAGGATATGAGCCCAGGAAACTGCGCGATCTGCACTTCGACGTGCTGATCGCTCTCACCGTCCGGTCCTACGGCGCTCAACTGATTACCAGCAACCGCGCGGACTTCGAGTTGATTCGCGAGTACCGGGAGTTCCAACTGGAAGTTTGGTAGTGCGTGCTGTCCCAGGTCCGAAAACCCGGACCCGGGGCACCCGGCATACCGCCTCGCGCAGGTCATCTGCGACTGTTGAGCAAATCAGGGCTAACGGTCATGACGTAGTAGATTCCGTTCAGGTCCGCGATCATGTCTCTAAAGAACTCACGCATCTCATCCTGCGAGTAATTGCCATCGCGGAGATCCTGCATCTCGCGCTTGAGGGCAAGATCGAGAGATTCCTGGGGCGATTTGTACAGGCAAATGCCACCAAATACATTCCAATGCCGGCTCTTGTCAAAGCCATCCTCCTTGTTGCCGGGAAGAAGGAAGTTGTCGAGAGCCAGTGAACTTGGCAACTGATCGCGCGGTATCGATTTCACCCAGAGAAACGGGATGCGAATCGCCTCATCGAGCAATCCTACCGCTTTCTTCTTGTCGTTCCCTTTTATGCGGAGCGCCTCGCGAAACAAAAGCTCCATCGGCAGATTGTGATTCATTTCGTCCATATCCGCGAGCTTGCGGCTTGTTCGCGAGACGGCGCGGAGATAGCGGGGGTCATGCTGCGCGAAGGCGATGAGCGTGCGGAAATCCTCATCCTTCGCAGAACTTTTGTAGTATTGCCATTCGGAGCGTTGGAGATAGTTCTGGAGGTGAGTGAGATTCCTGGGAGGGGGAAGGGTTTCGAATTCGTAAGTAAGTCCGAGGTCTGTGTGAAGATAGCCTGCAACAACTTTCATTACTGCTTGCCATGGCTGTTTGCCCTCTTTGAACGCAGCGTAGACAGGCGATTTGAGCGTGTCGCGGAGGTGATCGCGAAAGACCAGAATCTTCAGAGGAAACTCTGGTTGATTCCGCTCTGTGAGTGTTTCGGCATCCTCGACGCCATCAATAAGAGCAAGGAGCAACTCGTAACGCTCGCCTTGCTGTTGAAGCGAATTCATGCGCGCCAACTTCTGCGCCGCATACTCGCGCTCCATGGGAAGAAGCCCCGGCTCTCTCTTCCGCCAATCCCGATCAAAACGGATTGCTTCCGCGTAGATGTCGGCGTCGAGCGCCTTGGAGTATGAACTTGTGCTCACGGGCGGATGGAGGGTAGGGAGCCATTTCAGCACCGAATCTCCCGCCAGCGGGTAGGGCAGAGCCCAGAGTGGACGAGGATGATATTCGGCGAGCGTGACATATCGATAGAACTCGCGTGGGCGGGGAAACGGTTCGCCTTTGGCCCGCGCGTTGTCTTCCGCCGCATAAGGGTCGCCTCCAGAGGCGACAAGTGCGCGAAGAAGTTGAATGTCTTCCTCATCTATCAACCCGTTTTGATTCATATCGATCTGGCGCGCAACATCATCGGGATACGCAAAGGGATCCTTGAGAAAAGCATCCAGTATCCTCATGTCGTTGGCAGTCCATCGGTGATCGCCGTCCAGATCGCCGAGCATGATCAGTTCGGAGTGAGTCTCTACTCGATGGGTGGGAATCGCGAACTTCCAGTAAGCTAATACCAGGATCGCTAGAACACAGACGGTCAAGAACAAGCGCTTCCACATCTTCATTTGCAAGCTCCCAAAGGGTGCGTTGGCGAGTTTCTTTTATACGTGTCAGTGGCTAAAATCAGAGTACACGTTTAGACGAGGAAGTCGAACCACCTTTTCTGGTCATAACCGCCGGAAATCGACACTAAAGGTTCCAGTCACCAGGAGATTGACTTCCACGGATGTTGCCAACGGCCCAAAGTACAAATTGATCGAAGGTAGAATTCTGCCAGCGCGTAGCTCTCGGCTCCCCTCCCCTCTCGCAGAACCGAGCAATGCTCTAGAATGAAGACGCACCGATCTCCGACATAGGATTCCCCTCCCATGACCGCAGCGCTGAAGTCCACACTCGTCTCTTCGCTTGAAGCGGCCGCCGGACAAGCCGGACTGGTTCTCGTCTCCGCCACGGAAGGCAGCGACTTTCACGGCCGCCCCACGGCGGTTTTCCAGCTTGGGCTTCCCGGCGCTGAACTCGCCGTCCGGTCGCTTCAACTTCAACTCAGCCAGGCCTTCGATTTCGACAAGCCGGGCCTGCTGCCGGAGATGACGGCTTACCTGGCTGCCCAGGCCAAGCGGCTGCGCAATCCCCGGCCCGAGTGTTCCGTCACGCTGGGCGGCCTGCCGGTGGCCTTCGGCCAGTTTCAGTGGCCATTCCACCAATCGACCTCCGGCGCGGACACTTACATCGTCCACGGCGAGTTGCACCTGGCCGACGGCGGGGCGCACAACCTGCACGCCAAGGTGGCTGCCTCGGTGACGCTGACCTTCGCGGAGATTGTGCCCGCCATGGAGCAGCCCTATGCGGAGAGCTTCGTCTACAACGCGGTGCGCAAGACGGTGGACCTGGGCCAGCTTGAATTCATCAAGAGCGGCAACCGGCAGCCGGTGCCGGTGACCACCCGCTACTACAGCCGCTGGCAGAAGAAGTTTCTCTTCACCGAGACCAACGACGCGGAACGCCTCGAATACCTGCTGCGCAAGGTCTACTGGCTCAGTGGCGTGCTGGGCTCGGGGCAGCCTGTATGGATCGCCGACCCGCGCGACGCGCAGTACCTGAATACCACCGAGGCCGATCTGCTGCGCATGGCCCAAGACGAATCCAGTCACAAAGCCGGCGAGGGGCTGTTGGCGCTGGAGGGCGAGTTTGCCGCGGCCACGCCGCAACTGCTGGCCCGCGCGCCGGAGTACCAGGCCACGCTGGAAGCCGCTCTGAACTTTACCAAGCCGCAGTTCAACGAGTCGATGCGCTCCGGCCACGCAAATATGTAAGGCCGCGGCCATCGGCCTACCAGATTCTTAGAGCATTATCACACTAGCTGTACCCAGTTATGACAGGTTCTGAACCAGGCTGCGGCGTTGTCCGGGGTAATGTTCGGAAGGGCATTTCTGATTGCATGATAGAGTTCTTCACTGCTGCGCGCCTTGGCTGTGCGGAGCATCTGTTTCAGCTTTGACCAAGCTTTTTCGATGGGGTTCAAGTCGGGCGAATAGGGGGCAGATAGAGCAACTCGGCCCCGGCGACCCTCTGGCCATCGCCGGCTACCTCGGCTCCGGCGACGGCTTTGCCGAGGCGCTGGGCAAATTCGGCAGCCTCTATGCCGACCAGACCGAGAAGGATTGGCAGCAACTGCGCCGCTCCCGCAAGGCGGGAACGAAGTCGAAAGCCTTGGCAAAGTCTTAGAGCGTGTTTCAAAAACCAGTTCGCCGCGGCGAGTGTCAGGGCACGACTTCAAAAGCCTGCCCTGAGCGCAGTCGAAGGGTGCCGCAAATGCCGCAAAATGAAGCGGGCTTTACAGGCTGCGGAAAAACTCGATTCCGAGGCCGAATAGCGTCAGGGCACGACTTCAGTCGTGCCGCACATGCCGCAAAATCGACAGGGCTTTAGCCCCTGAGGGAATGTCGGCTCCACTCGAATGACTTGTTCAGAGCTTCCCTAAAGACCGCTCGAACAGGCTGCGCGCCGCTCCGACTCCTTCCTGGAGTAGGGATCAGGGGCGGTTTGCAGGGAATTATGTGGCTTTCCGGTACGCTAAGAGCAGAGATACCGAAATGAGACAGGGGCGGAACGGAAGGCGGGAGTGAGCCTTCCTGATCTTCATCAGGCCATCTCCGCGGCGCGCGCGCGCAGGGGAGACGAAAGGCACCACATTCTTACGGCAAAACCAGTTTCCGGGGCGATTCCGGAGCGGGATTGACCCATGCTCGTTTTCCGCGGGCGCGAGGGTCCGTGGAGCGTGGCCGGAAATGGCGGAAAGATGGCCGAAGCACGGCAGAAGTTGAGTGGAGACAAGGCGAATGGGAAAACAAGCAGCAAGAACGAAGGTAAACGGGCGAGCCGGGGAAAAACGGCGCGCAAAAACGGCGCAGAGCGGCTGCGGCTGGCGGTGGACAAGCGGTTAGGCCAGAACTCGGAGACGCTTGCCAATCTGCTGACGAATCAGGCGATGGGAGGAGACGTGGCCATCGCCAAGGCGCTGGTTGAGCTTGCGGAGGGCAAGAATCCGCGGCCTGAGCCCAGGAAGAAGCGGCGGGGGCCGACTGCGGCGGAGCTGTTGATGGCGGATATCAAACAGCATGGACAATGGAATGGAGAACAGGAGGAAGGCTCCGCGGAGACGGGCGGCGGAGGCGTAGAAGCGGAAGGGTGAGAGTGCGTGCTCTTTTCCTTCGGCGATGCGGGCGTGGTCTCCCAGGTTTCTCCGCCGCGGCGGACGAGACCTGGGGCACCCGGCAGTGGCTGAATGAAGGCAGGGAATAAGGAGCACGGATGGTGCCGCCTGAATGGGCGACCCTGACGTAGGTCGTGGGAATATACTGGTGCGAAGCCAGGAAACCAATATGATCATCATGCTTGAAGGAGTGAGTGCGGATGGATAATTCAACGCTTTTCATCCTTTGTGCGGCTCTTCTCTTCTGCTTCTACCTTGTCAAGAAGGGTTGGGATCAGTCCAACGAAGAGGCGGCTACAAAGCAGAGACTTGTATCCCAGTACAGGGTGAAGGAACTTTATATTTCACCAGATGACAGGAGTCTGATTGGGCTGAATTTCGATGAGCAAAAGATAGTCCTTGGCGCGGGGAAGCACGAAACGGCCTATGATTTCGCCCAGGTCGCATCCGTCGAAGTCATTGAAAATGGGGTAACAGTGACCTCAACTAATCGTGGATCTCAGGTACTTGGTTCCGTGGTTGGAGGTCTGGCGCTCGGCGGGATAGGCGCAGTTATTGGGGGACTCAGCGGATCATCCCGGTCTCGTGGGAGGCTTAAGGGAATAACACTAAAGATATTCGTGGACGACCACGCGAATCCTGTCTACGCGATCCCGTTCTTTCGGAACAATAGCAGCAAAGGCGTTGATTCAGATGAACCTCAGGCCAGGGAAGCGAGAGAAAGAGCAGATCGATTCCATGCGTATGTATTAAATGCTATGCGCCAAGCGCAGAAGCAAACTGGCCCGAGTCCCTCCACTGCGAGTGCGTCTGAATTGCGGATGCTTTGGGAAATGAAATTGGCAGGAGCGTTGACTGAGGAAGAATTCGCGCAACAAAAATCACGTCTGCTGGGCAATATTGAACAGCTTGCAGGCAACGGCGTAGCCTTGGCTGCTGGGCCTAAACTCAATCCGCCTAGTTCGTAGCTCGCTTCCGTTGTGGGAGGTCTTGAATCCGCGACTTGGGCACACTTGAATATGACTCTGGAGAGCTTAATGGAATCGCTGAGCAGCGTTCCCGACGATGCGGATTTAACTCCGGAAACGCTGGAATTTGCCTCCGAAAAAACCGGGGCTAGTATGCCCGGCAGTCTCTACTTCAAGTCGGGCAGGATCAGTCTGCATCACAAAGAAAATGGTCCGAAGATCTCAAAACATGAAAGAATTTGTAGATATTCGTTGAGCGAAAGAGGTATTAAAAATTATAGAAGGTATAAGCGACTTAAATGGAATTCCATGCAGATTTATGAGGGACTCAAAAAGCACAGAAACCTTCATCGCATCACGTTAGGCAATCGGGAGAGGCTCATTGAGTTCTTCGAGGATAAGCATGGAAAAACTAGACGACATCTTTCTCGTGGAGGACCGATCAAGGTATGTTTAAACCAAGTTCAGATCAATCTCATAGCAGGAGTTGCTGACTTACTCTCCAATACGGAGATGAAGAATGAGATGAAGAACAAGGTGATGGAGAAGGTCTATCCATACGCGCTCTCGCATCTCAAATGATTCGCTGAGAGTGAATTGTTGTACAGGATCACTGGCAAGTACTGGGTTCCCCAAGTCTCGATTTTGAGACCTGGGATTTTAGCTGGACGCGCAGTTCCTCGGCGAGCATCTTCAATCCGTGTTTCTCGACGATATCCAATAGCTTGAGGGACATGCCGCTGGGCCTCTTCGCGCCTGTTTCCCACTTCTACACCATGGATTCGCTGGTATTGAGGTAGCGGGCAAAGACCGGCTACCGGCAGTCAGATGTAATTGTTCGGCAGCATCTGTTGGTGCAGTACCCGTACCACCAGCACTCCATCGGACTCGGGAAGATAGAAGACAACATGCCTGCCTATCTCGAACCTTCGCAAACCTGCGCGGATAGAGTCGCAGGATCGGCCAATTGAGGGGTTCTGGGCCAGGAGATCGAAACCGTCTTCCAGTTTGGCGAGGTACTGGTTCGTCTGTCGCCATCCCCACGTACTTGTCGTATAGTCGGCGATTCGGTCAATGTCCGCCTCGGCCTCGCCAGAAATACGGACCTGCGGCACAATCAAGCCTCCCTTTGTGGCAGTCCGTGCTTCTTGCGAATACGGGAGAAAACTCCTGGCTCGGCTATTCCGCTGGCAAACCCTGCGTCGATAGCGGTCCGCAGCGCAGCCATCTTTGCCTCATGCTCCCGTTCGTCCCTCTCAAGCAAGCGTAAGGCCGTGCGCATCACCTCGCTGGCGTTGGCGTAAAGCCCGGCGTCGACCCTGGTGGCTATAAAGTGGTTCAATTCCGGGGTCAGATTGACGTTGCGGGTCGGCATAAGGCACCTCAACCAGAGTATACGGAATTTGGCCAACTTTGCCAAAAGCAGCTTTCAGCGAGCGGCGCAGAATTGGTTGCCAAGTCATTGGACTATGGGCGGGCCCAAATCCGGAGCCTGCCAGGTCTCGTTTTTGAGACCTGGCAGCCATCCCCACACGTTCCCGCGCCGCTCCCCGGATGCCCGCTCATCATCGCGCGCCGCCAGCCCGCTGATCCCTATTGCCTACTCCCTCCGTCTGCAGCCGCCAGCAGCTTCGTCCACTTCCGCCGATCCGCAACCTCCTCCAGTGTCTTCTCCCCCAGCGGCACGATCGCGTAGACAAACTTGCAGCCCATGGCGCTCGCCGCCCGCTCCATCGAATTCATCGAGATCGTTCCCCGCTCCTCGCTCTGCTCCAGCCGCAAAACCACCGAGCGGTTCACCCCCAACTCCCGCGCCACCTCCGCCAACGGAACTCCCAGCACATGCCGCACCCTCCGCAACAGCTCCTGGGTAGGATTCTTCTCCTTTCCCGCCAGCCGGTAAAACCGCAGTTCCTTGTCCAATTTCTTCCGCGCCAAATCCCGTTCTTCATTCCGCATCGTCCCTCCTGAGCGAGCGTAGCGAGTCGAAGGACCTGCTTCTGTCTCTCGCTCTTCGCCAACCTCAGCCTCACTGATCTATCTCAAAATGTACAAAAAAGAGGCCAAATGATACGCAAAAGCACCCATTTTTGAGATGTTTTGCCCGCTTTTGCCGTCCTCCAAGTCTGCCTTTCAGGTGTTTCCGCGCACCTGCAAAGCGGCTTTCTTGCAAAATGGCATCCGTTTCTGCCCTCTGCCGTCTTGCAAGTCAACAGATTCAACCCGCGCTTTGCCCTCGTAGAGCCGGCCCCGCTTTACAATGAACCGGTATGCCAACCGCCGTCCGTTCCCAAGCCAAGATCAACCTCGGCCTCCACATCGGCGCGCCGCGTCCGGACGGCTTCCATCAGCTGGTGACCGTCTACCAGACGCTGGAGTTGCACGACGTGGTGACGGTGACCGCCCGGCCCTCAACTGCGACTTCCATTCGCCTAACCTCGAATGACAGCCGGGTTCCCACGGACAGCCGCAATACGGCCTGGAAGATGGTTGCGCTGGCGCTTGAGATACTGGGCCTCTGCGCCGAAGTCGATATACACATCGAAAAGCGTTTGCCGGTGCAGGGCGGCTTGGGCGCGGGTTCAAGCAACGCGGTGGCCGCGCTGGTGGGGCTGGAAGCGGAGCTGGGAATTGGGAACGAGCTTCTTGGTCTCCCAGGTGCCCCATCCTTTTGGTCGGGTGCCCCAGCTCTCGATGTTGAGACCTGGGATTCCGCACGGCTGGAAATTGCCGCCCAGGTGGGCTCCGATGTGCCGCTGTTTCTGATCGGGGGCACGGTCCTGGGGCTGGACCGGGGCCAGGAAGTCCATCCCCTCCCCGACATCGAACCCACCTGGTGCGTCGTCGCCACGCCCGAGGTGGGGGTTTCGACGCCGCAGGCCTTTTGCGACTGGGATGCCCTGTGCGCGGCCGAGGGTTTGACCGCCGAGGCCAGTGCGGATAAACTAAAGCTGTTGAGCCGCGCCTATGCCAACGCCTTTGCGGGAGGGATTCCGCGGGGTGGGCAGGGAGCAGGCTCCTCCGGTGTTCTTTCAGATTGGGAGAACCTGGCCGGACCCCAGGAGTCCGCGCTTGTCCGCACCGGGATCAGTAGCTGGATCCGGAACGACTTTGAACGCGTCGTCTTCCCCCAGCATCCCTCCCTTGCAGAGATCAAGCGCATTCTTTCGGGCCCGGGCACGCCGGAGGCAGCCTGCCATGCCTCGTCGTTAGTGGCCTCGCTGTCCGGGTCCGGTTCGGCGCTCTACGGGTTGTATCGGACCCGCGGAGATGCGGAAGCGGCGCGCGAACGTTTGCGGCCGGCCGGTGTGGCGAGCCACTTGACCCGCACCCTGCCGCGCCCGGATTACTGGCGCGAAATGCTTTTGCAGGAAGCACATTGACAGTCAGCCGTTCTGCGAGAGAGACTCGCCAACGGCTGTTGAAGTTGGGCGATCGTCTAATGGTAGGACAATGCCCTTTGGAGGCATTTGTCCAGGTTCGAATCCTGGTCGCCCAGCCAGATTCTTTGAATGTGGAACCGGGAAAGCAGCCAAAGCCAACCAGCTTGGAGGTGCTCTTTAGATGGAAGCGGAAACCTTGACGGTGACAGCGGAAGACAAACAGCCGGGAAGCGGGCCGAACGCGTCGCGGGATGGGGCGCCAAAAGAGCCCGAAAAGGGTACGCCCCAGGATGCTGCGGCTCGGGCAAAGGACGCCAAACCGGCGCCTGAGCGCAAGCGGAGCCGCAACCTGAGCGAGGACAAACGGTTCAAGCTCTTCTCGGGCACGGCCAACCGGCCGCTGACCGAGGAGATCGGCCGCCATATCGGCGTTCCGGTGGGCGAGGCCAAGATTCAGCGCTTTGCCGACGGCGAGGTCTACTTCCAACTTCTGGAGAACGTGCGCGGCGTGGATGTGTTTGTGGTGCAGCCCACCTGCTATCCGGTGGACCAGCACCTGGTGGAGCTTTTGGTGATGATCGACGCGCTCAAGCGGGCCTCGGCGGCCAGGATCACGGTGGTGGTGCCCTACTACGGCTACGCCCGCCAGGACCGGAAAGACCGCCCCCGCGTCGCCATCAGCGCCAAGCTCATTGCCGATTTACTCACCACCGCGGGCGCCAATCGCGCCCTGTTCGTCGACCTGCACGCCGCCCAAATTCAAGGTTTCTTCAACATTCCCGTCGATCATCTCTTCGCCAGCCCCGTGCTGGTGAGCTACTTTCGCGAGCTCAACCTGCCCAACCTGACGGTGGTTTCGCCGGATGCAGGCGGCGTGGAGCGGGCCCGGTTCTTTGCTCAGAAGGTGGGCGCGCCACTGGCGATCGTCGATAAGCGGCGCACCGACATCAACATCTCCGAGGTGATGAACGTGATCGGCGACGTGACGGGCAAAACCTGCCTGATCATCGACGACATCGTCGACACGGCCGGCACGCTCGTAAAAACTGTTGATGCGCTCTACGCCGCCGGCGCGGCCACCGTGTATGCCTGCGCCAGCCACGCCGTGCTTTCCGGCCCGGCGATCGACCGCATTGCCAACTCGCGACTGGAACAGCTTGTGGTGACCAACACCGTTCCGCTGCGCGAGGCGGCGCAGAAGCTTACCGTACCGCCGAGCGATGGGCCGCAGAAGTTGCCCAAGATCAAGGTGCTCACCATCGCCGGCCTGCTGGGCGCGGCCATCGAGAGCATCCACATGGAGACCAGCGTGAGTACGCTGTTCAGTTGAGTTATCAGTTGTCAGTCGTCAGTGTTCGACAAACGGTTTTTCACCGATAACTGAAAACTGACAACTAGCCTTTCACAAAGGGAGCGGACCCCAACGGGTCCGTGCCCGAAACAGGAAACGAGAGAGCGACATGCCGGAAGTAGTCGTAGCCAAGCCCCGCGAGGGCAAGTTCAACAAGAACGCCGCGCGCCGTGTGCGCGTCGCGGGCAAGATTCCCGCCGTGCTATATGGTTCCGGGCACGCCCCGATAGCCGTCGAAGTGGACCCCAAGCAGATTTCGCGGATTCTCTTCTCAGAGACCGGGCACAACACGATCTTCGACGTCGAAGTCGCCGGCCAGCCCGCGGCCAAGGCCATGATCGTCGACTGGCAGCGCGAGCCGATCAAGGACCAGTTGATCCACATCGACCTGAAGCGGATTGCCCTGGACAAGGCTCTGCACGTCAAGGTGCGCGTCAAGCTGCTGGGGATTCCGGTGGGCGTCAAGGCCTCCGGCGGCATCCTGGACCAGGTGCTGCGCGAAGTCGAGATCGAGTGCCTGCCCGCGGACATCCCCGCCAACATCGCCGTGGACGTGAGCAACCTGGAACTCTTTGCGTCGTTGCGGGTCAGCGACCTGCCCCACTCCGACGCCATCAAGTACCTCAGTGCCGAGGATGCGACCGTGGCCCATGTGGTCTCCATCCGCGAAGAAGCGCCTACTGCTGCCGAAGTCGAGGCCGCGGCAGCCGCCGAAGCTGCTGCTGCTGCTGCTGCTGTTACTGCAGCCGAGCCTGAAGTGGCCAAGAAGGGCAAGCCGGAGGCTGAAGCAGCAGCCGGAGCCAAGAAGCCCGAGACGGCAACAAAGAAGCCCGAGGCGAAGAAGTAAGCCTTGGCGGAAGCAACGGAGTCCGGCGGGAGCCGCAGCCCCTTTTTGGTGGTGGGGCTGGGCAATCCCGGCCTGGAGTATCTGTGGACGCCGCATAACGCGGGGTTCATGGCAATCGACAGCATCGCCCGGCAAGAGGGGGTTGTGGTTCAGAACCGGCGTTGCCGGGCCGTTACCGCAACCTGCCGCATGGCGGGGCGCGAGGTGGTCCTGGCCAAGCCGGAGACGTTTATGAACCGGAGCGGAGAGGCAGTGGCCGCTCTGGTTCGAGAGTTTGAGGCGGACCCGGCGCAGGATCTGCTCGTCATCCACGACGAGTTGGACCTGACGCTGGGGACCTTCAAGATCAGGGAGCGCGGTTCGCCGGCGGGGCACAACGGAGCCCGCAGCATAACCGGCGTCCTGGGGACCGAGGAGTGGTTGCGCCTCCGCATCGGCGTGGGATTCGATCTTCCGCCCGAGGCCATTGCGGCAGGTGGCGGCAGGCGTCCAGGCAGGGATTATCTGCTCTCGCCCATGCGCAAGGCGGATTTGACGGTGCTGGACGAGGTGCTGGACCGGGTGGCAACCGCCACGCGGCGCATCCTGGAACTGGGGCCGGCAGCCGCAATGAACGAGTTCAACCGCCGGAGCGAAACTCCCCCGGCGGAGGAGTAAAGAAGGCACGAAGCCGTCAAGGCGTGAGAACGGTCTTCCGCAAGGAAGTGGGAGGCCGCTCGAACCGGCGGTGAAGGCTGGACGCTGAGAGTCCAGCGGAAAAGGAATGCTGATGCCCCGTGTGTATGAGGTTATGTTCATTGTTCGGCCCGACGTGGCCGAAGAGGATGCCGACAAGCTGATCGCCGGCTTTACCGCGACCGTCACGGGTGGCGGTGGGGTGGTGAAGACTGTCGAGAAGATGGGCCGCCGCAAGCTCGCCTACATGGTGCGCAAGTTCAACGACGGCAACTACGTTCTGCTGACCATCGAGGCCAACGGCGCGGTGGTGCTGGAGCTGGAGCGCCGTCTGCGCGTCACCGAGCCGGTGATCAAGTTCATCACCGTGCGCATCGACGAGGAAGAGAAGCGGTTGGCCAAGGTGAAGGCCCTGCGCGGCGTCCGCCGCACTGCGGCCCCGGCTGTCGTAGCCGCTGTAGTGCCCGTTGCCGCAGTGCCCGTCGAAACCCCCGCCCCGGCGGAAGTTGCGGAGCCGGTTCAGGCCAGCGCTTAGCAGAGTTGTCACGAATTGCCGCTGCCGGCCCCTTCTTGTTGGGTAACCGGCGCCGGCCCGATCCAGTGTCCCGAGGCCCCAAAACGGGCCCACCGGGACCCAAGAGAATGAAGAGGAAACAGCATGTCTGAAGAGACCCCAGAAAAGACGCCCGAGACGGGCGCGGCAGCAGCACCCCTATCAGAGTCCGCTCCGAGCGCTGGAATTGGTTCCGGCCCCGGCTCTGGACACGGTTCCGGTTCAGGACCACGCTCCGGCGGCCGCCCCGCTGGCGGACCTGGCGGCCGGCCCTCCGGCGGACCCGGCGGCCGCGGCAAGTTCTTCCGCCGCAAGAAGGTCTGCAAGTTCTGCACCGAGAAGATCGATGCGATCCCCTACCGCGATGTCCGGCTGCTGCAAGGGTTTGTGGCCGAGCGCGGCAAGATCGTGCCCCGGCGGCTCACCGGCGTTTGCACCAAACACCAGCGCCGCCTGACCCGCGCCATCAAGCAGGCCCGGAACATCGCCCTGCTGCCGTTTGCCACACGGCACTAACGCATTTTCACAGAGAGTGTAAGGATAAGGGTGCCCCACCCTCGCCGCGTTTTTGCTTTTGCGGCTAGGGTGGGATAGAACGATGCCAACACTCAGGAACTGTGAAAATGCACTCAACCATCTTTGCTCGGCGAGTGAAGATGCTTTAACCATCGGCTGCCGTTCCGCCGCCTCGCGCGCCCGCTCGCTGTGAGCGGCTCGCGCCAAACTGATTTGGTGGAGGGCGATATTGTGGATGCCGAACGCACACAGGAGAATCTGTCATGGAAGTCATTCTGAAGGAAGACGTAGCCAATCTGGGCCATCGCGGAGATGTCGTGAAGGTGGCTGACGGCTACGGCCGCAACTTTCTGCTGCCCCGCAAGCTGGCGCTGCAGGCTACCCTGGCCAACAAGGCCGTAATTGACCAAATGAAATCCGCCGCTGCCCGCCGCTCCGCCACCGAGAAGGCACAGGCCGAGGAGTTGGCCGTCAAGCTCGAGCCCGTCGTGCTCAGCTTTACCCGCAAGTCGGGCGAGGCCGGCCATCTCTTCGGCTCGGTCACCTCGGCCGATATCGCAGGCGGCCTGGAGTCCAAGGGCTTCGAGGTCGACCGCCGCAAGATCCAGTTGGACGAGCCGCTCAAGAGCTTGGGCGACTTCACCGTGGCCATCAAGCTGTACCGCGATGTCACCGCGCACGTGATGGTCAAGGTCCTGGCCGAAGCTGGCGAGGGAGAAGTTGCCGAAGCCCCTGCCGCTGAGCCTGTCGCGGTCCCCGGCCCCGTCGCGGAAGCAGCCGTAGCCGAGTAGCTGCAACCCATCCGCACCCACACCGCCTCTCGGTTCGCCGAGGGGCGGGGTGTGTTTCCGGCAGATTCAGCTTCAGTGGGAATTGGCTCTGCAAAGTTTACGATGATCGCCTACCTGCCGGACTCTGGCACGGAGAGCCCTCGGCAAATCTTGCGCGCAAGAATATCCGCAACCTCGGTGTGTCTGGGAATAGCTTCCACCTGGCCTGTGTTGGGATTGCACCAGAGCGAATGCGAACCGCCCTCGCGCTTGAGATAGCAACCGTAAAGCCGTAGATGGCGAAGCAGCGATTCACGCTTCATTGCACGGTCACGGTCTCCTGGATTGCTTCGGGAGGGATTCCGCGGAGTCCATCCTCGCGGCGGTCCTCCAGAATCAGCCGGATGGCGGCGCCCAGGCTGGCGCGGCACTCTTCCATGGTTCGACCCTGCCCGTTGGCGCCGGGGATCTCGGGCGACCAGCCGACAAACCACTCGCCATCCTGTTCGATGACTGCTGTGAACTCATTCCGCATGGGGAGAGTATAGCTCTGTTTCCGCTGGCGAACCACCCACCATCGCCAGCGGCCGGTTCCGATCCGTCCGCAGCGTAGGAACAGCCGCCAGCAGGCTGCGCGTGTAAGAGTGCTCCGGCGCGGTCAGCAGGCGCGCACAGGGGCCTGTCTCCACGATCTGTCCGGCGCGCATCACTGCTACGCGGCTGGCCACATGGCCTACCACGGCCAGGTCGTGGGAGATGAAAAGCATGGCCAGCCCGTGTTGCCGTTGCAAGTCGCGCAGCAACTCCAGCACCTGCGCTTGCACGGTCACATCCAGGGCGGTGGTGGGCTCGTCGGCGATCAAGAGGCGCGGCCGGTTGATGAGCGCCATGGCGATGAGAATGCGCTGCCGCTGCCCGCCCGAGAACTGGTGCGGATAGTCGCCGTAGCGGCGCGCTGCCTCGGGAATGGAGACCGCCTCCAGCGCGGCGATGGCTCTTCGTTTTGCCTCTCGTCCGGTCCATGAAGGGGTATGCGCCTCAGCGCTTTCCGCTACTTGCCGGCCAATTTGCATGACCGGATTGAGCGCCGTCATCGGCTCCTGGAAGATCATGGCGATCTCCCGCCCACGCAACCGCCGCAAAGCCCCCGCCGGCTGCCGCAACAGGTCGATGGCGCCGGAGCCGTTGGCGCTTTTATCCTGAGATGCTTTGGCGGATGATTCGTCGCAGTCGCCGGCACCGCCGCTCCGCCATAGAATCTGCCCTGTAACTTGCGCAGCCGGCTCCAGCAGGCCCAGGATCGCCAGAGCCGTAGCGCTCTTGCCCGACCCCGACTCGCCTACCAGCCCGAGCACCTCGCCCTCGGCAAGTTGGAGGCTTACGCCGCGCACGGCCTCCGTCGCCCCGAAGCGAATCTGCAAGTTGCGAATGTCGAGGAGAGCGCCCATGCAGCAATCGTAGTGCATCGGCATCGACTACTCCGGCGCGGAAGGGCCGGGCTCCAGTTGCAAAGGGCTTCGGGTTTATGCTGCCGAGTGGCTCCGCAACGAACTCGGGGCGGGCATCCCGACCCTAGTCGGCATCGACCACGGGTTCTCTTTCCCCATCGCGTACTTGGTGGCGAGGCGCAGATCGTGCGCACTCTGGTCGCCGGGCCTGTAGTCGCGTTGCGGCTTTCCGTTCTTCTGGGCAAACTCGACGGCGACTTTGAACTTGGGCAGCACAAAGCGCTCGACGTTGAGGGCCAGTTCAGCCGTAGTGGACTCGGCAGAGTCGCCGCCCATTCGAACGCGAAGATGGTAAGTGCCGAGATTAACTTCGTCGGCGAGGGAGAACTCGGCAGAGGCAATGCCGAAGTTATCGGTCAGGGTGGACTTTCTGAAGACCTTGTTGTCGCGTGAGTCTTCCACTTCAAACTCCAGCTTGCGATCGGCAATGGCCTTATGGTCGGCGCGGTTCAGGGCCAGCGCGCGGGCGTGGATGGTTTGGCCGGGCTGGTAGATGGGCTTTTCGCTGGTAAGAAGAATGGATGCTTTTTCATGAAGTTCGACGGATTGGGTGGTTTCTGTCGAGCCAATGGGAGTGTCCACAACAAAGCGCAGGTCGAACTTTCCCGTCAGTCCTTCCGGGAAGCGAAAGCCGGCTTTGAGAGTGCCGCGGCGATTCAGGCTGCCGGAGAAGAGTGGGCGGGATGCCTGGTTGGGAATGAGAAGTTCGATCCGCAACGAGCCCGTCTCCGCGGCATGATCGTTGGCGTCGGAGACGATGACGCGAATGGCGGCGCTGCTGCCGGCAATATACTCCGTCTGGCCGAGGATGTGAACAACCGGCCGGTGAAGAATCCGGGAGATGGATTCGATGCCCTCGATGTCGGAGGCCTCGCCTGTGGCGGACTTTCTGTCGTCGTACTCAAAGCGGTAGCGAATCCGCTGCCAAACGATCTCCTCGAAGCGAATGGGCAGCGTGGGGACAATGGTCTGCTCCCAGGAGCCGTCGCCTTGTGTGGCATCGACCGTTCTCTCCGCCCGGCCCAGCGTTCGATCCTCGGGATCGAGAATCTCAGCGATGAGCTTGCCTGAACCGGCGCGTTCCGAATGGTAGTGGATGGTGACCGACAGTTCTCCGTGCGCATAGGTCGCGGCAAGTTGCTGTGCCGGTGCTGGAGAAGAGCACAGCACGACGGCGACGAAAGAGATGAGAATGCATACGAAAAGACGGAGTGAGGAAGAGGCGGAATCGGAACGGCGGATGATCATGCAGGTTCTCCCGTGCGCCGCCGGTTAGGGTACGTGCAGCGGCTCGTCTGAGATGAGAACGCGCAGTCTCGTCGAACTTGCAGGGAGGGAGGGAAAAAACTTGAGATCGTGCCGAAGGGGGAGTTTACTTGCGCTTCCAGGTGATGCCGTCCGTGCTCGTCCAGTGATCGAGGCTGTCGGTGGTGATCTCAAAGACCGGAGGAGTCTGGTCCGGCCCGATCAACGTCGAAACCACGTTCGAGTCGGTTTGAACGGCCAAAGCGCCGGCCTGGACCGTCACGGTCTGGGTCTCTGCACCAACCGTAAGCCTGACATCGACCACTGTCTGCGCGGAGGCTGCAACGGGAACGGATGCTTGGTAAAACGTTTCGAAGCCACGCGCAATCACTTTCACACCGTAGGTTCCCGGCGCAAGAGCATTGATGGCGTAGAGACCCGAGCGATCCGTCTCGTCGGAGCGAGCGGCGCCGGTCTCGATATTGCGGACGACCACGGATGCGCCGGAGATAACAGCGCCGGTTTGGTCCGTCACCCTGCCAGTCAAACTGGAGGCTTGCTCCCCGGTGGAAGCGGGATTGGAGACTGGAGCTTGGGCTGGGGCTGGGTTGGGCGCCGGACTGGAAGCTGGGGGTGCGATGTGCTCTTCTGCCGTAAATGCCCACGTGGCTGGCTTGGAGACGATGGTCTCGGCAGAAACCAGCTCGACCAGCACGGCCCGGCCCGGCCACGGGGCTCGAATCGACTTCCAGTGCTTTCCGGCATCCGCGCTCAGAAAAACCGTATTGTGCGTATCGACGGCGATAATCTGGCGGCCATGCACGGCCATCGAAAGCACTGGAAGACGGCTGGGCAAGCGATGTTTCAGATGCTGGCTCTGGATATCCGGTTCATTGTTGAGCGAAACAACAGACGTGGTTGTTTTAGCTGCGTTGGCATCGCCGGTGGCCGCCGTCTTCGCTGGATTTCCGCTCGTGCCGGCCTTATTCTTCGATACTCCAAGACCAAGCGCCGCCAAAGATGAAAAGTTGCGGTTCTCGGTAGGAAGCTCACTGATTTCTTGAGAAGTTATCAGCGTGCTGACTTCCTTCTGAGTGGACTCAGCGGGTGGCGCACTCTCTTTGTTCACCTTGACCGGAGCAGGCCGATCCGGATTGACCAACGTCGAGACTACATTTGAGCCGGCTTGAACCGCCAAAGCATCGGCCGCGACCGTCACTTGCTCATCTTTCCGCGGCAAGGAAACGGCAACGCCGGTGGCAGCGATCGCGGAGGGCCGGTCATGTTTGGCGGAGCGTGGCGGCGGTGGCTCAGGGATGCCAACGGGCGCAGTCCTGGGCATTTCCAGGGGCGCCGCCTGATGAAGCTCGGCCTCCTGTGTGGGTACCACGCTACCTGGACTGCTCTTGGCGTGATAAACGTAGACGATAAAAACGGCGAGCGCGGTCATGGCCGCCAAGGCAGGCCAGGCAAGAGTCCAGCCAGGCCACCATGGCTTGCGCGCGGGCGCGACCAACGTTTTCGCGGGCTCGATAGAAGGAAGCGACAACGCGACAATAGCGCGGCACTCCTGGCAGACGGCGAGATGGTTGAGCATCTGCTCCTGCTCGTGCGCGGGCAGCGAGTGCTCGACGAAGGCGCCAATCTGGTCCGCGTCTGGATGGTGCTCGAATTGGAGCCGTTCGCTCATAGTGGATCGGACGCCTCGGTTGGGGCCTTCTTATTGGAGAACGAAGAGGTTTGCGAAGTTTGCAGCAACATACGGAGGTTTATTTCAATGTCCCTGGGGTCGGCGCCCAGGGCTTCCTCCGCGGCCGCCTTGCTAAGGCCACTGGAGACGAGATTGCCGACGAGCTGTTTGTGGAGATTGCCGGCGAGGCGTTTCAGCCTTCGGCTAATGGTGGCTTCGTGAACGGCCAGAGTCTGCGCAATTTGGAAGAGAGTCTGGCGGTCGAGAAAGTAGGCGGAGAGCAGAAAGCGGTCTTCCGCAGCTATGCCTCGGAGGGTGCGGGCAACGGCCGCCGTGAGTTGGGCCAGTTCGGTGGGGATCGGAGTGGTGGGCGCCGCCGCAGGGCTGTCGATACCGTCGAGGGGTGTTTCGCGATAGGTGCGGCGGTGGTGGTCTCTCGATCGCTGGACGAGGGTGGTGCGGAGCCACGCGAGAAGCGAGCCGCGGCCGGAGTAAGAGGCCAGCGGTGAGCGGCGCTCTCCGCCCGTCTGGCGGAGGCCATAGAGCTCGGCGTAAAGAGAGTCGCCAAGATCCTGGCCCAGGGTAACGGAGCCGGTGATTGAGACGGCTGTCTGGACGAGGAAACCACGATAACGGCTGAGAAATATCTCCCATGCGGCTTCGCGGCCGAGGGCGCAGGAGTGCGCGAGAGCGAGTTCGGTGAGATGGAGGGAGCGGAAGAATGCGGTTTTTTGAGCGGAATCGGGGAGAACACCAGGCGGAAGGCCATGATTGACTCTTTCGCCGACGAAGGATAGGACCCCGCTGAACGCTCCAGGCTGAGGCCGCAGCTCTCCGCCTCTGCCGAGCGCCAAAGCTCCTGAACAAGACTCAGAGGAAGCCCGGAAACCAGAAACCCCCGATGCTGGTTCGCCGTGGATTGCTGATCGGCGGGCACAGGCAGAGCAAGATCAACGGGTTTGGACGAGACCGTATCCACGATCCTGAGGATACCGCATTAGCGCTGCCAAGCAACCATGTGAAGACGAACGCTCGTCTCGAAGTAGGCTCAAGGGAGTGTTCCATCGGGCGGGGGTCCGGACGCTCTTACGGCCACAAGCCGACTCGCAAGGAACCAATCAGAGGTTTCGATACACGCCTCCTCTTTGCGTTAAGCTGGGCAACCCGGAGTGGCGATGCTGTATGTGGCAAACTCGTAAACGAAATCGTCGGCTTGGCCGAACGTCATCAATAATTTGTACGCAGGCCCCAGACCCTTGCTCCCAAAATCGGGCTGTTTGAAGCACCAATGTCGGCGCGGGCTGTAGCTGCCACTCTGCTTAACGCAAGAAAATCATCTCGCAATCCACGTTCCTTGTCACCCTGTCTGGCCGTGGCCAGTTTCATGCTCCCAAGGAACAAATACTGGCCGCGCAATCTCGAAGTGCAACATTTCGCTTTGGGATGATGTTGCATGGGCAAGTTCTATGAACAGTTGAGTTTATCTGAGCGGGTGTACGTTCAGTCTCAGTTGGAGTTGGGTTTCAAGGCNNCGGGGGCCGTCGACGATCGGCCGAGAGTTGCGGCACAATGGCTTGGTGGATTCAAATTCCAAGCGCAACTTACGTTAATGTGTAATTCCGGGGCCATGGTGCAGACCGTAAACGCGGCCAGGGCAGTGGGAAAGCGGGGAAGCTATCTCTGCATTCCACGTTATTCATGGCGCATTTCGCAAATTACCCGACCTTTGATCTCCAGGAAGATAGCTAAACCCATGGGTCACATTTGCTGTACTTGGACCATGAATTAACCAACCCGGCACATAAGTGACTAACGTTAAGCCCGCCGTTTCTTCGCCAGAATTCTCCTCGAAATAGCCGACGAGGGGATGGCGTACGCGGCTATCAACAAGGAGCATCGAATGCCGATCTGCCAATCAGCAATAACATACTCAATAGAGATTCCAATAACATACACTGATCGAAACTTTAACAAAGTTATCAATTTGGGGAGATACGTCTCCAAACCCTCGCAAATTCATTATTTTCAGTAATTCGGAGTCGTCGAAAATGTTCATTTCTGCATAC
>PMYL01000043.1:0-3755 GCA_003170825.1 Acidobacteriaceae bacterium
AGTTCCAATTCATGGAACGGCCCAGTGCCCTTCGACATTCTGCTGCGTACCTTCGACGATATGGTGGCGGTCGCCCGGCCCTCGGTGCTGAACATTCGCAACCTTATCCTCGTCGTCTGCGTGCTGCTCCTGGTTGTCTTCGCAGTGCTGACCAGGGGCTGGATCCTCGAACACAAGGTGCGCCGCCAAACCGCCGCATTGGCCGCCCTTGAACAGCGGCGCAGCCGCATCCTCGAGGACATCAACGGCTCCCGGCCGCTCGCCGAGATCATCGAAGAAATCGCGGAACTGGTCTCCTTCAAGTTGAATGGCGCGCCCTGCTGGTGCCAGATCGCCGATGGAGCGCGGCTGGGAAACTGCCCGCCGGATCTCACTGCCTTGCGCATCGTCCACGAGGAGATTACTGCCCGTTCCGGCAAGCCCCTGGGCACGCTCTTCGCCGCGCCCGACCCACTCGCCAAACCCGGCGCCAACGAGTCGGAGGCGCTCTCCATGGGCGCTGGACTGGCCACCCTGGCCATCGAAACCCGCCGCCTCTACTCCGATCTGCGCCACCGCTCGGACTTCGACCTGCTCACAGACGTGCATAACCGTTTCTCGCTGGACAAGTATCTGGATCGGCAAATTGACGAGGCGCGCCGGAATGCCGGCATCTTTGGGCTGATCTACATCGACCTCGATGAGTTCAAGCAGGTGAATGACCTCTATGGCCACCAGGTCGGCGACCTTTATCTGCAGGAGGTCGCGCTGCGCATGAAGCAGCAGCTTCGCGGCGGCGACACGCTGGCCCGGCTCGGCGGCGACGAATTTGCTGTGCTTCTGCCTCTGGTTCGCAACCGCGCCAAGGTCGAGGAGATCGCTCAGCGCCTCGAGCGCAGCTTCGACGAGCCCTTTGCCGTAGAGGGGTTTGTCCTGCATGGCTCGGCCAGCGTGGGCATTTCCGTCTACCCGGAGGACGCCCTCACCAAAGACGGCCTGTTGAGCGCCGCGGACGCCGCCATGTACAAGACAAAAAACACTAAAAAACAAAGCGGGCAAGCCCCGGCCGGCAACCAAAACCCCGATCTTACTCCCGAAGATCGAGCATAAGAAAGGCCCGGCTTGCGCCGGGCCTCTCATGCTGACTAATAAAGAAAAGGAACGCCTGAACGGCTAGTTCACTCGGCCGCCATCTCCTCGGCCTCGCCCTCTTGCCGCATCAGTTCCAGTTCGCGCTCGGCGGCCTCGATCTCCGCACTGACCTCCTGCTGCACGCGGGCCGCCGCTTCCTCCAGCTCCGGCGAGAGCTGGACGTTGCGGTAGTACTCCAGGCCCGTGCCGGCGGGGATCAGCCGTCCCACGATCACGTTCTCCTTCAACCCGCGCAGGTTGTCCACCGCACCGTTGATGCTGGCCTCGGTGAGCACACGCGTCGTCTCCTGGAAGCTGGCCGCGGAGATGAAGCTGTCGGTCGAAAGCGACGCCTTGGTGATCCCCAGCAACAGTGGACGCCCGATCGCCGGACGGCCTCCATTTGCGAGCACCCGCTCGTTCTCCTCGCGGAAGCGGAACCGGTCCACCTGCTGCTCCAACAAGAAATTGGTATCGCCCACTTCGTCGATCCTGACCCAGCGCAGCATCTGCCGCACAATCACCTCGATGTGCTTGTCGCTGATGGCCACGCCCTGCAGCCTGTAAACCTCCTGAATCTCGTTCACCAGGTAAGACTGCAGCTCCTTTTCGCCCAGCACCGCCAGAATGTCGTGCGGATTCAGCGGCCCATCCATCAGCGGTTCGCCGGCGCGCAGCCGCTCGCCCTCCTGCACGTTCACGTGGATACCGCGCGGCACCGAGTATTCCTTCTCGTCGCCGTTGTCCGCGGTCACGTATATCTTGCGCTGGCCCTTTGCGACCTCGCCGAAGCGAACCACGCCATCGATCTCGCTGATGATCGCCGTCTCATGCGGCTTGCGCGCCTCGAACAGCTCCACCACGCGCGGCAGGCCGCCCGTGATGTCCTTGGTGCGCGTGCTCTCCTTGGGAATCTTGGCCAGCACGTCGCCCGGTCCCACATCTTCGCCATCCTGAATCATCAGGTGAGCGCCACGCGGCAGCAGATAGCGCTTGCTGCTTTTCGCGTTCTTCACCACGAACGCCGGCTGCCGCTTCTCGTCGGGAGCGTCGGCCACCACCCAGCGCGAGAGGCCGGTCACTTCGTCCACCTCTTCGTTCAGCGTGATGCCTTCCTGCAGATCCTTGAACTGCACCGTGCCGCCGATCTCGGTAAGAATGGCGTACGTGTACGGATCCCACTCGGCCAGCAACTGGCCCAGCTTCACGTGCTCGCCGTCCTTCGTCTTGAGGCGCGCCCCGTATACCACCTGGTAGCGCTCCTTCTCGCGGCCGCGGTCGTCCACCACAGCTATCGAACCCGACCGGTTCATGGCCACCAGCGTTCCGTCCTTGCTCTCCACCGTATTCAGGTTGATGAAGCGCACAAAGCCGTTGTTCTTGGCGTCCAGGCGCGATTTGTCTGACACGCGGCTGGCCGTGCCGCCCACGTGGAACGTACGCATGGTCAGCTGCGTGCCCGGCTCGCCGATGGACTGCGCCGCAATCACGCCGCAGGTCTCGCCCAGTTCCACCATGCGCCCCGAGCCCAGGTTGCGCCCGTAGCACAGCGCGCATACGCCGCGCCGCGACTCGCAGGTCAGCACCGAGCGGATCTTCACCTTCTCCTTGCCCGCTGCCTGAATCGCCGAAGCGATATCCTCATCGATGCCCTGGTTCACATCCACCACCACGTTGCCGTCGTAGTCCTTGATGCGCTCCAGCGATACGCGGCCGATGATGCGGTCGCGCAACTCCTCGATGATCTCGCCCGACTCCACGATCGATCCCACGTAAATGCCTTCCACCGTGCCGCAGTCGTACTCGGTCACGATTACATCCTGCGCCACGTCCACAAGCCGCCGCGTCAGGTAGCCGGAGTCGGCCGTCTTCAAAGCCGTATCCGCCAGCCCCTTGCGCGCGCCGTGCGTAGAGATGAAGTATTCCAGCACCGTCAGCCCCTCGCGGAAGTTCGCCGTGATGGGCGTCTCGATCACTTCGCCCGAAGGCTTGGCCATCAGTCCGCGCATGCCCGAAAGCTGGCGAATCTGCTGCTTCGAACCACGCGCGCCCGAGTCGGCCATGATGTAAATCGGGTTCATGGCTCCCTCTTCGTCCGCCCTCTTCATGTTGCCGAACATCTCGTCGGCCACCTTATCGGTCACCGCCGACCACATCTGGATCACCTTGTTCGAGCGCTCGCCGTTGGTAATCGCGCCGTCCATGTATTGCTTCTGGACCTCGATCACCTTCTTGTCGGCTTCGTCCACAACCGTGTACTTGCTATCCGGAATCACCATGTCGTCCAGGCCCACCGACAGCCCGGAGCGCGTGGCGTACTGGAAGCCCAGATCCTTGATGCGGTCCAGCATCCCCACCGTCACTTCCAGACCCAGGTTCTGGTTGCAGTAGTTCACCAGTTGACCGATGCCCTTCTTCTTCAACAGGCCATTGATGAACGGCATGCCCGAAGGCAGCGCGTCGTTCAGAATCACGCGGCCCACCGTGGTCGAAATGTACTCCTTGTTGAAGTCCACCGCCTCTGTATGCGTCAGATCCTGGTCGTCATAGGCCGTGGTCATGTCCAGCACCTTGCCCGTATAGCGCAGCCGGATCGGTGAGAGCGTCTCCACTTCCTTGGCTTCCAGCGCCATCAGAATCTCTTC
>PMYL01000043.1:3784-17652 GCA_003170825.1 Acidobacteriaceae bacterium
TCGCCGTCGAAATCGGCGTTGAACGCTGTGCACACCAGCGGGTGAATCTTGATCGCCTTGCCCTCCACCAGCACCGGCTCAAACGCCTGAATCCCCAGCCTGTGCAGCGTAGGAGCGCGATTCAGCAGCACCGGGTGGTCCTTGATCACTTCCTCAAGAATGTCCCACACCACCGGCTCCTGCATCTCCACCATCTCCTTAGCCTGCTTGATGGTCGTGCAGTGGCCCGTCTGTTCCAGCCGGTGATAGATGAACGGCTTGAACAGCTCCAGCGCCATCTTCTTCGGCAACCCGCACTGGTGCAATTTCAATTCCGGACCCACCACGATCACCGAACGGCCCGAGTAGTCCACGCGCTTGCCCAGCAGGTTCTGCCGGAAACGGCCCTGCTTGCCCTTGAGCGTATCGGACAGAGACTTGAGCGGCCGGTTGTTCGCCCCACGCAGTACCCTGCCGCGGCGGCCGTTGTCGAACAGTGCGTCAACCGCTTCCTGCAGCATGCGCTTCTCGTTGCGCACGATCACTTCCGGCGCGTGCAGGTCCATCAGCTTCTTCAACCGGTTGTTGCGGTTGATGACGCGGCGATAAAGATCGTTCAAATCGGAGGTCGCAAAGCGTCCGCCATCCAGCGGCACCAGCGGGCGCAGCTCCGGTGGAATCACCGGCAGCACGTCCAGAATCATCCACTGCGGCTTGTTGCTGCTCTTGCGGAAGGCCTCCACGACCTTCAGCCGCTTGGCGTACTTGATCTTCTTTTGCGCGGAGGTCTCGGTCTTCATCCGCTCCCGCAGCTCAATGCCCAGCTCGTCGATCTGCACCCGCTTGAGCATCTCCTTGATCGCCTCCGCGCCCATCATGGCCTTGAAGCCGGAGGGCCGGAACTGCTGGTCGAGTTCGCGGAACTTGGTTTCGTCCTTGATGATCTCGCGTTCCTTCACCGGCGCGTCGCCAGCATCGACCACGACGTACGATTCGAAGTAGAGAATGCTCTCCAGATCGCGCAGAGAAATGTCCAGCAGGTGCCCGATCCTCGACGGCAGGCCCTTGAAGAACCACACATGCGAGCAGGGCGAAGCCAGCTCGATGTGCCCCATGCGCTCGCGGCGCACTTTGCTCACCGTCACTTCCACGCCGCACTTGTCGCAGATCACGCCGCGGTGCTTCATGCGCTTGTACTTGCCGCACAGGCACTCCCAGTCGGTCACCGGTCCAAAGATGCGGGCGCAGAACAATCCGTCGCGCTCCGGCTTGAAGGTGCGGTAGTTGATGGTCTCGGGCTTGGTGACCTCGCCATGCGACCAACTGCGGATCTTCTCCGGCGATGCCAGCATGATGCGGATAGCGTCGAAGTCGGTAATCGGTCCAGAAAGCTCAAACGGGTTCGAACGGAACAAGGCGACCCTCCTTGGCGGGCCTTTCGGCGCCTGCCTCGGCTTTTCCCGGGATTCTTTATGGGTCCTTCCTTCCCGGGGAGCGGCGTTTGCCGCTTTCAAGAAGGACCCTGAACGTCAGCTTCTAGCTACTAGCTTCTCAGTCGGCCACCGCCGCCACTTCCGGCGCGGGCAACTTCTTGATGAGGTCCGCGCGCTTGATCAACTCCACGTCCAGGCACAGCGACTGCAATTCGCGGATCAGCACGTTGAACGACTCCGGCACGCCCGGCTCGATCGCCGCCTCGCCCTTCACGATGGCCTCGTAAATCTTGGTGCGGCCATACACATCGTCGGACTTCGCCGTCAGCAGTTCCTGCAGGATGTATGCCGCGCCATAAGCCTCCAGCGCCCACACTTCCATCTCGCCGAAGCGCTGCCCGCCGAACTGCGCCTTGCCGCCCAGCGGCTGTTGCGTAATCAGCGAGTACGGCCCGATCGACCGCGCGTGAATCTTGTCATCCACCAGATGCGACAGCTTGAGCATGTAGATGTAGCCCACCGTCACCGGCTGCTCGAACTGCTCGCCCGTCATGCCGTCGTACAGAGCCGTCTTGCCCGATGAAGGCAAACCGGCCGAAGCCAGCAGCGCCTTGATCTCATCCTCCCGCGCGCCGTCGAAGACCGCTGTCCCGAACCAGATGCCGTGCTCCATGCCGGCTCCCACGCGCAGCAGCATCTCGTCGTCCAGCTCCAGCAACTGGCGCAGCGTTGCGGTTCCGGCGAACTCTTTCTTCATCAGTTCGCGCGTGTACTTGGCATCGGTGTTGGCGCGAATAAGATCGGCAATCTTCTTGCCCAGCACATGCGCGGCCCAGCCCAGGTGCGTCTCCAGAATCTGGCCCACGTTCATGCGCGAAGGCACGCCGAGCGGGTTCAGCACGATCTCCACGGGGGTTCCATCGGGCAGATACGGCATGTCTTCTTCCGGCAGAATGCGCGCAATCACGCCCTTGTTGCCGTGGCGGCCGGCCATCTTGTCGCCCACGCTCAGCTTGCGCTTCATGGCCACGTACACCTTCACCAGCTTGATCACGCCNNCGCAGCACTTCGATCTGCCGCGAAGTCATCTCCTCAATCTCGTCGATCTGCTCGTTGACGCGGGGATCCTTGTCGGCGTAGCGGATGCGCTTGAGATTCTTGGTGGAGATGCGCTCGATGGTATCGCGGTCCAGGATCGCCGCCTTCACCAGCAAGCGCTTGTTGGTCCGCTCGTCGTGCAGGTCGGACAGCACTTCCTTGCCGCCCAGGATGCCTTCCAGGCGCTTGAGCCGCTCATCGGTCAGAATGCGAATCTCGTCGCCCAGGTTCTTTTCNNTCCTTCTCCTGGCCCTTGCGGCTGAAGATGCGCACGTCCACCACCGTGCCCTCGATGCCCGGAGGGCAGGTCAGCGAGGCGTCGCGCACATCGCCGGCCTTTTCGCCGAAGATGGCCCGCAGCAACTTCTCTTCCGGAGTCAGTTGAGTCTCGCCCTTGGGAGTCACCTTGCCCACCAGAATGTCGCCGTGCTTGATCTGAGCGCCGATGCGGATGACGCCGCTCTCGTCCAGGTCGCGCAGCGCATGTTCGCTCACGTTGGGAATGTCGCGCGTGATCTCCTCGGGACCCAGCTTCGTGTCCCGGCCCTCGATCTCGAACTCCTCGATGTGCACCGAGGTGTAGTAGTCCTCGCGCACCAGCCTCTCGCTGATCAGGATCGCGTCCTCAAAGTTGTACCCGCGCCAGGGCATGAAGGCCACCAGCACGTTGCGTCCCAGCGCCAGCTCGCCCTGTTCGGTGCAAGGCCCGTCGGCGATCACCTGGTCCTTGATCACGCGGTCGCCCTCGCGGACGACGGGCTTTTGATTGATGCAGGTGTTCTGGTTCGACCGCTTGAACTTGATGAGCGTGTAGATGTCGGAGCCCACCTCGCGCGAGAGCTGCGTGGGATGATGCTCGCCCTCCACGCGCACGATAATGCGCTGGGAGTCCACCGAGTCCACCACGCCGTTGCGCCGCGCCAGGATCACGGCTCCGGAGTCGCGTGCCGTCACGCCCTCCATGCCCGTGCCCACCAAGGGAGCCTCGGCCACCAGCAGCGGGACGCTCTGGCGCTGCATGTTGGCGCCCATCAGCGCGCGGTTGGCGTCGTCGTGCTCCAGGAACGGCACCAGCGACGCGGCCACTGAAACAAGCTGTTTCGGGCTCACGTCGATGTAGTCCACATCGGCCCGGTTCACCAGCACAAAGTTCCCCTGCCGGCGCGCGTTCACCAGGTCCTCGGTGATCTCGCCCTTGTCGTTGAATTCGATGTTCGCCTGGGCGATGGTGTGCTTGTCCTCTTCCCATGCCGACAGGTAGAAGCTGAACGGAATAGGTTCGATCTGCCGCTTGCCCGCCTTCTTCAGCGATGCATTCAGCCGCCCGGCCTCTTCCTTCTCGATGTGATCGCCCACGCGCAGGCCGCTCTCGCCGGCGTTGGCAATCTCCACGTAGTCCAGAATCCGCGAGTCCTTCACCTTGCGATAGGGCGACTCGATGAATCCATACTCGTTGATCCGCGCAAAGCAGCTCAGCGAGCTGATCAGCCCGATGTTCGGACCTTCCGGCGTTTCGATCGGACAGATGCGGCCGTAGTGCGTCGGGTGCACGTCGCGCACCTCAAAGCCCGCGCGCTCGCGCGACAACCCGCCCGGCCCAAGCGCCGACAGGCGCCTCTTGTGCGTGATCTCCGACAGCGGATTGGTCTGGTCCATGAACTGCGAAAGCTGGCTCGATCCGAAGAACTCGCGAATCGCCGCCATCACCGGCTTGGCGTTGATCAGGTCGTGCGGCATGGCCGTCGAAAGCTCCTGATACACGCTCATCTTTTCCTTGATAGCCCGCTCCATGCGCACCAGTCCGATGCGGAACTGATTCTCCATCAGCTCGCCCACCGCGCGCACGCGCCGGTTGCCCAGGTGATCAATATCGTCCACCATGCCGATGTTCCTGCGCAGCTTCAGCAGGTAGCGGATGGTCGCGTAAAAATCCTCCGGCGTCAGCGTGCGATGGTTCAGGTGCGTCGCATCCTGGTTCTCATACAGCTTGATGTTGAACTTCAGCCTGCCCACGCGCGAAAAATCGTACTTGCGCGCGTCGAAGAACATGCCCTCAAACAGCGCCGTGGCCGTATCCAGCGTCGGCGGATCCCCCGGCCGCAGCTTGCGGTAAATCTCGATCAGCGCCTCTTCCGGCTTGCGCACCGAGTCCCGCTTCAGCGTGTTGGTGATGATGTTGCCCATGTCGTCGCGCTCCGGGAAGAACACCTCGAAGCTCGATGCGCCGCTTGAAAGCACCTTGTGCAGCCGGTCGGCGGTCAACTCCACGTTGGCCTCCACCACCACTTCACCGGTGGCCAGATCCACCACATCCGCCGCGGTCAGCGCTCCGTCCAGCTCGGCCGCCTCCACTTCGATCCGGTCGATAGCCGCCGCCCGCAGCGCCTTCAGCGTGTGCGGCGTGATCTTGCGGCCGGTGTGCGCGATCTCCTCGCCGTTATGCACCACACCGCGCGCCGGCTTGGCGCCCACCAGGTGCGTGTTCGCCTTCACATCCGGCGTCACCGCCCAGTGCAGCTTGCCGTCGGCAATGTGCAGCCGGTCCACGGTGTAGAAAGTCTTGAGAATCTCCTCGTCCGAGCGCAGGCCCAGCGCGCGCAGAAAGATCGTGCCCAGAAACTTGCGCTTGCGGTCGATGCGCACGTAGAGCGTGTTCTTCTGGTCGTACTCGAACTCCACCCACGAACCGCGATAGGGAATGATCTTGCCCAGGAAGTAGGTTCGATTGTTCGCCGTCTCGAAGAAGACGCCCGGCGAGCGATGCAACTGCGACACGATCACGCGCTCGGTCCCGTTCACGATGAAGGTCCCATTCGGCGTCATCAGCGGAATGTCGCCGAAAAACACCTCCTGCTCCTTGATGTCCTTGACGCTCTTGTTGCCGGTCTCGGGGTCCTTCTCATAAATCGTCAGACGCACCGTCACCTTCAACGGCGCGGAGAAGGTCATGCCCCGCTCCTCGCACTCCTGCTGGTCGTACTTCAACTGCAGGCTCACCGGGTCGCCGCACTTGTTGCAGAAATCGGGCGTGTTCTTGTTGTACGTTCCGCACTTCTGGCAAAGCACATCCCCTGGAAGGAACGGATCGGTAATCACCATCGACCCGCAATGGATGCAGGCCGTGCGCAGGTGATGCAGTCCCTTCAGGTGCCCGCACTTGCACTCCCAGTTGCCGATCGCGAAGTCAACAAAATCCAACTGCGAGATGCCGCGAAAGTCGGTGATCGGGAAAACCGACACGAACACCGACTGCAACCCCGAGTCGTCGCGCTCGTTGGGCAGCTTGTCCATCTGCAGAAAACGCTCATACGAGCGCCGCTGCACTTCAATCAGGTTGGGAATCTGCGTTGCGGTGGGAATCTTTGAAAAATCGAGCCGGCTGCGAATCGCGCGCTTCTCGTTGGGCATGTTCACTCCTGAGGCTCGTCACTCCGGCTCCCCAAAACAATTGAGGGCAATCCGGGCCTGCGCCCGAGTCTCCGGGGCGCCGGCTGATTACGGTAAGAAACTCAAAAAAACTGACTGGCGCACTGCGCAATTCCAGTCCCACCCATTCGCTCAGCCAAGGCCGTGAGAGCGCCGGGAATCCAGGCCAGGCCTGTTTGTGAGAACCGCGTCAAAATCGCGAATTGGGCATTGCCGCACAATCGGCTAGTGCGCTAGACTGCGCACAATCGAGGAAGCAAGCGCAACGGTTGTTGCCGTTCTGTATACCTATGCGCAAAAGGGCAGATTGTTGCCTGTAAGGCACTGCCTGCCGCGGTCGGAAGACACGAAAAGCCCGCAAGGACACAATGCCTCGCGAGCGCGGCCTGTTGCCTGTGCCCCCGTCCGAATTCTGAACCCTGCTCTCGCCGATCCCAAAGCCCGCTTCTGCCGCTCGCCCGCCAGCCACTCGCCACTCGTCAACAGGAACCCTAGCTAACCTATTGACACTACGGCACTTAACCATCTCTGTGCGCCCGCCGCCAGAGTGCTTGGCCCTCCTCTGGCATACCGGCGCTTGCGTGCCACTCCACAATGCTCAAGGCGCGCCGCCCAGCTCCCGCTCCATTCCATAAAAACCGGAAAGAGCCGAAAAGACGCGCAACGAATATCGTAACGCGTCCCGGCTCAGCTTGCAAGTCCTTGAGACGTCTCGATCCGGACTACTTGATCTCGATCGTCGCAATTCCTTCGAACTTCTTGCGAATCGCCTCGGCCTCGTCCTTGGTCGCGCTCTCCTTGATCGCCTTCGGAGCCCCATCCACCAGGTCCTTGGCTTCCTTCAGGCCCAGCGAGGTAATTTCGCGTACAGCCTTGATGGTATTGATCTTATTGGCGCCAAAGTCCTTCAGGATCACCTGGAACTCGGTCTTCTCCTCAACCACTGGAGCCGCCGCGCCCGCTGCCGCCACCGCTACCGGGGCCGCCGCCGCCGCAGAAACGCCAAGACGCTCTTCCAGCTTCTTCACCAGAGCCGCCGCTTCCAGCAGGCTCAGGGCCACAATTTGCTCTTCCAACTGCACCAGATCCGCCATGTTCTTCTCCAATCAGAATCGTTTGACCAAAATCGTTTGAATTGCCTTTACCGGCCGCAAACCCAAACCAGGAAGTTTCCGATGCGCCAGACCCGCGCACTTCCCGTTTGCTTTTCGACCAAAACTCTTAAACGCAGCCTTTAGCTGCTAGCTTCTAGCTCTTCTCCGAGGGGACCAACAGTCTCAACTTCCGCAAGAAAAACTAGAAGCTAGAGGCTAAAAGCTAGAAGCTCGCGGCGTTTACGCCGCCGAAGCAAACTTTTCTTTCTCCACGCCCTGGCCCAGTACCACCGCCAGGTCCCGGCCCGTGGCATTGAGCACGGTCGCCAACCGCTGCGCCGGCGCATTGATCAGGAACAGCAGCTTCGAAAACAGCTCTCCCTTGCCTGGCATCGTCGCCAGCGCCTTCACTTCTTCCACGCTCAGCAGCTTGCCGTCCACAATGCCCAGCTTGAACTGGAACTCCGCGTTCTCGCCCGCCCACTTGGCAAAGACCTTGGCCAGCGCCACCGGGTCGCCGCCGGTAAATGCCACCGAGTTCACGCCCCTCAGCCCCTTCAGCGCGGCCTCCACCTGCGTGCCCTGGCCGGAAATCTCCGCCAGCTTGTTCTTCACCACGCGATATTTGCCGCCCGCCTCGCGGATCACCTTGCGCAGCGCAAAGTCCTTGGCCACGGTCAGTTTGGCAAAAGTGCCGATAATCGCCGTCGTCGAGGTCTCCAGTTCACGCGCCAGCAACTGGACCTTCTCCGTCTTCTTCGCCCTTGAAATCGCCATCGTTCTGCTCCGGCAGTGATCAGTGGTCAGTGATCAGTGGTCAGTACTTCTGAGCACCCGATCCTAATCCCTAGTCCCTGCTCCCTCGCCCTCAAAGGGCTACTGCTTCGAGTCCTGTTCCCAGCACTTTCAGGCCGGGCACAATACCAGTCGGCCCACAGCACCAACTGACAACTGATCACTGACAACTGGCTTTTAGTGCTTCCCGGCCGCGTCCGCAACCGCCGAATCCAGCGGCACCCCGGGGCCCATCGTCGAACTCAGCGTCACGCTCTTGATGTACTTGCCCTTGGCCGCCGAAGGCTTGGCGCGCACGATCGACCCAATCACGGTCGTCGCGTTGTCCACCAGCTTCTGCGGGTCAAAGCTCAGCTTGCCCACCGGCACGTGCACCAGGCTGGTCTTGTCGGCGCGAAACTCCACCTTGCCGGCCTTGATCTCTTTCACCGCCGCCGCCACGTCCAGCGTCACCGTTCCGGTCTTGGGGTTCGGCATCAGGCCCTTGGGTCCCAGAATCTTGCCCAGCCGGCCCACTACCTTCATCATGTCCGGCGTAGCGATCAGCGCATCGAAGGCGGTCCAGTTTTCCTTCTGGATCTTCTCCACCATCTCCTCGCCGCCCACAAAGTCCGCGCCCGCCGCGGTGGCGTCCTTCTGGCGGTCACCGGTAGCAATCACGGCAACAATCTTGGTCTTGCCCAGCCCGTGCGGCAGAACCACCGTCCCGCGCACCATCTGGTCGGCGTGGCGCGTGTCCACTCCCAGGCGCATGGTCAGGTCGACGGTCTCGTCGAACTTGGCATACTTCACCTGCTTGAGCAGCCCCACAGCCTCGGGCAGCGCATACGCCGGCTTGATCACAGCCGCGCGCGCCTTCTGAATGTTCTTGCTGACTTTTCTAGCCACTGTTTCCTCGTCTCCCACCGCTCTTGCCAGCCCCGCTTTGCAGGGAACCCGCGGCTCGCCGCCGAGGCAACGTTTCTCTGTGCCTGGGCGAACACTCGAACGGGTCCAAAAGCCGTGGTGCCTGTGACAGCCCAGGGATTCCCCTGGGCGCATCTTTGAATCATAACGAAACGGCATGGGAATTGCAAACCGGAGTCCATGAACGCTAGGAACGACCAGTGCTCGCGGTCGTGTTTTCATAACAGTCTCCCGGATGCTGAAAAGTAAATAAAGATGGCGAAACAGAACGTTTAGGAAGACAATCGTGGCATGGTACTTGTTCGATACGGGGAAGACGTTAAGACGATTTTCGATCTTTTCGGCTCAAAAGAAAATGATATGACCTTCAGTTTCGGCTGGGTGCTCACTCGCTCCGAAGCCTTTCTTCGACTGCTGATTGCGGATGTGTGTCGGCAGGTCCCCGCTCGGATTGACGGCGCGATTGTTAGGCTTCAGACCGGACGTGGTCTGGACGGAATCACTGATATTGAAATTGAGATTGGTAACGAATTAGCTATCATAATAGAGGCAAAGAAAGGGCCGCAGCTTCCTACGAGTCATCAACTCGGCAGATATGCGGCCGTCCTTGCGCGCAGCACGGCAAAAGAGCGGCACATCTTGGCTTTGACCAATGCAAGTGTCGCCTCGGCAGGAAACCGATTGGAATGCCCAGGAATTGCAAAATCTCATTTGCACCATCGCTCTTGGCGACAGATACGGCTCCTGGCTGAAATAGCCGCGAAGTCGGCCGAATCTCACGCAAACAAGCAATGGCTCCGGACCTTTTGCGAATATGCTGGAGGGTTATTGGAAATGGAAATGAAGCATTCGAACAGGGTTTTTGTAGTTTCGCTTGGCAGGATCAAGGAAGGATGGTCAATCAGCAACCGCGATCTTGTCGAAAAGAAGGGCCGCTACTTCTTTCCAGTGGGCAATCGATGGCCCGATCCGCCTCCCAACTACTTGGCGTTCAGGTATGACGGAAAGCTTCAGAGCATCCATCATGTGAGAAGCTACGTCACCTTCACACGCCCATCGGAACTTTTCCCCGAAGCACCCAAGACCCAAGAATGGCCCTTGCATTACTGCGTGAAGCTCGGTCCTGCAATTAAACCACCACATGAGGTTCTGAACGGGCCGCGCATCAAAATGAGTACTCGGGTTTATTGCCTCCTCGATACTCTCCTCACAAACCACACAATTTCGGATGCCCTGACCGAAACTGAGGTGCGGGAACGATCAGAGGAATAAACGCCGGTTCTCTATACACGCCCAAGCGGAATACCTGCCCTTCTTAAAGGAGCTCGATTGAAACCCGCCGCCCCACCATTGCCGCCGCGCGCTGCAAGCTGGAAAGCGTAATGTCGTTCTTCGGATCGAGCAACCGGTCCACCTGCGTACGGCTCGTCTTGAGCAGCGTGGCCATCCTGTTCTTGGAGATTTTCTGCTTCTTCATGGCCTCGGCCAACTGCCACGCAACCACCTCTTTGATCGCCTCTGCCTGCGCCTCTTCAAAAATCCCCTCTTGCTTGAGAAAATCATCGATGCTCGAACCCATATGCTTTTTGCTCATCGCTCCAGCTCCCTCTGACGCTTGTGCGCCAATGCCAGATCGTTCTCCGGCGTAGTCCGCGTCTTTTTGATAAACCCGTGCAGTGCAACCAGGTGCCCGCGATAAAGGCAGATCAGCACACGCGCCGTCCGCTTCGTCGGCAGGTCTGTTCGAATCTCCCACAAGCCATCACCCAACGGACGGCACAGCGGCATTCCCACCGGCCAACGCCATTGCGCCCGCAACAGGTCTTTCCCGATGGCCTGACGCTCCGCTTCCGGCAACTCCAGCAACCACTCCCGCACCGGCTCTCTTCCCGGCTGCGGGCAATAGAAGATCAACGGAATCTTGTGCGGTTGCGGTTCTTCAACCATCCTGCACCTTATTTAGTACAACTGTACCTTAAAATGTTCGCCCACGCAAGCTGAAATAAAGACGAGCCTCACGCCGCCCGCGGTGTGAGCTTGATTCCGAGCGCCTTCATCACGCCGAGAAAGGTTGATAGTCTCGGGTCGCCGGTGGGCGAGAGAGCCTTATAGAGCGCCTCGCGGGTCACGCCTGCCTTGCCGGCAAGCTGCGTCATTCCCATGGCGCGCGCCACATCGCCCAGAGCCGCCGCAATCAAGGCCGGATCGCCGTCCTCAAAGGCCGCTTCGAGATACTCCGCAATGGCCTCCGCGCTATCGAGATACTCGGCAGCATCCCATAGTGTTGTTTTAAGAACCATTCGCCCACTCCTTTGCCAGCTTCTTTGCCTTGGCTATATCGGCTTGTTGCGTCTTCTTGCTGCCTCCGGCGAGCAGCAGAACAAGCACACTTCCCCGTTGCTGAAGATAGACCCGGTAACCCGGCCCATAGTCGATCCGCAGTTCGCTGACGCCATTACCGACGGGCTTTACGTCTCCGAAGTTGCCCAGCGACAGGCGGCGAATCCGGATCAGGATGCGAGACCGCGCCTTTTCGTCGCGCAGTCTGCGAAACCAGTCGGAGAAGACGCCGGTCTGACGAACCTCGATCACCTGTAAACTATAGTTCACATCATCATTTTCTTCAAGAGGTTCTTTCCTTCCGCCCCCCTTTGTGTCACACTTCTACCCATGGGAAGCAAAGACAAAGGCAAGAAAGAAGTCAAGAAGGCGCCGAAACCCAAACCTAAACCGGAACCCGGCCGCAAGCGCGAAGGGTTCATCCCAGCCCCGCCGAAGTAGGGCGCCAACAACACGTCCCCTCCGGCGCGCCACCACACGCAGACGCAGAAAGGCCCTCCCGCCAGGGAGGGCCTTTCTGTCTTGGAATCTCTTGAGTCGCGGCTTACGCCACAACCTCAATCCCCATCGACCGTGCCGTGCCCTTGATGCTCTTGATCGCCGTCTCCACCGAGGAGGCGTTCAAATCGGGCATCTTCTGCGTGGCAATCTCGCGCACCTGCGCTTCGGTCACCTTGCCGATCTTTTCCTTGTTCGGCGTGCCAGATCCCTTGGCCACCCCGGCCGCCTTCTTCAGCAGAACCGCCGCCGGCGGCGTCTTGGTCACAAAGCTGAAGCTGCGGTCGGCGTAAACCGTAATGACGACCGGAATGATCAGCCCGGCCATCTCCTTGTTCTGCGTGCGCGCGTTGAATTGCTTGCAGAACTCCATGATGTTCACCTGCGCCTGACCCAGCGCGGGACCCACCGGCGGCGCCGGCGTCGCCTTCGCGGCTTCGATCTGCAGCTTCACGTACCCGGTAATTTTCTTCGGAGGTGCCATTTTTGGTTCCTTCGGAACCAGCTTCTAGCTCCTGGCTTCTAGCCTTTAGCTGGACGTTTTCCTTGTTCAAATTTTGGTGTTGGCGCCGAAGCGTTCGCCTGCAACCGGCGCCCGCCAGGTGGGCACTACCGGCTAGAAGCTGAAAGCTAGTAGCTAACGGCTAAAACCAACTACTCAATCTTTTCCACTTTGCTGAACTCCAGCTCGACCGGGGTGGAGCGTCCGAAGATGGTCACCATGACCTTCATCGTCTCGCGATCTTCGTTGATCTCATCCACCACGCCGTTGAAGTTGGCAAACGGGCCGTCCGTAATCCGGACCTGTTCGCTCTTTTCAAACTTGATCTTCTGCCGCGGCCTATCCTTCGCCGTCTCGGAACGGAAGAGGATCGAACTGACCTCTTCTTCCGAGAGCGCCACCGGCTTGTCGCCCGTGCCCAGAAAGCCCGTCACCTTCGGCGTGTCCTTCAACACGTGCCAGAGGTGGTTGTCCAGTTCCATCTCCACCAGCACGTAGCCGGGCAGGAAAACCCGCTCCACGGTGCGCTTTTTCCCGTTGACGATCTCCGTCACCGGCTCGGTGGGTATCATCACCCGGCCCACCCGGTCCTTCAGCCCGAAGGCTTCCACACGGCTCTCGATCGACTCGCGCACCTTGCGCTCAAACCCCGAGTAGGCGTGCAGAATGTACCACTTGAAGCGCTCGTTGCGCTCCGGCTGCGGCTCTGCCGGCGGCTCTTGCTGCTCGACGGGTTGTTCTAACTCATCTGCCATCATGCTCTCGTTTCGTGCCTGCACTTACCGTCACATTCCGCCCAGTCGCTTCAGCAACCGGTCCAGGCCAAAGGCGAAGATCGAGTCCACCACGAAGAAGAATACCCCGAAGATGAACACCGCGACGATCACCACCGTGGTGGTGGCCTTCACTTCCTTCCACGAGGGCGTAACTACCTTGCGCATCTCCCCCCGGACATTGCCCAGAAATTGCGTGAACTCCTTCCACTGCCCAACCACGTTGTCGAAGAACTTCGACACGGGATTTGTCCCCTGCCGCTTGCCCGGCCGCTCTTCCCCGTTCACCAGTGCTGCCTTCGTTGCCATGCTTCCATTCCTTCGCGCCCGGCGTCCTGCCGGCCGCATCCCATCTCAATCTGGCAGGGGCGGAGGGATTCGAACCCCCAAGTTCGGTTTTGGAGACCGACAGTTTAGCCGTTGAGCTTACGCCCCTAAAAACAGCTTCCAGCTTCTAGCCCCTAGCTACTAGCTCATTCTCGGGAACGCAAGAACCTTGGCTTCCCCTCAAAACAAGCTAGTAGCTAGAAGCTAGCAGCTAGGAGCTGCTCTACTTCGTTTCCTTGTGCGGCTGGTGCTTGCGGCATCGGTTACAGAACTTCTTGAACTCCAGACGGCCCGTGGTCGTCTTCTTGTTCTTCGTCGTCGAGTAATTCCGCTCCTTGCACTCCGTGCACTGCAATGTAACGATTTCCCGCATCCTCAAATCCTTCCAGTTGTCAGGGATCAGAGATTAGTTTCTTCGTCGCGCTGATCCCTGTTCCCTCTTTCACTCGCCCGTCTTAAGCATGCGCCCGAAGGGCGGTCCGCCCGACGCGGCCAGCGTCTACTTCACAATCTCCGAGATGGTGCCTGCGCCCACCGTGTGCCCGCCCTCGCGGATGGCAAACCGCAGCCCCTTTTCCAGGGCCACCGGCGTGATCAGCTCAATCTGCAACTGCACGTTGTCGCCCGGCATCACCATCTCCACGCCCTCGGGCAACTCCGCCACTCCCGTCACGTCCGTGGTGCGGAAGTAGAACTG
>PMYL01000043.1:17676-17800 GCA_003170825.1 Acidobacteriaceae bacterium
TGTGCGGCGTGATCGATCCCGGCTTGGCCAGCACCATCCCGCGCTCCACATCTTCTTTCGGAATGCCGCGCAGCAAGATGCCCGCATTGTCCCCCGCCAGACCCTCGTCCAGCTGCTTCTTGAA
>PMYL01000020.1 GCA_003170825.1 Acidobacteriaceae bacterium
GTCATCATCGACACCGCCGGCCGCCTGCACGTCGACGAAGAAATGATGAAGCAGGCCGAGGCCATCGCCCAGGCCACCCAGCCGCACCAGATATACCTGGTCTGCGACGCCATGACCGGCCAGGACGCCGTCAACTCCGCCCGCGACTTCCACACCCGCCTTGGCCTCACCGGCGTCATCCTCACCAAGATGGACGGCGACGCCCGCGGCGGCGCGGCGCTGTCGATTCGTCACGTCACCGGCCAGCCCATCAAGTTCATCGGCACAGGCGAAAAGGCGGACGCCTTCGAACCCTTCCATCCCGACCGCATCGTCGGTCGCATCCTCGGCATGGGCGACATGATGTCGCTGATCGAAAAGGCCGAATCCACCCTCGACCGCAAAAAATCCGAGGAGTTCGCCAAAAAAGCTCTCCTCGGCGACGGCTTCACGCTGGAAGACTTCCGCGACCAGTTGCGCCAGATCAAGAAGATGGGTTCCATGGAGTCCATCCTCAAAATGCTGCCTTCCGTCGGCCCCTTCGCCGGCCTCCAGCAAGCCTCGCAGAACATCGACGAAAAGCAGTTCGTGCGCCTTGAGGCCATCATCAATTCCATGACCCCCATCGAGCGCCGCAACCACGAAATCATCTCCGGCAGCCGCCGCAAGCGCATCGCCTCCGGCTCCGGCACCACAGTCCAGGACGTAAACCAGCTCCTCCGCCAATACGCGCAGATGAGCAAGATGTTCAAGCAGATGGGCAAGGGCGGCCTCGCCAGAAACATGATGCGCGGCGGCCTCGGCGCCATGGGCATGGGCGGCAAACAACGTTTCGGACGGTAAGGCAAACAATGACCCTCACGATAGAAACAATCCGCGCAACCGAGAGCGATGAAGCTCTGTTCGATCTCCTGGCAACGGAATTGGACCGGCTCCTTCCCGATGAGGTGAAGGAAGACCTCGATCGCTATTACCAGGCTTTGGATTCGCTGCCCCAGGGAATGCGGGCCATGGCAGGCATTTATTTCTTTAACATCAGCATGACCCTCGACAGCCTGGCATTGCACTTCGCCAACCACCATGACGAACGCGACCTCCGCGAAACGCTGAACGGTCTGAGAGAGCTTGAACTCACCGGGATTGCGGATTTGTTCGAACAGGCCTGGAAGTTCATGGAACCCCACATGGCCGAACTGCGGTCCGGCGACTACGGAGGCAAAGACCTCTCCGAATGGCTTGTAGACATTGGCGCTAAAGAGCTGACCGGTCCCATGGACGGCATCATCCGGGCACGCTGCGAAGAGGGTGGCGAGTTGGGCCTGCTCAGCGTCTGGCCAATCTACGCCCGCAAATACCCCGAACGTTGCGTCGCCGCCGAGGCGTAGCCATGACCGCGCTCCGAACCCTCCAGGACCAACTCGACGAAATCACCGCCAACACACGCCAGTTGGTTCAGGCCGACCGCCTTGCCGTCGGCGAGCGCGCCGTCCAAGAGCTCTTCGCCACCGGCATTGAAGACCGCATCCTCCCCGTTGGCGCCATCGCCCCCGAGTTCGCCCTCAACGACGCTGCCGGCCGCCTCGTCCGCAGCGCGGACATGCTCGCCCTCGGCCCCTTGGTCATCAAGTTCTTTCGCGGCCGCTGGTGCCCTTACTGCGTCACCGAACTTGAAACCTGGCGCGACCTCTATGGCCAGCTCCGCGAGCGTGAAGGCCTGATGGTTGCGATAGGCCCGCAGACCGAGCGGCAGAACGACTTCATGGCCGGCCAGCACGGCCTGCCATTCCCCGTGCTCTCCGACCCCGGCTGCGCCCTGGCCGAAAAGTTCGGCCTCGCCTACACCGTCCCCGAGTACCACCGCGACTACTATCTCTCCATCCTCGTCAACATCCCCTTCGTCAACGGCGAACCAGGCTGGCGTCTCCCCATCCCCGCCACCTACGTCATCGCCCGCGACCGCCGCGTCCTCTTCGCCGAAGCCCACGCCGACTTCCGCGTCCGCCCCGAACCCGAAGAAGCCCTAGCCGCCGCCTTCGCCCATCACAACCGATAGCACACGAAACAGCAAGATAAAGATTGTCATCCTGAGCGATCAACCAAGAGCTGCCATCCTGAGCGAGCGTAGCGAGTCGAAGGACCTGCGGTAGCTTCTGTATTTGCTGTTGTTTTTTCGTTCTATCCATAACAGCCAGATCAATATTTAGTTCTTTTGTATCCACTCAGCGAGCTTCGCCTCAGCCATATCCAGCGTAACTCCCCTTAGCAAGAACACCTTGCTCCTCGATAACTCCCCGCTCATCAGCCCCACCGCATTCTTCGGCAACCCAAACGTCTCCGCCAGAAAGGCAATCAAAGCCAAATTAGCCCGCCCCTCAATCGGCGGCGCCTGCACCGCAATCTTCAGTTGCGCCGCCGCTCCCTCGCCGTAAACGCCCGTAATCGCCGTCTTCTTCGCCCCCGGCTGCGCGCGAACCGCCAGCGTCACTCCACCCGCAGCAGCCCGCACCATCATTCCGGCCCCGTCCACGGCTGCCGCTTCCCAAACAGCGCCGTCCCCACACGAATCCGCGTCGCGCCCTCCTCGATCGCCAGCGCAAAATCCCCGCTCATCCCCATCGAAAGCACATCCAGCGCCAACCTCGGATGCGCTGCAGCCCAATGGTCCCGCCACTGGCGCAAACTGCGGAAGCAATCCCGCGTCACATCCTCCGACCCACCCCAGGGCGCAATCGTCATCAGCCCCCGCGTCTCCAGATGTCCCAACTCCGGCAGCCGTTCCAGCAGTTGCGCTGCCTCATCCGACTCCGGCTCCAAACCCGCCTTCGTCTCCTCCGGGCTCAGCTTCACCTCGATCAGCACCGGCAGCCGCTTTCCCAATCTGCCCGCCGCATCGTTCAGCCTCTCCGCCAGCCGCACCGAGTCCACCGAATCCACCGCGTCGAACAACTCCGCCGCCCGCGCCGCCTTGTTCGTCTGCAAATGCCCAATCAGATGCACGCGAATCGAATCCGCCCCCGCGTCACCCCCGCGTAACGCCTCCAGCTCCGCAGCCTTCGCCGCAAACTCCTGCACCCGGCTCTCGCCAAACAGCCTCAGCCCCAGCGCAGCAGCCTCAGCCACCGTCGCCGCCGGATAAGTCTTCGCAACGGCCATCAGCTCGACCTCGTCCCGCCCGCGCCCAGCCCTCCGGCAAGCGGCCGCAATCGCCTCTTCCAGCTGTTCGAGACTCTCCCCCAACTCCGTCATCGCGCTCCCGCTCAAACCCCGCCCTTGCCGCCCGCATCCAACAAAATTATGTGGACAGTGATCCTTCTCATCTTCTCCAACATCTTCATGACCATTGCCTGGTACGGCCACCTGAAATACCGCCAGGACGCGCTCTGGAAGGTCATCCTCGTCTGTTGGGGCATCGCCTTCTTCGAGTACTGCCTGCAGGTTCCCGCCAACCGCATCGGCTCCGACCGCTTCTCGCCCGTCCAGCTCAAGGTCATCCAGGAGATCATCACCCTCGTCGTCTTCGCCGTCTTCACCCTCTTCTACTTCGGCGAGCATCTACGCTGGAACCACGCCGCCGCCGGCGTCTGCCTGGTCGCAGCGGCCTTCTTCGTCTTCCGCTCCTGGTAGACCCGGACTGCAAGGCCGGGACTGGTAGGCCGGTGTTTCAACCCCGGCGCCCGCAACCTGCCTCAGTGCCCGCGCGCCTCCAGAAACTTCTCCGCCTCCAGCGCCGCCATGCACCCCGACCCGGCGGCCGTGATCGCCTGCCGGTAGCGCCGGTCCTGCACGTCCCCGCACGCAAACACGCCCGGAACCACCACCCCGTTGTGCGTCGTCAGCACGTTGCCCGTGGTGCGAATGTACCCGTCCTCGTCCAGATCGATCTGCCCGGCAAACATCTTCGTATTCGGCTCGTGCCCAATCCCCAGAAACAGCCCGCTGACCGCCAGCTCGCTCACGCAACCGTTGGTCACGTCCTTGAGCCGCAGCCCCTTCACCTCGTGCTCTTCCACGCCCAGCACCTCTTCGACCACCGTGTTGGCGCGCAGTTCGATATTCGGATGCGCCATCGCCCGCTCCAGCATGATCTTTGACGCCCTGAAGCTCTCCCGCCGGTGCAGCAGCGTCACCTTGCTCGCAAACCGCGTCAGAAACAGCGCCTCTTCCATCGCCGAGTCGCCCCCGCCCACCACCGCAATCTCACGCCCGCGGAAGAAGAACCCGTCGCACATGGCGCAGCTTGAAACGCCGTGCCCAATCAGCGCCTGCTCGCTCGGCAACCCGAGCCACCGCGCGCTCGCCCCGGACGCCACAATCAGCGTCCGCGCGCAAATCTCCCCCGCCGAAGTGTGCAGCCGAATCGGATGCGCGCCCAACTCAACGGTGTTCAGATGCGCCAACTGAAAGCTGGCCCCAAACCGCGCCGCCTGCTTCTTCATGTTCTCGATCAGCTCCGGCCCCTGGATGCCCTCCGGCCAGCCGGGAAAGTTCTCCACCAGCGTGGTGATCGAGAGCTGTCCCCCCGGCTCGTGGCCCTCCAGAACCAGCGGTTTCAGTCCGGCGCGCGCGGTGTAAATGGCCGCCGTAAGCCCGGCGCAGCCGGAGCCCAGAATAACGGTGTCGCGAATCTCTGTCATAAGGTTTCCCGTGTCGATTTTAGACGCTTGCCGCGGGCAGCCGCCCTGTTCCCGGCCCTGCCCGTTTCATTATGATGAGGTTCATGGCCAATCTGACTCTTATCTACGGACTGCGGCTGCTCCCCGAAGGCGAGGTCACCGAAATCCACGACGCCACGCTCAAGCTGGCCACGGGCCATGAAGCACACGTCACCATGCACCTGATCGAGGGCTCGCGCGAAGAGATCGAAACCCAGCTCAAGCGCAGCCTGGACGCCTTCTTCGACTTCTACCCCGAAATCTGAGTCCGGCAATTGGCAGCGCCTGGCCCCCCCCTGTGCCAGCCGTCAACCCGCACCCGCAGCGCCAGCAGACTGCACACGCCCCAACCATGAGTCCGCGGACCGATGAAGAGCCTGTAACCCGCCGAATAACCGGCTCAAAGCAATCTTAGAAATCTCTAAGACGACCCAAATCTTAACGGTCCCTCACATGCACGGAAATCCCTGTCGGAGGGACTCCCGTGCTCATCTCTGCTTCCCCTCGCCTGCGCACAGCAGCCGCTCGCCTCCCCACTCCTGATTGTCTCGCCCTGGCCCTCCTGCTTCTTGCTCCCGCAACCGCCCTCGCCGGCGGACCCAAATACGTCGCCGGAGTCAGCTTCTTCAATCCAGGAGTTCTCGGCCAGCCCGTCCACTGGGCCGGCGGCCAGGTCCACTACTACGTCGATCAGGGCCCGCTCAACAGCGGAGTCACCAACCAGCAGGCCACGACCATGGTCGATGCGGCGGCGGCTCTCTGGAGCGCCGTCCCCACCGCCGGCGTCACGCTCACTGACATGGGGCAATTGAACGAAGACGTCAACGGCTCCAACATCGTGGTAAGCGGCACAAACTTCACGGTGGCCAACGAGCAGACCAGCCAGGTGGGCCAAATCACTCAGCCCGCCGACGTCACCCCCTCCGCCGCCGGCTATCCCCTCGGCATCCTCTACGACGCCGACGGCTCGGTCACCGACGCCCTCTTCGGCGCCGGAGCAAGCGACCCCACCAGTTGCCAGAACAACGGCGTCTGGGTCTGGCTGGACAACATCAACCCCGACGCCACCATCGCCCACGGCATCATCCTGCTCAACGGCCTCTGCGCTGCCAACCCGGCCCTGCTTGAAATGATGAGCTACGAGCTGGAGCGCGCCTTCGGCCGCATCCTCGGCCTGGACTACGCGCAAGTCAACCCCAGCGCGCTCCAGAACGGCGAACCCGGCGGCACTCAAGGCTGGCCGGTGATGCAGCCCCTCAGCGGCGTATGCTCCCAGACCGGCGGCATCTGCATCCCCAACCCCGCCGAACTCCGTTCCGACGACATCGCCGCCCTCAACCGCATCTACCCCATCACCGCGCAGAATCTAGCCAGCTTCCCCGGCAAACAGCTCACGGCCCTCAACACCGTCTCCATTCAGGGAACCGTCACCTTCCGCGCCGGCCTCGGCATGCAGGGCATCAACGTCGTCGCCCGTCCGCTGGACTCCAACGGCAACCCCCTCTACCAGTACGCCGTCACCTTCGTCTCCGGCGGATACTTCAGCGGCAACCACGGCAATCCCATCACCGGATTCGCCGATACTAACGGCAATCTCCTCACCATGTGGGGCTCCAACAACCCAACCCTGCAAGGCTACTTCGACCTGAGCGGAATCCCGCTGCCCCCCGGCGCAACCACGGCCGATTATCAGATAACGTTTGAGGCCATCAATCCCCTCTACATCCTCACCGACTCAGTCGGCCCCTATCTCGACGGCCAGGTCACCCCCTCCGGCACGTTGCAAGCCATCTCGGTCCCCGGCATGTCGGCCGGCAGCTCGCAGACCCTCACCGTCAACGTCGCCGGCTCGGCGGTCGGCGGCTTTGAGGACGCCATCGGAACCCAGGCCGCGCCGCGCATCCTGCCCGCCAGCGGCCTCTGGTGCGGACGCCTCAGCCAGGTGGGCCAATCCGACTGGTTCACCTTCCCCGTCCGCGGCAACCGCACCTTCACCATCGTCACCCAGGCCCTGGACGAAACCGGCGCTCCCACTGAATCCAAAGTCATGCCCGCCATCGGCATCTGGGACGCATTCGATCCCGTGGGCGCGCCAGCCGTCGGCGCCGGCCCCGGAATGAACGGCCTGGCCACCGGCGAAAGCTGGCTGCGCGTCAGCTCCATCGCCGCCGACGTGGTCCGCATCGGCATCGCCGACCAGCGCGGCGACGGCCGTCCCGACTACGCCTACCTGGGCTGGGTGCTCTACGCCGATACCGTCCAGCCCCAGCGGCTACCGGCCTCCGGAGGCCCCATCGACATTCACGGCATGGGTTTCCGCCTCGCGGACACGGTTCAGGTCGGCGGCCAGCCCGCCGTCGTCACCAGCATCTCGCCCAACGAGATCACCGCCATCGCGCCCCCCGCCGCATCCGGCGTCACCGGCTCGGTCGACGTCGAAGTGGACGACGTGCCCATCTTCTACGCGGTGGCCATCCTCTCCCCCGGCGTCAGCTACGACTCCGGCACAGGCGACGCCCTCACCCTGCTCACCGCACCCGCCAATACCGTGCCCATCGGCGTGCCCATTCCCTTCTCCGTAACCGCACTGGGCCCAGCCATGACCCCCGCCGGCGGCGTCACTGTCCTCTACACCGTCACCAGCGGAACCGCCACCCTCGCCTGCGGCCTGCCCGTCTGCTCGGTCCCCGCAACCGGCGATGGTCGCGCCACCATGAATATCACCGCCGTTGACGGCAAATGGTCCATCGTCACCGCCTCGCTCACCAACGGCTCCAGCCTCCAGGCGCAGTTTGCCGGCGGAACTCCGCCCGTCCTCGCCCCGCTCACGCCCCAGCTATCCCTGGCCGCCGGCGCCACCGTCACCTGGACCGTCCAGGCTCTGGTCCTCTCGAACGGCCTTCCCATCGGTGGCCAGGCGGTCGCTTGGGCTACCTCCGTCAGCGGCATCGCCGCCCAGGGCAGCGCCGCCGCCATTACCAACTCCAGCGGCATCGCCACCAACCAGCTCACCGTCGGCCCGCTCACTGAAGGCCAGCAGGTCTCCGCCAACGCCTGCCTCAACGGCACCAGCCAATGCGTCGCCTTCACCGCCTTCGGAGCCCGTCCTGAATATGCGCTTCTCGAAGCCGTCAGTGGAACTGCGCAGAGTCTAGCCGTCAGCGGAACCCCCAGCCAGATCACCCTCCGTCTTCTTGACATGGACGGCAACCCCATGGCCGGCGGCTCGGTCGCCCTTTACCAGGCCCTCTACGCCTGGGCGCCGCCCTGCGCCCCTCACGGCGTCTGCCCCCCGGCTCCACTGCTCGCCACCCAAGCCGCCACCGCCGCCTCCGCCCTCGACGGCACCGTCGCCTTCACCCCCGCATCCTTGCCGGGCGTAGCCACCAAGCTGCTTGGTCTCGCCGCCTCCGGCAACACCGCCACCATCAACATCGCCATCGAACAGCATCCGTAAGAGATTGCCCACAAAACCCTGGCTCCTGTCACTTCCTGGCCCTTACCGGCATCTTGTAGATAGAGAGTGAGGGCACATTTTGGGTGAACTGACCGAACCTCTTGAACAACCGCTCGACCCCCGCCCCCGCGTCGTCATCGTAGGCGGCGGCTTTGCCGGCATCCATGCCGCCAACGGACTGGCCCACCTTCCGGTAGACGTTACCGTCGTAGACCGCCGCAACCACCACACCTTTCAGCCGCTCCTCTACCAGGTCGCCCTCGCCGTCCTCTCTCCGGCCGACATTGCCCAGCCCATCCGCACCATCCTGCGCAAGCACCGGAATACCCAGGTCCTGATGGACGAGGTTGTGGGCATCGACGTCTCCACCCGCCAGATCGCCCTCGGCTCCGGCGCCCAGCTCCCCTTCGACTACCTGGTCCTTGCCACCGGCGCCACCCACTCCTACTTTGGCCGGGACGACTGGGCGCCCTTTGCCCCCGGCCTCAAGACCATCGAAGACGCCCTCGAGATCCGCCGCCGCGTCCTCCTCGCCTTTGAACTCGCCGAGCGACAGATGGTCGAGCACGGCTGGCACCCTCCCCTCAACTTTGTCGTCATCGGCGGCGGTCCTACCGGCGTGGAGCTGGCTGGAGCCATCAGCGATATCGCACAGCTCTACATGCGCCACGACTTCCGCCACATCGACCCCTCCAAGTCCCGCGTCCTGCTCCTCGAAGGTTCGCCGCGCATCCTCGCCGCCTACCCCCCGGACCTCAGCGCCAAGGCCGAAGCCGCGCTCGCCCGCCTCGGCGTCGAAGTCCACACCCAGACCCACGTCACCGGCCTCGGCCCCGGCTGGGTTGAAGCTGCCGGCAAGCGCATGGACGCCGTGGTCACGCTCTGGGCCGCCGGCGTCCAGGCCTCGCCGCTCGGCAAGCTGCTGGGCGCGACGCCCGCCGTGAAATTGGATCGCCGCGGCTGCGTCTTTGTCGACGCCTTCCTCAATCCGCCCGGCCTCCCGGAGGTCTTTGTCCTCGGCGACCTGGCCCGCCTCGAGCAGGATGGTTGCACGGTGCCCGGAGTCGCCCAGCCCGCCATGCAGATGGGCGACCACATCGCCAAAATCCTTGCCGCCGACCTCGCGGGCGCGCCGCGTCCGCCCTTCCGCTACTTCGACAAGGGCGACATGGCCACCATCGGCCGCATGGACGCCGTCGCCAGGCTCGAATGGCCCTTCAAGGCCCACATGAGCGGCTTTCCCGCCTGGGCCGCCTGGCTCACCGTCCACATCTTCTTTCTCATCGGCTTCCGCAACCGGATATGGGTCTTTTTCGCCTGGATATGGACCTACTTCACCTTCACCCGCGGCGCACGCCTGATCACCGGCGACCAGCGCCTCCCCGGCTGGCAGGACCAACTCGCCGCGGGACAAGCCCAATCACCCGACCCGCCACAATCTTCCGATTTGTCATCCTGAGCGATCGGTTAAAGGCTGTCATCCTGAGCGAGCGCAGCGAGTCGAAGGACCTGCGTTTCGCATTTTCACAGTCACAAAGCCCCGTGCCCCATCCTTTCCGCTTTTTTCTGCGGAAAGGGTGGGAAACCACGAATCTCGAATCAACCCCCTCCAAACTAGTCGTTTAAACTGGAAGAGCGATGCTCGACCTGGGATTTGTTCGTGCCAACCTGGAATTGGTGGAAGAAAAGCTGCGCGCCCGCGGGGCCGACCCGGCTGCGCTGCTGGGCGATTTTCGCGCCCTGGATGAGAAGCGTCGTCTGTCAATCACGCTGGTCGAGGGACGGAAGGCTGAACTAAATCTATTGAGCAAGGAGATGGGCGAACTCAAGAAGACCGGCCAGGACACAACGGCTCTGACGGAGAAAATCCGCTTCAAAAAGGATCTTCTTGAACGTGCGAAGAATGATCCCGATGTTTATAACGAGCGGATGAGTGGAGTCTTGTCGAGTATTCCCAACCTTACCCGCGACGAAGTGCCTACGGGTAAATCCGAGGCCGATAATCTTACCGTCAAAACTTGGGGCGAAAAGCCGGTCTTTAACTTTGAGGCCAGGCCGCACTGGGAGCTGGGCGAGTCGCTGGGGATTCTCGATCTGGAGCGGGCGGCCAAGCTCAGCGGCGCGCGCTTTGCCGTCTACATGGGCGCCGGAGCCCGTCTTGAGCGCGCTCTCATCAGCTTCATGCTCGACCTGCACACCAGCAAACACGGCTACACCGAAGTCCTCCCGCCCTTCATGGTCAACTCCAAGTCCCTCTACGGCACCGGCCAGTTGCCCAAGTTCGCCGACGACCTCTTCCGCTGTTCCGATGCCGACGCCGAAGCCGTCGCCCGCGGCGAGTTCAAAGACAACGACCACTGGCTCATCCCCACCGCCGAAGTCCCCGTCACCAACCTCTACCGCGACGAAATCCTCGACGAAGCCCGTCTCCCCATCCGCCTTACGGCTTACACCCCCTGCTTCCGCGCCGAAGCCGGCGCCGCCGGCAAGGACACTCGCGGCATCATCCGCCAGCACCAATTCCAGAAGGTCGAGCTGGTCAAATTCACCCGGCCGGAAGACTCCGAAGCCGAGCACGAGCGCCTCACCCGCGACGCCGAAGAAATTCTTGAAGCCCTCGGCCTGCCCTACCGCCGCGTGCTCCTCTGCACCGGCGACACCGGCTTCTCCTCCGCAAAGACCTACGACCTCGAAGTCTGGCTCCCCGGCCAGCAGCTTTACCGGGAGATCTCCTCCTGCTCCAACTTCGACGCCTTCCAGGCCCGCCGCGCCAACATCCGCTACCGGCCCGCTGGGGAAAAAGGCGCTAAGGCCAAGCCCGAGTTCGTCCACACCATCAACGGCAGCGGCCTGGCCGTCGGCCGCACTTGGCTGGCCATCCTTGAGAACTACCAGCAGCCCGACGGATCCGTGCTCATTCCACAAGTCCTCCAGCCCTACATGGGCGGCCTCGACAGAATTGTGAAGGAAATTTAATGGCGCCTCTAAACCCAGCCGCACCCAACCCGCAACCCCGCCGCACTCTCAAGCAGATCCTGCTCAGCTATTTCTACTGGACCTACCCACGCGGCTGCTTCCACTACGACGTGATGGTCACGCTGATCCTCGCGTTCATCTTCCTCACGCCCCTTTTCTGGAACTACGGCGACAAGCCGTCCCCCATCGGCGGACCCTTGCATCCCATCCAGGTCGTCGCCAATGACGGCCACGGCCTCATCGTCACCGTGCAGGCCTCGGATGCCAATGTCCCCGTCGGCGCCCCGGACCCGGTCGTCAAAAAAGCCTTGCGCAAGGCCATCGAACCGGTCACCGGCGATGCCGTCGTCGTCGAGCATTGGGAAACCGTCACCGACGCCCAGGGAAATCTTGCCTGGAAGGTCTGGGCCCACCGCTAAAAGCAGCCTCTGAATAAGTCGATGTTTTGAAGGGTACGGGCTTTAGCCCGTACATATGTGGAGCACAATGAATGCGGGCTTTAGTCCCTGAGGGAAATCTCTTATGGGCCAAATGAATCTCTTGGCAACTCGTGAAAAGGTTCACTGATCCAATTTTTTTTGCTTCTCCCGCCGCATTCCAGCGTCGAACAAAAGAAGGAACCCTATGCGTCTCGGAATAAAGCTCGTCTTCGCCGCGTCCATCGCCCTCGCCCTGCTTCCGGGACGGGCGGCGTTCGCAGCCGATGACCTGGAAAAGGTTCTGCGCCAACTCGACATCGCCGCCGCCAATTTCCACTCCACCTCCGCCGACTTCGAGTTCGTCACCGAGCAGACCGATCCGATCTATGACAAGGATGTCCAGAAGGGCGCCGTCTACTACAAGCGCAACGGCAAAGCCTTCCAGATGGCCGCGCACATCCGCGAGGAGAACGGCAAGCCCGTGCCCAAGGACCTGACCTACTCCGGCGGCAAAATCACACTCTATGAAAAGCTCGCCAACCAGGTGCATGTGAGAGAAGCCGCAAAGTACGAGAGCTACCTGCTGCTCGGCTTTGGCGCCAGTGGCAAGGAGCTGGCCGGCAAGTGGGACATCAGGTATCTGGGCTCCGAGACCCTCACCGACGGCAAGGCCGGCGTCAAGACCGAGAAGCTGGAACTCGTGGCCAAAGACCCGGATGTGCGCAAGATGTTTCCCAAAGTGACCATCTGGGTTGACCCCGCCCGCGCAGTAAGCCTGAAGCAGGTCTTCGACGAGGGCCCAGGCCAAAAACGGACTTGCTTGTACTTCAACATCAAGACCAATCTGACCCTGCCTGGCAGTGACTTCACCTTCAAAACAGACAGCAACACCCAATACGTCAAGTAGCCGGCTGCCCCACCTTCGCGGCGTCTTTGTTTTTGCCGCTAAGCTGGGATAGATCCACCTATCTACAGCCTTTTATTGTCTTCCCCGCCGGCCCCCTGTTCCCTGTTCTTCTGAAAACTCCGTAAAGGCCAACTCCTCCCAGCGCAAACAGCATCGGAAAGCACTCCAGCGTATACCGCGCCTCCGGCGCCTCCACGGTCAGCAGCAGTGCGCTCCGCAGCACCATATACGCCAGCATCCACGGCCAGAACCGGGGTCCCCAGGGACGGGTCTTCGTCCCTGGGGTGGAGAAGCGCGGCCGCAGGCACAGCCCCGCCACTCCCAGCAGCAGATACACCGCGTTCAGCCCCGCGTACCCCCAACTGAATCGCGTCTCCGCGTTGTGATGGGCATAGACCCACCAGTCCAGGTCGATGGGCAGGTTCTCCACCCTCGGCCGCAGCCACATGTCGGCTACCCGCCCCAGCGGCAACCACAGATAATAGCGCAGCGGGTGTGCCTCAATCCGCTCCTCGGCCAGCCGTCCAAACTGCGCATCCATTCCCGCCGTCAAGTCCTGCCCATTGCCGTTGTACGCCTGAGCCAGAGCGGCGGTCTCAGCGTACTGCGCCGGCGAGTCGAATGCCCGGCTCGGCAGCTTGCTCAAATCCAGCGGCCCGCCCGGCACATTCCAATAAATGTCGTACGTCGAGACGAAATCCAGGCACCAGCTCTTCACCCAACTCTCCCAGCCGGGATGCGTATCCTCGCCGGGATCGTTGGCGTAGCGCGGCGCCAGCGGCTCAAACACATGGAACACCCGCCAGTTCCGCCACGTCCACGCTCCAAAAGGAACCAGCGCCAGCAAAACGCAAACCAGCGCCATGCGAACCAACTTCTTTCGCGGAATTGCCCCGGCCCCATCCCCGCGCCTCAACCCAATCACCAGCGCCGGCGCCAGCGCCACCCCAACCAACGCCCCATCCGGCCGCAGCAGCGCCGCGAAACTCACCGCAAACGTAAACCAGAGCGCGCTCGACCATCCCGGCCGCGCATGGAACCGCGCCAGCGCCCACAACGCCAGCGCCATCGCAAACAGTGTCGGCGACTCCGTCAGCGGAGCGGCCGTATACGACGCCGTAAACGGGCACAGCGTCGCCAGCCAAAGCGTGCAAAGCGCCGCCCCAGCCTTCAGCTCAGGCGGCGCAATGCGGCGCGCAAACCCCGCCAGAAGCAGGCAGCCCAGCAGCTCCAGCGCGATCTGCGCCCACGCCGCCGAGGCGTAGTTTTCCATCCCGAAAACCCTGAAACAGAGCGCCAGAAACAGCGGATAGCCGGGCAGCCGGATCAGCGTCGAATACACCTCGCCGTCGCTCGCGATCAGCGCATACTGTCCATGCAGCAGCAGATTCTTTGCCAGCCCGCCGTAGATCAGCGTGTCCCCATTGACCTGAAAAAGCTCCTTGAGCATCCACACGCGCAACACAGCGCCCGCGGCAAGCGCCAGCCCCACCGGCAGCGCCCGGACCACGCGGCCATAAATCCGGCCCAAAGCTGTCAATTGACTCTCGTGAGCGGCTTCCATACGATTCGTAATGTATAGCGTAGACCGTTTCTATGGTTTCCGCGTATAGGTAAACCAAGCCGTCCATGCCGGATAAGCAGATATTCTTCGACCCCCAACGCAAGCGATGGAAGCGTCTGCGGCGCATCCTCGACATAATAGCCGTAGTTTCCACCCTCGTTCTGGCCGTCTTCATCTTCAACGTACTGCGCAATCAGCACCTACCCGAGCTGCTGCTGCCCGTGCCCAAACACAACTACAAAGCCCTCAACGACCGTACCCCGTTGTTGCGCGGCGCCAAAGCCCGGGCCGCCCGCCGCAAGACCGGCCGCAAACCCTCCGATATCCCCTTCAACACCGGCGAAGGTCTGCGCGCGGCCTATTACGTGCAATACGACGCGGCCAGCTACTCCTCGTTTAAGCAGCACGTCCACCAGATCGATCTGCTGTTTCCCGAGTGGCTCCACGTCGACGCCCCCCAGGCAACGCTGCTGGCCATAAACAACGACAGCCACCGCGAGTATCCCGTGGTCGACGGCGCCACCGTCCATGACCCCGACGACATGGACAGGATCAAGCGCGTCATCCAGGCGTCAAAGGAAGATACCGAGATCTTTCCCCACCTGAACAACTTCAACCCCAACACCCAGTACTGGGACTCCACCTTCGGCGACGTCCTCAAGGACAAAAACAAGCGCGCCGCTCTGCGCCAGCAGATTCTTCGCTTTTTCACCGCGTATCCGGTCTATCGAGGCCTATCGCTGGACTTTGAAAGCCTCCCCGACGACGCCGACCCGGCCTACTTGAGCTTTATTCAGGAGCTCTATGCCGACATGCACCCGCGCAACCTCCGCTTCTACGTCAACACCGTCGTTTCCATCTCCGACAACGATCTCAAGCTGATTGCCGCCAACTCCGACGGCATCATCCTCATGAACTACGACCAGCACCAGGTTACAAGCGGTCCCGGCCCCATCGCCAGTCAGGAGTGGTTCGTCGGCAACCTCACCCGCGTCCTCAAAGTCGTCCCCAAAGAGAAGCTCATCTGCGCCGTAGGCAGCTACGGCTACGACTGGACCCTCTCCATTCCCAATCCCTCAAAAAACGAGAGCGGGGACAAAAAGCATCCCAAGCCTCCCCAGGTCCTCTATACAGAAGACCTCTCGGTCTCCGACACATGGCAGCGCGCCTCTGACGCCGACGCCGACCTCGACCTCGACTACGACACCCTCAATCCCCACTTCGAATACATCGACGAAGACTTGAACCGGCGCCACGTCGTCTGGTTCCTCGATGGCGTCACGCTCCTCAACGAACTGCGCGCCGCCCGCGCCCTCGGCCTGCAGACCTTTGCGCTCTGGCGTCTGGGCGAGGAAGACGGCTCCCTCTGGAACGTCTGGGACAAGCCCAGCGCCGCTGAGTCGCTCCAGGCCCTCGCCTCCGTCCAGCCCGGCCATGACGTTGACACCGAGGGCGAAGGTGACATTCTCCGCGTCACCGGACCGCCCCAGCCCGGCAAGCGCGCGGTCCAACTCGACACCGACGAGCCCGACCCCCGCAAGAAGCTCATCGTCGATGAGCACATGGACGTCTATCCCCGCACCTACACCATCGAGCAGTACGGCTACCATCCCAATCAGGTCGCCATCTCCTTCGACGACGGCCCCGATCCCAAGTGGACCCCCAAGATCCTCGACATCCTCAAACAGAAAAACGCCAAGGGCGCGTTCATGCTCATCGGCGCCGAAGCCGCTGAGAACATTGGTCTCATGCAGCGCGTCGTCCGCGAGGGTCACGAGATCGGCAACCACACCTACACCCATCCCGACATCAGTGAAATCTCCCCGCGCCAACTGGACCTCGAGGTCAAGCTCACCGAGCGCCTCTTCGCCAGCAAGCTCGGCGTCCAGCCCCTCTACTTCCGCCCGCCCTACGACATCGACGAGGAGCCCGACACCGACGACCAGGCCGCCCCCGTCGTCCGCATCCAGCAGGACGGCTACACCATCATCGGCAACAAGATCGACACCGGCGACTGGAACGAGCATCCCCGCAAGTCCCCCGCCGATATCGCCCAATCGGTCCTCGCCCAGCTCGAAACAATGAAGACCAAGCCGCAATTCCGCGGCTCCATCATCCTCATGCACGACGGCGGCGGCGACCGCTCCGCCACCATCGCCGCCCTCCCCATCCTCATTGACACCCTCCGCGCCCACGGCTACGCCATCGTCCAGGTCTCCGCGCTCATGGGAAAAACCACCGCCCAGGTCATGCCCCGGCTCACTCTGTGGCAGTTCCTGCGCGCGCTGCCGGACTCCATCGCCTTCTCCGGCGTCCAGATCGTCGGCAACTTCATCGTCCTGGTCTTCTTCCTCGGCGACATCCTCATGAGCGCCCGCCTCATCCTCGTCGGCATCTTTGCCGTCGTCGACCGCCTGCTCAAGCCCCGCCTCCAGGCCTCGCCCGGCTACAACCCCCGTGTCGCCGTCCTCATCCCCGCCTACAACGAAGAGCCGGTCATCGTCCGCACCATCCGCTCCGTCCTCAACTCCGATTACAAGAACCTCCACGTCATCGTCATCGACGACGGCTCCCTCGACCGCACCTTCGATGTCGCTCGCGAGGCCTACGCCGCCGAGATCGCAGCCGGCCGCCTCCAGGTCTTCTCCAGGCCCAACGGTGGCAAGGCCGCCGCCCTCAACTTCGCCCTCGACCGCATGTCCGAAGAAATCTACGTCGGCATCGACGCTGACACCGTCATCGCCGCCGACGCCATCTCCCGCCTCATCCCCCACTTCGAAGACCCCACCATCGGCGCCATGGCCGGAAACGCCAAAGTCGGCAACCGCGTCAACCTATGGACCCGCTGGCAGGCCCTCGAATACATCACCAGCCAGAACTTCGAGCGCCGCGCCCTCGACCTCTTCCACGTCGTCACCGTCGTCCCCGGAGCCATCGGCGCATGGCGCGCCGCCCCCGTCAAGGCCGCCGGCGGCTATCCCCTCAACACCGTCGCTGAGGACGCCGACCTCACCATGAACCTCCTCGAACAGGGCCTCAAGGTTGACTACGAAGACCGCGCCCTCGCCTTCACTGAAGCTCCCGTCGATGTCAAAGGCCTCATGCTCCAGCGCTTCCGCTGGTCCTTCGGCATCCTCCAGGCCGTCTGGAAGCACCGCCTGGCCTTCATCCGCAACAAGGCCATGGGCCTCTTCGCCCTGCCCAACATCCTCATCTTCCAGATGTTCCTGCCCCTCGTTTCGCCCTTCATCGACCTCATGTTCTTGGCCGGCGTCATCAACTACTTCGTTGACCGCCACTACCACCCCGTAGCCGCCTCCGCCGCCAGCTTCGAGAAGCTCCTGGCCTACTTTGGCGCCTTCCTGCTCATCGACTTCGTCACCTCGTCCGTTGCGTTCAGCCTTGAGCGCCGCCACCCCGCCAACAAAGGCGACGGCTGGCTCCTCTTCCACATCTGGCTCCAGCGTTTCGCCTACCGCCAGGTCTTCTCTATCGTTTTATTCAAGACCCTCAAGCGCGCCATCGACGGCAAGCCCTTCAACTGGGACAAGATCGAACGCACCGCCAAAATGAGCAAGCGCACCGAAGCCCTCACTGAAACCCCCTAGCGCAGCCACGAACCTCCAAAGATTTGTCATCCTGAGCGCCAAAAATCTGGATGTCATTCTGAGCGACCCATCGTCCGCCGCGGCGGACTGCGGCGGATGAGACCTGGGAATCCGAGGATTTCACTCAGTACCCAGCCTCACGCCCGTGCCGGACCGCCAGAATCACCACCTGCTTCCCGTCATAGTGATACAGGGCTACATAAGCCCCAGCCCCGAACTCAACCACCCACTCGCGGAACTCGGGCGGCAACTCATCCACGAGACGGCCTATCTCCGGATGCTTGCCGAGCAGCTTCACGCCCTGCCGGATGGCCTTGACAGCCCGTTTGGCCGCATCGCGGCTCTTGGGAACGAGAAAAACGTGCAGACGGGCCACATCGCGCAAGGCAGGTTGGGACCACTTCAGACGTGGCATTCAGGGGCCTCGGCGTCCTCGCCCGCTTCGAGTTTGGCCAGCCATGCGTCGGCTTCCTCGGCGGTCGCGTGAAGGCCGGTCGTCTGGTAGTGGTTCCACGCCGCGAGCGCGTCCTGACGCAGTTGCTCACGCTTCTCCTCGCGCCCCACGTACTGCTCGACGGCCTCGCGCATGACCCAGTGCGACGACCGCCGCCGCGCCGCCGCGAGCCGCTGCACGCGCTCTTTCAGTTCATGATCGAGCTTCAGGCTGGTTGTAGAAGATGTCGCCATCGCAAGTGCTCCAAGGTGTTACCTGGTCACACTATACCGGGCGGCCGGCCCACAGCACAACATTCCCCGTCACCTGCAAATGCGCTACCCGCCGCTCTTACTCCCCCGCCGCGCCCGCCCGATCCACAAACACCTGCTGCGGAGCATCGACCTCAACCGCCAGCCCACCCACTTTCAGCTTCAGGGATTCGATTGCTGGCTTGCGGTCCAGCCGAGCGGAAAAGCTGAGTTCGTACTGATTCTCCAGCCGCCGCGCCAGATCCTCAAAAAACGGCTGGAACGAAACCGCATTGCTTATCCCCGACCCATAGCTGTTGCCGCCAGTCGCCTGAGTTACTTCAGACATCAAGCTCTGGGCGCCAACGACCACCATCGAGTTGTCGCTGATGCCGTACCGTCCGTTCCAGAAAATCGTGTAGACCACCAGCCCCGCGCGCACTGAATCGTTGATTGCGGCCTGGACATAAGGGTCGTCGGGATCGAAGCGCGGGTTGTAGGGATCGATGCCGTCGGTCACCAGCACCACTTCGCGCCGTGTCCTACGCTCCCCGGAAGGCCAGTGTTGCGCCAGGTCGGAGAGGCAGAAGTAAGGACTGGCGCTCGCGCCTGCCGGCAGATGAAGCCCGCGCAACACCTGCGCGTGGTCTGTCGACAGCGGACCGGACAGAGCCGCGCGTCCATTCTCCATATACCCGATGCCGATCTTCGTGTGCGGGGGCAGGCTCTGGACGAATTGTTTGATCTCGTCGAACTGGCGGCCCAGGTTGCGTGCCGAACTGTCGATCAGCACCACCAGCTCCAGCCTCTCCCCCGCGCTCCCCAGCGGCGCCCAGCTGGTGACGCTGGACTCCTTCCCATTCACCTTAAGGCTCAACTCCTGCGCGGAGACCTGCGCCGCCGTATCGCCCTGGTGCTTGGCGAGAACCGTCACCACCGCCCGGCCCTGACCTCCGCCTTGCCCGCTCTGCGCAATCGCCGGCGCCGCCGTCAGCAGCGCCACGGCAACCATCCAAATCGCCATTCCCGGTTTCTTCATACGAATTACCCCTTTCGAGGTGTTGCCGTAGTCGACAGCCCAACGCGGCTCACCTCTGCTGAGTTACGCGCAGCCGATGATACTGGCTACAGCCAGTATCCCGCCTGCGATGGGATTTGTCCCAAAAATCAGCTTCCGGACCCGGGATTCAGCAGAAATAGGCACTTTTCGAGAAAGCGCTCACTCCCCGCCCACCGCCTTCGCAAACGAGTAGAAGAAATCCAGCGACTTCCAATACGAATCCACCGGCAGACGCTCGTCCCGCCCGTGCGCCCGCTCGTCGTCGCGCTCCAGGGCAATGGCCGAGTAGCCGTAGCTGGGAATCCCCGCCTGCGCAAAGTAGATCGAGTCGCTGGCCCCGTTCTCCATCACCGGCGTCACCGGCGTCCCTGGCCAGAGGGCCTGCGTAAGCCGCGTCAGCGGGTCAAAAACTTCTTTGATCGGCGCCGGCGGGATCATGGCTTTTCTTTCCGGCGCCGTATCGGAGACCACCCCCGCATCCGACACATACTTCACGCTCAGCTTGGCGTCGCCAAAAATCCCAATCAACTGCTGCCGAATCTCCTCCGGCGAATGTCCCGGAAAAATCCGGCAGTTCACATTGCCCTGCGCCGTCTGCGCCAGCGCGTTGTTGGCGTGCCCGGCAGCCAGCCGCGTAGCCACGCAGGTGGTGCGGAAGTTTGCGTTGAAGCTTGGCTCCGCGGCGCTCAGACGCGCTGCCGCCGCCAGATCCGGCGGGAAGGCGAGAATGGCCCGAATATCCGCAGCCGTCTGCCCCGTCTCCTGCCCCGCCAGGTTCTTGAAGTACGTGCGCGTCACCTCGTTCATCTCGAACGGAAACGCATACGCCGCCAGCTTGTTCAGCGCCGTGGTCAGCTCATAAATCGCATTGTCGGGCCGCGGAAGCGAGCTATGCCCCCCGCGATTGGCCGCCGTAATCTGAAAGTCGGAGTAAACCTTCTCCGTAGCCTCCACGTCGGCCACCACCGCCCGCCCGTGGTCCAGCTCCACCCCGCCCGCGTCGGGATTGATCACATACGCCGCGTCCACCAACTCGCGATGCTGCCGCGCCAGCCAGTTCGCGCCGTTGAACTTTCCGCCCTCCTCATCCGCCGTCAGGGCCAGAATCAGGTCGCGCTTGGGCTTGTACCCCTCCCGGTGCAGCCGCAGAAACGTCGCCACCAGCGCCGCGTCGGAGTTCTTCATGTCCTGCGTCCCGCGCCCATAGTAGTAGCCGTCCTTCTCCACAAACTCGAATGGATTGGTCGACCAGTCGGAGCGCAGCGCCTCCACCACATCCATGTGGCAAAGAAACAGCACCGGCTTCCCGGTCGCCGGCCCCGCAGCCCTTAACCGGACCACGAGATTCTGTTTGCGCGCATCCGGCCCCAGAAGTTGCACGTCCTCGGCCGGAAACCCCGCGTCCAGAAACCGCTTCTGCATGGCTGCGGTCGCAGTGGTCACGTTGCCCTTGGGCGTGTCCGTCGTGTTGATCTCGATCAGCTCCTTGAAGATTGCCCGAGCCAGCGCACGATCCTCCGCGGATGCCGCCGGTAGCGAACTCACCTGTAACGAGTTTTGGACCGGCGGGCTCTGGGCAAACCCGGCAAGGTTAAGGCAGCCTGCCCCAAGGAAGACAGAAAAGACGAGCGCGGCAATCGGTGCTGACAAAGTATTACGGTGCATGAGCGCATTGTAAAGCGGCCTGGACAAAACTCCGCGCGGAAAATGCAGAGCCCGCGTTTGCGCCCCGCCACGAATCGATTTATCGTGGTCCCACGACACAATCGAGGTGCAGAATGTATTGGAAATTCATGGTCGCCGCTTCTCTCGTCGCCTTCACCGTCACAGCCGCCGCTCAATTGCCGGACAAACCGCTCGCACGCCCAAAAATCACCGGCATCTCGCACCTGGCCGTCTACACCTCGAACCCCGCCGCCACCGACCGCTACTACCGCGAGATCGTCGGCGCAATCAAACTGCCCGACCCCGAAGACCCCAAAGGCGTCCGTTACGCCCTCAGCGCCACCCAGTTCATTGAGGTGCTGCCGCTGCCCGACGGAGCCGGCATCGACCGGCTCGACCACACCGCCTGGAACACCGACGACGCCGAAGCCCTCCGCCGCTATCTTGGCTCCAAATCATGGAAGGTGCCGGGCCAAATCGAAAAGGGCGCCGACGGCAGCCGCTGGTTCACCGTAAAGGATCCCGAAGGCAACAAAGTGGAGTTCGTGCAGCCACCCGCGCAACTCAAGCCGCTCGCAGCTCCCGCGGTCATCGGCCACCACATCATCCACGCCGGTTTCCTGGTCCACAGCCGCGCCGTCGAGGACACCTTCTACCGCGATCTCCTCGGTTTCCGTCCCTACTGGTTTGGCGGCATGACGGAAGGCAGGATCGACTGGGTGAGCCAGCAGGCCCCGGACGGCCACGACTGGCTCGAATACATGCTCACCAGCGGCCCAGGCTCGGAACCGGGCGGCTCCGGCATTCCAGCCACCATCTCCCAGCAGCAACTCGGCGTGCTTGACCATCTCTCCATCGGCGAAGACTCCGTGCTCAACGCCTACAAGGTGCTGCAGGATGGCAACCGCCTCACCGGACGCCACGACGACCAGCCCAAAATCGGCAAAGACGGCAAGGGCCAGTTCAACCTCTACGACCCCGATGGCGTTCGCGTGGAATTGATGAACTTCCACGCCACGGAAAAGCCCTGCTGCTCGCCGTTTACCGCCGACGACCCGGTGGAGTGAATTTGAAACGTAGGACGCACCAAGACGAAGGAACTGCCCAATAGGTGCATGTGCTGCTGAGCCACCAGTAGCACGTGCACCCTACATCACACCGTCACTCTTACGCTTCGCGATAAAATTCACATATGCCCGCCGCCGCGCTTTCACCCGAAGTCCTGGCCAAGTACGAGCCCGTGATCGGACTCGAGGTCCACGTGCAACTGCTCACCGCCTCCAAGGCCTTCTGCGCTTGCGCCAATCATTTCGGCTCGGACCCCAACACCAATATCTGCCCGGTCTGCCTGGGGCTGCCCGGCGCGCTCCCGGTGCTCAATGCCAAGGCCGTCGAGTTCGCCACCCTCGCCGCCCTGGCCATCAACTGCGAGGTGCGCGAGCGCTCCATCTTCGCCCGCAAGAATTACTTCTATCCCGACCTGCCCAAGGGCTACCAGATCTCGCAGTTCGACAAGCCCATCGCCGAGCACGGCTGGATCGAGGTGCCCACCGCTCACGGGGTCCCCAACGACAGGTCTTCGTCGTTGGGGTGTGCAGACGGCGGGGTCAGGCGCATCGGCATCACCCGCCTGCACCTGGAAGAGGACGCCGGCAAGAGCCTCCACGACGGCTTTGCCGACTCCGCCACCCGCACCTACCTGGACCTGAACCGCTGCGGCACGCCCCTGGCCGAGATCGTCTCCGAACCCGACATCCGCTCGCCCGAAGAGGCTTTCGAATACCTCACCCGCCTTAAGGAAATCCTGCTCTACACCGGCGTCTCCGACTGCAATATGGAGGAGGGTTCGCTGCGCTGCGACGCCAACGTGAGCGTCCGCCTTAAAGGCGCGCCCCAATTCGGCATCAAGGCCGAAGTGAAGAACGTGAACAGCTTCCGCTTCGTCCGTGCAGCCCTCGAATACGAGATCGAGCGCCAGATCGAGGTTCTCGAGTCCGGCGGCCGCGTGATTCAGGAGAGCCGCACCTGGAACGCCGCCGAGGGGCGCACCTATTCCATGCGCTCCAAGGAGCAGGCCCACGACTACCGCTACTTCCCCGAGCCGGACCTGCCGCCGCTGATCGTCTCCGCGGAGTTTTTGGCCGAGACGAAAAAGAAGCTGCCGGAGCTGCCCGAAGCCCGCCGCGCCCGCATGATCGCCGAGTACGAGCTGACACCACAGGACGCCTTCACTCTGACGGCCAGGCGCGAGTTCGCCGACCGCTTTGAAGCCGCCGCCCGCACCGCCCGCAGCCCCCGCCGCGTAGCCAACGTGCTGCTCAGCGAGGTGGGTGGCCGGCTGAAGGCGCTGGGCCTCGAACAGGAACATTCGCCTGTCTCCATGGCCGGCATTGTTCAGGCCGCCGATCTCCTCGATGAGGGCAAGATCAGCTCCAGGCAGCTCAAGCAGCTTTTCGATGTGTGTTTTGAGAAGGGTGAAGACTTCCCCGCCGTCTACGACCGCGAGAAGCCCCAGCAGATCACCGACGCCTCAGCCCTGGAAGCGCTGATCGACGAGGTCATCGCCGCCAACCCCAAGCAGGTGGAGCAGTACCGCGCCGGCAAAAAGACGATGGCTGGATTCTTTGTGGGCCAGGTGATGAAAGCCTCGAAGGGCCAGGCCAACCCGGCGCTCCTGAACCAACTTGTGACCAAAAAGCTGGAGGGGTGAAGCGGTTCCTATTTCAATTTCAGCTCGCACACAAAATCCTTCCGCGTGTCCCACGAGCTGACCGTCTTTGTAGCGCTCTTCTTCCCGTCCTTTTCCGCCCAGAGCTCATGGTCTTCCGCCATATTCACCTGGGTAAAGCGGAATTTGCCGTCGGCGGCCGAGGTATAGCTGCGGATCGACTTGGTCTTCAGGTCTCTGAGAAAGACGGTGGCGCCGCCCGCCGGTTTGGAATTCGCGTCCACCACGTATCCCGACACCACGCGCTGGCCCAAATTCTGGGCCTGCGCCATGGCCGGCCCAAGACCAAATCCGATCGGGCCGCCCCGCGACCCCACGGGAACCACCCCCGCCGCCAGGGCAGCGCACGCCACCCCGGCCAGCAAACTCGTGCGGTTCAGCCTCACTCGTCCTCCTCGTCCTCTTCCAACGGTTCGTCGTCCACATCCAGATCGCCGTCCACCCGCGCCAACTCCAGAGGTTCTACGCCCACCACCTCGTACTTCGTCCCGCACTCATCGCAGGCGACCACGTCGCCTTCTTCCACTTCGTCCAATTCAATGTCAAGTCCATTCTCGCATTCAGGGCAGTTGGGCATGACAGTCTCCTCTCTTTCCAAGGTAATTCGTATTGCAAGATGACGGTACCTTGCTGGTACGACTCCGCTATTCTTGGGGAGAACCCGGCCTCAGGTCAAGAGGCACAAACCGCAATCGTAACCGGATCACCCCATAGTGGAGAATACCCCATGAATTTCCGCCAATTTGTGCGGCTTTGCAGGCTGGAGGCGGTCCCGTAGCGAAACTGCTCCGGAATCCGCAATGGCCGGGCGCAGCGCCCTCCCCGCACGCGGCCAAACCCATGACACCCGCCCGCTCCACCGTTTACCCTGTTGACTACGATGCCCAGGACTGGCGCCACTCCGTTTGCCTTTCCCGACTTTCGCGGCGCCACCCGCCGCCTGGTGCTCCTCAACCTCTTCGCCTACTTCGCCTTGCTTCTGGCTAAGTTGGTGTCTCCGACTGGCGCAGGAAAGTTGGCCGGCCTCTTTGCCTTCTCTCCCAGTTTCTTCCTGCACGGCGCCCTCTGGCAGCCCTTCACCTACAGCCTCATCCATCTCGGTCTCATTGGAACCCTCTTCGAGCTGCTCTCCCTCTGGTTCCTGGCCGGCTTTCTTGAGAACCTCCACACCTCAAGCTGGGTCACCAGCCTTTACGCCGTTTCCGTCCTCGGCACCGCCGCCGCCGCAACCGCCATCTATGCCGCCAGCGGCACGCTTGGGCTTTCGCTCGCCGAGATTTCCCTCTACGGCTGCTTCGGCGGCATCTTCGGCCTGCTGGTGGCCATCGGCGCGCTCTACGGCGACCTACAGTTTATGCTTTTTCCCCTGCCCATCGGCATCAAGGCCCGCTACCTGGTTGCCATCTACGCCCTCATCTCCATCGCCATGCTCTTCGGCCAGCAGCGCATGTATGCCTTCGCCCAGTTGGGCGGAGCGCTGGCCGGCCTGCTCTACATTCGCCTGGCCCCGCGCCGCGGAGTCTCCTTCGTCTTCAGCGAGAGATGGTACAGGCTGCGCAATCGCTACTACCGCTGGAAGCGCCGCCGCGCCGCCCGCAAGTTCGAGGTCTACATGCGCTCTCATGGCCGCACCATCCGCTTCGACGGCAACGGCAAACAGATCGACGACGACCCCGACGACAAAAAGCGCTGGAACTGACTCAGTCCCGGATACTCCCTCAATAGCCCCGTGCCCCATCCATGCGCCTTCTTTCTGGCGCATGGGTGGGATACCAAGAATCTCGAACGGGGTCCTCTTCCGGTAAAATCTCTCTGGAATGTCCACCAAGATCGCCTTTCTCTTTCCGGGGCAGGGTTCGCAGGCCGTTGGCATGGGCCGCGACCTCGCCGAACGCTTTCCCATCGCCGCCCAGACCTTTGCCGAGGCCGACGAAGCGCTGGGCTTCCCGATCTCAAAGTTGATCTTCGAGGGACCCGAAGAAGACCTGCGCCTCACCGAGAACACCCAGCCGGCCATTCTCACCGTCAGCGTCGCCGCCTGGCGCATACTCACCGCGCACGGCGTCGAACCTGCCCTTGCCGCCGGGCACTCGCTCGGCGAGTGGTCGGCCCACGTCGCCGCCGGAACCCTCAGCTTCGCCGATGCCGTGCGCGCCGTCAAAGCCCGTGGCCGGGCCATGCAGTTGGCCGTCCCCGCCGGCCAGGGCGCCATGGCTGCCGTCCTTTCCTTGGACGCGGCCCAGGTGGCCGAAGCCTGCCGTGAAGCCGAGGCCGAGACCGGCCTCATCGTGGCCGCCGCCAACCTCAACTCCCCCACCCAGACGGTGATCTCCGGCGCGGTTGCGGCCGTCGAACGTGCCTCCGCGCTGGCCAAGGCGAAGGGCGCGCGACGGGCCGTCCTGCTCCCCGTGAGCGCGCCCTTCCACTGCGCGCTGATGCAGCCCGCGCAGGAAGAGGTCAGGCACGTGCTGGCCGCGGTGCCGTTGGCCGATCCCCGCATCCCCGTCGCCGCCAACGTCACCGGCACCCTGGTCGCCACAGCCGAAGCCGCCCGAGACGCCCTCATCCGCCAGGTCACCGGCGCGATCCGCTGGGTGGACTGCATGAATTCGCTCGTGGCCGCCGACGCCAACCTGTTCATCGAGGTCGGCCCCGGCAAGGTTCTCTGCGGCCTGCTCCGCCAGATCGATCCCGCCCAAAAATCCCTCAATGTCGAAGACGCAGCCAGCCTGGAGGCCACGCTAGCAGCGCTTGGATAGCGCGAAGGCAACTTCAATGTTCTAAACTTCAAGACTCAACTTGAGCACTATCGCGCTCGCCCAGATGCCTGCGGCACGAATCTTGTCGTTGAGGCTCCCACGTTTCAAGCCTCTTCCTGCTCACGCTTTGCTGGGCTTTTCCGCTTCCTCGACGAGTTGTTCGGAGTGCCGATAGGCGTTCAGGGACCGTTCGAGAGCCTTTTTGCTCAATTCATGAGCGGTTAGATGATCCGCCTTCCCGTGGGCGGCAGCGGCGGCGGCGTGGGCGTGTTCTGCCAGGTTGTGAAGTTCCGCGGCTCGATCGTGTGTGCTCTGAGGCATGGTGTTCTCCTGACCCGTTCGATGCAAACCAGCAGAGCAGAGTCATTCGGAGCGATTTCTAGAGAGGTCCGGATAAAGTGCAGAGGCCCCATCCTCATCGCCTTTCCGCGAAGAGAATGGAGCCCACAAATCTGAATCGCACCGACAATCCCGCTGACCTGCTGACTCGCCTGCCTTCTACGGCCCCAGATACAACTCCACCCCCGGCGGCGAAAAGTTCAGCGTGTGTGCCTTGGGGTCGTAGTCCAGATTGAGCGCCTTGCTCTTCCGCCCATTGATCAGCACAGCCACCAGCAGCACATTGCCGTACATGCGCGCCGCCACAATCTTGTGGCTCTGGATAACGCCATATTCATTGTCCGGGCTGGTCGAACTCCAGTCGCCCTGGAACCGCGAAAACGGGTAAGCGCTATTCTGTGCCGGATGCTGCTGCCAATCCTTGTCGTGTGTCCATATCCCATAGGCCTTGGGCAGGTCGTTCTTTTCCACGGCCGTGAGAAACCTGTTGATAGTCGACCGCCCCCGCAGATGGTTGTTCCAGTTGAAGGGCCAGTCCACCGGGCGGCCAGCCGCCAGCCACCAGCCCACAAACAGCGCCAGCAGCAGGCCCCCGGCGCTGTACCGAATCATCCGGCGCCGCCGGTCGCGGACTTCATCAAACTCAGGAGCGTCGAGCAAGGTCATGGCACAGTTTCCTCAAATCCAGAATACGGCAAGAGAAAGAACGGGGCATTGCCAAGCCGGACCTGCCAGATCTGCACCGTGCCCCATCCTTGCGCCTTTTTTCTGGCGCAAGGGTGGGAAAGCACAAATCTCAACTCACGGAACGCGGAGAATTCCCAACGACCCGGCATTTCTCCCCTGCAAGGTTAGACACCGGCCGCCGGCATCCTGTTCCCCACCGGGGTGGCTACTCCCTATTCCCTGCTGTAAATCGTCCTTCTCTTCTCTTCCTGCCGTTCCAGAGCCAGTTCGATCAGCCGCGTAATGAGGTCCGTGTAGGGCAGCCCGGTAGCCTCCCACAGCTTGGGATACATACTGATCTGCGTAAACCCCGGCATGGTGTTCACCTCGTTCACAAAGATGCGCCGCTTGCCGTCCGGCTCCATCAGAAAGTCCACCCGCGCCAGCCCGGAAAGGTCGCAGGCGCGGAAGGCCGCCACCGCCATCTCCCTCACCTGCTTCGTCTCCGCCCTGCTCAGCTTGGCCGGAATCACCGCCACCGACCCCTCCGTGAGATATTTCGCCTCGTAGTCGTAGAACTCCTTGCCCGGAATGATTTCGCCCACCACGCTGGCCACGGGCGAGTCGTTGCCCAGCACAGCAACCTCCAGTTCGCGGGCCTTGGCCGCCTGTCCGCCGCGGCGGATTTTGCCGCCCACTCCCTGCTCCACAATCAGCTTGCGGTCGTACTTGGCGGCCAGCGTCAGCGCGACCGCGAGTTCCTTCCGGTCGTGCGCCTTGCTGATCCCCACCGACGAGCCCAGATTCGCCGGCTTCACAAACACCGGATACTTGAGCGCCGCCTCCACCTGCGCAACAGCCTTGCGCGGCGATCTCTCCCACTCCGCCCGCAGCACCGTAACGTGCTTCACGATCGGCAGCCGCGCCTCGGCAAACAGCCGCTTCATCACGTCCTTGTCCATCCCCGCAGCCGAGCCCAGCACACCCGAACCCACATAGGCGATCCCCGCCAGCTCAAACAGCCCCTGGATCGTCCCATCCTCGCCAAACGTCCCGTGCAGCACCGGAAAAACCACATCGAGATTCGCAGCCGCAGGCCGAACGCTCCCAGCCGTCAGCGCTACGCTACTCTCAATCGGCTCCGGCGCAAGCAGCGTGGGAATCCCCTCGTGCAGCAGCTTCGCTCCCGGCGTCGCCTCCGGGTCGCCGGCCCGCAGCCGCCGCGCCACGGCGCTCTGGTCACCCTCCAGCAGGTTGTGCGCATCTCCGGCCGCCAGCCAGTGACCGTCCTTCGTAATGCCAATCGGCGCCACATCGAACTTGGTGCAGTCGATCGCCTTCAAAACCGAAGCCGCCGAAAGCAGCGAAACCTCATGCTCGCCGCTCCGCCCGCCAAACAAAATCCCAACACGAAGTTTTTTCGCCATTTCTCCTTAATTGTAGTTTGCGGAATCGAGCCGGCTGGCTATCCATGCTGTATTGGGTTCGGCGAAATCGGATCGGTACAACGCGACCCTCCCATTGCCGAGGCGCCTCAATTTTGAAAGGATTGCGGCCGGGCACCTCGAACATAGATGGACCCCTTGCACTCCTTCAAACTCCGGCATCTCATGCGCAATCGCCCTTGACCGTGTGGTGTGACGCGTGGTATCAAGGTGCTTCCCGTGATACCGAAGGTTGACGCAAATCGCGACCCGGCGATCCGTGTGGCTTTCGGCCAGTCAAGGAGGACTCGTAGTGACACTAACAGCATCCTCGGAGCCTGCCCAGGCAGCGCACGCGCCGGCGCAACCATCATCCATGTGGCGTCTGCTGCTGATCAGCACCGCAACCCTTTACTTGGAAATCGTTCTGATTCGCTGGCTCGGTACAGAGGTGAAAATCTTCGCCTTCTTTCAGAACCTGTCGCTTATGGTGTGCTTTCTGGGCTTCGGCGTTGGCTGCTTCAGCTCCAGGAAGCGCGGCAGCTTATTGCCTTCTCTGGCAGCTACAACCGCATTGGTGGCCGCCGTGAACCTGCCGTTCCAGCCTTGGCACGGCTTCCTGCAATCCATATCGTCCGTTCTTTCATACACGCCTGACGCTGCGCTCTGGGGCACCGCCCAAGTCCAACTCTCTCAGTTCGCGTACGACAAGTTATGGGCCGCTTCGCTGTTGGCAGTTGCACTATTCCTGATGCTCATAGCTATCGCTATGATCCCGCTAGGTCGTTGGGTAGGGTACTACCTCGAAGCGGCGCCCAACACAGTGGCGGCATATTCGGTCAATCTGCTGGGCAGCTTAGCGGGGATCTGGCTCCTCGCCATCCTCGCCTTTTTTTGGCTTCCTCCGTCGTATTGGTTCATCGTAGCCTTCGTTCTCATCCTGTTTGCACAGCCCTTTTCCTGGCGCTCCGGTCTCGTCGCCTGTGCCCTGCTGGCGATCACTTTACTGGCTCTGAAACCCACAGGCAGCAACTCGGTTTACTGGTCCCCTTACCAGAAGCTTTCCGTAGCGAGCGTCGGCAATCAGGTATACAACATTGAAGTGAACAATGAGGGCTACATGACGATCGCCAATGAGAGCCCCGAGTTTTTGGCCAAGAACCCACAACTGGCGAGCGCATATCAGGATAGCTCTTATGACAGCCCTTTTCAGTTTGCCAGGAATGTAAATCGTGTCTTAGTTGTTGGTTCTGGAGCCGGCAATGATGTTGCCGCCGCGTTGCGGCATGGGGCCTCCCAAGTCGATGCGGTGGAGATTGATCCGCTAATTTCTGCCTTGGGTGCGCGCCTCCATCCTGAGCAACCGTATGCTTCCCCAAAGGTTCATCTAATCACCAACGACGCCAGAAACTTCATGCGCCAGTGCCAAGATAAGTATGACGTCATCATCTTTGGGTTGCTGGACTCACACACCGAGTTCTCCGGTTACAGCAATATGCGAGTGGATAATTATGTGTACACAGAAGAGTCGTTTCGCGATGCCAAGCGGTTGCTGAATCAGGACGGGATACTGGTTCTTAAATTTGGAGTGCGAAAGCCCTGGACCTGGATCGGACAGCGGTTCTATATGATGTTGAGTCGCACGTTCTCCCACCCGCCTTTGACCTACTACTCTCCTCAGATAAGCGCCCAGCTAAGTGCGACGGTTTTCATAGAATCCGATTCTTCTTATCCATGGGAAAAGAGCCTTGGCACACAGGAGTCGACGTTCCTGAGCTCTCACCCGCCTGCATTTCCGCTTACTGTCGACAATGCCCCGCCGCCAACGACGGATGACTGGCCCTACGTTTATCACCACGGACATTCCATCCCTCGGGCATATTACTCGGTCTCCGCCGTCATACTGATTATGGCCCTCTACTTGGTCGGGCCATTCTTCACGCCGAAAAAACGCAGCACCTGGCAGTTCTTTCTGTTGGGGGCGGGATTTCTGCTGATGGAGACCCAACTGGTCAGTCGTCTCGCCTTGTATTTCGGTACAACGTGGCTGGTGAACTGCATCGCGTTAACTGGCATTCTCACGGTCCTGCTTTTGTCGAACGTCTACGTAGAACGCCGGCGCCCGGCAAACCTGGGTATCTACTACGCGCTTCTTTGCGCGACGCTTGTCATCAATTTCGCGATACCCTGGACCCGGGTGCCGGGTTCGGGAACACAGGTGGGCGTTCTGATCTGCTTCGCCTACTGCGTGCCCTTCTTCTTTGCTGGAATCATATTCACCGAGAGCTTCCGCCGCTTCGCAGGAAGAAGCAGCGCCTTCGGCGCGAACATGCTCGGCGCGGTCGCTGGAGGCTTGGCGCAGAACCTTTCCTTTATCGTAGGAATGAAAGCATTGTTGCTCATTGCAGCCGTTGTATATGTCGGTGCGGCTCTTCTGCAAACAATGAAACCTAAACGACTGCCGCTTGAAAGCCAGTAGTTTGGAGAAAGAACGGTTGTTGAAAGCTGACCGCCTGAAGGGCGAATGCCGCCCTCACAGTATCTTCTTCCCAAACGCCGAGCAGGCCAGCTCCACCGCCAGATCCGCCGTCCGGTTATGCTCGTCGATCACCGGGTTCACCTCGACGATCTCAAAGCTGAGCAGCCGCCCGTGATCCGCCAGGATCTCCATCGCCAGGTGCGCCTCCTGGTACGTCGCGCCCCGCGCACCGGCGTGCCCACCCCAGGCGCATCCTCCGGGTCGATCCAGTCCATATCCAGCGGGACACCTATCACCCGTATCCGGCGCGTGGGCAGCGTCTGCGTGCCGCTATGCGAAAACGATGAGGCGGCAATGGAAACTTCAGAGGGTTTCGACATCCAAACAGCTCCCTGCGGCGTACTCTGGCCAACACCCCACGCCGCGCAAACACACCTGCGGCCTCGCAAAACCGGCCGGATCGGAGTCCACCGGCAATCCGGGGCCGGCAAGATGCGGCCATCTGCCCCAAAAGGGTCATTAAGCCAGATGTACATGAGAGTAAAATTGGTACACAGCGAATTCCAGCGGATTCCGCTTGCTCGCTGGCGCCCGGATGGCCTTTCATGCTGGAGTGGCTGATGGGTTGAGTCCTGTCGGCAGGAGTTGTCGGAAACCGAATGAAATAACGCAGATACCACCGGATTTTCTCAATGAAGAGGCTGATTCCAGCTTTCGCGATCGTTCTCGGATGCGCCTCCGCTGCCTGGGCCGCGGCGCCCGCCACACTCACCACCCTGAGCGCCATCCACGCCTTGACAAATGTCGAAGCCCACCAGGCAATTCCCGTCGTCTTCGAAGCCACCGTCACCTACTTCCGCGGGTATGCGCGGACGTTGTTTGTGCAGGATGGAGATGCGGCCATTTTTGTGCTGGTTTCCCTGGACGCCAAACTGACGCCCGGTGATCGCGTGCTGGTGCGGGGAACGACGCGGGACAGCTTCCACCCCATCGTGATCAGCAACAGCGTGACCCTGCTTCAGCATGGCGCCCTGCCCAAATCCGTGCCCGCCAGCTACAACGAGCTGATTCGCGCCCAGCACGACGGTATGTTGGTCACTGTGCATGCCGTGGTCCGCTCCGCCGATCTTAGGGGGAGTTCGGATACGCGCAGCATCTACCTGCAGATGCTTACGGACGGCGGCTATATCGACGCGGATGTGTTGAGCGGCGATGCGAGCGTGCTCAAAGACCTGTTGGATGCCGAAGTGGAAGTCACCGGGGCTGCCGCAGGAAACTTCGACAACAAGATGCAACAGACCGGAGTCCTGCTCCATGTTTCCTCAATGGCCGACGTGAAGATTCTCAAGCCCGCCGGCTCCAGTCCCTGGTCCCTCCCGGTCACGCCCATGGACACAATAGTCGCCGGCTACCGGATGCGCGATCTCACGGCCAGAATCCGGGTTCATGGAACCATCACCTATTACCAGCCCGGCGTGGCCGTTGTGCTGCAGGACGGCGCCAAGAGCCTGTGGATCGCGACCCAGACCCGCAGCCCCCTCACCATCGGCGACCTGGCCGACGCAACCGGCTTTCCCGATGTCCACGACGGCTTTCTGAACCTGGCGCGCGGCGAAATCCAGGATAGCCGCCTGCAGGCGCCCATCGTGCCGCTGTCGGCTACCTGGCAGAGCCTCACTTTGAACGGCAACACATATATTGGGCACATCTACGATCTGGTCTCCATCGAAGGACAAGTAATGACGGAGGCCCGGGAAGCCTCGCGGGACGAGTATGTCCTGTCCTCCGATGGCCACCTGTTCACCGCGATTTACTACCACTCGGACCAGACCAGCCTGATTCCGCTTCCGCCCATGAAGCAGATTCCTTTAGGCGCCACGGTTCGTGTCTCCGGCATCTGCATCCTCGAGAATTCCGATCCATTCAACGGTCCGGTGCCCTTCAATATCCTGCTGCGTTCCTACGACGATATTGCGGTTGTCTCCAGGCCCTCGTGGCTCAACATTCGCAACCTGATGCTCATCGTCAGCCTTCTGCTGCTGGTGGTGATTGCGGTGGGTGCATGGGGCGCAACGCTGAACAGGAAAGTGCGCACCCAGACCGCCGCCCTGGCTGCCCGCATTGAAGCCGAGGCCGCCTTCGTGCGGCGGATGGCCCAACTCGAGCAGCGCCGCAGCCTCATCCTCGAGGACATCAACGGATCCCGGCCCCTGGCTGAGATTCTCGAAGAAATTACGGAATTGGTTTCCTTCCGCCTGGAGGGCGTTTGCTGCTGGTGCGAAGTCACCGATGGAGCACGGCTGGGAAATTACCCGCCGGCGCAGGAATCCCTGCGCGTCGTTAGCGAACAGATTCCCGCTCGCGCCGGCTCGCCGCTGGGCGTCCTCTTTGCCGGGTTCGAGCCGGGAACCCATCCGGCCGCCGCGGAGACTGAGGCGCTTTCTGTCGGCGCGCGCCTCGCCACCCTGGCCATCGAGACCCGCCGGCTCTACTCCGACCTACTCCACCGCTCGGACTTCGACCTGCTCACAGACGTGCACAACCGCTTCTCCCTGGACAAGCAGTTGGAAGCCCTCATCGAAGAAGCCCGCCAAAAAGCCGGCATCTTCGGGCTGATCTACATCGACCTCGATGAGTTCAAACAGGTGAACGACCTCTATGGCCACCAGGTCGGAGACCTTTATCTGCAGGAAGTGGCGCTGCGCGTGAAGCGCCAACTGCGCAACGTCGACATGCTGGCCCGGCTGGGCGGCGACGAATTTGCCGTCCTGGTCCCGGTGGTGCGAAACCGCGCCGCCGCCGAGGAGATCGCCCAGCGGCTCGAGCGCAGCTTCGACGAGCCCTTTGCCATAGAGGGATTTGTCCTGCACGGTTCGGCGAGCGTGGGCGTCGCCCTCTACCCGCAGGATGCCGTCACCAAAGATAGCCTTCTGAGCTTCGCCGACGCCGCTATGTACGTGGCAAAAAACACCAAACGCCAAATCGGGCAAGTCCCGGCCGGCAACCAAAACCCCGAACTTACCCCCAAAAACCAAACATAAGAAACGGCCACGCTTGGCGCTCCTTGCCCACTCCATGACGGCTGGAACCGATATTCGGCCAGACACCGCACCCCAAAAGAGAGTAAACTTCTGCTTCACGCGGAGTTGATTCCATTGGCCAGCCCTGTCGATAAGAACTTTCAGGGGCCAGACAACACCAGATACGACCGGATTTTCCCGATGAAGAGACTGATTCCCGTATTCGTGATCGTTCTCGGCTGGGCTTCCGCTGCCTGGGCCGCGGCGCCCGCCACGCTCACCACTCTGAGCGCCATCCATGCCCTCACCAACGCCGAGGCCAGTCATGCGCTGCCTGTAGCCTTCGAGGCCACGGTTACTTACTTCCGCGGCTACACACGAGAACTGTTTGTGCAGGACGGCGACGCGGCCATTTATGTGTTTCTCACCAAGGACACCAAGCTGGCGCCCGGTGATCGCGTTCTGGTGCGGGGAACCACGCAAGCGAGCTTCCGCCCCCTCGTGGA
>PMYL01000011.1 GCA_003170825.1 Acidobacteriaceae bacterium
CTGCTGCTGGTCGCGCAGGGCGTACCGCAGAACCTGCACGCATACACCTCGGCGCATACGCTGGAAGGCCAAACGCAGACGATCGCGCAGGGCCCCGTAGCCTCGCAGGAAGTCATCAAGGAAATGGGCACCAACGGCGGCGGATTCTTCAACGCCAACAGCGCCCATCCCTTCGAGAACCCCACGCCGCTCTCGAACCTCTACGAAATGTTCTTGATCTTCTCGATTGGCGCAGGACTCACGTATACACTGGGCCGCATGACCGGCTCTCCGGGACACGGCTGGGCGGTGCTGGCGGCCATGTATGTGCTGTTTGCCGCCGGATTCACCACCGTCTACTGGGCTGAGTCGCATCCGCATCTGCTTATTCACGGCGCCGCACAGACCGGCAGCGCCACCGCTCCGGCCGGCAACATGGAGGGCAAAGAGGTCCGCAACGGTGTCTCCCAGTCCTCGCTGTTTGCCACCATCACCACCGACGCCAGTTGCGGCGCGGTCAACACCATGCACGACTCGCTTACTCCACTGGGCGGCATGATGGTGCTCATCAACCTCATGTTCGGCGAGGTGGTCTTTGGCGGCGTGGGTTCGGGCCTCTACGGCATTCTCATCATAGTGGTGCTCTCGGTCTTCATCGCCGGCCTCATGGTGGGCCGAACCCCCGAGTACCTGGGCAAGAAAATCGAGGCCTACGACGTGAAGATGACCATGCTCTACGTGCTCATCTTCCCGCTCATCATCCTCACGTTTACGGCCATCTTCGTGCTCTCGCCCAACATCGGCCTCAGCAGCCTGGGCAATCAAGGCCCGCACGGGTTCACCGAGATCCTCTACGCCTTCACCTCCGCGGCGGCCAACAACGGCTCGGCGTTTGCCGGACTGAACGCCAACACCTGGTGGTACAACGTAATGCTCGGCTTCACCATGCTAGCGGGGCGCTTCCTCATGATCGTTCCGGTGCTGGCTTTGGCCGGCAATCTGGCAAGCAAAAAGAGCGTGCCGCCCTCGCCGGGAACCTTCCCTGTGAACACCGCGCTGTTCACCGTGCTGCTGGTCAGCGTGATTCTCATTCTGAGCGCCCTCACCTTCTTCCCGGCGTTGAGCCTGGGACCCATCCTGGAACACCTGTCACTCAAGGCAGGCCAGCTTTTCTAACCGATACCGCATCAGGACAAGGCGAAACGGACTGTCATGCTTGAAAAAAAGAGTCTTTGGAACACGGAAATCATGGCCCAGGCGCTTGTGGACTCGGTCCGCAAGCTCAATCCCCGCGGCATGGTCAAGAATCCAGTGATGTTTGTCGTCGAGGTGGGCGCTGTGCTCACCACGGCGCTGCTCATCGACAACACGGTTCATCATCGCGCCGGCTTCGGCTTCAACCTACAGATCACCCTCTGGCTGTGGGTCACGGTGCTGTTCGCCAACTTTGCCGAGGCCATGGCCGAGGGACGCGGCAAGGCCCAGGCCGACACGCTACGCAAGGCCAAGGGCGAAACGATTGCCAACCGCTACACTGCCGACGGAGGGTTTGAAGAGATCGCCAGCGGTCAGCTCCGCGCTGGTGACCTGATCTACGTCGAGGCTAACCATTACATCGCCGGCGACGGCGAAGTCATTGAGGGCGTGGCCTCCGTAGACGAATCGGCCATCACCGGCGAATCGGCCCCAGTCATCCGCGAGGCCGGCGGCGACCGCTCGGCCGTAACCGGCGGGACTAAAGTCTTGTCGGACTGGATCAAAGTCCGCATCACTTCCAACCCCGGCGAGACCTTCCTCGACCGCATGATTGCCCTGGTCGAGGGCGCTACCCGCCAGAAGACCCCCAACGAGATTGCGTTGAGCATTCTGCTCTCCGGCCTCACCATTGTTTTTCTGCTCGCCGTGGTCACATTGCAACCCTTTGCGATGTACTCCCATGCCCCGCAGACCGTCTTTGTGCTGGTCTCGCTCCTGGTCTGCCTGATTCCCACCACCATCGGTGGACTACTATCGGCCATCGGTATCGCCGGTATGGATCGGCTCGTCCAGTACAACGTGCTGGCCATGAGCGGACGGGCCGTCGAGGCCGCCGGCGACGTCAACACCCTACTCCTCGACAAAACTGGCACCATTACCCTGGGCAACCGCCAGGCCACCGAGTTCTACCCCGCGCCTGACGTGAGCGAGGAGCGCATGGCCAACGCCGCGCAACTCGCCTCACTCTCGGACGAAACCCCCGAAGGCCGGTCAATCGTCGTATTGGCCAAGGAGAAGTACAACCTGCGCGGCCGCGATCTGAACGACATGCACGCTGAGTTCGTTCCCTTTTCTGCTCAGACCCGCATGAGCGGCGTCAATCTGCCGGGCAAGATTATCCGGAAGGGCTCCGTGGACGCCATTACCCGTTTCCTGGAAGAGCAAGGCTCCTCGCTACCCAAGAAGGTCGCCGAGCAGGTAGAAGAGATCGCCGGCGCAGGCGGGACGCCCTTGGTCGTCGCAGAGAATGCCGCAGCTTTGGGCGTTATCTATCTCAAGGACATCGTCAAGGGCGGCCTCAAGGAGCGCCTTGCCCGCCTCCGCGCCATGGGCATCCGCACCATCATGATCACCGGCGACAACCCGCTCACCGCAGCGGTGATCGCCCGCGAAGCCGGAGTGGACGACTTTTTGGCCGAGGCCAAGCCCAAGGACAAGATGGACCTGATCAAACGCGAACAGGCCAAGGGAAAACTGGTGGCCATGACCGGCGACGGCACCAACGACGCGCCCGCGCTGGCCCAGGCCGACGTGGGCGTGGCGATGAACTCCGGCACCCAAGCTGCGAAAGAAGCCGGCAACATGGTCGATCTCGACTCCAACCCGACCAAGTTGATCGAGATCGTCGAGATCGGCAAGCAACTTCTGATGACGCGAGGCGCGCTGACCACCTTCAGCATCGCGAACGACGTGGCCAAGTACTTCGCTATCATCCCCGCCATGTTCGCGGGTGTCTTCCCGGTGCTGGGAGTGCTCAACATCATGTACCTGCACTCGCCCCAGTCGGCCATCCTCTCGGCGGTCATCTTCAACGCGGTCATCATCGTGGCCCTTATCCCGCTGGCCCTCAAGGGCGTCAAGTACGTGCCCCAGTCGGCCCATATTCTGCTGCGCAACAACTTGCTGATCTACGGCGTGGGCGGCATCATCGTGCCCTTCATCGGCATCAAGGCCATCGATATGTTCCTGGTTGCCCTGCATCTGGCATAAACATGGGGGCCGCATCCGGCCCCAAGGAGATTTACTGTGCATTCCGTGTGGAAGACTTCCATTCTCTTTACC
>PMYL01000023.1 GCA_003170825.1 Acidobacteriaceae bacterium
CGTTGCGCCGGCTTCTCCACCAGATGCAGCGCCAGCACCGCCAGCCCAATCAACACCACGTAGCTGATCCACGGGTCGAACCGGCTCAGGCTCAGCCGGTCCAGCATATGCGTGTCGTGAATCATGTTCCACAGGTTGAAGTGAAGCAGATAGAGGCAGTAGCTGGCCTCGCCCACAAAGACCAGCGGACGCAGCCCGAATAGGCTCGCCAGCGGATTCTCCCCGGCCAGCCCCAGAACGATGCAGCCGAACAGCGGCATCAGCAGGCCGTCGTGCATGATGGCGTAGGGAGCCAGCGGTCCCAGCGCCATAAGGACATAGCTCCCGGCAAAACCGGCCAGCCCCAGCGCCACGCGCAGCCGGGCCGGCCGCGCCAGCATCCGATCCAGATCGGCCAGCAGGATGCCGAAGACAAAGCTGGCCAGGTGCGGCAGCGGCGTATACTTGAGCGCCTGCAGCCACTCGCCCCAGCTCCACCGGTCGGGATGCGGAATGCCGTCCGGATTGAACGCCATGTAGAGCAGGCCGGGAATCAAACCCAGGCCCCATACCGCGGCCAATTGAACCAGGGTTTGCCAAACCCGCGCCGGCCGCTTCCACTTCGCCAGCCAGGGAAAGAGCAAGTAGAAGAAGGACTCGGCCGACATAAACCAGGCCGGCGTGTTCAGGAAGGTGGCGAGGGATGGAATCCAGCCCTGCAGCAACAGCGGCGTCAGCGCCATGCCCGTCCAGAACATCCCGTGCGTGTGGGCTCCATACTCCGGCGCCACCATCCGCCAGCTCAACAGCAGGCTCAGCAGGTAGATGGGATAGAGCCGCGTGAACCGCGCCTTCCAGAAGCGCACCCGGTCCAGCTCCCCGGCCCGCGCCCGGTCTGCATAGTTATAGGCCAGCACAAACCCCGAGAGCAGAATGAAAAAGCTCACCGAGGCGTAGCCGGCGTTGACCACCGGCGCAAGCCAGCCAAACCACTGTGGATTGGAAAAATGGAAGAGGACGATGTTGATGGCCGCAAAAAAGCGCAGGCCCGTCAGTGCATTCAGCCGTGCTGGCTTGCTCGTCTCCTTACAGTGGACAGTGGTCAGTGAAGAGTGACCAGTCACAAAACCCGGGCCTTTCCTGTCCACTGTCCACTGTTCACTATCCACTGTTTTACGCCGTCACCAGCGATCCGACCTTTTCGCCCAGCACCACCCGCCGGATATTCCCCGGCTGATTCATGTTGAAGATAATCAGCGGCAGGTTGTTGTCCTTGCACAGGCTCACCGCGGTCAGGTCCATCACCTTCAGCCCCTGGCGCAGGATTTCCATGTAGGTAATCTCGTCGTACTTCACCGCATCCTTGAACAGCACCGGGTCGGCGTTGTAGACGCCCTCCACCTTGGTGCCCTTCAGCAGAACATCGGCCTTGATCTCCATGGCCCGCAGGCTGGCCGCCGTGTCGGAAGAGAAAAACGGGTTGCCGATGCCCGCGGCGAAGATCACAACCCGGCCCTTTTCCAGGTGCCGCACGGCCCGGCGGCGAATGTACGGCTCAGCCAACTGGTTCATGAACACGGCGGTCATCACCCGGCACTGCACGCCGCGCTTTTCAATGGCGTCCTGCATGGCGATGGCGTTGATGACCGTCGCGAGCATGCCCATGTTGTCGGCGCTTACCCGGTCCATCTCCTTGGCCTGCTCCTCCACGCCGCGGAAAAAGTTCCCTCCGCCCACCACCACGCCAACCTCCACGCCCAGCGCGTGCACATCGACGATTTCGCCGGTAATCTCGGCCACCTTGTCGGCGTCCAGGCCAAAGCCGCGCGGCCCCGCCAGTGCCTCACCCGAAAGCTTTAGAACAATGCGCTTATACATGCTTTTTCGAGTATCGCATACCGGCCGCGGCACTTTTCAGCGATCGCGGCGCCCGCGGCTGCGGCCCGCGAATCACAGAACTGGCCGATTCATGTCGACGCCGGTGCCCAAAAGAGCGTTTAATGAAAGAGGAAAAAGGAGAGAACCGCCCCCGTTCCCCTCCTCGATGGTGATGATGCCCATGAGTTGCGCTTCCCATTCATGCAAACGTATGTCTTTTGCCGGTCTGATGTGCGTCTTCATCCTGGCGCTCTGCGCCCGCGCAGGCGTTTTGCGCGCGCAGGACACCTTGCCCTCCGACAGCCAATACCCGTCGGCGCCCGTCCCCGCGTCTGCACTCGCGCCCGTCCCGGCGTCTGTGCCCGCGCCCACGCCTGCGCCCGCCCTCACATTCTCACCCGCGCCTGCGCCCGCCGGCCTTGATGCGGTTCCAGCTGCGGATTCATTCCCCTCCAGCCCAGGCTTGAACCCCGACTCCTCCGGCTCTGTTCATGGCCGCACCGCGCCGCTCGACGCCAGCCAGAACTTTTTGCTTTGGGACCGCACGCCGCTCGATGCTGTCCAGCATGGCGGAGGAACCCGCTCCAGCCGCTTTTCCAGCCCCGGCGGACAACCGGGGCCCCCACGGACAGGTCTTAGTCCGTGGGGTGGTCAACCGGTCGACTTCGAGTCCCTCTTTCAGGGGACAAACGCCCTCAGCTTCGGTCGCGGCCTGGGCTCCAGCGGCCTGGGCTCAGGGACGAACGGCGCCCACGGCTCCGCGCCGGGAGGCCTCAAATTCGATCAACTGAATCGGGGCGACCTGGGGACGTACATGAAGCCCTCGATGGGCAACTTCCGTTTCTCCTACCAGGACGCCCCCGGCACAAAAAGCAATGGCCTGAGCGTCGTTGTCGGCCAGGGTTCTGCCCGCGCCTCCTTCAACAGTTCCCCCTTCGGCAACGGGATGTTCAACTTCTCCGCAACCACCATGCTGGGATCCGGGCCCATGGCAGGTTCGATGCGCAGCCTCTCCGCCAGCCCCATGAGCGGGGCTGGACTCGGCAACCCATCCGCCCCCGGCGGCACAGGGGCACGCCCCACCTCGTCGCTCTCGCTGAAGCTTTCGTTTTAGCGCGCTGATCTCTCCCTGAAAGGGCAAGACTCAGCGGCCAACCGAGCGCTCCTCTGCCCAAATGCAAGAAGGCCCAGGGTTTGCGCCCTGGGCCTTGGTCGATTCCGGAATGAGGTCAGAGTTACTCCGCAGCCGCTTCCACGGACTTGGTTGTCGCTACCGTCCAGTCCGGCGCGCCCACCTTGAACCGCGCAAAGCGCCGCACCGTGATGTTCTCGCCCAGTTTGCCCACCTTCTGTCCGATCAGCTCCTTGATGCTCACAGCCTGGTCCTTGATGAAGGGCTGCTCCAGCAGGCAAACCTCCTCGTAGAACTTGGCCATCTTGCCCTCGACGATCTTCTCGATCACCGGGGCCGGCTTGCCCGTGGCCGCGGCCTGCGCGCGGAATATCTCCTTCTCGCGCTCCAGGTCCTCCGTAGTCACGTCCCCAGGCTTCACATAGCGCGGATCGCTGGCCGCGATGTGCATCGCGATGTCCTTCAGCAGCTCCTGGAAGTCCTCGGTGCGGGCCACAAAATCGCTCTCGCAATTCAACTCGATCAGCACGCCGATCTTCCCGCCGGCATGAATATACGTCCCCACCGCGCCCTCGTTGGTGGTGCGGGAAGCCTTCTTCTGCGCCGAGGCCATGCCCCGCTTGCGCAGCACCACAAAACCTGCCTCGATGTCTCCATGAGTCTCCTGCAACGCCTTCAGGCAGTCGCCCATCGGCGCGCCCGACTTTTCACGAAGCTCTTTCACCAACCTGGCATCAATCTTTTCGCTCACTGTCGTCATCTCTCTTTTCCCTGATTTCCCCGTGTCTCTGTCGTTGTTCCTGCCGCGCACCTTTCCGGCATAAGAAAAGCGTGGCACTCGACCCTCGCGGCCACGCTTGTCTCGTTATGCGCACTTTCGCGCGACGGAAAGATTAATGCGCGCCCTCGGCCACTTCGGCCTCATCCAGCGCAGCCACCGCCGGCGCCTTGCGAATGCCGCCGCCCAGCGCCGCTTCCAGGTCCACTTCCTCCACTGGCGCGGCCTCGGCAGCCACTTCCTCTGCCGCCGGCTCGGGCAGCTCCTCGGCGAAGGCCTTGTCGCCCACCAGGTTCACGCCCTCGGCCGCCGAATCGGCGATCTTCGAGGTGAAGAGGCGAATGGCGCGCAGCGCATCGTCGTTGCCCGGTATCACGTAATCGATCACCGTGGGGTCGCAGTTCGTGTCCACCACCGCAACCACCGGGATGCCCAGCTTGCGGGCTTCCTTCACGGCAATCGCCTCGTTGTTCGAGTCCACAATAAACAGCGCGTCCGGCAGCCGCTTCATGCTCTTGATGCCGGCCAGGTTCGCCTGCAGGTGCTTCCGCTCCCGCTCCAGCTTGATTACTTCCTTCTTGGTCAGCAGTTCGTAGCGGCCATCCGTGGCCATCTCATCCAGTTCCTGAAGGCGCTTCACACTCTTCTGCACCGTCACCCAGTTGGTCAGCAGGCCGCCCAGCCAGCGCTGGTTGATGTACGGCATTCCCGCGCGGGTGGCCTCTTCGGCCACGGCATCCTGCGCCTGGCGCTTGGTGCCGACGAACAGAATCGTCTTGCCCCCGGTGCAAAGTTCTGTGACGAACTTCGACGCTTCCTTGAACAGCTTCAGCGTCTTCTGCAAGTCGATGATGTAGATCCCGTTGCGCTCTCCAAAGATGTATTCCTTCATCTTCGGATTCCAGCGCTTGGTCTGATGCCCGAAGTGAACACCCGCTTCGAGCAGCTCCTTCATTGTGATCGTGGCCAATGGGCCTCCTTCGTGGATTGCATCCGGGCTGACCTTCGCCTTGCCCGGATTGAACCCGCTCTCGCGGGAAATGGTGAAACCGAAAAAACTAGCGCTTCGAGAACTGGAACCGTGCGCGGGCGCCCTTCTGGCCGTACTTCTTGCGCTCCTTCATGCGCGAGTCGCGGGTCAGCAGGCCTTCAGCCTTCAGCACCTTGCGCAGCTCCGGATTGAACTCGACCAGTGCGCGGGCAACGCCCAGCTTCACTGCATCGGCCTGCGCGGATACGCCGCCGCTCTTCACGGTGGTCACCACGTCGAAGGTCCCCGCCAGTTCGGTCAGCGCCAGCGTGCGCTTGGCGGCCACGCGCTGCTGCTCGGTCACGAAGTACACTTCGAATGCCTTGCCGTTGACCTTCCACTCGCCTGTGCCGGGACGCAGAAAGACGCGCGCGATCGCCGACTTGCGCCGTCCCGTCCCGTAATACTGAACCAGATCTGCCATTCTCCGCTCTCTCCGCCGGGTCTTCCGATCCCGGCCAAAACCCTATTCCCTGTTCCCTATTCCCTGTCTTATGCCACTTCCAAAGCCACCGGCTGCTGCGCCTGGTGGGGATGCTTGTCGCCGCGATAGACCTTCAGCTTCGTAGCCATCTGGCGGCCCATCTTGCTCTTGGGCAACATGCCCTTGATGGCCTGCTCCAAAATCTGTTCCGGTTTGCGGTTCAACAGGCGCGTGAACGATTCCTCGCGCAACCCGCCGGGGAAACCGGTGTAGCGGCGATACAGCTTCTTCTCGGCCTTCAGGCCGGTCAGCCGCACCTTCTCCGCGTTGATGACGATCACGTGATCGCCCATATCGATGTACGGCACATAGCGGGGATTCAGCTTGCCGCTCAGCAAGTCGGCTGCCTTGGTCGCCAGACGCCCCAGCGTCTTGCCGCTGGCATCCACCACATACCACTTGCGGTCAATATCCTTGCCGCTCGGAACAAAGGTACCCATCTCTCTCCTGCCCTCTAAACACCCTGCCCGGCAAAGGATTGCGGGTCACCCCGGCCTGCCGTACAGACAATCTCAACCAAAAACTACAACGCAAAGCGCCTTTGCCCGCGCAAACAAGCGCACGGGCCTCAATTCCACCCACTGCCAAACAAATCTGTTCGGGTGAGGATTGCGGGGGCTGGCCCTCGTAGGGCTCTGGCTGGGCTGGGCAAATTCAACGTCCAGCAGCCGGTAGGCCTGCTCCAGCGGACCCCTAAAGGCAATCCGCCAGCCGGGTCAGGGTGAACACACACAGACCCCAGGCGCAACACCGCGCAAGAACTCCAGAATACCCGAATCCCGCCCCAGAGTCAACGAACGGGACCATGAAGCGCTTGCATTCGTTGATCCTTCTGGCACGAATCGAGAGTAGAATCGTCTGTCGGCGGCCATACCGCCCCCAGAACCGGGAGAACACCCATGCCCGACGTCCTCATCCCTACCCCGCGCGGCCAGATGCCCGCCTGGCTCGCCGTTCCCTCCACTCCGCGCCCCGTCCCCGGCGTAGTCGTGCTGCACGATGTGGGCGGCATGAGCCAGGACCACCGCAACCAGGCCGACTGGCTGGCCGAGGCCGGCTTCCTCGCCCTGGCGCCTGACCTTTATTACAAGGGCGGAATGTTGCGCTGCCTGCGCGCCGTCATCCGCGACCTCATTGCCCGGTCCGGACCCGCCTTCGACAATGTCGAGGCCGCCCGCGCCTGGCTCACGGCCCAGCCCAACTGTACCGGCAAAATCGGCGTCATCGGCTTCTGCATGGGCGGCGGATTCGCAATGCTGCTGGTCTCCGGCCATGGATTCAGTGCCGCCAGCATCAACTACGGCGGCAAGCTCCCCGCGGATATCGACGACTTCCTCCAGACAGCCTGCCCGGTCGTCGGCAGCTACGGCGGGCAGGCCAAGTGGGAGCAGGGCATCGCCGACCAGCTCGAACAGGCCTTGCAGCGCGCCCTCGTCCCTCACGACGTAAAGGAATACCCCGACGCCGGCCACTCCTTCATGAACAACAAGGAAAGCTTCTGGTTCGACCTGATGCGCTTTGCCGGCATCGCCTACAACGAACCGGCCTGCATGGACGCCCGCCACCGAATCGCGGCATTCTTCCACACACACCTTGACGGATAATACAGAAGACGGAACCCCAATATACCTGCAAGGCTTCGTCATATGGAGGTATAGTGTTGGCTATGAAAAGCGCACTCTTCTTGGCGGGACTGACTCTTGTCTGTGTCCTTCCCCCGCGGATCACCACCGGGCAATCAGTCACCGTAAAGACGGACCCGCCAACGGAAACGGTTACCATCACTGAACCCGGAACGATCCAGTTGGCACAACTGTTCAAGATGTCCGACGTGGTGGCGGTCGTGCGCATCGTCTCCGGCGATACGGAGAATTACAAGACCGCCCTATACAAAGCGGTCGTACTGACCAGCTTCAAAGGAACAGCCAAGGGAAAGTCGCTCTATTACGGTCCGTTCATCGGGGGAAGGCTTGGCGAGGAATACGTTGTCTTCCTACGCAACGCGAAGGAGCCTGCCGTGCCAACAACAGCACCAACGGCGCCCTACGGCGCCGTCAGATACCTCGAAGTTTTCAATGAAGGATACAGCTCAATGGGGGTTTCGTACGAGTGCGTGTTCGACGGGACGATTCCTTCGCAATCATGCGACTACGGAGTGAGAGTATGCATGGATTACATTGTCCTTCCGAAAGGGGTACGCGCATTTCCACCGGAAAAGAACGATCCTCCGTTCGGGTGCAGGTGGGTCAGGAAATCAAAGTTTCTTTCTTTGCTTGACGAACTGGCAGAAGAACCAGGAGTCGTTCAATCTCCCGCCTCGGCACGATAATTTATCTTTGCTGTAAGTTATCGGGCCGGAAGCAGTGTAAGCCGCTCCCGGCCCAACTCGTCTTTACGCCGCCTTTGCATCCCCCACCGTCCGCACCCTGAACCGTTTCATCTGAATCGAAAGCGTGCGCTCGATCTTGCGCAGATCGCCCCGCTCCGCCGGTCCGGCAAAGGTCGAAGCCACGCCATGCGCCGAAGCCCGCCCCGTCCGCCCAACGCGATGGACAAAGTCCTCCGCCACCTTGGGCATATCGAAGTTGATTACGTGCGCCACGTTGGCCACGTCGATGCCGCGCGCGGCCACGTCGGTCGCCACCAGCACCCGGTGATGCCCCTCGGAGAAGCTGCGCAGCGCCGCATTCCGCTGCGACTGCGAACGGTCGCCGTGAATCTGCGTCGCCGACCACCCCGACCGGCTGAGCCGCCGCGCCACGCGGTCCGCTCCATGCTTGGTGCGCACGAAGACCAGAAAGCTGCCCGTCTCCGCGCCCAGCAGGTGTTCCAGAAGCTCCTGCTTTTTGTCCGGCTCCACTTCAAAGGTGCGCAGCTCCACGTTCTCGGCCGGCTTCAGCACCGAGCCGATCTCGATGCGCGCCGGGTTGTTCAGGTATTTGCGCGCCACGTCCTTTACAGACGCTTCGAGCGTGGCCGAGTAGCACAGCGTCTGGCGCACCGCCGGCAGCGTGGCCGCAATGCGCGCAATCGCAGGCTGGAAGCCCATATCGAGCATCCGGTCCACCTCGTCCAGCACCAGGATCTTCACCTGGTCCAGCCGCACCAGCCTGCGTTTGATGTAGTCCTCAAGCCGTCCGGGCGTGGCCACAATCAGCCGCGCGCCGCGGCGGATGGCCTCGATCTGCGGCCCTTCGGCCAGCCCGCCCACCACCAGGGCAACGGTCTGCGCCGAACTGGTGCGAATCGCGCGAAAGTGCTTTTCCACCTGCATGGCCAGCTCGCGCGTGGGCAGCAGGATCAGCGCCTGCGCTACGGCGCTCCGCGCTTCGGTCTTTTGGAGGAGTTCGATGATCGGAATGAGGAAGCCGAGCGTCTTGCCGGTCCCGGTCTGCGCCGTGGCCAGTACGTCGCGGCCTTCCAGAGCAGGAGGAATGCAGCCGGCCTGCACCGGCGTGGGAGTTTCAAATTTGTTTTGGTCAAGCCGCGCCAAAAGCGCGGCCGAAAGGGAAAACTGTGAAAACTGAGTCGTCAAAATGGTCTATTTTCCTGTTGGGCTCCGCGAGCCCCACTTTCCCTGGGGCCTGCAATCGGAACCGGACTTGAGGCGCGCACACGAATCCTGATCGGGTGCAAGCCTGCTATCGAATATGCGTAAGGGAGAACCGAAAGCCGTTCTAAGGACTGGCCAACCGGCATTCGAAAATCTAGAACGCCAGCGGCCCGGAGCTGCCACACGCTACTTGTACGCCAAGCGGCACACTGCCGGCCGGCTACCCGCTCCCACGCAATCAACGAACATCTGATGCTCCCGGTTCTTGCGCGCCTGATCTCATTCAAGGATGCAAAGGCGTCTGGTCCTCAGCACCAATCCATGGTCCAAGGCAGAGTCACCGGGTGGGAGACTCATGGGTATACGCTGTAGGGGCTTGGGGAAATCTGTGCCAGGCAAACTTGCCTTATTGGGGGCAAACCGCCGCTCACGGCCAAATCACTGAGCGCAACTACAGTGTAGCACAGTTTCGCTTTTCCCTCACCAAAGGGCCTTGCGCTGGTCCGAAAGGCTCAAAGGTGGGAGAACGGGCTGTGAATCAGTGCTTTTCGGTTTCGGTTGAAGAGAGCCACACGACGGACTTTAGAACCACCTCGTATGCCTTGAGTTCGCGATCAGTAGCAGGTCCATTCTTCTTGGACATTGCCACAGAGAAAAGAAACCGTCTCCCAGGCCCCGGATTTAGATAGGCAACATACTCATAAAATTGATTTGGAATGAAAACAGTCCTGGCAAACGTCTTGTATTCGGCGTGAGCGATATTCAGATCGGCGAACTGCGCTTTCGGGAACTCCTTCTTGTATCCCTCCATATCGTAGTTCAAGTCTTCAATCGTGTTCTCATCCTGCTTGCCGTTGATTCGCACGCGAATCGTAACGTCGTTCTTCCTGGACTCTTCAGGCGGCAGAAACACAACATTGACATGATATTTCGATGCGATTTTATCTGTGTCGCCATGCCAGCCATCGGGCTCCTTGACCCCGAAAGCAAACCCATCCCCATAAACAAGGAGATTGTTGAGCTTAGGACTCGATTGCGCCTGCAAGGAAATCCCAGCGAACAGCGCAATCGAGAGCGCACCATAAATCAGTCTGCGAACCATCGGTAGTCCCCTTTCCCTTACTCCCGCCCTTCCCGCCGCGCCAACCCCTGCTCGACCAGCTAATCGAGTTCAGCGTCCCTGGCCGGGGCCGTCCTGCTTTGAAGCGCGGGCCATGCGGGCGTCGGGCAGCCCCATCCGCCGCTTGAGCGTCAGCAACTCCTCGATCTTGCCGTCCGGGATGAACTGGAGCGGCTTGCCGATCTGCAAGGCGATCAGATACGTCTTGCAATAGTTATCCAGAATCTCGGCCAGCCACTCGGCGTGGGTCACGGTGTCGGCCCAGCACACCACGCCGTGGTTCGTGAGCAGAATCGTGTTGTGGTCCTGCACATAGGGCAGCACCGTCTCGGCAAAGGCCTGCGTACCGGGCGTCTCATAAGGCGCCACCGCCGCCGGACCGATGAAGATCTCATACTCGGGAATCAGCCCAACGGGCGGCATGGAGCCGGTGATGGCAAAGGCCGTGGCGTAGGGCGGATGGCAATGCAGCACGGCTCGCGCCCGCGGGTTGGCCTTGTAAATCTCCAGGTGCAGCAGCAGTTCGCTGGTGCGCGACCGGTCGCCGGCCAGGATGTTCCCTTCCAGGTCCGAGAGGCAGATGTCGGCCGGCTCCAGGTCGCCTTTGCTCAGCATAGTGGGCGTGCACAGCACATATTTCGAGCCCAGCCGGGCGCTGATATTGCCGCCGTTGCCGTCCACATACTGCCGCTCCCACAACTTGCGCCCCACGCGGATAATCTCCGTCCGCAAAGCCTCGGCCTCGAAGGAGTTGGCGGCCACCAGCGGCGAGCTTTCCCCGGCCTTTGGCTCGTGCAAAGCCTCCACCACGGCCGGCACCACTTCCCTCACCTGTTCCGCGACTGGTACCGCTGACTGCTCCATGGTTGACCTCACTTGTGGGTGACGTTTCACCGGGCTCCCGGAAGGCGCACCCGCCGCCACAAATTATATATAGTGCCTTTCGAGCCCCTTCACCCGTGACTTCGGTCACGAATGAGCGGACCGTCGGGCGCTACGTCCCCGGAACCAGCCTCCGCTGCAACTCTTCAAGCGTCTGCCCCTTGGTCTCCGGATAGACGAACAGCACCACCAGGAACTGCACCACCGTCATCGCCGCGAAGAACACAAACGGCGTCTCCGTATTCAGGTAGTGCACCACCACTGGAAACTCCAGCGCAATCGCCGTGTTCATGATCCAATGGCTGGCGTTACCCACGCCCTGGCCCTTGGAGCGCACCGAGTTGGGGAAAACCTCGCCGATGTACACCCAGATCACCGCGCCCTGCGACAGCGCAAAGAAGGCAATATACGTCACCAGAATCCACACCAGCGCCCCAGGGTGAGAATGAGTCTTGAACAGCCACGCCACGTCCGCCAGGCAGCTCGCCGTGCCCGCCGCGCCGATCAAGAGAAGGGTTTTGCGTCCCAACTTGTCGATCGCCGCCATGCCCACCACGGTGAAGATCAGATTGGTGAAACCGATGGCGATGGCCTGCTGGTCGCCTGATATCTGGCTGAACCCGGCCGAGATAAAAATGCTGTTCAGGTAATAGAGGATCGCGTTGATCCCCGCCAGTTGGTTGAACGCGCCGATGGAGATGGCCAGAAACAGCGGATACCGGTACTTCCAGCGGAAGACCGGCTCGTGCGCCGAGGCGTGTTCCTGCTTGAGCGCGGCGCGGATGTCGGCCAGTTCCGCCTGCGGGTCCGGATCGCCCATCAGCTTCAGCACCGCCAGCGCTTCATCGATCCGGTCCCGCGAGGCGGACCAGCGCGGGCTGCGCGGAATGCCGAACAGCAGCGCCAGAAAGACCATCGCCGGCAGCGCGGCAATGCCCACCTGCCAGCGCCACTCCGCCGCGCCCAGGTGCAGCGTGCGAATCCCGTAATTGGACACGTACGCCGCCAGAATCCCCAGCACCACGTTGAACTGGAATGTCCCCACCAGCCGCCCGCGCCACTTGGCCGGAGCAAGCTCCGCAATGTACACCGGCCCCAGCACACTCGACGCGCCGATGCCCAGCCCGCCCACAAACCGGAAGACCATCAGCGACGGCCAGCTCCACGCCAGCCCGCTGCCGGCGGCCGAGATCACATACAGCAGGGCCGTGATCCGCAAGGTCTCGCGCCCGCCCAGCTTTTGTCCCGCCACGCCGGCGCCCAGCGCTCCCGCCACTGTGCCGATCAGCGCAATGGCCACCGTCCAGCCCTTGCCCTGCGCGCTCAAGCCATACAGCCGCACCAGCGCATTGATCGCGCCCGAGATCACCACCGTATCGAATCCGAAGAGCAGGCCGCCCAGCGCTCCGGTCAGCGTCGCCTTCATCAGATGAAAGTTGGGCCGCATGGTCTCGTGTCCCTGAGATTCCAAACCATCCTACAGACTAGCCTCGATGCGGGCAAACAGGTGATCGTCCGGCGAAGCGAAAATGCCGCGCAAACACGCGCAAAAATGCTAGAATCAGGGACTCCATCTCAAGGAGGTCGATCAAAATGCACGGAATGCACAATCCCCTGCTCCGCCGCTTTTCCCTCGCAGTTGCCCTGCTGGCGTTTGCCGCAGTAATCGGCGCACAGACGCCCACCACGCCGAGCGCGCAGACGCCGGCGTGGAAATCGCACAGCTATCCCGCGGATGGATTCAGCGCCTCCTTTCCCTCTGAGCCCGAACTCCAGAAGAGGGATGTTCCCACCGATGCAGGCAGCTTTGAGTTGCGTTCGTATATCGGGCAGGATGGCGAAGTGGCGATGTTCATCGGGGTTTGCGATTACGGCGCGCAGGCCGCGGGCAAGGATCCCGACGTTCTGCTGCAAGGAGCCAAGAACGGAGCCCTGACCAACTCCAATTCTCACCTGCTCAGCGAGAAAAAGATGACCCTCGGCATCTACCGCGGGCTGACGTTTGAGGCGGAGAGCGATGCGGCGCACTTTTCCGCCCGCATCTACATGGTGGGCACCACACTCTACCAGACGCTGGTCGTGTACCCCCTCGGGAAGCCGTATGCCGATACCACGCGCTTTCTCGACTCGTTCCAGTTGATCGCGCGCGTCGCCAAATAGTACCCCGCGAGCCCGCTCAGCCTTCCGTCCGCGGAGCGCCAGGCAACACCGCCAGCACCCGGCAGCGGTGCTTTCCCGCCGCGCTCCACGCCAGCGCCATCTCACTCTCCATGCAGGCGCAATCGCCCGCCTCCAGCACCTCTTGCATCCCGCCCGCGTCCAACTGCAGCCGTCCTTCCAGCACATACACCAGGCCGCTCGTCTCGCGAAAGCTATCCATCGCGCTCGTGGCTCCGCCCGGTGGAAACTCCACCATCCGCGCCACCAGCCGGGTTCCTTCCCCCGCCGCGTTCAACGGGGTAACCTTCACCGGCTCGAGGCCGCGGCCGTTACTCTGCAGGTGGGCCTTTCGCGTGATCGAGAGCGTATGCCGCGCAGGTTCCGCGAAGAAGTGACTCATGCCCACGCCGTACACCCGGCTGATGGTGGCCAGCGTCGGCAGCGTGGGAATCATCCGGTTCGTCTCCAGCTTTGAAAGCAGCGCCGTCGAAAGCCCGGTCTCGGCCGCCAGGCGCGAAAGCGTGAGACGCTTTTGGGTCCGCAGCGCGCGCAGCTTCAGTCCGATGCAGTAGGGTTCCAGAGACCACTGGGCATACGAAACAGTCTTGGCCATCGCAAACTCCTTTGGGGCTCTAAAGAAGCCTCTGGACTAGCTTGCCAGCAGGCGATCTTCTATTTCCTGAAAGTTCTCTGAAGTTTTTCTCTCAAGTCTGCCCGCGGATCGCTCTTTCCCGCACTGAACGCGAATCCCTGATCCCCGGCCCCCGATCTGTGACTCGAATTCCAGGATCGTTTCAATCGGGAAACCTGCCCAAACTCCAAAGATTGAGAGGGACGCAATCAAGACGTTCGGCTAACTCTCTAGTTACCAAATGACCCGTTTTGATTACCTCAAGCGCAGGAAAGTCGTTGCCAGGGCCTTCCCGTGGCCTTCCGAATGTGGATAATCGGGATGGGACCAAACAGCCGGTCTGAGACAAACCCGGTAACTCATTGAAACTGCTGCCCATTTCTTCCCTGGATGTTCATCATGCGGGTCCCTGCGGTACTGCCTGCGGCTGCCATTTCCCTTGAGCGGATGGCGCTAGATCACCGGGCAGATCGACAGGAACCCCAGGAAATGCGTTGGTTGGGATGCATAAGCCCTCATCACGTTCACCTGGCGCCCCGAAGCCGGGGTCCCCTGCGACAGGTCTTGGTCGCAGGGGTGGAGAGCCGGGGTCCCCTGCGACGGGTCCTGGTCGCAGGGGTGCGGAACCGGTGCTTGCCTTTGGAGGCTTTCGGCTGCAAACCGATGGCACCCTCCTGCGCGGAGAGGCAGTCGTTCACCTGCCCCCCAGGGAGCTGGCGGCGTTGCGGCTCCTCGTTGCCCACGCAGGTCAGATTGTTTCTCCCCTCCAACTGCGCCAGGCGCTGTGGGGCGATGTGCATGTCACCGCCGACAGCGTTCCCAGGTGCCTCTCCTCGTTGCGCGCGCGCCTTGAACCGGAAAAGTGCATCCAGACCGTCTACAAGCGCGGATATCGCTTCTCCGCCGAGGTCAGGCGTTACGGCGCCGCCACGGTGAGTGCGCTCCCGCGGCTGGCCGTCCTGCCCTTCGCCGCCGGTTACACCCTCCCCGAGCATCTTGGCCCAATCATCGCCGAGGAGACAATTACCCGGCTCGCCAACGCGCCCCATCCGGTCGTTTCCGTGCTGGCGAGGGATTCAATCTTTACTCTGGCCCGCCGCGGGCTCACTGCGCACCAGATCGGCGAAACGCTCAAAGCCGACCTCGTCCTCACGGGAACCCTGCGCGCACTGCCTTCGCAGTTCCGCCTGCGCGCTGAGATGATCCGGGTCGTGGATGGCGCCCAACTCTGGGTGGAAGACCTGCTCGTGCCCCAAAGCCGGATCGCCGGGTTGGAATCCGAGTTGGTCGAACGCCTGGTCCTTCGCCTCAGCACCGGGGTCCCCGGCGATGCCCAGAGGGCTCCCACTTTGTCGCAGGGGTGGAGAACCGGGGTCCCCGGCGATGCCCCGACCCTTGCCCAGGGGGCACCCCGTACCCCGGCGTCCACTTTGTCGCAGGGGTGGAGCACGGGAGACTTGTCCATCTCCGCTGCCGCGGCTCCCGCCCTCGATCCGCAGAGCGCGCCCCATCTCCAGGTCCTGGCCGCTGGGGTGGAGCACCGGGAAGCCTACGAAATCTTCCAGCGCGCCCACTATGAATGGCAGACCATGCAGCGCCACCGTATGCAGGACGGCCTGCAACACCTTCTCCGGGCAATCGAACTGGACCCCTCTCTGATCGCTGCCCGCGTCGATCTGGTGAACCTCTGCGTGACCCAGGCCTTCTACGGCTATATGTCTCCGGCCGTTGCCGCTGAGCAGATACGCCATACTGCGGCATTGATCCCGGATGTCTCCCAGCGTCCCGAAGCCATTCTCCCCGCTCTCGGCTGGGTCAGCTTCCATGTGGACCACGATTTGCCTTCCGCTCTTCAGGCCTTTTCCCTCTCCGCGCATCTGCCCCACGATCCCTGGACCACCCTTTTGCGCGTGATGTTCGCTCTCAGCCGCCACCGCTTTGCCGAGGCCATCGAGTTGCTGCGCGCCGTCATCCAACTCGATCCCTTTTCGCCCTGGCTGCATGCCCGCCTGGCCTGGGCGCTCCACCTGGCCGGGCAAGCAGCCGAGAGCGTGGAGTGCATCCGCCACTCCCTTGCTCTCTTCCCCGACCATCAAGGCGCCAATCTCTACGGATCCATGATTCTCGCCTTCAACGGCGAGGCCGCGCGCGGAACCGGGCTTGCGCAGGACCTTGCCCAGCGCCTGCCTTACTTCGACCTGGCCACCGCCGTCCACGCCTATGCCCTCGCCTGCGAAGGCCGCGCGGACGAGGCCCGCGCCATCCTCGAACGTCTGGAATGGCTGAGCCGCGAACGCTTCGTCCTCAACTCGTTCACGCCGGCCGTCTATGTCACCCTCGGGGACCTCGATGCCGCACTCGCGGAACTGCGCACCGCCGAGCAATCCCGCTGCCCCTGGTTCTTCCAGATGCTCGCCGATCCACGCCTGAAACCCCTCCACGGCCGGCCGGAGTTCGTCGAGATGCGCTCCATCCTCACCCGCATGGAAGCCGCCGCCGCAGAAAACCCCGAGACGGGAGACTGACCAGCAGATCTGGGCCGCGCCCAGCCACATTCTCCCGGTGACTCACATCACATGGTTCTCTTCCTAAATTGCTGAATAATCAAGAAGGATGGCTATGAATTCGCCCCTATCCGGGGCAGCACAAGTTCTTGTGTCCAGTCTCCCCAACCGCGCGCGAAGGCAAATTGCTCATAGCCTCGATCGAATCGGAGTCATACTTTCATGTACAGAATCGTGGAAGCCCGCAACGTCGGCCTCAATATCAAGCAGTTTGTGGTTGAGGCGCCGCGCATTGCGCGCAAGCAGAAGCCGGGGCAGTTCCTCATTCTCCGCCTGCATGAGAAGGGCGAGCGCATTCCGCTCACCATCAAGTCGTCTGACCCGGAGGCCGGCACGGTCACCATCGTGGTGCAGGCCATCGGCAAGACCACCTCGCTGCTCAATTGTCTTGAGGCGGGCGACTCCATTCTGGACATCGTGGGCCCGCTCGGCCGGCCCTCGGAGATTGAAAACTACGGCACGGCTGTGATTCTTGCCGGCAGCGTGGGCACGGCCATGGCGCTACCCACGGCCAACGCCCTCAAGCAGACCGGCAATCATGTGATCTTCATTGAAGGGGCGCGCAGTCTCGATATGGTGGTCTTTGAAGACGAGGTCCGCATGGCCAGCAGCGAGATCTACATCATGACCGACGACGGCAGCTACGGCGAGCAAGGCCTGGTCACCAAAAAGCTCAACGATCTGCTCGCCGCCGGCCGCAAGATCGACTTTGTCCTCGCCGTCGGCCCCGTCCCCATGATGCGCGCCGTCGCCCGCATCACCGCGCCGCTGGGCATCAAGACCATAGTCAGCCTCAACTCCATCATGGTGGACGGCACGGGCATGTGCGGCGGCTGCCGTGTGCTTCTGGGCAACACAAGCAAGTTCGCCTGCGTGGACGGGCCGGAGTTCGACGCCTCGCTGGTCAATTTTGAGGTCCTCATGCAGCGCAACGCCATGTACCGCGACCATGAGTGCCAGTCCCTCAAGCGTTTCGAAGAAAACAAGGAAGAGGAAGTGGCCCAGCTACGCGCGGAGTTGGCTACGGAGGAAGCGCATCATGGCTGAGAAGAATGCTCTTCCCCGCTCTGCAATGAATATTCTTCCCCTCAAGGAACGGATGAAGATTCTGCGCGCGCACATGCCTGAGCTCGACCCTCTGGTCCGCAGCCGCAACTTTGAAGAAGTCAATCTGGGCCTGCAAGCGGCCGACGCCCTCACCGAGGCCACGCGCTGCATCGCATGCGCCAAGCCCGCCTGCGTCATCGACTGCCCGGTGGGCGTAAAGATCAAGGAAGTAGTGGCCCTCATCTATTCCGGCGACTATCTTGCCGCGGCGGCCAAAATGCGCGAGGACAACGTTCTGCCCGCCATCACCGGCCGCGTCTGCCCGCAGGAGAACCAGTGCGAGGGCGGATGCGTGCTGGGCAAGAAGGGCGCGCCCGTCGCCATTGGCAACCTGGAGCGGTTTGTCGCCGACTTCGAGCGCGAGAGCGGCCAGCTTGGACTGCCCGCCAACGCGCCCTCCACGGGCAAGAGCGTGGCCATTGTCGGCAGCGGTCCGGCCGGCCTCTCGGCCGCGGGAGACCTGGTCCAGAAGGGCCATCGCGTCCGCGTTTTTGAAGCCCTGCACGAGCTCGGCGGCGTGCTCGTCTATGGCATTCCGGAGTTCCGCCTGCCCAAGGCAATTGTGAAAGAAGAAGTGGACAACCTGCGCCGCATGGGCGTCGAGTTCGAGACCAACGTCGTCGTCGGCAAGAGCGTAACCATCGATGAGTTGATGCGCGACGAACACTACGACGCGGTCTTCGTGGCTACCGGCGCGGGACTGCCGGTCTTTCTCGGCGTGCCCGGCGAACACTTCAACGGCGTCTACTCGGCCAATGAATTCCTCACCCGCGTGAATCTCATGCGCGCCTACCAGGTTTCTGCATACGATCAGCCGGTCTATGACTGCCGCGATCGCGATGTGATTGTGGTGGGCGGCGGCAACACCGCCGTGGACGCGGTGCGCACCGCCAGGCGGCTGGGCGCGCGGACAGCTACTCTCGTTTATCGCCGCTCCGAGGCCGAGATGCCGGCCCGCGCCGAAGAGGTCAAGCACGCCCGCCAGGAGGGGATCGAGTTCCGCATGTTGACCAACCCCATCGAGTTCCTCGGCGACGAAAAGGGCTGGCTCACCGGGGCGCGCTGCGTGCGCATGGAGCTGGGTGAGCCCGACGCCGACGGCCGTCGCCGCCCGGTCGAGATCAAGGGCTCCGAGTACGTTCTGCCCGCGAATGTAGCCATCATCGGCGTCGGCACCACCGCCAATCCCCTCATCCAGAGCACCACGCCAGATCTCGCGACGAATAAATACAACTACATCGTCGCCGATTCCGACACCATGCGCACCTCCAAGCGCGGCGTCTTTGCCGGCGGCGACATCGTCACCGGCGGCGCCACGGTAATCCTCGCCATGGGCGCAGGTCGCAAGGCCGCCGCGTCTATTCATGGGTACCTGACTACGGGGGAGTGGTAGAAGAAAGCCTGTTCAGCAGGCGATTGCCCGGATGTGTCCTTCGCGCGCATAATCCAGCAGCTTCCGGTCTCTTGTAACGACGACGCAGCCCAGAACGCGAGCGGTGGCCGCGAGGATGCGATCTGCCGGATCGGCGGGGGGCAGGCCGGGCAGCGCAGTGGAGGCAAGGAGAATCTTCGGCGATAGTTCGGCCAGCCGCACGCTAGGCATCGCCAGCAGTCTCTCGAACCACACTTCGGGAGAGAGCGTAAGGTGCAGGCGTTGTTTGGCGATCAGCGTGCCAATCTCCCAGGCAGTAAAGGGCGAAACGTAGACGCCAACATGGGCCGTGCTGGCGCTGAGGATGGCCTTGCGGCTCTCGGGCGAGATCGGTTCGCCGCCCATGAGCCAGATCGCGGCGCAGGTGTCTAGAAGGATAGAGGCAGGCAGTATGGAATCGGCCACTTACTGCTCCGCCTCCCAAATCTCCCCGGTGCTCTCGGTCAGATCGACGCCCGGAGCAACCGTGACCGTTCCCCGCATTGCGCCCCAAAGATCAAAGGCCTCGTCGGCATCGCCGCCCAAGGGAACGACAGCCGCGATGGGGCGATTGTGCTTGAGCAGGACGATGCGATCGGTCTTTCCCTGCGCCACGTCGTCGATCAGTCCCAGGCACTTCGCCTTGAAGGCAGTGACGTTAATGGTGGATTCGTTTGTTGCGGCAGTGGGCATGATCGCCTCCAATATGGACTATTATAAATGGACCATAATCAGAATGCAAGGGATGAGAGGAAGGGGTTGTGCTCGATATGCGAATCAATTACACGAATCTCGTGTACACTGTTTTCGTATGAAGAACATCACCTTAAGCGCCGACGAGGACCTGATTGAGCGGGCGCGTTCTATTGCGCGCGGGCAGCGCAGAACACTGAACGAGGCCTTCCGTGAATGGCTGGCGCAATTTGCTCAGAGCGCGGGAGACGCCCAGGGCTTCGATGCGCTGATGAAACACCTGCAACACGTCGATGCAGGCCGGCACTTCAGCAGGGACGAATTGAATGAGCGATAGATTCTTTCTGGATACGAATATCTTCGTCTATTCGTTCGATCAAAGCTCCGCTGCAAAATCTCAGAAATCCGCGCAACTCATCCGCGAGGCCCTGACGACGCAGAAGGGCGTCATCAGCTATCAGGTCGTGCAGGAATTCTTCAATGTGGCCCTGAGACGGTTCTCCCAACCGATGCATGCGGCGGACGCCGAACAATATTTGAGCACGGTTTTCCGCCCGTTGCTCGTCGTGCATTCGTCCCAGGCGCTGTATGCCGAGGCATTGCATCTCCACGCCCAAAGCGGGCTTTCATGGTACGACGCCTTGATCGTTTCAGCCGCGATCCAGGCACGGTGCGATCTGCTTTTTACCGAGGATCTCCAGCACGGTCAGCGCTTCGGAACTCTCCAGGTCAGGAATCCCTTTCTCTGATTTCTCAAACCCGCAAAAACGAAATAGCCGGGGAAGCCGATTAAAGGCGGACCGAAGTTGCGAAATACGGCTGTTCCCTGTTCCCTCGTTCCCTTGTTCCCTGCCTCAAAAAAATGGGCGGCAAGGGTCACCCCCTGCCGCCGCCCGTCCCTGGGTTGTCTTGAAGTTATTGCAATGGTGCTAAACCTTTACTGCAAGAGCTTGGTCACTTCCTGCTGCACGCTGTTGGCCTGCGCCAGCGCGGAGATGCCGGTCTGGCTCAGAATCTCGTACTTCGACATATTCGACGTCGCCGATGCGTAGTCGGTGGCTTGCACCGCGTTCTGCGCCGAAATCACATTCTCCTGCTGCGTGCTCATCACCTGGCTCACCGAGTTCAGCGTGTTGATCTGCGCCCCGATGTAGCCGTCCTGCGCCGCCACGTAGGTGATCGCCGAATTCAGCACCGCCTCCGCATTCTGCGCATTGCCCTGCGTGCTCAGATTAGTCGTCGAAAGATCGGCGGTCTGGTCGCCGCCATTCGCCGTCACGTAGCTGATGGTTGTGATTGCGGCGGTGGAATTGAAATCCGATGTGGGTCCACCCGTGGTAGTGTCGAGGACGTTCGCGGGCAAACCCGCGATGGCCACGTTCGCATTGGTATTCGAGAGCAGGATGCCCATGTCGCCGCCGGCCACGCCGATATCGCCTACCGCAGCCGCGGTGGTAAAGCTGGCCGTCACGCCCGGTATCCCATCCTTGTTGATCTCTGTGATCAGGCCGCTCACCGTGGTTGCCGTCGTGGTCAACGTGCTCGTGGTGCCGTCGGGGTTGGTGATGGTGAACGTGATGCCCGTGCCGCCCAGCGTATCGCTCTGCGCCGCCGCCTTGCTCAACACCGGCCCGGCCGCATCCAGCGAAAGATCCACGAACAGCCCCGCGCTGCTCTGTTGCACTGAGCCGCCCGAGTCGCCCACCATGGACGAACTCAGCTTGGCGAAAAACAGGCTGTCGATCGACGAACCCGCCGCCGATGAATCGCCGGTGTAGATCGCGGTTCCTGCCTGATTGCCGGTGAAAACCTGGTTCTGGTTGTAGGTGGTCGTCGTTCCGATGTTGTTGATCTCCGACAAGATCGACTGGTATTCCTGGTTGGCGGCAGCGTCTTGAGAACTGTTAAGGGTGCCGTTCGAGGCTTCGGTAGCCAGCGTAACGGCGCGGTCAAGCAGGCTCGTCACTTGCGAAAGGGCGCCATCCGCCACCTGCAGCAGGCCCACTCCCTCCGTCGCGTTCGTCGTCGACTGCGCCAAGGCAGCCGAGTTGGCCGCAAGGCCATTCACCAGCGAGAGGCCCGCGGCGTCGTCCGCGCCGCTGTTGATCTTCGACCCCGACGACAACTGCTGCAGGACCGTCTGCAGGCTGCTGTTCGTGTTGTTCAGGTTGTTCTCTGCGTAGATCGCTGACAGATTGTTCAAAACACCGAGGGCCATGGGGACTGCTCCTTCTTGGATGCCTTGATTCGCGCCCTTGCCCGCCGGTGCTTCCTTCCGTCCGCCAGGCCCTCCGCAACTTCCGGTTGGGCTCCTTGCATCCACCCCCTTCATCGGTACTGGCGAAAATAACTTTAGTCATATTTTTTCGAATCGTCCCCGCACACCGCTGTCGCACTCCGATTCACCCTGTCCCGGTTCCGTTCAATGGCTGTCCCAATGCGCTTCACTCGCTGTCCCAATGCGCTCCACCGGATTGTCTCGCTTCGCGACAGGGGCCGGGGTGTTCCGCGCCCTTGAGAGTCCTCCGCACCCGCGTTCCGCGCTGCCGCGCGGCCCTTTTTCCGCCCGTCTTTCGCGCACAAAAAACGGCGGCAAGAGGATCACCCCCTGCCGCCACCGGTGTTGACTACAACCGTATTTGCTCTCTGCGTGAAAGCCTTCGATTGAAATCCTCGTTACTGCTCGGCGCCCGCTCCAGGGGCCGCGCCTTGCGGAGCCGGCTGTTGCGGCTGCGGCGCCTGCCGGTGGTACTGTCCGCCCGGTCCCTGGCCGTCCCGTCCCTGGCCGCAGTGTTCCCAGCCGCGGCGCTCCTGCCCACGGTTGGCGCGGTAGGCCTGCACATGTTTCCACTGCTCCGGCGTCAGCTTGCCGCGAATCGCCAGCAAAAAGCGCGCATTCGCCTTCTCCAGCTCGGCTCTCGCCTGCGCCACCTTGTCGATCTGCGCCAGAATTTTGGCTTCGTTCGGCTGATCGTCGCCCATCAGCGGCTCCATCCCCAGCTCCGCCTTCTCCACGCTGGCTCGCAGGTCGATCAACTTCTCCCGGTGCTCCAGCAGAATGCCGTCAAACGCCTTCCGCTGCTCATCGGTCAGCTTCAACCGCTCCACGATCTTCGGATTGTTCCACCAGCGCCCATGGCCGCCCTCGGGCCCGAACGCCTTCTCCATCGGAGGCCGATGCTCCCCAAACCCCGGTTCATCTCCCCGGCCGCCGCCGCCCGGCCCCTGCGCCAGCGCCGTGCCCGCCAGCAAAACTCCCGCAATCGCCAATCCCAACCGCACCGCAATGCTTCCCTTCATCGTGTTCTCCTCCCCCTCTTTGCGAAGGGTTTGCTCCTGTTTCGTGAATTCGCTCGTACACGCTATGCCTACTTGGCCTCGTCCTCAGCCATCAGTCGTGCCAGCGGCTCCATGGCGCTCGGCACTTCCCGCGATACGTCGCTGTCCACCTTGGCCAGCAAATCCTCTTCTTCTACCCGAGCCCGCTCTGCGGCAACCAGCCGCTCACTCTCGGCCGCGCGCGCCGCCGCCATCCTCGCCAACTCCTGCCGGTGATGGCGCTCGTAGACCGCACCCCCGGCGCCCCCAGCCACCAACACGCACCCCAGCGCCCATCCCGCCGCCAGCCGCCAACTCCTCTGCCGCACCGTCTTCACCGCCGTCCGGGGCCGGCTATACTCCGCCTCGCTCCACGCCAGTATGCTCGCGCGGAAATTCTTCAGCGCCTCGCCCAGTTCCGGGGTCCCCGGCGACAGGTTTTCGTCGATGGGGTGGAGCTCCGGGGCCATCGCATCGCCGCCCATTTCTGTCCGCTCGGCCAATCTGTTCGGCTCCTCTCCGAATTGATCCCTCAAACTCATCGTCTTCCCCCCAGTTCCGCGCGCACTCGCGCAACCGCCCGCGAAAGGTGCGACTTCACCGTGCCCTCGCTCAACCCCGTGGCCCGCGCAATCTCGCTCAACTCCATCTCCTCCACGTAGCGCAGCAGAAACACCGTCCGCTGCCGCTCGCTCAACCCTTCCACCGCCTTCCACACCTGCCCCACCCGCTCCCGCGCCAGCAATTGTTGCTCCACCGATCGCTCGCCGCTCGGCAGCCATTCGCTGGCTTCGTCCAGGTCCACCGCGTTCGTCCGCGCGCGCCGCCAGAACTGCATCCGGCGATTCCGCCAGTGGTCCTTCTGCAGGTTGATCGCGATCCGCATCAGCCACGTCATCGCGCTCGACTCGCCCCTGAAGCTGCCCCAGTTCAGGTGCGCCTTCAGGAGACACTCCTGCGTCAGCGTCTCCGCCAGGTCCGCGTCGCGCGTCAGCGCCAGCAGAAACCGGAAGATCTGCGGCCGGTGGCTCTCCACCACGCGCGAGAACTCCTCCGTGGCAGTCTCCAATTCTCGCGCGGCAATCTCTTCCGCCGTGGCCATGGTCATCGCTTCCAATGCTGTGCCGGCCGCCATCACTCAGGTAGACGCCCGCACCGCAAGCAAGTTTACAGCCCCAGGCACATTTCTTCTATAAGCTGTCATCCTGAGTAGTGGGTCAGTTTGAAGGGTACGGGCTTCAGTGGTGAAGGGTACGGGCTTCAGCCCGTACATTAACGCCATGAAATTAACCGGGCTTTAGCCCCTGAGGGACGGCTTTCTTTCAAACTGACCCACTACCTCATCCTGAGCGAAGTCGAAGGGGAACCTGCGGTTGCTTTTCGTCGCTTTGAAAGGGCGCGGCCGTCCGCCGCGGCGGACTCTGGGTGCCGCGCCATCAAGCAGTGGTGAAGGGTACGGGCTTCAGCCCGTACATTAACCGCCACCTCTGGGCGGGCTTGAGCCCCGGAGGGAGAGCCAGGGCCTCAACCCCGGCATAATCCGTGCCGGAAGAGGCCAATCTGATCGAGAGATGTACTCTAATGACAAATGACGGATCGTGTCAGTCGCACGGCGCGTTCGGCAATGATGGCTGCCGTACGCGGTAAGAACACGGAGCCTGAAAAAATGGTCCGGTCGATCCTGTTTCGTGCAGGATACCGATTCCGCCTTCACCGTCGCGACCTGCCTGGGTGCCCCGATATAGTGTTGCCCCGTTACCGAACTGTGGTGTTTGTGCATGGCTGCTTTTGGCATGGTCACGATTGCCGGCGCGGCAAATTGCCAACGACAAACACAGATTTCTGGCGCTCCAAGATAAATGGAAATGCGACGCGCGATGCAGCAAATGCTGCCCGTCTGATGGATGCCGGTTGGAGCGTATTTGTTGTATGGACCTGCCGGATCAAATCCGACACTGCATTACTACTAGAACGCCTCCGGGGGACCGTTAGGGCTAACGAGGCCGAGACAGCTTAACGGAATGCGAAAGATATTCTGCATAGAAGGCCGCAAGTTTTGGCGGCACGGCGTTCCCAACCATTCGCGCCACCGGCCCGACCAAGTTCCGCGGATGGAAAACATAATCCTCCGGAAAGGACTGAAGAATCGCAGCCTCTCTCAAGGAAATCCCGCGAACCTGATTGACGTCGAAGTGACCGAAGCGACCGTTTGAAATGCTGTGACATTTGGTTGTGATTGTGGGAGATGGCCTGTCCGGGTCCATTCGCGTATACACGTCGGTAAAGCACCGCTGTTGGAGTTTCGCGTTTACGCGCTGGTGGCACCCAAGAGATAGGTCGCCGAATTTTGTCATTGTCATGTATAGATTCGACTGCCCTGGCTCAGCACAAGAAATTCGTTTTAGGTTAAGATCGCTCAACGCCCTCGTGCAGTGATTGGGAATCTTAGGATGCTGTTCTCCTGCGGCCAACGGCGGAAGGTGGCCGATAGCCTGCCGGACCGTGAGCATAACGGCATTGGGGTCGCTCTCTGGCACGAGAATATGGCTGCCCATCAATTCCGTCAGTCGCTCGGGCAAAACCCTATCCTTTCGTGCGGCAAGCAGTATTGAGCGCTTCCGATATTGGGGAATCCCGAAGCGGGAAGTACAAACGACCTTTGTCCCGGTGGCATATCCAAGCGATTCAAGAGTTGATTGGAAATTGCTCCAGACTCCACCGTATTTCTCGTTATTTATCCCGGAAACATTCTCCGACACAATGAGTTCCGGCATAAACCATGCAACAAACCGGCAAGCCTCAAGTAGCAGATCTCGATCTCGTTCTCTACCTGCTTTCCGCTTCTCGCTTAGCTCCTTACGAGAAAGGAGGGTGAACGGCTGGCAAGGAGCGCAAATTGCAAAGAGCAAAGGCACACGGGGTGCCATTTTCTTGTATTGCCGCAGCAGCCCAGCGACATCTTCATACAGGTCGTTCTGTTCACCGCTTGGATACTTTTTCGTCGCCGGGAAAATATCCCGCTTCAGAAAACGAACGGGTTGCCCATCCAATGTATTGTTGCGGTTATTCTCGCAATAGGTTTTCTCGCACCTATCGTCCTTGTCGATCCCCGCGATAACGTGACCGCCAGCATCAATCAGCCCGCGAGTTGTTCCGCCAGCCCCGCAAAAGAAATCAAACGCAAGGAACGATGGCGCTTTGTGAATTCCTCGCCGTATCTTCATGCGGCCCCGCTCTCGCGGGCTTCGTTGCCCTCATTGAATCCGCGCAGCCGGTCAATATCGGCAGGATAAAAGCGTCGCCATCCTCTGCGATCCTTCTCGACATCCTCCACTACGCCGGTCCAAATCCAGCGAAGAAGCGTAGATTTCGATACGCCGATCTGCTTCGCTGCCAGAGCGGTCGAAATGTGTGCCGAGGTGGAATTCACGAGAATAAGCCTCTGCCTGACTATAGGCAAGTATACTCACCCAGTCCTGTTTTGCAATGAAAATCTGCTTGGGCACAGACTTTCAGATATTGGCCCAATGTATTTGCAATACTGCCGCAAAATAGCGTATAGGAAGAACATGAAAGAAAAGGACTTGTGTCTCGGTTTGCTGGCCTCCGAATCGGAAGCGGTAGTGCAAAAAATCATCGACTCACTACCGGAAATGAGAAGCTCCAAGAACTGGCGCCCCCTCGACAATAGAGAGACGAATTTCAATATCACATCCAACCAGGCCTCAGACGGCGGTAAAGCGCTCACCGAACTGATGACCAACATGGTTGACGCCATATTGATGAAGCACGCATTTCTCAAAGGGATTGACCCAAAGGGCAAGAATGCACCGACGACAATGCATAAGGCCGTGGATCTGTTGATTAAACCCCTACGCGGCGGAAAACTAACCAGCCTTGACCCAAACGATCCATGGATCCGCGATTTTGCTCAAGACAATCTCGTCATCGGCGTCACCGGAGCGAAAAGCAAGAAGGTCGGCTTGCCTTGCTACACATTTGTCGATAACGGCGAGGGCCAAAGTCCGGAGAAATTTGAAAGTACCTTCCTCTCGCTTAGCACCGGCAATAAGAAAGACATCCCGTTTGTACAGGGAAAATACAACATGGGGTCGTCCGGTGTGTTGGGCTATTGCGGATTGAAGTGGTTCAAGCTCATCGTTTCTCGCCGCTATGACGCCAAGGGCGATTGGGGCTTTACACTGATGCGGAAGAGGCCTGGGAACAGCGACTCGATGCCTATCGCCGAGTATTTCGTCCTACCAGATGGAAGAATACCGACATTTCAGGAGAACAATCTATTTCCGTTCATGAAGTCGAATGGAAAGCGATACGACGGTGTCCACTTAAAGACCGGAACCATCATCAAGCTCTACGACTATCAGATCGGCTCAAGGTTCTCAAGCGGTTTTCGCGGATCGCGAGAGGCATTAAACGAGAACCTCGTTGAGACGATCCTTCCGTTTCGTATCTTGGATTTCCGCCAGAAGCCGGACCCAAAGCGCAAAGGTGAACGTGCCGAGGGCATCGATCCACGAGGATTTTGTGGCATGGAGTTTTTGCTCCTACGCTCCCACAGGGAGAACGATGACGACGTAGACGAGGACGAGGCGTTTGGCACTGGGCGAATTGCAGTCGGAACAGTAAAGAGCCAAGAGCTTGGAACAATTGAGATCTACGTCATTAAGCTAAAGCGAGAACTGCCCGGTTGGCTCGGGAATTCAAATAATCGCGTGTTTCATGCTGTTAATGGTCAGGTCCAATTCAAGCAGACGCGCGGTTACCTGTCTCAGTCTTGCGGATTTCCGGCGCTCAAAGACAGAGTCGTCGTAATCGTGAATGCAAGCAATCTCACCTTTGCGGCTCACAATGAGGTGTGGAAAGGGGACCGAGAACATGTACGTGACACGATTGTTGGGGAACGCTACAAGGATGCGGTGACATTACAAATCAAGAATTCGGATGCACTCAAGGAACTGCAAAATGAAGTCGCGAAAGAGGAAATGAACCAGGCAGCCAAAACGCAGCGAAATGAACTGTTCCAAAAGTTGGTTGACAGAGACCGAAATCTGGCTGCCCTTCTAACCAATCGTGACCCGGTTATCACTCTTCCATCCGTCAGCGGGACCGGGAGCGGCGGTGACACAGGTAAGGATGAATTTGAAGGTCGGTTTAGTCCAACCTTTCTCAGATTTGAGGGAAAAGCGAAAGAAAGAGGAGTTGACTGCCCTATTAACCGACGAAAGCCGATTGCAGCTCGTACAGATGCTGAGAACGGTTACCTCCAGCGTGCCGACGTTCAGGGGCGACTACTTATAGATTCAGCTTTTTATATGGGATTTACTGTAAGCGAGCAACTTAATAATGGACGTCTGACACTTTATCTTGATCCGAACCGGGAAGTTCTGTCGGTCGGGGAGGAGATTGTCCTTGAAGTAGGGCTGCAAGATGATGCCATGCCGCATCCGGTTACAGACAAGGTAACAATCCGGATTGTGGAGGAAGAGAAAGAGACGAAGCCGAAACCGCCCAAGCCGGGTCCCAAACCGGAACCTCCACCGAACGGGGGCGGAAGCAAAGAAGGAGAGGGCAAGTCTGGCCCCACACATGGATTGCCGCAATATCTTTTACTAACCACGGACGGTCGCGAAATATCCGGGAACAGCACTGAGCAATGGCCAGCCGACTTTACTGAAGTTGACGGTGGAATCATTCAAGACTTGGGTGAGGCGGGGATGCTTTATAAGATCAACTACGACAACGTATATCACTTGAAATACAGGCTTGGGACTCGGGGCGACATTGCAAAAGACGTAGTGACTGAAAAGTACATTCTTGGTATGCGCATATTACTGCTAGGCTACGAACACGCCTTGCGCTCCGTGCTTGAAATGCGAAAAGGGCAGTTGGAAGGTATGGCGGAGTTCCACGATGAGTTTCGCAGGATGGCAGCGCGCGGTGCAGCGTCGACGGTGTTAGCGTTGGCTGAGAACCTCCCGAAGATTGTCGATAGTTCATCAATCGTCAGCCGGGATGTGGAGTAGCTTACCCCACAGGCGCAAAAGCCGGATGTCCTCAGCCGCGCGACCCCTGACCCCTGATCCCCGGCCCGGAAACCGAAGCCCGCCAAAGAACGGCAATATGTACACAAAATATGTACATATTGGGCCGCAAATGCGCGCAAAAAGGGGCCAAAAAGGGGTCAAAAACAACCAATTTTGCCTAGTTTTCGCGCTTTTGGTCCGCTTCCAGCCGGACCTTTTGCGTTTTCTGCCTACTTGTAGTGCGACTTTTTCGCATATTGCTCTTCAAACCTGCCGTTTGTGGGCTTGCAGACCGACAGATGTGTGGGCTTGCAGGCCGACATTTTCCCTGACCCCTGATCCCTGATCCCTGTTCCCTGTTCCCTTGCTCCCTGTACACTGTTCTTGCCATGCTCCTCACCTCTCTCCGCGAAGAAGTCCTCCACGCCAACCGCGAAATTGCCCGCCGCGGCCTGGCTCCGTACACCTATGGCAACGCCAGCGGCATTTGCCGCTCCGGCCCCGAGCCGCTCATCGTCATCAAGCCCAGCGGCGCGGACTACGCCACGCTCACCGCCGCCGATCTGGTCGTCACCAACCTCGACGGCAAAATCGTCGAAGGCTCCCTGCGCCCCTCAAGTGACCTGGATACACACACTTGCCTCTACCGCGAGTTCCCCCAAATCGGCGGCGTCGTCCACACCCACTCCGAGTTTGCAACCTCCTGGGCGCAGGCCGGCCGCCCCATTCCCTGCCTCGGCACCACCCACGCCGACTACTTCCATGGCCCGGTTCCGGTCACCGAACTCCTCACCGCCGAGGAGGTGGCCGAAGCCTACGAGCGCTCGACCGGCGAGGTCATCGTCCGCCGATTCCGCTCCGGCGGCCTCGACCCGGTCGCCGTCCCCGGCGTCCTGGTCGCCGGTCACGCCCCGTTCGCCTGGGGCAAAACCCCCGCCCAGGCCGTCGAACACGCCGATCTCCTCGAGTACATTGCGCGTCTCGCCTACCGCAGCGTCCTCCTCGGAGCATCCGATGCCGGGATACCGGTGTACGTTTCCGAACATCACTACCAGCGCAAGCATGGCCCCAAAGCCACCTATGGCCAGCTCTGACGGCTCTGATTCCACCCCTTCCGCGGCGCCGGATCCGCGAAAATCACCGCTGGAAACGGTCGATCTCTCGCCGGACTGCGCAATAACCCGCCTCCCCTCAAAGAGCTACCTATTTCCATAGACCGATCCCTTTCAGCGTATACTGCCTATTATTTCCTGCATTGTTTCCAGACATTCTGGAAACTCCGGTTGACATTTCACGGAACCTTGCGTCTCTATCTCGCGTATTCTCAATCGATTGCCGATCGTTATTGTGGTAACCCGCGCATTTTCCCAACATGGCAACCGACGTGCAACAATTGAGTGGTGAGCAGCAGATTCAGATGATGTAAGAGTGTCCTCCCATGGAAACGAGTCTCTTCAACCGCTTGCAGGCGACCCTGCTGGGCGTAGCCACGCTCAGCCTGTTTGTGCTTGCGGTCTTCAATCTTCGCCAGGAGAGCCATTTCCAGCAACCCGACGACGGGGTCTGGTGGCGCGAGGCGGCGGGCGGGCTGGTAGCGGAAAAAGTGCTGCCGGACATGCCCGGCCAGCGCGCCGGCATTCAGGCGCATGACCTGCTCACCGGAGTCAAGGTGCTGCCGGTCAGTCCTGGCCGGCGCGCCGGCGTCCAGACGCATGACATTCTCACCGGAGACAAAGTGCAGCCGGAAAGTCCTCGCCAGCGCGAAGGCATTCAGGCGCCTGACCTGCCTAGCGAAGTAAACTACACTCCCACCGCGCAGTTGGCCGATCTGGAGCGCGCTCTTTACCGCACCGGGGTCTACGGAGAGGCGTACTACGCGATCACCCGCGACGGTATTCCGCTGGACACGCCGGTCATGGTCTACCCCGAGCCATCGGATAGAGGCCTGGCGCAGGGGTTGCGCGTCATCGGGCTCATCTACCTGATCATCGGCTTCTATGTCCTGTTCCGCCGCTGGGGGGCTCCCCGCGCCACTCACTTTTACCTGTTCTGCCTGGTTTCGTTCGCGCTCTACGCGCTCAAGTACACCGGCAAGCTGGACCCGCTCGACCAGATCGTTTTCTGGTGCAATGTGCTGGCTGAATCGCTCCAGCCGGCGTTGTTTCTGCATTTTGCCCTCAGTTTCCCCGAGGAGCGGCTCAAGAAGCTCCGCCGCCGCTGGCTGTTGCCGATGGTCTACGCTCCGGGCGCCGCACTGCTCGGGCTCTGGCTGATCGCCATCACGCGCTGGCAGGCAACCGGACTTCTCAATCACCGCCTGAACCAGACCGCCACCGCCTACGACGCCACCTTCTACCTGCTCGCGGCCCTGCTCTTCCTGCGCAGTTACAGCCGGGCCGACAGCCCTCTGTTGCGCCAGCAGTTGAAGTGGGTAACCCGCGGGACACTGCTGGCGGTTCTGCCCTTCACGCTGTTTTACGCCATCCCCTACCTTCTCGACCTGCACCCGCCTCGGCTGCTCACCAATCTGGCCGGCCTCTCGCTGGTCTTTCTACCGCTCACCTTCAGTTGGGCCATCGTCCGCTACCGGCTGATGGACACCGACCTGATCTTCAAGCGCGGTGTGGCCTACACGCTGGCAACCGCCCTGCTGCTTGGCGCCTACTTCGGCATCATCGCGCTGATCGCCCTGGCGGTCCACACCCGCCTGCCGGACGCGGTGCGAGAGTGGGGCCTGGTGATCGCCATCCTGGCGACAGCCGCCATCTTCGACCCCCTCAAGCGCAGAATTCAGGGTTGGGTGGACAGGGCCTTCGACCGCCATCGCTACGACTACCGCAAGGCGTTGGTTGAATTCGGCCGCAGCCTGAGTTCGGAGACCGATCTCGATGCCCTGCTGGAATCCATCGTCGAGCGTCTGCCGCGCACGCTGCTCGTAGCCCGCGTGGCGGTTTTCCTGGCCCAGGATTCCGGTCGCCTGCGCCTCGCTGCCTCCCACGGCCTTCCCGCCTCCGCCACGGCAAGCGCCGCGCAGGACCGTCTCGCGCCCGGTTCCCTGGCTTTGGGCTTTCTCGACTTCGACAACGCCGCCGACCACTCCCACATCTTCCTCGAAAACGCCCAGCAGGCCCTCCATCTGCCCGAGGCCCAGCAGCGCACCGCCGCCCTGCTCGACCTCAATTACTACCTCCCCTGCCGGGTACAGGACGGATCGACAACCTATACCATCGCCGTCATCGGCCTCGGCCGCACCATCGGCGGCGACTTCCTCTCCAGCGAAGACGTCGAACTGCTCGAGTCCCTGGCCAGCTACATCGGCATCGCCCTCCAGAACGCCAGCCTCTATGCCCGCCTCGAAGCCAAGATCGGCGAATTCGAGCGCCTCAAGGAGTTCAACGAAAACATCGTCGAGTCCATCAACATCGGCATTCTCGCCCTCGGCCTCGACGACCGCATCGAGAGCTGGAACGCGCAGATGGAGGCCATGTACGCCCTCAGCCGCGCCGAGGCCATCGGACAGCCGCTCGCGAGCGTCTTCCCGCCCGAGTTCATCGAGGCCCTCGAAGGCTTCCGCAACGAGCAAGGCGTCCATCATCTTTACAAGTTCCCGCTGACCACCCGCGCCGGCGAGCAGCGTATCGCCAACATCGCCATCGCCCCCCTGCTCTCGCGGGACTTCGTCTCCGTCGGCCGCATTATCCTGGTCGACGACATCACCGAGCGCGTCTCGCTTGAAACTCAGCTCGCCCAGGCTGACAAGCTCACCTCCATCGGCCTGCTGGCGGCCGGCGTGGCTCATGAGATCAACACCCCCCTGGCCGTTATCTCTTCCTACGCGCAGATGCTCTCCAAACAACTGCGCGGCGATGCGCGCCTCGGCCCCGTGCTCGAAAAGATCACCCAGCAGAGCTTCCGCGCCGCCGAGATCGCCAACGGCCTGCTCAACTTTTCCCGTACTTCGACCACCGAATTCCGCGAAACCAACCTCAACCAGGTCATCCGCGACACGCTCTCCCTGCTCGAACACCAGTTCAAGACCGCGCAGATCGTCGTCGATCTCGACCTGGCCGGGGAGCTGCCCCCCATTTACGGCAACCCCGGCAAGCTGCAGCAGGTCTTTCTCAACCTCCTGTTGAACGCCAAGGAAGCCATGCCCGGCGGAGGCCGCCTGCGCGTAGCCACACTGGTCAACGGGCACGTCGAGGCGCTGGTCACCGACTCCGGCTCTGGCATTGCCCCCGAGCACCTCAAGCGCATCTACGATCCGTTCTTCACCACCAAAACCATGCCCAAGCCTGGCGATAGGCGCGGCACCGGTCTCGGCCTCTCCGTCTCCTACGGCATCATCCAGGAGCACGCCGGCAAGATTTATGTCGAGAGCGCCGTCGGCGCCGGCACAACCTTTCATCTCGAGTTTCCCCTGTTGAGGAATTCAGTACATGCCTGAGGTCGACTTGCCCTTGAATCTGCCCGCCTCCGCGTCTGCCGCAACCGGTAACTTCACCGGCGCCGGCATCTCCGCCAGTATCTTGGTGATCGACGACGAGGCCTCCATCCGCGAGTCGCTCGAAGTGCTGCTCACGCTCGAAGGGTACTCAGTAAGAATGGCCGCCGATGGTGAAGAAGGGCTCCGCATCCTGGAACTCGAAAACTTCGACCTGGTGCTGCTGGACCTGGCCCTGCCCGGCCAGAGCGGCCTCGAACTGCTCCCCCAGATCAAAGATCGCCAGCCGGAGTTGCCGGTCATCATGATCACCGCCTACGGCACCGTAGACAACGTGGTCGAGGCCGTCCGCGCCGGCGCGGAAAACTTTGTCCAGAAGCCTTGGGACAACGAGAAACTGCTGGCCGACATCCGCTCCGCCGTCGCCCGCCATCGCGCCGAAGAAGAAAACCTGCAGCTCAAGCGCACCCTCAAGCAGCGCTACAACTTCGTCAACATCGTCGGCAAAAGCGAGATCATGCTCAAGGTCTTCGACCTGGTGGCCCAGGTCGCCCCCAGCCGCTCCACGATCCTCATCCAGGGCGAGAGCGGCACCGGCAAGGAACTCATCGCCAAGGCCATCCACGCCAACTCGCCCCGCCGCGACAAGCCTTTTGTCCCCGTCAATACCGGCGCCATGCCCTCTGAGCTGCTCGAGTCCACGCTCTTCGGCCACGTCAAGGGCGCATTCACCTCCGCCATCGCCTCAAAGAAAGGCCTCTTCGAAGTCGCCAACGGCGGCACGCTCTTCCTCGACGAAATCGTCACCATGGGCATGGACACCCAGGCAAAAATCCTCCGCGTCCTCCAGGACCGCCGCTTCATGCACCTCGGCGGCATTCAGGAGATTCAGGTCGACGTGCGCATCATCGCCGCCACCAACATCGATCTGCGCAAGGAAGTCCGCGACGGACGCTTCCGCGAGGACCTCTTCTACCGCCTCAACGTCATCACCGTGGAGCTGCCGCCCCTGCGCGCCCGCCGCGAAGACATTCCCCTGCTCGCGCAGCACTTCCTGGACTTCTATGCCAAGGAGAACGGCCTCGCCCCGCGCAAGCTCTCCGCCGACGCCCTGCGCGCCCTAATCGATTACGAGTGGCCCGGCAATGTGCGCGAGCTCGAGAACTGCATCGAGCGCGGCGTCGTGCTCTCCAGCGGCCCCGTCATCGGCTCCGAATTGCTCCCCGGCCACATCACCGGCCGCAGCTTCCAGGACGCCCTGCTCGAACACAACCCCAACGCCTCGCTCTTTGACATCCTCGAAGACATCGAGCGCCGCATCATCATCGAGAAGCTCGAGCGCTGCAACTGGAACCAGACCGACGCCGCCGAGCAGTTCCACATCCCCCTCTCCACCCTCAACCAGAAGATCAAGCGCCTCAGCATCGAGATTCACAAGAAGGGCCGAGAGTAGAAAAACACCTAGAAGTTAGCTGCTTCCACCCACCTCTCCAGAAACCCCTTCAACTCCCCCGGCGGCCGCAGCCAAACATCCACCGCCGTCTCGCGCCACTCTCGCCGTACCAGCACACTCAACCCGCGCCGCCCGACCCGATTCACCGCGCGAAACGCCGCCTCGTCGCTCAAATCGTCGCCCAGAAAAGCAACCGGCCCGCCAGCCCCAGCCTCCGCAAGAATCGCCTCCACCGCCCCGCCCTTGTTCCGCCCTACGCGCAACTCCAGACCGGCATCGAACTCCAGCAGCGCCAGCCCCTCCATCCGCGCCAGCGGCTCAAACAGCGCCCGCGTCCGCCGCTCGATCAGCTTTGCCTTCCGCGCCGAAGCCCCGCGCCAGTGCATCACCACCCCATTGGCCTTGTCCTCGAAGAGTCCGCCCAGGCTGTCGCGCCTCAGATGTTCGCGCAGCTCTTCGAGCTTCTCCTGGGTCGCGGCCGGAGCCTTCTCCAGCTCCCGCCGCCCATCCGGGTAGAGCCGCTCGGCCCCATGCAGTCCCCACACCTCCAGCGGCGGGTCGAGGGTGAGCATCGGCGCAATCTCCCCGGCGGGCCGTCCGGTAATCACCGCCATCCTGGTCTTCAATCCTGTCCTGCCCTGCCTCTGAATCCGCGCCAGCAGCTCCCGCACCCCCGCCCAGGGCCGCGCCTGGAACCGATCCACGCGGAACGGCGCCAGCGTCCCGTCGTAATCCAGCAGCAGGAGCGGGCGTCCACCCCCGGCGAAGGTTTGAAAGAACTTGTCCAGCTTATCTGCCGCCTCAGGGGTCACCATGGCTCGCTTTCCTTACGGCATTACCAGGGATACTGCGTCCTGTTCAATTCCGTATAGGGTCGCCGCTCCCTGGTGGTCGCGTCGGCTTGAGTGCAGTGGTTTCGGGGTACATCATCCCTGGTAATGCTATAGCCAGTTTACGATGCCCCCACCCTCGGCCGGCCTTGCGCGCCGCTCGCCTCCGCCTCATGCGCTATCCTGTCGAGGAGAGCGGCGCAAGCTCCTGAACCCGGAGTCAGGCAAACCTCATGGCGATAGACAGAATCGAAAAAACCGCCAAGAATCTCGTGCTCACCGTGCAGGACTACTCCCTGTTCGCGTATCGCGCTTTCCTCAACCTCTGGCGCCCCCCCATCTACTGGCCCGAGTTCCTCGTTCAGGCAGACATCATCGGCTTCGGTTCCTTGTCCATCGTTGTGCTCTCCGGGCTCTCCACCGGCGGTGTGCTGGCGCTGCAATCCGCGGCCACGCTCTCGGCCTTCGGCGCCACCGCCGTCACCGGCCAGTTTGTGAGCCTCACCATGATCCGCGAACTGGGCCCGGTGCTCACCGGAGTCATGGTCTCCGGCCGCAACGCCAGCTCCATGGCCAGCGAACTCGGGTCAATGGTTGTGACGGAGCAGATCGACGCCATGCGCGCCCTGGGCGTGGACCCCATGCGCAAGCTGGTCACCCCGCGCATCTTCTCCTCGATTGTCATGCTCTTCTTTCTCACCATCGTGGCCGACGCCTGCGGCATCCTCGGCGGCGCCGCCGTCACCGTCTTCATGAACCACCAGAACGGCACCCAGTACTTGGACATGGCTTGGGAGCACCTCCGCTATCCCGACATCGTCCAGGGACTGGTCAAGCCGCTCTTCTTCGGCTATATCCTCAGCTCCATCGGCTGCTTCTACGGCATGAGAACCTCTGGCGGCACCGAGGGCGTGGGCCGCTCCACCATTCAGGCCGTCGTCACCGCTTCGGTGCTCATCATCTTCGTCGATTTCCTCCTTACCCAGGTGCTGCTCTCTCTCTTCCGATGAATACGTCCTCCATTTCCCAGCCGCAAGGCCCGGCTCCGGCCGCGGATGACGGCCCGGTCGTCGCCTTTCGCAACGTCTCCATCGCCTTCGACGGCCCGCCTGTGCTTCAGGACGTCAGCTTCTCCGTTGCGCCGGGAGAAACCCGCATCCTGCTCGGCCCCGCCGGGGTGGGCAAGAGCGTCCTGCTCAAGCTCACCAACGGCCTGCTCCGCCCCGACCGGGGCAGCATCCAACTCTTCGGCGAAGAAATCTCCCACATGCCTGAGGAAATGCTCTTCCCGCTGCGTACCCGCGCCGGCATGGTCTTCCAGGAGGGCGCGCTCTTCGATTCGCTCACCGTCCGCGACAACGTGGCCTACCAACTGATCCAGGAGCGGGTTCCAGACGGCGAAATCGACAGCCGCGTCCGCGATGCTCTGCGCTTTGTCGAGTTAGAGGAGACCTTCGGCCTGTATCCGGCCAGCCTTTCCGGCGGCATGCGCCGCCGCGTGGCCATCGCCCGCGCCCTTATCCGCCAGCCCGAACTGCTGCTCTACGACTCGCCCACCGGCGGCCTCGACCCCGTCACCTCGACCACCATCATCGAGCTGATCGTCAAGGAGCGCGACGTCTACCACACCCCCTCGCTGATGGTCACCTATCGCCTCCAGGACGCCTTCATCATGTGCACCCATCGCTTCGACCCGGAACAAGGCCGCATGGTCTCTCTCCCCAAAGGCGAAACCGACCCCAACACCACCTTCCTCATGCTGGAAGAAGGCCGCCTCATCTTCGACGGCTCGCTGCACGAACTAATTCACAGCCAGAATCAGTTTGTGCGCGAGTTTCTGGATTGAGGAAGGCTCCAATGGCCTTCAAATTCCAAAACTCCGACTTTCTCCACCTCGACTCCAGCTTCAGCGAAGACGAGTTCCTCGTCCGCCGCGCCGCCCGCGACATCCTCGGAGCCAACGGCATCACCGAGGACTACCCCATCATGCGCCACAGGATGAACCTCGAGTCCGTAAAGACTTACGAAGGCGCCCACAACATCCAAGCCCTCATCCTCGGCCAGCACATCACCGGGATCGCCGCGTACTGAAGCGCCGGCTCAAGCCAGGCCGCCCGCAAACCACCCATCGACAAGCCGAATCCAATGCGGCATAGTGTTAGCCATGCCGAATTTCTCTGTGCGCCCTCGTTTTTTGCGCCGGGCATTTCTGTTGGCCCTCAGCGCAGCCCTGCATCTTGCGGCCGTTGCCTCCGCCCAGCAGCCAGCCTCCGCGCCCATCGTCCTCCACGCCGCCCGCCTGCTCCAGGTGGACACCGGCGCCCTGCTCCAGCCCGGCGAGATTTTGGTCGAGGCCGATCACATTCGCGCCGTAGGCGTCTCCGTTGACCATCCGCAGGGCGCCAGGATCATCGACCTCGGCGACGCCACGCTGCTTCCCGGCCTCATCGACGCCCACGTGCACCTCTTCCTGCATCCCGGCGCCGAAGACCTGCAAACTGTCGAAGAATCGGTTCCCTGGCGCACCATCCTCGCCGGGCAAGCCGCCAAAGCCGACCTGCTGGCCGGATTCACCGCCGAGCGCGACATGGGCACCGAGGGCGCAGGCTCCGCCGACACGGCCGTCCGCGACGCCATCGACCAGGGTCTCATTCCCGGTCCGCGCCTGCGCATCAGCGGCAACGCCATCGATATCTTGGGAGGCCACGAAGACGCCAACCGCTTCAACCCCGCCCAGCGCATGCTCTCCAACGCCGACTACGCCAACTCCATCGACCAGCTCGTCGCAGTCATCCGCGCCCAGCACAAGGAAGGCTCGGACTTCATCAAAATCTACGAGACCGGGCCGGACCACATGGTCGATGGCGTTCTGCACACCCCCTACCAGTACACCGAAGCGCAACTGGCCGCCGCCGTCGAAGAAGCCCGTCGCCTGGGCACGCGCGTCGCCGTCCACGCCATGGGCGAACCCGGCACGCTTTACGCCGCGCAGGCAGGCGTCGCCTCCATCGACCACGCCACCCAGCTCAGCGACGAAACCATGCGCCTCATGCGCGAGAAAAACATCCCCGCCGTTCCCACCTTCGCCATCTTCGACTACTTCGCCCGCAACGCAACCTCGCCGGCCACAGCCGCGCGCGAATCAGCCCTGCTCGACTACAAGATTCGCGAATTCAAGAAGCAGGTCGCCGCCGGCATCCCCTTTGCGGTGGGCTCCGACGTCGGACCCTTCCCGCACGGCACGCAGGCAGTCGAACTGGAGCTGATGGTCCGCTACGGCATGAAGCCGCTAGCCGTACTGCAAGCCGATTTGATCGAGGGCGCAAAACTCCTCGGCTGGGAGGGCCGGATCGGCCAGCTTAAGCCCGGCTACTTCGCCGACATCGTCGCCGTCCCCGGCAACCCGCTCGAAGACATCACCGCGGTCGAACACGTAAGTTTTGTCATGAAAGGCGGCACGGTCGTGCGCCCTTAGTCGCCGCATCACTTCGGCGCGGACGCAGCCTTCTTGGCACGCCGAGCCTGGACTCTTTCGAATATCTGCGTGAACCGCTCCGGCTTTACCGGCTTGAAAGAGTCCTTGATCGCCTTGCGGTAGCCGGCCAGGTAGATGGAATACAGGATCGCGAGCGAGCACCCGATTCCCCACAGGAATCCCCAGCAGAATCCCCAGATAGCGGCCCGTCCAAAAGCATCCATCGCTCTCGCCCCTTTCCAACTTCGCCTTAAACCGCGACGATGAAACTGTCCTCGGTCCGCGTCACCGCGTGGTATAGCGTATCGCGCTCCACCGGAACCCGCCCAGCCTCGGTAATCAGCCGGCACAGTTCCTTGCGCGTCATGCCCTGCGGCGTCGTCGCCCCGGCGTCGTGGTAAATCTTCTCCTCGATCACCGTGCCGTCCAGGTCATCGGCGCCAAAGCGCAGCGCAATCTGCGCAATCTTCGGCGTCAGCATCTGCCAGTATGCCTTGATGTGCGCAAAGTTGTCCAGCAGCAGCCGGCTCACCGCAATCTGGCGAATATCCGTCAGTCCCGTAGTCACCGGCAAATGGTCGAGCGCCGTGTTTTCCGGGTGAAAGGCCAGCGGAATGAAGGTCTGAAAGCCGCCCGTCTCGTCCTGTAGAGCCCGCAGCTTCAGCAGGTGGTCCACGCGGTCCTCGTCGTTCTCGATGTGCCCGTAGAGCATCGTCGCATTCGACCTGAAGCCCAGCTTGTGCGCCAGCCTCGCCGTCTCCAGCCACTCCTCGCCGTCGATCTTGTGGTCGCAGATGATCGATCGCACTCGCGCCGCAAAAATCTCCGCGCCGCCGCCAGGCATCGAGTCCACGCCGGCATCGCGCAATTTCTTGAGCGTCTGCTCGATGGTGAGCTTGGCCCGCCGCGCCAGATAGGCCACTTCCACCATGGTGAAGGCCTTGATGTGCACCTGCGGAAACCGTTCCTTGAGCCCCCGCACCAGGTCGAGAAAATACTCGAGCGGCAGGTCCGGATGCAGCCCGCCCACGATGTGGAACTCCGTCACCGCCTCCGAGTAGCCCGAGGCCGCCGTCTCCCACGCCTCTTCCAAAGCCATCGTGTAACCCGCCGGGTCGCCCTTCTTGCGCCCGAAGGCGCACAGCTTGCAGGCCGCCACACACACGTTGGTGGGGTTAATGTGGCGATTCACGTTGAAGTAGGTCACGTCCCCATGCAACCGTTCGCGCACATGATTGGCCAGCCAGCCCACGGCCAGCACGTCCGATGACCCGTAGAGCGACAGCCCATCGTTGAAGTCGAGCCGCTCTTGGGCCAGTACCTTGGCCGCAATCGGCTCAAGCCGCGGGTCATAGCTCCGAAAAGTTGCTGGTTGGCGGGAAACCGCCGTCTGAGCGCGCATAGCTAATGATACAGAAATAAATCTTCCCCCCCGCGAAAACTGTTTTCTATTCCCTTCAGTCGTTCACCGTTGCCCGGTTTCCACTCCGGCAGCCTGCGGCTCAACCAGCACCCCGTCATACAGAGAGGTCGCCAGCAGCCGCACTCCCGCCGCGCGAATCAGGCCGATGCGGTAACCGGTCTGAGCAAACTTCCAGTCCAGCGACTTGGGATCGATCACGTAGACCTGATCGCTCGACCGCGAGCTGACAAGAACCTTGTCCAGGTGAGCGTCATAGGCCAGGTCGTCCACATCGCTCAACGGAAACCGGTGGATCCACAGCCACGTCTTACCCAGGTCGCGAGTAAAGTAGACGCCTTCGCGCGCCCCCAGCCACAACGTCCCATCCGCTGAAAAAGCCACGCGATGGATGCGCGTGAGCATCGCCGGGATGCCTATGGGCATCCAGCTCTGACCGGCATCGGTGGAGAGAACCACTCCATCCGCCCGGGCCGCGGCCATCGTTGCTCCCTGCGCGGTCACCGACAAGTATTCGCCCGAGCCCATCACCGGACCGCCCTGCCAGCTTGCGCCCTGATCCCTGCTGGTCAGCAGGCCGATGCCGGTCGAGGCCACCCAGGCATCTCCCGATAGATCGAAGGCATTCACGCGGCTATCCAATTCGTAGACCGTGGCCTTCACCCGCTTCTCCACGTTGACGCGCTTTCCATAGTGGGCGTCCGTGACCGTTTTCACAATCGTGTTCGCGATCGTGTTCCTCGGCTGCCAACTCAGAACGGGAGCGGTCTTCGCTTCCTGAGGTGGGGTCGCCGCGTCTTTTTCGCCGGGATGGTCGTCTCCCGGAGTCCCAAATAATTGATCCCTGACGTCGGGCTGGTCACCCGCCGCCAGCGCGAAGATCCCGTGACTGGTCCCGGCCACCACGGTTCCGTCCTGCGCCTGCGCCAGGGCAAAGACATCGCGCCCGTCAAGTCCGCCGCCGGGCCCCTCGCCGACCTGCTCCCAGCCAGCGCCTCCATTTGTGGAAACAAAGACGCCGCCATAGCTCTTGTCGTTCACCACTCCCGCAAAAAGCCGCGCTGGATTGCCGCGGTCCACCAGCAGCGCCTCCACCTTGCGCCCCGAGAAACCCTCATTCGAAGGATCAAAACTCGTCCCCCCGTCTTTGCTTGCAAGCACCCCGCCGCGATCCGTCGCCAGCAGCACGCGATTCGAATCCTGCGGGTCTACATACACTCCGTTCACGATCACCTCCGGCCCGGTCATGCGCCGGAAGGTCTTCCCGCCGTCCACCGTCTTATACAGGCCCTCGGTGGTTCCGGCATACACAACCTCCCGATTCGCCGGGTCCTGCACCAGAACCCGCGTCCGCCGCGCGGTCGTGGGAATCCCCTGGATACTGTGGAACAGTTCGCCTGCGTCCTCGCTCTTATAAATCCCGGTGCATGCGCTCAGAAAGACGGTGCGCGGCTCGACCGGGTCGACGATGATCGAGAACACGTCGGAGTCGTCGATCAGCCCGTTCTTGATGCTGTGCCAGTTCTTGCCGCCGTCATCGGTCTTCCAGGGCAGATGCCACGTGCCCGCGTAGACGATATTCGGGTCCACGGGGTCCACCGCCAGCGACTCGACTTCGTGAATCTCCTGGCTGCCCGGCGGGCTGATCGGCGTCCAGGACGCGCCCCCATCGGTCGAGCGAAAGACACCTTCCATGGTTCCCGCAAAGAGCATGCTGGGATCGGAGGGCGCCTGCGCAAAAGCGCGAATCGACTGCCCGCGCAGGCCCTCGGACACACTCCAGCTCCTGCCCCCGTCGTGGCTCACCCTCAACCCGCCGTCGGGCTGGTCGGACTTCCAGGCTGCCACGTAAACAGTGGCCGGATGCGCGGAGTCCACGATGATGTTGTCGAGAATCAGGCCGTCCGAAGGGTCCAGCTTCGCAAGGCGATGCCACGAACCGCCAGCATCGACGGACTCGAAGATCCAACTGTTAGTGGTGCCCAGGTAAAGATGACTGGGCTGCCCCGGAACCGCGGCAAAGGCGCGTGCGTCGCCACCAGCCGGACCAACCGCGCTCCAAAACGCCTGCGCCGGCAATCTCTGCCCGGCAATCGCAAACAATAAGGCTAGAACGACCGGTGCGAGACCGCCGCGCCAATATGGAAAATCAAGACAAATTCGCAAGCGGCTCACTGAAGAATGGCGCTCCCAGGTTTCAAACAGAAGTGTAGATAAACGAAGGCGCGCAAAAGAAGGCGCATAAAACTAAAGAGGCCGGCCGGCTTGCCGGTCAGCCTCAAAAAATTGCAGGAAGAATCGCTCAGCCTCGCGTTCGTCAAGCCTTCCATGATTGCGGGAAGGCTTGACGAACCGGTTCATTGCCTGTGCAGGCCAGGTCGCCTATTGCACCGGTGCCGGATGGGCCGGCTTCTTGTGGTGCGCCGGCTTCTCGCCCAGGGACTTGCGCACCTCCGGCTTCACCACGGTCTCATCCACCGGGGTGGTTCCGTTCACATCGGCCGTGAAGCTCGCACCCGCGGGCACCAGGTAGTCTTCCACCGTCTGCCCGTCCGTGGCGCCGGTCGCGACGCTGATGCGAGACGCGTCAATGCCCTTCTCCGTCACCAGGTACTCCTTGACGTTGACGGCGCGCTCGGCGGCGAAATCCTCGACTTTGAGGTGCTTGTGCTTCAGCGCGGCCTTTTGCTCCTTCGCGGTCTTCTCCTTCTCCTTCGCATCCGAATTGCCCACCACCACCAGCTTCGCATCCGGCTGCTTCTGCAGGTCGAGGGCTATTCCGTCCAGAATCGCCTTGGCTTCGTTGTCCACCCGCGTCGAACGCTTCTTGTCGGTCGCGAAGCTGATCGAAGAAAGAGCCTGCGTATGCGGAACCGGAGGCACATACGGCGCCAGAATGTTCACGCTGGTACTGGCGGTTGCCTTCTGGCCCTTGTCGTCGGTCACGTTGCAGGTAATCCCCACCGTGCCCGTCGGCGCACCGGCTGAATTGAACACCGCCGTGGCGCCGCTGCCGCTGACTGAGCCGGCAGAGGCCGAGTAGCTATAGGTCAGCGGGCGGTTCTGCGGGCTCAACCCGATTGCCGTAATGGTGCTGGTTTCGCCCGGCTTGATGGTGCTGGCGCTGGCCGAGCAACTGATCGTCGGCGGCTCAAACGGCTTCACCGTGAAGCTGGCCGATGCGTCGGCCGTCTCACCCGGCTTCAGGCCTTCCTTGCCCGGCTTGCCTTCCTTCACTTCCGCTTTCACCGTATAGCTGCCGGGCGCAAGCGTTGCGGTGGCCACCGTGGCCGTCGTTCCGTTGCCCGTCACGTCGGTCCCCGACCAGCTGTAAACCACATCGTTCTTCTTGTTGATATCCACCGATCCGGGGGTAGCGGTCACTGTGACCGGTTCGCCGGGGAATACAGCGGGCGCACTGGCCGCGGCCGTCAGCGTTATAGGCGGAGCCGTTTTGCACCCTATTGGTAAAAGGGCAAAACACGCCGCAGCCAGAACCAGGCAAATCGACTTCAAATTTCGCGGATACATGTGATTCTCCTTCCAATCATGCTGAACAACAAGAAGCAGTTCTTCTTCTGGGAGGGGGCATGTGCACCCCCTCCCTGCCTTACTTCACCTTCTTGTCCGCCAGGGGCTTGCGCGTCTGCGGCTTCACCTTGGTCTCATCGACCGGGGTGGATTACTTCTTTGCGGCCGCGGCCTTCTTTCTGGGCGTCGTAGACTTCTCCTGAATAAGTGTCAGGGAATCGGCGGCGTTGAACGGGTACAGGCGCACCGATTCTTGGCCCGTGGTGCTCAGGACGACGTCTACACGGCGGTTTTGAGCCAGGACAATGACGTTCAGGTCGCGAAGAACTCTCGCCCGCTCCACGTCACTCAGGTCAGGATTCTGTTCCACCAGCTCTTTCACCTGGTCGGCGGTGAGCTCTTGGTCCTTGCCAAGGCCGAGCGTTTCAATCTTGGCTTCGGGAACTCCCTGTTCAACCAGGAATTGCTTGGTGCGAGCGACACGGCGTTCGGAAAGCGCCTGGTTGTACTCGACTGATCCGCGCACATCGCAATGTCCGCTGAGGGTCAGGTGAGCATCCGGCTTGTATGTGAGGTAGCTCTTGAAGTCCGTCGCCAGGGTGGCCAGAGTCGCCTGCTGGCTAGCCACCAGGCCGCCCTCGGGCTTCGAAGCCCTGGGCTGAGCGGTCGGGAAAAAGACACTGTGCAATGCCAGGCGAGCCTCGAGCCGCACTTGCTCCGCGGGGGGTCCCGGAGGAGGCGGAGGAGGCGCAATCGTCACGCTGGTTGCGGCGGTTGCGGTCTGGCCCTTGTCGTCCGTTATGTTGCAGGTGATGGCTGCCGCGCCGGTCGCAGCGCCCGTCGAATTGAAGGTCGCCGAGGCGCCGGTGCCGCTGATGGTCCCGGACGCAGCCATGTAGCTGTAAGTCAACGGGCGGTTCTGCGGGCTCATGCCCATGGCCGTCACGATGCTGGTCTCGCCCGGCTTGATAATACTGGGGCTGGACGAGCAACTGATCGTCGGCGGCTCAAACGCCTTCACCGTGAAGCTGGCCGTTGCGGCGGCAGATTCCCACGGCCTCAGGCCTTCCTTGCCGGGTCTGCCTTCCTTCACTCCACAATTCACCGTATAGGAGCCGGCCGCCAGTGAACCGGTGGCTGCCGAGTCCAACGAAGCTGTCGTTCCGTCGCCCTTCAAGCCCGGCACTCCCGTCCAGGAATAAACCACATTCAGCTTGGGATCCAGGTTGCCGGCCGTCGCGGTCACCGTAACCGGGTCGCCGGGGAAGATCGTAGCCGGACTGGCCGAGCACGCCAGGGTCACCGGCGGAGGCGGCGCGAAGGAGCCGATATGGTACACAAGGCCGGCGCTTAAGCGCGGCATGTTGAAATTGCCCCGTCCATACGGGTAAAAATCCTCGTGGGTATACTGGTAATCCGCCTGGAAGACGCGAATCGCCAGGTGATGGTCAAACAACGGTGTGTTGAAGTCCATACCGCCGCCGACCGTCAGAACCGGGCCGAATGTGTCGGGCTGCCAGATGCCGCCAGCGTACTCCACACCAACCAGGGCGTGAGCGAACAGCGTAACGTTGTCAGACGGGTAGCGGAAGATCAAGCCCGCCGATCCTCCGGAGAAATCGTCATACGAAGAGGTCGACCCGTTGACGGCGCCGGAGGGGTACTCGTTCACGATATGTTCATCCACTTCGAGCTGAGCGCCCACATACTTGTCGAAATAACGAGCGGCGCTGTAAATCGAACCATAATTGATGGCCGTAAACGTGTTGGTATGCGTGCCACCTCCCCTACCCACCCACGTTACTGTCCCTTGTGGCGCCAGGTAGCTGTAACCCAAAAAGATGTCCCACTTCGACGCGGAATCTTCCGCAGTGGCCATTGCGGCCGGTTTGGCTGAATCCTGGGCGGCCAGAGCAACGGGCATCAACGCCACAAATGCCAAGGCAAGAGTTCGGATCAGAGACTTTGAAACACGAGCATACATGCGTTTTTCCTCCGCAATCAAACTGAATGAACAGATAGTTGGGGCTGTTTCGAGCACGGATTCCGGCTCGGGCTGACTAGGATCCGCACAATGATCGGACCGCAAAATGTCCCTACAGCAATTCTAAACTTACCATGGGACGATTCCTGCAGAGTACATTTCTTCAACGAGTTGCCTTCCTCATACCGTTCAACTTCCTTACAAGTAAAACTGGTTACTTAGGTAACTTGCGCCCGATTACTGGCTTTTCACCCCGCCGATTATCCGGCGTTCAGCGTCTTCAACAGGCTCCGAGGCTCGCGCTGTATCTTCTCTTGTAGAAGCGTAATCGCGTACAAGAGTTGCTCGGGCCGTGGTGGACACCCCGGAACATACACGTCTACTGGAATCACCTGGTTCACTCCCTGCACCAGCGCATAGTTGTTGAAAACCCCGCCTGAGGTCGCGCAGGCGCCCATCGAAATCACCCATTTCGGCTCCGGCATCTGATCGTAGAGCCGCCGGATCACCGGGGCCATCTTCTGCGAAACCCGTCCGGCAACCACCATCAGGTCCGACTGCCGCGGCGAGGGCCGGAAGACCTCAGCCCCAAACCGCGCGATATCGAAGCGCGCCGCGCCCATCGACATCATTTCGATGGCGCAGCAGGCCAAGCCAAAGGTCATCGGCCACACCGAGTTCTTGCGCACCCAGTTCACCGCAAAATCCAGCGAGGTCAGAAAGACGCCCTCCGGCTGCTCGTAGCCGTAGCTCACCTCTTGGAGCTTGGCGCGATTCTTCCCGCTGCTCTCCAATGCTCCAAAAAGATAGTGGTCCCGCTCTGCCGTCGCCGCCATATCGTTAATATATAACTCCTTTCGTCAAGAAGGCATGGTCAGGATTGCTCTCTTTTCAAGAATGGCTCTTGTGCGGCCCATTCGCTCTGGCAAACACCGCAACCCCCTGTTCCCTGTTTCCTCATCCCCCCGCTCCCCTTCGCATTGCATCTCCCACGCCCGCCTCGTCCCCAAAACCGCGAAAAATGGGCAAAAACCGCTGAAATTCCGCCTATCCGCACAAAATCCTTTTCAAAGCCTTATGAAAACTTTATAAAGGATGCACCAATCAAATCGGATCTTTGACCCTCTGTTCTTCTGCTCGCCGGTCGCTGCCCGCAGGAGTTTTTGCCTGTTCATTCATCCATTCGTACACACCCTTTCGGAGCGGAATCGCATGTCTTGTCGTGGAATCAAGCTGTTTCTTGTCTCTGCCGTGCTGGGACTCCCAGCCATGGCGTTTGCCGTGGCCCCCGCCCTGGGCCCCTCGCCTCCAGCCACCCAGGCTCAAATCGCCGCCCTCCAGCAAGCCGTTCGCGACGCCCAGACCTCAGGCGACAACGCCTGGGTGCTGATCTCCGCGGCCCTGGTCCTGCTGATGACCGCGCCCGGCCTGACTCTCTTCTATGGCGGCCTGGTCCGCCGCAAGAACATCCTGGGCACCATGATGCAGAGCTTTGCCATGATGGGGCTCATCACCGTTCTCTGGGCGCTGGTGGGCTACTCGCTGGCCTTCGGGACCGGCAACGGCATCATCGGCGGCTTTGAGCACGCCTTCCTGCGCGGTGTCTCGCTCGCGCCCAACCCCAACTACGGCGGCACCATCCCCGAGCAGACCTTCATGGTCTACCAGCTCATGTTCGCCATCATCACTCCGGCGCTGATTACCGGCGCCTTTGCCGAGCGCGTCAAGTTCAGCTCCATGGCGGTTTTTCTCTGCCTCTGGTCGCTGCTGGTCTACTGCCCCCTGGCCCACATGATCTGGGGCGTGGGCGGAATCCTCAACATCACAGGCGGTTACTGGCCGGTCTTAGACTTTGCCGGCGGCACCGTGGTTCACATCAGCAGCGGCGTCTCCGCGCTGGTCTGCGCTCTTTATCTGGGCAAGCGCGCCGGCTATCCGCAGCAGGATATGCCACCCCACGCGATGGTGCTCAGCTTCATCGGCGCCGCTATGCTGTGGGTGGGCTGGTTCGGCTTCAACGCCGGCAGCGCGCTCAGCGCCGGTCCGCTGGCCACCAGCGCCTTTATCAACACCCAGTTCGCCGCCGCCGCCGGAGCCATCGGCTGGGTGGTCGCAGAGTGGCTCAACAATGGCAAACCCACCGCCTTGGGCGCAATTTCGGGCGCGGTTGCCGGTCTGGCCACCATCACCCAGGCCTCCGGCTTTGTCCAACCCATGTCCGCGCTCCTCATCGGCGCCATTGCCGGCGTGGTCTGCTCCTTCATGGTCTTCAAAGTCAAGAGGTTCTTCGGCTACGACGACTCCCTCGATGCCTTTGGGGTCCACGGAATCGGCGGGACCATGGGCGCCCTGCTCACCGGCCTGCTTGCCTGCGGCGCCATCAACGCTGTCTACGGCAAGGACGCCGCGGGCCATCCCGTCGCCACCGGCGCCATCGACGGCAACTGGCATCAGGTCGTCAACCAGGCCGTCGGCGTGGGCATCGGATGGGCGCTGGCCATCGTGGGGACTCTTGTGTTGCTGTTCGCTGTCGACAAGACCATGGGCCTGCGCGTCTCCGCTGCCGACGAAACTGCCGGCCTTGACCTCTCCCAGCACAATGAGGAAGGCTACGACCTCAACTCCTGATTCAACCCGGCGGGGGCCGGTCGCAAGCAGGGCTCCCGCCGTTCAAGCTCGCAAACGAGGAATCCGCCCATGCTCAAGATTGAAGCGGTGATCCAGCCCGCCAAGCTGGATGCAGTCAAGGAAGCCCTGATCGAAGCCGGCATCGAGGGCATTACCATCCTGGAAGCCCGCGGCCACGGCCGCCAGAAGGGACACACCGAGTTTTATCGCGGCCGCGAGTACACCATCGACCTGCTGCCCAAGATCAAGCTCGAAATCGTCGTCGGCGACGCGCTCAAGGAGAAGGCCGTGCAGGCCATCCTCGGCGCCGCCCGCACCGGCCACATCGGCGACGGAAAGATCTTCGTCAGCCGCGTCGACGAGGCCATCCGCATCCGCAACGACGAACGCGGCGAAACCGCCCTTTAGAGCGGTTCTCCGGTTTTCGTGCCATTACTGGCAACCTGCAAGGTGGCTCGCCGCGGCGAGCCACTCAACTGAAGTGGTGTCGCTCTACAGCAACTGGAGAACCGCCGTAGCCGCCGGCTGAAGCCGTCTTCCAACCGGCGCAGACCCAATCCGCCCCCGCCGAGAGGCATTTTCCTGCGCAACCGGCCTCTCGGCGCGTACGGCCCAGGGGCCGGGCAACGGGAAAATTCCTTCAGCACAATAACGATGAAATTGCCATAGGGCTTTATCTTATCCTTATAAAAATCATTTAAGAATTGAACAAATATCACATCTCAGCGAATCGGCGCCTCCGCGCCCGTGCGTGTTCGCTGAGTCCTGCTCCGGCGGCAGCCTGAAACCATCCAGGCTCTCATTTGTTGGTGCAAACTCATTCAGTTCATCCGGAATGGCGGCCGGAATCCCGCCTCATCGCATGGCTTTGGCCCACTGCATCTCTCTTGGGAGTGAAAAACCGTATGTGTCGTCGCGCAATCAAACTGCTGCTCCTGTCTGCCGTCCTGGGAATCCCGGCCCTGGCCCTGGCCCTGGCCCCCAACCTGTCCCCAGCCCCCACGGCTCCAGACACCCAGGCCCAGATCGCCGCCCTCCAGCAGGCCATCCAAGCCAACCAGACCGCTACCGCCAATGCTCAGATGTCTGGCGATAACGCCTGGATGCTGACCTCGGCTGCCCTGGTCCTGCTCATGACCGGTCCCGGACTGGCTCTCTTCTACGGCGGTCTGGTCCGCAAGAAGAACATACTCGGCACCATGATGCAGAGCTTCGCCATGATGTGCCTGGTCACCGTTCTCTGGGCCGTCGTCGGCTACTCGCTGGCCTTCGGCCACGGCAACGCCTTCGTCGGCGGCTTCGAGCACCTCTTCCTGCGCGGCGTGGGCCTCACTCCCAACCTCGATTATGCCGCCACCATTCCCGAGCAGACCCTGATGATCTACCAGTTGATGTTCGCCATCATCACCCCGGCGCTCATCTGCGGCGCCTTTGCCGAGCGCATGAAGTTCAGTTCCATGGCGATCTTCCTCTCGCTCTGGTTGCTGTTCATCTATTGCCCCATGGCCCATATGGTCTGGGGCGTCGGCGGATTGCTCAACTCCGCCAACATCCACGCCGCTTTCCCCAGTTTCGATTTCGCCGGCGGCACCGTCGTCCACATCACCAGCGGCGTCTCGGCTCTGGTTTGCTGCCTCTATTTGGGCAAGCGCATCGGCTACCCGCATACCAAGATGCAGCCCCACTCGATGGTGCTCAGCTTCATCGGGGCCTGTCTGCTGTGGGTGGGCTGGTTCGGCTTCAACGCCGGAAGCGCGCTCGCGGCCGGCCCCCTGGCCACCAGCGCTTTCGTCAATACCCACTTTGCCACCGCCGCGGCGGCCATCGGCTGGTCCATCGCCGAGTGGATCCGCAACGGCAAGCCCACCGCCCTCGGCGCCATCTCCGGCGCGGTTGCCGGACTGGTCGCCATCACCCCCGCCTCCGGCTTTGTCCAGCCCATGAGCGCCCTGGCCATCGGCCTCATCGCCGGCGTCGTCTGCTTCACCATGGTCTTCATCGTCAAGAGCCTCTTCGGCTACGACGACTCCCTGGACGCCTTTGGAGTCCACGGAGCCGGCGGAACCGTCGGCGCCCTGCTCACCGGCATCTTCGCCGCCAGCGTCATCAACCCGGTCTTCAAGGACGCGGCCGGCAACCCGCTCCCCTCCGGCGCCATCGACGGCCACTGGGGTCAGTTGCTCAACCAGGCCGCCGGCGTCGGCATTGCCTGGAGCATCTCCATCGTCGGCACATTGGTGCTGCTCTTCGTCGTTGACAAGCTCTTCGGTCTGCGCGTCTCCGCCGAAGACGAAGCCGCCGGCCTCGACCTCTCGCAGCACAATGAGGAAGGCTACGACCTCGCCTCGTAATGATTTGGTTTGTCATCCTGAACGAAGCAGGCCGCGGAACCGGGATCCCCAGCGATTCGGGGTCCCCGGTGAGCGATCTTTGCTCGCTGGGGTGTAGGGACAGGTCTTCATCGCTGGGGTGGTTGGGCGGCCTGCGCAGTCGAAGGACCTGCGGTTGCTCTCCTCCGATTCAACTCAATCGAATCGGTTCGACAAAAAGATTCGGCGGGGACTGGCCCAACCAGCCCCCCCGCCTGTTACGCTGTCAAACGAGGCATTTTTCGTATGCTCAAAATTGAAGCCATTCTCCAGCCCTCCAAGCTGGATGCGGTCAAGGATGCCCTGCTTGAGGCAGGCATCGAAGGCATGACCATTCTCGAGGCTCGCGGCCATGGCCGCCAGAAGGGCCACACCGAGTTCTATCGCGGCCGCGAATACACCGTCGATCTCCTCCCCAAGGTCAAGATCGAGCTGGTCGTCACCGACGAGTTGAAGGAGAAGGCCGTCCAGGCCATCATCGCCGCCGCCCGCACCGGCCGCATCGGCGACGGTAAAATCTTCGTCAGCCCCGTCGCGGAAGCCATCCGCATCCGCAACGACGAGCGCGGCGAAACCGCCCTCTAGGAACCCTCCGTGGAAATCGGGGGCTGGATGCCTCAAATTCTCCGTGCCCCATCCTTGCGCCTTTTTTTCTGCGCAAGGGTGGGATACCGCGTACCTCGTTTCGAAACTTGGTCTCAAGTTCGCGCGTGCTACACCCCTGGCATGAAATCCAGCGAAGCGCTCCATTCCGCTGAGAACGTCGATCGCAGGAGACTCATCCTGTCTCTTGCCGGAGCCGCTCTCATCTCGGCCGTTGGTTTCGGTATGATCTTTCTTTTCGTTGCCTGGCTGGTCCCTCTCTTGATGATGTGGTCGCTCAAAGATCCCCATAGCACGGTCATTCCGCTAACGGCGTTTTTGGTGTTCATTTTTTCGCTGTCCGCGATCATTCGGGTGGCGCGCAAGCGACGCTCTGCCCGAAAAGAGCGTTCCAATCCTAAACGGACAATTCTGTCGCTCTAAAAACCTCGGGAATAGCTGTAAAGCCGCGCTTGCGGCCCGGAAAAGGCATTTCCAGCGGCCAATCGCACCACCCGCCCGTCCCGTTTTTCGAGACACGGCAACCAAAAATCCCCCATCCGCTCCAACTTCGCTTATGCTGTTAACAATTCCTTACTTGCTTCGGCGAGCCACACACAACACTCATGAATCCAGTCGCTTTCGCGGTTGACGATCTTCGGGAGCAGTATACGCGGGAGATGGCGCTTGTCCGCCAGACCTGTGAGCGCACCGGCGACGGCACCGCCGCCATCCGACGCCGCTCCGCCGTCGTCGACCGTATCCTCATTGAAATGTGGCGCCGCGCCTTCGCCGGCTTGCCCGCCCAGAACATCTCCCTTCTCGCCCTGGGCGGCTACGGCCGCAAAGATCTCTTCCCCTACTCCGACATCGATGTCCTCTTCGCCTTTGCCGATGAAAAAATTGAGGCCCAATCCAAGGACGCCGTACGCCTCATCATCCAGGGCATGTGGGACATCGGCCTGCGCGCCAGCCCCAGCTCCCGCACCGTCAAGGAAGCCGGCCGCTTCGACCCCGACAACCTCGAGTTCACCCTCGCCACCCTCGACCGCCGCTTCCTCGCCGGCCAGTTTCCCCTCTACCAGCAGCTCCACCAGGTCACCTTCCCCGGCCTCGTGCTCAGCGAGTGGAACACCATCACTCAAAAATTAGGCGAAATCGCCCGTTCCCGCCACGCCAAGTTCGGCAACACCATCTTCCATCTCGAGCCCAACCTCAAGGACTGTCCCGGCGGCCTGCGCGACTACCACCTCGCCGTCTGGTTCGCCCTGCTCTTCCACCTCAAGGAGACCAAGGAATGGCCCCGCCAGCGCGGCGGCGTCTTCCAGAGCGCGCGCGGCGACGCCGAGGCCGCCTTCGACTTCCTCGCCGCCGCCCGCTGTTTCCTCCACTTCCGCCACGGCCGCGACGACAATATCCTCGACTGGCAGTCCCAGGACGAGGCCGCCGCCAACTCCATCGGACTTGAAACCCGCGGCACCGCCGACCCGGCCTACTGGATGCGGACCTACTATCGACACGCCCGCATCGTCTACCGCCGCGCCGCCCTGCTCATGGAGCACCTGCCCGCTCCGGTCAGCTTCTACCGCCAGTTCCGCCGCCGCCGCACCCCCATCGCCGGCACCGACTTCCTCCTCGACCAGGGCCGCATCGACATCGTCCCCGGCGCCCAGTTCAACGACACCAGCGCCATCCTGCGCATCTTCTCGCTCATGGCCACTCACGGCTACACGCTCTCCCAGGCCGCCGAAGACCGCATCACCGACGCTCTGCCCGCCCTCGCCATCCACATCCCCGAGGGCCCCTATCTGTGGAACGCCCTGCGCGAAGTCCTGCTCGGACCCCACGCCGCCCACGCCCTCCGCACCATGCACGCCCTCGGCGTCCTTGAAATGCTCATCCCCGAGTTCCATGGGATCGACGCCCTGGTTATTCGGGATTCTTATCACCGCTACACCGTCGACGAGCACACCTTCCTCACCATCGACAACGTCCACGGCCTCCGCCAGCCGGTCAACGAACACGAGCAGCGCCTGGCCCAGCTCCTGCCCGAAATCGACCGCCTCGACCTGTTTCTCCTCGCCCTCCTGCTCCACGACACCGGCAAGGCCCGCCGTACCGGCGAACATGCCGTCCAGAGCGTCGAACTGGCCGACGCATTCCTCGCCCGCCTCGACCTCGACTCCGAGGAGCGCGAGTCCATCCTCAAGCTCATCCGCCTCCATCTGGAAATGTCGGCCGCCCTGCGCCGCGACATCTTCGATCTCGAAAACGTTCGCGGCTTCTCTGAGAAAATCGGCAGCCCCCAGCTCCTCAAGATGCTCACCATCATGACCTTCGCCGACATCAAGGCCGTCAACCCCGAAGCCCTCACTCCATGGAAGGCCGAGAACCTCTGGCAGTTCTATATGTCCACCGCCAACTTCATGGACCGTTCCGTCGACGAGGTCCGCTACCACGCCGCCATCGACCCCACTCTGCTCAACCGCCTCCGCGCCATGGTTCCCGCAGCCCGGTACGACGCCCTGGGGCAGTTCCTTGAAGGCCTCCCGCAGCGCTACCTGCAAACCCGCCTCCCCGAGCAGATCCGCAATCACTTCCTGATGGCCCTCAACCTCGACCAGGACCCCGTCCAGCTCGACCTCCGCCCCAACCGCCAGCTCTTCGACCTCACCGTCATCACCCGCGACCGCACCCGCCTCTTTGCCGACGTAGCCGGCGCCCTCGCCGCCTGGGGCATGAACATCGTCAAGGCCGGCGCCTTCTCCAACGAAGCCGGCGTCATCGTCGACAGCTTCCACTTCACCGACGTCTTTCACACCCTCGAGCTCAACCCCAGCGAGAAAGACCGCTTCCTCGCCAATCTCCACGACGTCGTCGCGCAAAAGGTCTCGGTCCAGCAGTTGCTGGAGGCCCGCAGCCACATGAACCGCCCCGCCAACCTCAAAGTCGAAGTGGCCACCCGCCTCGAGTTCGACTCCGAATCCTCCACCCACTCCACCATCCTGCAGGTCGTCGCCCAGGATGTTCCCGGCCTGCTCCGCCAGATCGCCCTCTCCCTCAGCACCCACCAGTGCAACATCAAGGTAGCCCTCATCGACACCGAAGGCGAAACCGCCATCGACGTCTTCTATCTCACCAGCCGCGACGAAAAGCTAACTCAAGAAGCCCAGCAATCCCTCGCCAAAGACCTCACCGCCGCACTCGACTCGATGCGCACCCCCGCCGCATAGCGCCACACCACCAGATTCCAACCGCCAACTTGCGAACTTGCTACCGCCGCATAGCGGCGCGCGAACTCGCTGCTTTCATTCCAGCCCCCTCCAATACCACAAAAAAGGCTTGTCATCCTGAGCGTTCAAAAAGGCTTGTCATCCTGAGCGACCGGACCCTGAGCATTGTGAAGGGGAAGGGAGTCGAAGGACCTGCGGTTGCTTTTTGTGCTTTGAATGGGCGCGGTTTCAACTGCGCCACTGGGGCAGGCCCCGGTAGGCCGGGGTTTCAACCCCGGCAACAGACCATCCACAAGTTTTTAGAAATCAACCCTCGCGGCGAAGCCGCGCTCTAACCCCCGCCCCCACCCCCACAAGAGCTGTCATCCTGAGCGGAGCGCAGCGGAGTCGAAGAACCTGCGGTTGCTTTTCGTCGCTTTGGTAGGCCGGGGTTTCAACCCCGACACCACCCCATCCACAAGATTTTAGAAATCAACCCACGCGGCGAAGTCGCGTTCAAACCTGCTCGATCCCCAACCCGGCCAGTTCCCGCACCAGCCGCACTGTCTCCACAGAAACCGTCACCACCTGCTCCACCAGCCGCACAATATATTCTGGATCATCCTCCCGGTTCGGATCGTTCTTGAGTCCCGACCGCGCATCGGTCGAAACCCGGTACTGGTCCACCACCCACTCCAGCGCGCTCCGGTTCCCCAGCCGGTACTCATACGCCTCCGCAGGAATCCCGCTCAGCGTCAGAAACTCGTTATACCGCAACTGCGTCTTGTCCTTCGACAGCGCCATCTTCTCCACGCGCCAATTCAGTGTGCCTCTCCCTCCGCTCCAGCGGATACTGTTCTTGCTTTTCATACTCGATATGCAGCTTCATCAGCGCAGTTCCGTAATATATTCCTGCCGGTTTGTGCTGTCTTCGTCGTATGATTCTAGAAGCGTCCCTGTCTAGGCGGGCGCTTACCGAGGCGAGCAAATAATGCCTATTCAGCTACTTGAGCACGCGGATAGCATACGGCGGGCAATCGCGCCGGGAATAACCCTAAAGCGTAAATCCGCCCTGGGCCAGTTCATGACGCCCGCGCCAGTAGCGCGATTCATGGCCTCGATGTTTCCGCCAAGCACGCTGACTAAATGCAAATTGCTTGATGCAGGGGCAGGGGTCGGCGCACTCACCTGCGCCTTCCTCGACCGCTGGGCTACCTCCGACGGATTCTCCTTTCACGATGCGCAGATAGATGCCTACGAGATTGACCCTACCCTACGCGCCCACCTTAATCGGACGTTGGCCCGCTACCTCTCGCGGCTCCCCGTAAGCTATCGTGTGGTTCCAGATGACTTTATCGAGGCAGCCGCAATACAAAGTTTGGCTCCTCGGCGATATACGCACGCGATCTTGAATCCGCCATACAAAAAGATCAGCAGCTTATCGAGTCACCGCATGATCTTGAGGCAGGTAGGCATCGAGACAGTGAATTTATACTCCGCCTTCGTCGCCTTAGCCCTGTCCCTGATGAAGCCGGGCGGTCAGCTAGTCGCCATCATCCCGCGCAGCTTCTGCAACGGTCCCTACTATCGCCCGTTCCGCGAATACCTTCTCAACCGCGCTGCATTACGCCACCTGCACCTATTCGCATCACGAACCACGGCATTCAAGGACGACGATGTGCTCCAGGAGAACGTCATCATGCGGCTGGAGTGCGCTGGGGTCCAGAGTAACGTCACGGTTTCCAACTCCACCGATGACAGCTTTAGCGACCTTGTGACTCATGAGCAGCCCTTTGACCGGATTGTCTTCCCAGATGACGTGGACAAGTTTATCCACGTCCCGACCTCGCTCGGATACAACGCCATCGAACTGTCCAAGGGCGTACTCTTTCCTTTGCTCGAAAACGCCGCCTGAATCACCGTTATCAGAACATGATGCTCCAGGTCGGATAGATGCCTCTTGCGCGTCCGAACAGCTCCTGAAGAGTCAATTCTATGTATGCACCCGTGATCGTATTCACGAGGATGAACTTGTAACGCAGTTTAAGGTTCTGAGCCACAAGCAATTCAGCGGTAGTCAACGCGAAAAAGTAACCCCTGAAGTCCTCCGGCAGCTTGCGATTGCTCGACTTCACCTCACAAACTACTATGTTGTCTAGATTGCGCGCGATCTCCGCAGGATCATCCAGGTTCACTGTCGCTAAAAGTTTCACAACATCGAACGCCTTGCCGTAAACCACGAGATTCTTTTTCGCGTACTCAACCAATAACATCCGCTTCTGTTTGGCGGTTGGTATGACAAATCCAGTACCGCTTTGCAGCAATATCTGTGCCGCCCTTTTCGCAGTCTGGTTGCGACTCGCTTCGGCGAGTGCCGCTCCCGCCTTCGCCTCTGTCCCCTCGTCCACTTACTGTCCTCTTTTCGCCTTGGACTTCGCAGATGGTGCAAGCGCTGAAACGGGCACATCCTCGGAAACTGTAAAAAGCACAGATGGGCCCACCTCAAGAGCATCCGCGATCCGCCAGATGTTCGCGAGGCTGACGTTACGCTCTCCACGCTCAACGCCGCCGATGTAGGTTCGGTGGAGACCGGCCAATTCCGCGAGCCGTTCTTGAGAGTGACCGCGACGCTCCCTTATCGCTCTCATCCGAAATCCAAAAGCTGCTATTCGATCCATTTGAAGGAGATTGTAGGGTTATTGGGCAAGCTTCGTCTGCAGACGATAAGTAGCGTTAAAATGAGAGGGACAAGATCGTTAGGCGATAATGCCCCGAATCGAGGCTTGTTTTGGGAAAAAATCCCTTCCCGATTGTACTTGGGCGAGCTGTGAGGGACTTCTGTCGCACCAATGCCTCATTCGGCATCCTCAGATCCGCCTCTAGCGGTGTTGTGTCTTTTGGATGGTCCGACGGAGGCTGTTGGATGCTTGCGGCCGCGATCCAGCAGCGTTGGGGTGGGGAAATGTATACTCTTTCTCGCACGGGATCTGACGCGCAGCATGTCGTGGTTCGTATCGACAAGATTTTTATCGATCAGGATGGTCCTGCATTTGGCAAGGTACTCATTCGTAGATTTGAAAGACAGGAAGGTTTTCCAGCAGGGTCACTTCGGATAGTACCGTTCTGCGCGACAATGAGCGGGGATATACCAAAGCCCGAGAAGCAGGAGGGGATAATTGCTGGAATCTGCAATCATATCCCTTTGAATTGTTCGCCGGTCTTGAAAAGAGCGGCATCGCAATACATTGCGGCCAGTGGATAAACCGTATGGGCTACTTCGAGGAGTCACTACTCGTCAAACTCGGCGTAGAAGTTGAAACTCACGGGAAGATGCCCGATGTGGTGCTGCATTATCCCGACCGCAACTGGCTGCTCCTGGTAGAGTCCGTTACCAGCCACGGCCCGGTTGATGGTAAGCGTCATGCGGAACTGGCAAAGCTGTTTGCCAAGTCGAAGGCGGGATTGGTTTACGTCACTGCGTTTCCAAATCGATCCGTCATGAGCCGTTATCTCGGTGAGATAGCATGGGAAACTGAGGTTTGGGTTGCCGATGCTCCTTCGCACTTAATTCATTTCAACGGGGAGAGATTCCTTGGCCCCTACACATCCCAGTAGCCGCGCGGGATATTGAAGGCGTCCAGCACCGCCGCGTCCACCTTCGCCGGGTTCCTGCCTGCGCGGGGAATCGGAAACTCGGGCACCACCATCCAATCGAAAGCCCGGGCGCACTTCTCCAGCAGCGCCTCGAAGGCCCGCCGCACATTCCCCTCGTTGTCGAACTTGCCCCGCCCGAACCGCTCCAGCGTCTCGTAGTAGGCCTTGACCGGCGCGTGCGTTGGCTTCAGCTTGAAGTTGCTCATGGTGTCACATCTACTCTAAGCCGCCGCCCGACAAAACCGCCCACCGCCCCACCCTGCCGAACCCGCCTCCACAACTTTGCTGACCCCTGACCTCTGACCCCTGTCCCCCTTCACCTCCGATACCTCTTCCGCCACAGCCCCTGCTCCACAAGCTCCATGGCCCGGTCCTCGATCGAGCGCTGCCACGGCACAATCCCGTACACCAGGTCGCATTGCAACGCCCGCGCCATCTTGCCCAGCCGCTCTAGCGTAATCGTGTTCTGCTGCTCCGACCGCTCCATCTGGAAGACCATCTTCGGCGTGAACTTCATATCCCGTGCAATCTCATCCACGGGGGTCCCCGTCGCCTGCCGCATCGCACGCAACCACCCCTCCGCCGGCCGACGCGACTTCCGCGCACTCCGAAGTGGGCGTAGCTGGTGTTCCAGGTCCAGCAGCGCCATCCCCCTCATCGCTCTCAGCATTCCTCGTTCCCTCTTTTGCAGGTGCATCCGGCACAGATTCAGGAAAGCGCAACCGCCAATCTGAGTTTGCCCCTTGAGTTGCCTGTCTAACTCTAGTCTGGCGCATCGCCAGGTAATTATATGCAACGATTCTTCGCTGCCTCTAACCCTGAAAACGGAGAAAAACTCCCCCGGGGTTGCACTGCATGTGCATGAGGGACCTTTTCACAACATTCCGCGCCAACGTTTGCCCATATTTCCGCACGCCTGCAGCGAACCTTTGGCCCTCCAACGTCACCGTCCAAACCCACGTTTTAAGGGCGACTGATCCCTGTTCCCTGTTCCCTGATCCCTGCTCCCTGTTTTCCCAAACCCTAACAATCCCCGCCCCGTCCGCCCGCTATCATGAACACAGGACGTTCCGTGGGAGCGTCCGGGAAAACCTTCGTTTCAATCCGGCAATGCACTCATTCCAAATGACTTCACTTCAGATAGGCGCGCACCAGGTCGATCAGGTCTTCGGCCAGCTCCGGTATGGTATTTAGCTAGGGGGTATAGTTGCGCGTCCACTCCAGACTCACTCGCGAACTCGTCCGCGCACTCGCTGGCCTGACCCTTGCGCTGGCCATGGCCGCCGGCCTGGCAGACGCCCAGGCAACCGACTCTCTTCCCCCCGCTCCCCAGCCACAACCTCAACCCGTGCAACAACTTGTCGCGGACGCGCCCATCGTCGCCATGTTCCCGCACCCTGAGGACAGCCGCTACTGGCTCTCCGGCCAGGCCAACATCATCTTCCAGGGCCGTTTGCCCTTCCATTCCCTCTACCAGGGCTCCAACAGCTTCCGCAACTCGGCCGAATACAAGACCTCCCTGCTGGGCACGATCTACACCGCCCTCCGGCCCACCCGCTCGATCCGCTACAACACCGACCTGATCCTGGACTTGGAGAGCGCCGGCGGCCGCGGCCTGAGCCAGGCATTGGGACTGGCCGGCTTCACCAACCTGGACGTGGTGCGCAACCCCAACCTGGGCCCCACCCCCTATCTGGCCCGTTATCAGATTCACCAGGTCTTCGGCCTGACGCAAGAGACCACCACCCAGGAACCCGGCCCCTTTGCCCTGGCGCCCAGCGTGCCCGTTCGCCGCGTCGAGTTCCGCGCCGGCAAGCTCACACTCCCCGATTTCTTCGACGCCAACGGCCCCGGCTCCGACAGCCACTTACAGTTCATGAACTGGACCATCGACAACAACGGCGCATGGGACTACGCCGCCGACACCCGCGGTTACACGGTAGGCGGCATGGCCGAGTACGACGACAAAATCTGGAGCCTGCGCTACGGCCTCTTCGCCATGCCCACCGTGGCCAACGGCATCGACATGGACTGGGCCTTCAGCCGCGCCCACGGCCAGAACGGCGAGTTCGAACTGCGGCACAGCCTTTTTCCAAAACGCAAAGGGACGCAACGCGTCCTTTTCTACGCCAACCGAGCCCACATGGGCACTTATCGCGAGGCGGTCAACGCATTCCTGGCCGGGATCGACAAAACCCCCACCATCACCCTCCACGAACACTTCAGCGCGCTCAAGTACGGCTTCGGCTACAACACCGAGCAGGAGCTGACGGAGAATCTGCGCGTCTTCGGCCGCTTCGGATGGAACGATGGCAAGACCGAGTCTTTTGCCTACACCGAGGTCGAGCAAACGGTTCTTGCCGGCGCCGACTACGCCGGAACCCGCTGGCGCCGCCCGGTGGACAAGATCGGCCTGGCCGTCGTCTCCAACGCCATCAAGAGCGACCACCAGGAGTATCTGAAATTGGGAGGCCTTGGCTTCCTGCTGGGCGACGGCAACCTCAACTACGGCCGCGAGAACATCGTCGAAAGCTACTACAACTGGCACGCCTGGCGGGGACTGTTTTACGCACTCGATGTGCAGCACATCGCAAACCCCGGCTACAACCGCGACCGCGGTCCCGCATGGGTGGGCTCAGTCCGGGCGCATGTGGATTTTTGAGCCAGGGGACAGGAATTCGTTTTTTAGTGGCCGGCGATCAGCTTACTTGCCCTCGCCAGTTGGTTGCCCCTGCGCCTCGGCGGGCAACGCATAGATCACCTCGCCCGGCTTGGCGTAGTGCAGTTTTTCCCGCGCTTCCTGCTCGGCGACGGCGGCCTCGCCTACGGTCACGAAAAAATCTTCGAGTGCTTCTACACCGCGCACCTCTGGCGCGGCTTCTTCGCCTCCTACGACTTTCAGCACATCAACAATCCGGGCTATAACCAGGCCCGCGGCCCCGTCGCCGTCTCAGCTGTCCGCTTCCACACCGAATTCCGACCATCCGAAGCGGGTTGTACACGCTGGAGATCCACGCCTGTAGGGATCGGAAGCTGGAGGCGGCGAGGCAACAAGGGCAGATTCGCCGCCAGCCGGCCGCGTGAAAAAGCCAGGACGCTGGTCTCCGGGCGGTTCCGCGTGACGGAGGACGGAGGACGTGGATTACTTCCGGATGGGGCTGAAGTTGGCGAAGAGATCGAACTTCTAGCGCAACTGATCTCTGTTCCCTACTTCTTTCCCTTGCCGGGCCCACGGCTGCCCAGCAGCCCTTCCAGCTCTTCCTTGAACTCGCGCACGTCCTTGAAGTCCCGGTAGACCGATGCGAAGCGGATGTAGGCCACCGTGTCCAGCCCCTTCAGGTGCTCCATGATCAGTTCACCGATCTCGCTGGTGGTGCGTTCGCGCTCTGGTGCATCGACGAGGAAAGTCTCCGCGGCGTCCACGATGGCCTCAAGTTTGCTGGCCGGCACGGGCCGTTTCTCGCAGGCGCGGAGCAGGCCGCTGAGCACCTTCTGGCGGTCGAAGCGCTCGCGGCGGCCGTCTTTCTTGACCACCATGTAGGGGATTTCGTCGATGCGCTCGTAGGTGGTGAAGCGGCGATTGCAGCGCTCGCACTCGCGCCGGCGGCGGATGGAGTCGGCCTCTTTGCTCTCCCGCGAGTCGACGACCCGGTCCTGACCGAAACCGCAATAGGGACACTTCATGCTTAGGGAGATTCTACGGCATGGATGGGTGGTAGAGGGAATAGGGCTGCGCGGAGGATAAATCGGTGCTATTCTGCTTCCGGAAGCGATATGGAAAGCCCAATTCAGCCTAATCTCGAAGAAATTGCTTGCTTGTGCAGGCGCTTTCAGGTGCGCCGCCTGGCGGTCTTCGGCTCCCTTCTCCGCGGGGACTTCGACCCGCTTCGCAGCGATGCGGACTTCCTAGTGGAGTTCGAGCCGGTTCCGGTTACGGCCAGGATGCAAAACTATCTTGGCTTGCGGGAGGCGCTTGCGTCGCTGCTGTCTCGTCCCGTGGACCTGATCGAGGAGGGCGTGATTCACAATCCTTATATTCTCCAGAGCGTCTCCGAGCAGAAGCAAGTTCTTTATGCAGCGTGAAGCGAAGGCCTATCTTTGGGACATCGCGAATGCGGCGGCAAGCATTCGAGCCTTCACCTCTGGAAAGGACTTGAATGCCTATCTGCATGATGAGCTGTTGCGTGCGGCCGTCGAACGTAAGTTCGGGATCGTGGGTGAGGCGCTTTCCCAATTACTGCGCAATTTTCCGTTGTATCGCGACAAGATCACGCTGGTTGGAGACATCATTGCGTTCCGCAACCAGATCGTTCATGGCTACGCAACCGTGAGAGACGACATGGTGTGGGAGATTGTTCAGGTCTATCTTCCCCGGCTGCACAGGGAAGTTGCGGAATTGCTCGAAATGCCGGAGAGCTAGACAGCAATCGATTGAATCGGGCAACTCTCCAGGCCTTTTAGGCGGTCAGCTCAGAAACTCGGCAATCGCCGCAACCACCGTCTGCTGCTCGTCTTCGCGGAGTTCGGGGAAGATGGGTAGGGCCAGGACTTCGTGGGCGGCGCGCTCGGCTTCAGGGAAGCTGCCTTCGGCGTAGCCGAGCCCCTTCAAGGCTTCCTGCAGGTGGAGCGGGACGGGGTAGTAGATCTCCGAGCCGATCTTGCGGGCGGTGAGGAACTCGCGCAGGGCGTCACGGCGTGGGGTGCGGATGACGTATTGGTGCCAGACGTGGCGGCTGCCGGGAACCTCGTGGGGCAGGACGATGCCGTGGGTTGTATAGGTGCCGGATTCGGCTAGGCCTGCAGCGGCAAAGAGGGCATGGTAGCGCTCGGCCACTATGCGCCGGGCCTGGTTCCAGCCTTCGATGTACTTGAGCTTGACGTTGAGGATCGCGCCCTGAATGCCGTCGAGGCGCGCGTTCCAGCCCACCTCGTCGTGGTGGTAGCGGCGGCGCATGCCGTGCTGGCGCAGCATCCGCACGTGCTCGGCCAGTTCGTCAGAATTAGTGGTGACCATGCCGGCGTCTCCGGCGGCGCTCAGGTTTTTTGTGGGATAAAAGCTGAAGGCGGCGGTGGTGCCGAGTGCCCCCGCTTTCACTCCCTTCCACTCCGCGCCCCAGGCTTGGGCGGCGTCTTCAATGAGGGTCAAGTCATGCTCTCGTCCGAGACGGGCAAAAGAGGTCCAATCGGCGCACTGGCCGTAAAGATGAACCGGCAGGATGGCCTTGACCGCTTCGCCTTGCGGGCCTTTCAGAACGGTCTCCACGGCGTTCGGGTCCAGGTTGAAGGTTCCGGGGTCGATGTCGGCCAGAACCGGAGTGGCGCCGGCGCGGAGGATGGCGCTCACCGAGGCGAAGAAGCTGAAAGGGGTGGTGACGATGGCCGTACCGGGGCCGATTCCGGCGGCGGCCAAGGCCAGCCAGAGGGCATCGGTGCCCGAGGAGCAGCCCAGCGCGTGGGCCACGCCCAGTTGCTCCTGGGCGGCGCGCTCAAAGGCGGCTACCGGCTCGCCAAGGATGAACTGCTGCGTCTCAAGCACGTGGGCGACCGCATCCAGCAATTCCTGGTGGAGCGGACGGTACTGGCGCTTGAGGTCCAGCATGGGCACCGGCTGGGAGGTTGCGGCGGAACTCCGCGGAGGGGTGAGAGCATCTTGCACCCGTTCATTTTACCAGCCGCTGAGGGCGCCGCGTCCCACGGCGAGGCGGCGCAAACCGGCTCCAGGGTCGTGGTTGCGCACCAAAGTTTATCTGAAAAATGCTACAGAGTTGAAAAGGCCCGTGAATCCCTATAATCTTGTCACATTGCGGGATCAGGCGGCTCCGGGACTTCCGGCGCCGTGCCCGGCGATTTGTTTTTTCACGCACGCGCAGTTCGGCTGCATCCAACCCCTCTAAGGAAAGCAGGAGATCGGCACATGGAAAACAAGCCGGCACAAAACATTCAGGATACCTTTCTGAACACGGTCCGCAAGGACAAGACCCCCATCACGATTTATCTGGTCAGCGGCGTCAAGCTCACCGGAAAGATCCGGTCCTTCGACAAGTATTCGGTGCTGCTGGAAAACAACAGCCAGGAGCAGTTGATCTTCAAGCACGCCATTTCGACGGTGGTGAGCAACCGGGGAGTGATGTATAGCGAGCATCGTCCGGTGGCCGCGCAGACGGGGATTGCCCCATCGCCGATGGGCGCCGTGCCGTCCGCGCCGTCAGCCGTTGAGGAGCAGCGATAGTAGGCGGGGAGCGGTCTCAGTTGGCCGTTGAGGAGAGCAGGACTGGCGGCTCCGGCATCCGGCCCGGGTCCCCGGCCCACCGCGGCGGGGGCATTCGTCGCGGGGATGGAGGGCCGGAGCGGGCGGTCCTGGTAGGGGTGGATATCGGGGTCCGCTCCCGCGGCAACCGCGCAGCCCAGGCAGGCGCGCGGCTGGCGGCTGCGCGCGCGGACGGCGGCGCCCGCGACGAGGATGCGCCGGAGTCCGCCGATTTCCTTCGTTCAGGCGTTTCCCCGGCGGGGCCGGCTTCGGCGCGTTCGTCAACGGAACTGGACGCGGAAGAGTCTCTCGCCGAGTTTCGCGAACTGGTTTCGAGCGCGGGCGGGGTGGTGGCTGCGGAGCTGATGCAACGGCGATCGCGGCCCGATCCGGCCACGCTCGTCGGCGCCGGCAAAGTGGAAGAGATTGCCGGAGTGGCCGCTTCCACCGAGGCGGACCTGGTGCTCTTCGACCACGACCTCACGCCTACGCAACTGCGCAATCTTGAGGCCGCGCTGCCTTGCCGGGTGCTGGACCGCACGCAGTTGATCCTGGACATTTTTGCGCGTCACGCGCGGACCCGCGAGGGGCAGTTGCAGGTGGAGCTGGCGCAGCTTGAGTACATGCTGCCGCGGCTCACCGGCAAAGGCAAGGCGATGTCGCAGTTGGGCGGCGGCATCGGCACCCGAGGTCCAGGCGAAACCAAACTAGAGACGGATCGCCGACGGATTCAGAGCCGCATCGACCATTTGAAGCTGGAACTGGAGGCCGTGCGTCGCGTTCGCAAGCAGCAGCGGCAGCGGCGCGAGTCGGTTCCGGTGCCCACGGTGGCGCTGGTGGGCTACACCAACGCCGGCAAGAGCACTCTCTTCAACCGGCTGACCGGCGCTCAGGTGCTGCAGTCGCCGCGCATGTTCGCGACGCTCGACCCGAAGCTGCGCGCCATCGAGCTGCCCAGCCGCCGCAAGGTGCTCTTGTCGGACACGGTCGGCTTCATCCGCAACCTCCCGCACACGCTGGTCATCAGCTTCCGCGCCACGCTGGAAGAGGTGGCACAGGCCGAGGTGCTGCTGCACATCCGCGACGCCGCTTCAACTTATGGTGAGGAGCAGAAAACTCAAGTCGAAAAGGTTCTGGGCGAGTTGGAGTCCCTCGGCAAGCCACGCATCGAGGTGCTGAACAAGGTCGACCTGCTGGACGAGCACGAGCGCCAAGGGCTGCTGGATCGGCTTCAGGCCGGGGGCGAGGTGGCCGTCTCGGCGCGCACCGGGGAGGGAATGGACGCGCTGCTCAGGGCCATCGACCGGGCTTTGCACTCCGATCCGGTGATCGACGCCGAGTTGCGTGTCCCGCAGCAGGAAGGCGCGGTGCTGGCGGCCATCGAAGCGGGCATGATCGTGCATAGCAGAGAGTACGAAGGCAACCTGGTCCGGCTCACTGTGAGCGGTCCTGCGTCGCTCGTTGGGCGGCTGCGTCCGTACCGGCTGCGGGACGATTAAGCGTCTTTTCATCGATGCGCGCTGCCGGGCGGCCTATAGTGAAGTGTTCCGGCTGCCAGGGTTTCACGTCCACACGTTGCAGCACATCATGCCACCGAGCGCGGCAGTAGCCGGCAGAACCGGAATCCCGTCGCCCGGGTGGAGGCTGTGGTGCGCTATCCCCGCTCCTCCATGGGAATCCAGTGGGCGGGGTAGACGGGGCCGATGTACTCGGCGCGGGGGCGGATGAGGCGGTTGTCGTCCAACTGCTCGATGATGTGGGCGGTCCAGCCGGCGATGCGGCTGATGGCGAAGATGGGCGTGTAGAGGTCGATGTCGATGCCCAGTGTGGCGTAGGTGGAGGCGGAGTAGAAATCCACGTTGGCGTTCAGCTTCTTGTCGGCGTTGATGTAGAGCTCGATGGCGCGGGAATAATCGAACCATTTGGGCATGCCGGCGTCCTTGCCGAGCTGCTCGCTCATCTTGCGCAGGTGGGTGGCGCGGGGGTCCTCGGTTTTATAAACGCGGTGGCCAAAGCCGGAGATTTTCTGCTTGGCGGCCAGCATGCTCTTGACGTATTCGACCGGATCGGCGCCGGCTTTATCGATGGCGTAGAGCAGGCGCATCACGCCCTCGTTGGCGCCGCCGTGGAGCGGCCCTTTGAGCGCGCCGATGGCGCCGGTGACGGCCGAGTGGATGTCTGCCAGGGTGGCGGCGATGACGCGGGCGGCAAAGGTGGAGGCGTTCAGTTCATGCTCGGCATGCAGGACCAGCGCCATGTCCATGGTCCTGACGGCGGTTTCCGAAGGCATCACGCCGTTCAGCATCCACAGGAAGTTGGCGGCGTGGTTCAGCGAGCGGTCAGGCGGCACAATCTCACGGCCCTTGCGCAGCCGGTCGAAAATGGCCACCAGCATGGCGATCTGCGCAGTGAGGTTATAGCTCTTGCGCACGTTGGCGTCGTGAGAGTTGTCTTTCTCGTCGGCGTCGTAAAAGCTGAGCGCGGAGACGGCGGTGCGCAGCACTTCCATGGGCGTGGCCGAGGTGGGAAATGCGCGCAGCATGTCGACCATGCGCTGGTCGAGCGACCGGGCGAGCGCCAGTTGCGACTGGAACTCGCGCAGCTCCAGCTGGTTGGGCAGGATGCCGTTCCACAGCAGGTAGGTGGTCTCCTCGAAGGTCGAGTTCACGGCCAGTTCGTGAATGTCGATGCCGCGATAGGCCAGCACTCCCGCGTCTCCGTCGATCCAACAGATCCCGGAGTTGGCCGCAACAATTCCTTCCAGACCCTTCCCTGCGCCAGCAGTCGACATACCTTCGGATCTCCCCCTTGCGATGTTTTTTTGGCGGTTGCGGCGGATGTCCTGGCCTTTGAAAAGAGCCCGGCGCCTGAAAATGCAGTAAAGATGTTTATATCGTAGCGATTCCATACTTGTCACGGAGCGCGGGAAAACAGGGGCCTCAGGGCCGCTGGACCATCGTGGCCGGCGAGCGTCCGACGGGCTGGGCGCAATTTCCCCGCGCGTCCTGTATCCTTATCTATATTCTGTCGATTCTCCCGGAGGCGCGCCGAGCGGAAATTCTGGCGCTCGACAGGGAGGGCTGGATTTCCGCGAAGACACGGGAGATTCCAGGGCAAGAATCCTCGAAACGGCGTCTAAAGGAACAGAATGTCGCCATCACCAGGGCCTGAGGCCGCATGCACAGGCCCGAAAAAGCGGTTCGCTGAACGGGCCGCGAGAGAGACGAAAGGCAAAACACATGAGTGAAGTTGACGATACCCAAAGAACCTACTCCGGCGCATTGCTTGCGGTGCTCGCCGTGGCCCTTTTGGCCGCGCTGGGCGGCCTGATCTGGAGCTACACGCTCAGCGGCCGGCTAACAAGCCAGGAAGCCGCGCTGACCGAAGCCAAGGAGCAGAACAAGAATCTGTCTGCGGAACTGCGCGAGACCGACGCCCGCCTCAAGGTGGCCACCGAAGAACTGGGCCAATCCCTGGGGTTGACGCAGAAGCAGATGGACGCCCGCGCCCAGGAGATCATTCACCGCGAGCAGGCCGACGAGGCCAATGCCAAACGGCTGGAGGCCGCACAGAAGGAGACCGCGCAGCAGATCACGGCCGTCTCCGGGGCGGTCACCGACGTGAAGACCGACGTGGGCGGGGTGAAGACCGATTTGGGCAAGACGCAGAGCGACCTGGCCAACGCGGTGACCCAGTTGACGTCGATGAAGGGGGATTTGAACGGCCACAGCAGCTTGATTGCCCGCAACCACGACGAGTTGGATCTGCTCAGGCACAAGGGCGACCGCACCTACTATGAGTTCACCCTGACCAAGGGCCAGAAGAAGCCCGTGGGCACGGTGAGCCTGGAGCTGAAAAAGGCCGACGGCAAGAAGAACACCTTCAACCTGGAGGTGACTTCAGACGACAAGACCGTCCCCAAGAACAACAGGGGAGTGTTCGAGCCGCTGCAGTTTTACAGCGGCAAGGACCCGCTGCTCTTTGAGATCGTGGTGAACGCGGTCAATTCAAACAAGCAGGTTACCGGGTACCTGTCGGTGCCCAAGAGCGCGCCGGCTCCTCCTACTGTTCAATAACCGCGCCGGGAGGGGGTGCGAGCACCAGGCTTTGCTGGTAGCGGAAGGCAAAGGTGAAGTTCAGATTTTTGCGCGCATCCCACTCCTGCTTGCTCAGACGAAAGGCCGAAACGATGGATCCCTCCACGGTCTGGCCGGGGTCGATGGTCGTCTCCATGGACAGCGCCTTGCCGTGCGGCGCCGGCATCTCCGGATAGGCGAGAAACACCCGGTCATAATCGGCCGCCGTTGCCGCGTAGCTGGAGTGGATGCCGTCGTTGAGCGTGGCATTGGCCGTGATGTTGTGCAGAAAGAGCGGATGCATGCTCTGGTTATGCAGCTTGACCAGGGCGAAGACATACACCTGGTCGAAGCTCTTCTGGGGCATGGGTGCGCCGTTGGCGTCGAACTCAGGGGTCACGGTGAGTTGCGGGTGGACCCACACCTGCTCAATTTCTCCACTGGCGATGGGCGGCTTTTGCCCGGCGATCACGTAGATCGCGATGGCGAGGGTGACCAGCACGGCGGCGACCACGGTGGCCCAGACCACGTGGCTGGAACCCTTTGTATAGTCCTCACCTGGGGCGGCATCGTCCAATTCTTCCGGGGAATCCTGCTGGAGAAGGCTCATCGCGCCCTTATCTTATCTCCACCAGTGCAAAGCAGGCTATGAATTCGTATGCACTGTTGCGGGAAAGTGCATACTTCTGCACTGAAAGCGGTGCCTTTTTGCTCCGGCTTACGGCCTCGGCCTGAGCGCGGCCAGAAAAGCCTCCGCTCCCAGCGTGTTCAACACGTCTTCCGGACCCAGCCAGGCGCGGCGCAGTTGGCGGATGCCGTACTCCATCTTGCCCAGGTTGCGGACGTCATGGGAGTCCGAGTTGATGACAATGCGGCAACCCAGCTCTTTGGCCAGGCGGAGGTCGCGGTCGCAAAGATCGAGCCGTTCGGGAGCGGCGTTGTGCTCGACGGCGACGCCCAGCTCGGCCGCACGGCGCAGCACCACTCCCAGGTCCAGGGCAAAGGGCTCGCGGCGCAGCAGCAGGCGGCCGGTGGGATGGCCCAGAATGCGCACATAGGGGTTCTCGATGGCCCGCAACACCCGCGCCGTCATCTCCTCGCGGCTTTGCTCGAAACGCGTGTGCACGCAGGCGATGACGATCTCCATTTGCGCCAGCACCTCGTCGTCCAGGTCGAGCGCGCCCTCGGCCAGAATGTCCACCTCAATACCTGTAAAGACGCGGATGCGGCCCTCCATCTGGCGGTCCACTTCGCGGATGCGCTGGATCTGTTCAAGCGCCCGCTGCTCGTCCAGGCCGTTGGTCATGGCCAGGTTTTTGGAGTGGTCGGTGATGGCGATGTACCGGTATCCGCAAGCCAGAGCGGCCTCGGCCATCTCGCGGATGGTGTCGTGGCCGTCGGTGGCGTTGGTGTGCATATGCAGGTCGCCGCGCAGGTCGGCTCTCTCGGTGAGCCGGGGCAGCGAGTGGCGGGCGGCGGCCTCAATCTCGCCCAGGTTCTCGCGCAGTTCGGGCGGAATCCAGTCCATGCCGAGGGCGGCGTAGATCTCTTCCTCGGTGGCAGCGGCCACGGTCGAGCTGTCGTCGAGGCGGGCCAGCGCCCACTCGCTCAGTGTGTAGCCCATCTTGAGGGCTCGCTGGCGGAGGGCCACATTGTGCGCCTTGGAGCCGGTGAAGTACTGCAGCGCGGCGCCATAGGAGGCCGAAGGAAGCAGGCGCACGTCCACTTGCATGCCGCTGGCGAGATGGAAGCTCACCTTGTTCTCTCCCCTGGCGATCATGTTGTGGATGCCGGGGTAGGCGGCCACGTATTCGACCGCGGCGGCGGTATGCTCGGGGGCGCAGGCGGAGCCGGAGGCCAGCAAGTCCAGGTCGCCAGCGGTTTCGCGGCCGCGTCGCAGGGAGCCGGCGGGGGTTATCTTCTCAATGCCGGGGAAGGCCAGCAGATACGACGCAGTGCGCTGGGCTGCCTCCTCGGCCACGTCGATGCGGAAGCGGCCGGCGCTGCGGCGATAGTCGTCGATGCCCTTGCGAAGCTTCTCGATCTGTTTTTCGCCCATGCGGGGCAGTTCGGTCAGGCGGCCCGCTTCAATGGCCTCAGCGAGCTGGTCGATGCCGGCGATTTGCGCCGCGGACCACAGCAGCGCGACGGTCTTGGGGCCCATGCCGGGCAGTTTCAGGAGCTCCAGAAGGCCCACGCCGTACTTGGCCAGCAGTTCCTCGCGCAGCGGCAGTGTGCCGGTGGCGGCGATGGCCCGCAGATTGGCGGCCATCCCCTTGCCGATGCCAGGGATCTCCATCAGGCGGGCGGTCGAGGCCGCGTCGGCCGTCAGGGCGTTTAGATCATGGGTGGTTTGCTCGGCGGCCTCGGCGGCGCGGCGATAGCTGCGGATACGGAAACCGTCGCCGCCGTCGATCTCCAGCAGATCGGCGGTCTCGGAAAGCAGACGGGCCATGGTGGGGTTGTCCATCGGATCAGTCTCCGTGAACCTCCCTCAGGGGCTAAAGCCCCATCTACTCATACCCGTCAATGTACGAGCTGAAGCCCGCACCCTTCGCTCAAGCAAAGTTTTTTGACAGGTTCTTAGAGGTCGGCGGCCAGCGTACTGCTGATGGTGGAGAACGAATTGTTGATGCCCTTGGCTAGCTCGCTCATGCCGGTGACAGCACCGAAGGCGATCAGAGCAACGACCAGAGCATACTCGACCAGATCCTGGCCTTCTTCGCCGTTCTTCAGGTCCTGGAACTTCACATACAGCTTAAGAAGCATGTCGTTCATTTGGATTCACTCCCTGGGCGGAATTTCCCAGCGACAGGCTGGGAGACCCTTTGTATAGCACTTGGTGCGCCATACTTGAAGCCTGGCATTCATCATCAAAATCAACAACTTACTGAAATTGCGGCAATAGAGCAGCGCACCGCAGTGTAAACGCCAGTATACAGGTAATCGAACAAGGTTACTGAGAGCTGGAGGTAATCGAGCCCTTGGTCGATGCAATCCTCGACTCTTCGCTCAGGTTCAAGTCCGAAGGGATTTCGTTTGTCTTCGCTGCGGCCAAGCTGCCCTCACTCATAGTCCACCCCGCCTGTGGAATTCCAAACTTGCCCCCTACCCAACTTTTGGGCAGACTCGGCGGTTGTCCAGAAATGGATAGGGATTTTGGGGGTTATTGGGCAAAGCCGGAACAAGGAATCACGATCGGAGATCAGGGATCAGGAGGGGATACCGGCCAGGAGATGGCCCCATCCGGATTCGCGCCCATCGGATGGTAACGCACGCTCGGCAGGAAACCTTCAGAGCTGAACAGCGCGTTGTGACGGACGTCAGGGGTTCGGGCACACTTCACGTGTGCCACCTTGCGGCAGTCTTGCTGTTACGCCCGGTCTTACGCGCCGCTAGGCTGCGGTGTGGGCGGTGTCCTTGAAGCGGACCACTGCATCCGCCTGGGGACCTTTCTGACCTTGGACGATGTCGAACTCCACGTCATCGCCCTCTTTCAGCGTTTTGTATCCGTCCAACTGAATCGATGAGTAGTGGACGAATACATCCGGCCCGTCTTCGCGTCCGATGAATCCGTAGCCCTTGGCGTTGTTAAACCACTTGACCTTCCCTTTGTACTGAGCCACAGGCTCCTGCTTTCTTTGGGTGTTGCGAGTATCCGGAGAGCGAGGGGATCGCACACCGATACCTAATCGCGCACCGATACCTATAAGACGTGAAAAATCGAAGAAAGGTTGATTCTTTTATAAAGATCGGTTTCAAGGAATGCGACGGACCGATGCAGACCACCGGCCCTGGCTGGAAGTTATTGAATCGGCAGAGCAAACGGGCCGCGGCAACTACTTCTTGCGCTTGCCGGCCAGCTTTCGCGCATACAGGAGTACGCCGGTGAGCGTTTTGCCGTCCAGAATGGCGCCCTTTTCGATCATTTTCAGCGCCTCGGAGAGCTTGACCAGGCGCAATTCGATCTGTTCGTCCTCATCCCAGTTGGTGTCGCCCGCCACCAGGCCCTCGGCTACGAAAACCTTCATGGATTCGCCCAGAAAACCGGGGCTGGCGTAGTACTCGGCCAGCGGCTTCCACTTCTTTGCGCTGTAGCCGGTCTCTTCGGCCAGTTCGCGCTGGGCGCCGGCGAGGGCGTCTTCGCCGGGATCGAGCTTGCCGGCAGGCAGTTCCCATAAAAATTGGTTGGCGGCATGACGGTACTGGCGCTCGACCACGATCCAGGGATTTTTCTTGTTTTTCGAGCTGTCGATGGCCAGGATGACCACGCTGCCGTTGTGGCGGATGACGTCGCGCTCGCTCTTGCGGCCGCCGGGCTCGATCAGCTTGTCGTGGAACACGCGGAAGAGCGGTCCCTGATAGACGACCACGGAACTGAGCAATTGCGCCGTCTCCGCGGCTGCCGCGGCTTTGGGGGCCTTCAGCTTCTTCCGCTTCCGGGCCTTGGCCGGCTTTGACTTGGCGGCTGCTGCTTTTTGGGGTTGGGCGGGCGTCACTTTCTTAAGCCCCTTCTTTGGTTTGGCGGCTTTTGCCGCCTTCTCTTTGCTGGGCATTTCTTGTCTCTCTCCTCAAAACGCAGTCAGGGAAAGTATACGCACTGCGTTCGCGGTGCGGCTCAACCCAGGCGGCACTTGTGCATCGAATCCGCCCGGCGTGGCATCCTTAACAGAGCCGAATACCCAAGGGAACGAATTGCCGACCGCAGACTGTTATCCCATTACCGTTGTGCCGGGGCTGAGCCGGCTGTTTCTGGACTACTGCGCCGGGAATGCATCTGTACGCCCGTTCTACGCCTCGCTGCCGCCCGAAAGCGGCTGGTCCGCCGCGGCGGACGGCCGCCCGGTTCCCGCGCATTGGCCGGAGCTGGTCCAGCTGCTGGCGGAACAGAATCCGCCCTCCACTGCACGGGGGGGCGCTGCCGAGGCGGCTCTCGCTGCGTTGAGCCAGGGCGCGGGAGCGGTGGTTACCGGGCAGCAGGTGGGGTTGTTCGGCGGGCCTCTGTTTACTCCTTTCAAGGCGGCCACCGCCGTGGCCCGCGCGCACCAGGCGACGGCGGCAGGCCATCCCCACGCCGCTGTCTTCTGGCTGGCCACGGAAGACCACGACTTTGCCGAGATTAACCACGTCACGTTTCCCGATGGGGATGTCTCGCGCAAGCTGATCTACTCCGCCGCACCCGATGTTCCACGGCCAGTCGGCGGCATTGTGCTTGGCGACGAGATCGTCTCACTGGTCGAGCAGGCAGGCCAACTCGTCTACGAAGACTCGCTGGAGGCGCTGACTGCGGCCTGGCGGCCCGGACGCACTTTTGCGCAGGCCTTCGCCGATTTCTACTCGAAGGTATTTGCCTCCCAGGGGCTGCTGGTGCTGGACGCAAGCGGGCGCGCATTCCACCGCATGGGCGCATCGGTGCTGCGAGCGGCCATCGAGCGCGCCGACGAGCTTCATGCGGCTCTGGTCGAGAGGAACGGTGAACTCGAGGCCGCCGGTTATCACGCCCAGGTGGCCGTCGTCCCACATTCAAGCCTGCTTTTCCTCATTGACGAGCGCGACGGCGCGCGCCTCGCGCTCAAGTGCCATGCACCCTCGGTACGGGAACCGAACGGTCTTTGGCAGGCCGGCCGGCAGAGCTACGCGACCGCAGATCTGCTGGGGATTCTCGACACCGAGCCGGAGCGCATATCGCCCTCTGCGCTGCTGCGGCCAGTCTTTCAGGATTTTCTTCTTTCCACGTCGCTCATGGTCGGTGGTCCGGCGGAAGTTGCCTACTTTGCGCAATCCGCGGTGCTTTACGAGCGCATTCTCGGTCGCCAGACGCCGATCCGGCCTCGCTTCTCCGCCACGCTCATCGCGCCTGCAACCGGCTCATACCTTCGCAAATACGAACTGACGCTCGACCGCGTCTTCGGGCAGAGCGCAGACTCGCTGGCGCATTCGCTGGCCGCGCGCGCAATGCCGGTGGAAGGCAAACAGAGACTGGCCGCGGCGGGCAACGCACTCGATGTCGAACTCAGCGCGCTACTCAAATGGATGCATGAGCTCGACGCGGGCCTCGGCCGATCGAGCGAGACGGCGGCAAGCAAGATGCGCTACCAAATGAATCGAATGCGGCGGCTCGCCGCCAACTTCCAGTTGCAGCGCGAGACCAAGCTCGGCCGCCACGCCGAGGAGATCGTAAACGCGCTCTATCCAGGCGGCGTATTGCAGGAGCGGGTGTACGGCGCGGCGTACTACTTCATGGTCTATGGCTCCGGCCTGGCCGAAGAACTGACCGCGCAAGCTGCAAACCGCTGCCCAGGGCACACCGCACTCTGGTTATAGGGGGATCAGAGACCGGTGACCGCCGGACGCGATTGGATCGGAAAACACCCGATGAAAACCGCCCATAAACTAAGAGGCGGGCCGCCGGTTTCGGGAGTGGAAGAACTTCCCGAAGCCGGTTGCCCGCTGGACCCTGAAGCGGGTCTGGGTGATATTGTTAGCTTAGGCTAATTCCCAGCGAAAGCAAGTTCTTTTTTTGCACAAAATTCCCGATTCGTGACCGCAGTCACAGGACCCCGCCGATCAGGAGCCAACTGCGTTGACTTGGGGGTCCGCCCCTGATACAAAAAAGTGTTCCATCCACGTAAAAACTAGGTTTGACCGCCGGAGCGAACCGGTGCCACAATGCCAGAAATCATTCAACAAGTCGGGACGCTTCTGCTTGGCGCCGTGCCCACGATTCTGCTGTTCATCGTGCTGGTTTTGGCCTACCAGTTCCTGGTGCAGGGGCCGTTGACCGCCACGCTGAAGCAGCGCCGCGCCCGGACCGAGGGGGCCATCGAAGACGCGCACAAGGCCATCGCCCAGGCCGAGGCCAGGGCGGCCGAGTATGCCGACAAGTTGCGCCAGGCGCGAGGCGAGGTCTACAAGGTTCGCGAACAGAGGGTCAAGCAGTGGAACGCCGAGCGGGACGCCGCTCTGGACGCCGCGCGCAAGGCGGCCGGGCTCAAGGTGAACCAGGCCAAAACCGAGTTGGAGGCGGAGGCCGCCCAGGCCAGGCTGACCATTCAGGCCTCCGCCGGGGAGTTGGCTCGTCAGGTGGTTCGCGCGGTACTGCCGCTCGCCGCCGGGGGTTCCCGTTGAGAGATTCGAGTCCGGCATCTTCGACTTTGCAAGCGCGCGTTTCCAACCGGGTATTGTGGTTTGCGTTCCTCGTGGCGCTGGCTGCTGGGGTGGCGGCTGCTCCGTTCCGCATCGCGGCACAGGAATCCGCTTCCGCGGCCAAGTCCGAGACTGTTTCTTCGGCTCAAGACACGGCCAAGCCCGATGCCGGGCAATCCCAGGAAGAGCAGAACAACGCCTTCCGGCTCGAAGGCCCGCTGGTGAAGGCTTCGGCCAGGGTGCTCCATCTGACGGTCGAGACCACGGCCAGCATCTTCGAGTTCATCAACTTCGCCATCATCGCGCTGGCCATCGGCATTCCTCTGTTCCGCTTCCTGCCCAAATTCCTGCGCCAGCGTGGCGAGAAAGTGCGCACCGACATCGAATCGGCCCGCAAGGTGACCGAGGACGCCAACTCCCGGCTGAGCGCGGTCGAGGCCAAACTTTCCAGCATCGGCGAGGAGATTCAAAAGTTTCGCGCCGAGGTGGAGAAAGAGATCGGGCAAGACGAGGCGCGCATTAAATCCGCTCTCGAAGAGGAGAGCGCCCGCGTTGTGGCCGCGGCCGAGCAGGAGATTGGCGCGGCTGCCGCTCAGGCCCGGCGCGCGCTGCGCCACTTCGCCGCCGATCTGGCCATCGGCCAGGCCGCCAAGCAACTGGTTCTGACGCCGGAGACCGACCGCGCCCTGATCGCCGAGTTTGTGGGCGAGGTGACTAAAAACGGCGCGGCTAAGGGAGGGCAGAACTAAATGGCCGCCTTCGTTGCACGGTACGCCCGCGCCTTTGCCGACGTGGTGACCCAGGAGAAGCTGGATACAGCCGCGCTGGACCGGCAAATGGACGATTTTCTCGCCAGCTGGGACGGGAGCGTCGAGTTGCGCGAACTGTTTGTCAACCCGGCCGTTGCTGCCTTGCAGAAGGTGGCGATCCTGGACAAGTTGAACGTGAAGCTCGAGCTCCAGAAGGAGTTGCGCAACCTGCTGGCGGTGCTCATCCATAACGACCGCATCGGCGAGGTTCGCGAGGTGGCCGCGGCCTATCGAACGGAGTTGCAGGAGCGGCAGGGCATTCGCGCGGTGGAGATTGTGACCGCCCGCGAACTCAGCGAACAGGACCGCACGGGGCTAGTGGCTGGAGTCGGCAAACTTGCCGGCGCGCAGATTCAGGCCAGCTTCAAGCTGGACGCGGCCATCCTCGGCGGAACGGTGGTGCGCATCGGCTCCACGGTGTACGACGGCTCGGTGCGCGGACGGCTAGACAGGTTGAAGGAAGCGTTGATTAGCTCCTAGCTACTAGCTTCTAGCCGCTAGCTCATTCTTGCTCGGTTTGGCGATTCGGGTTTTTATGTGAGCGCAAGGCGCGGTGAAGACAGGCTAGAAGCTAGAGGCTAGTACTCAGGAATCAGGAATTAAGAACAGGAACGGAAATGGCTCAGATCAAGGCAGACGAGATTACGCAACTACTTCGCGAGCAGATCGCGAACTACGACGCGAAGGTCCAGGTGGACGAAGTCGGGACCATCACATCGCTGGGCGACGGCATTGCCCGTCTTCATGGACTGGACAAGGTGATGGCCGGCGAGCTGCTCAGCTTTCCGCACGGCATTGCCGGACTGGCCCTGAGCCTCGAGGAAGATTCGGTGGGCGCGGTGATTCTGGGCGACTACACCGAGCTCAGCGAAGGCAACGAGGTGAAGCGCACGGGCACCATCCTGAGCGTGCCGGTGGGCGAGGGCATGATCGGGCGCGTGGTGGACGCTCTCGGCCAGCCCATCGACGACAAGGGCCCCATTGCCTCCACGGCCACGCTGCCGATCGAACGGCTGGCGCCCGGCATCATCGACCGCCAGCCGGTCCGCGAGCCCATGGCCACCGGCCTCAAGGCCATCGACTCCATGATCCCCATCGGCCGCGGCCAGCGAGAGCTGATCATCGGCGACCGCCAGACCGGCAAGACAGCCGTGCTGCTGGACACCATCATCAACAACGCCAAGAACGATCTGATCTGCATCTATTGCGCCATCGGCCAGAAGCGTTCCTCGATCGCTCAAGTCGTCCAGACGCTCACCGAAGCCGGCGCCATGGGCCACACGGTCATCGTGGCCGCCTCGGCATCGGAGCCCGCCCCGATGCTTTACATTGCCCCCTATGCGGCCTGCGCCATCGGCGAGTTTTTCCGCGACTCTGGCCGGCACGCCCTGGTGATGTACGACGATCTGTCGAAACACGCCATGGCCTACCGCGAGATTTCGCTCCTGCTGCGCCGCCCGCCGGGCCGCGAAGCCTATCCGGGCGACGTCTTCTATCTCCACTCGCGCTTGCTCGAACGCGCGTCCAAGCTCAGCGACAAGAAGGGCGGCGGCTCGCTGACCGCGCTGCCGGTCATCGAGACCCAGGCCAGCGACGTCTCGGCCTACATTCCGACCAACGTCATCTCCATCACCGACGGGCAGATCTTTTTGGAAACGGATCTGTTCAACTCCGGCGTGCGTCCGGCGGTCAACGTGGGCCTTTCGGTTTCGCGCGTGGGATTCTCGGCGGCCATCAAGGCGGTCAAGCAGGTGGGCGCCACGCTCAAGCTCGATCTCGCGCAGTACCGCGAACTGGCCGCCTTTGCGCAGTTCGGCTCGGACCTCGATCCGCTGACCCAGAAGCAACTCAACCGTGGCAGCCGCTTGACGGAACTGCTCAAGCAGCCGCAGTTCCAGCCGCTCACCTGGCAGCAGCAGGTGGTGGCGCTCTTTGCCGGCACGCAGGGCTACCTGGACGACCTGCAGGTCTCCGACATTCGCTCCTTCGAGGTCGGCCTGTACAAGTACTTCGACTCCGCGCAGACGGCGCTGCTCGAAGACCTGACCAAGAAGAAGTCGCTCGACGACGACCTGCGCAGCAAGCTGCACGCGGCGCTGAAAGAATACTCAGCCAACTTCAAGGCGGAGCGTGCTGCGGCGGAACCGGCTGCGGCGCCAACCGATCAAGGGGCAAGCGTTAAGGAAACCCCTCAAGGGACAGGCGCTAAAGAAACTGCTCAAGCGGCAAGCGTCAAGGAAACTGCTCTAGCGGCAAGCGTCAAGGAATAGGGAAGACCATGGCCAACGTACTCGATCTACGGCGGCGCATTCGCAGCGTGAAGAACACGCGGCAGATCACCAAGGCCATGAAGATGGTCGCGGCGGCCAAGCTGCGGCGCGCGCAGGAGCGGGCGCTGGCGGCCCGGCCCTACGCCAGGATGATCACCAGCGTGCTGGAATCGCTGACCCGCCGCATCGAGATATTCGATCCGGCAACCGGCGAGTTGCGCCATCCGCTCTTTGCCACGCGCGAAGAGAAGCGGGTGCTGCTGATCGTCATCAGCGGCGACAAGGGCTTTGCCGGTGCCTTCAACGCCAACATCCTCAAGACGGCCTTCCAGTTCATCTCCGGCAATTCCGTCAGGGAGATCGACATCGAGGCCGTGGGCCGCAAGGGCCGCGATCAGATGCGCCGCCATTATCCCACGGCGATCTACACCGATCAGACCGACGAGAACGGCCACGTCCTCAAGGTGCGCGACCGCAAGGCCAAGGTCGAGGTCACCGGCGACCATCCGGGGATGCTTTTGAAGCTCGAAAACAGCCGCGTCTTCGAGCTGGCCCAGAGCATCATCTCCCGCTACGTGCGCGAGGAGATCGACGCCGCCTACATCGTCTACAACGAGTTCAAGTCGGTGATCTCGCAGCGGCTGGTGGTCGAGCGGCTGTTGCCCATCATGAAGATCGGCATTCCGCAGATTACCGGCGCCACCGAACCCACCACCGAGGAGCGCGAGCGCGCCGCCGAGGCCGCTCTCTCGGCGGGCATCTCGCTGGAGCCGGTCGATACCGCCGAGGCCGACGAGGAATCGCGCAAATTCGGCACCTCGCAGGTGGATTACATCTACGAGCAGCCGGCCGAGGAGCTGTTCAACGGCCTGCTCCCGCAATACGTTTCCTCCATGCTGTATCACGCCATGACGGAGTCGGTCGCCGCCGAAAACGCGGCCCGCATGACGGCGATGGATTCGGCAACCAACAACGCCTCGGACATGATCGACTCGCTCACGCTGCTGATGAATCGCGTGCGCCAGGCGGCCATCACCAAGGAAATCATTGAAATTGTCAGCGGCGCCGCCGCTGCTTAGCGTTTCGGAAGGCAGAAATGGCAGAGAACATCGGCAAGGTTATTCAGGTATCCGGTCCCGCGGTGGACGTGCAGTTTGAAGAAGCGACGATGCCGCCCATCTATCAGGCGTTGCGCGTCACCAGCGATGGCTTTACCGTGCCCACGCCCATCAGCGTGATCCTCGAGGTGCAGCAGCACCTGGGCGAGGGCCGCGTGCGCACCGTGGCCATGGAAGCCACCGACGGCATGGTCCGCGGCATGAAGGCCATCGATCTCGGCGGTCCCATCCGCGTGCCGGTGGGCAAGGAGACGCTGGGCCGCATCATCAACGTCATCGGCGAGCCGGTGGACGAACTGGGCCCCATCGGCGAAAAGCAGCGCATGCCCATCCATCGCCCCGCGCCCCTGTTCGACGAGCAGTCCACCCACGAGGAGATGTTCGAGACCGGCATCAAGGTCATCGACCTGATCCAGCCCTTCCTGAAGGGCGGCAAGGTCGGCCTCTTCGGCGGCGCCGGCGTGGGCAAGACCGTCGTCATCATGGAACTGATCAACAACGTGGCCAAGAACCACGGCGGCTACTCGGTCTTTGGCGGCGTAGGCGAGCGCACCCGCGAGGGCAACGACCTGTGGCTGGAGATGACCGAGTCCGGGGTCATCAAGCCGGGCGACTGGGCCAACTCCAAGTGCGCGCTGGTCTACGGCCAGATGACCGAGCCGCCCGGAGCGCGCCTGCGCGTGGCCCTCAGCGCGCTCACCGTCGCCGAGTACTTCCGCGACGTCGAAGGCTCCGACACGCTGCTGTTCATCGACAATATCTTCCGCTTTACGCAGGCCGGCTCGGAGGTTTCCACGCTGCTGGGCCGCATGCCCTCGGCCGTGGGCTACCAGCCCAACCTGGCCACCGAGATGGGCGAGCTGCAGGAGAGGATCACCTCCACCAGCAAGGGGTCTGTAACATCTGTTCAGGCCGTCTACGTGCCGGCTGACGATTTAACGGATCCGGCCCCGGCCACCACCTTTGCCCACCTGGACGCGACCACCGTGCTCAGCCGCCCGCTTTCCGAACTGGGCATCTATCCGGCCGTCGATCCGCTGGCTTCCACCTCGCGCATTCTTTCGGCGCGCATCGTGGGCGACGAGCACTACGACGTGGCCCAGGGCGTGAAGCGCATCCTGCAACGCTACAAGGACCTGCAGGACATCATCGCCATTCTGGGCATCGACGAGCTCTCCGACGACGACAAGATCACCGTGGCCCGCGCCCGCAAGGTGCAGAAGTTCCTGTCGCAGCCCTTCCACGTTGCCGAGCAGTTCACCGGCATCCCCGGCGCCTATGTGAAAGTTGCCGACACGGTGCGCAGCTTCAAGGAGATCATCGCCGGCAAATACGATGATATTCCCGAGCAGGCCTTCTACATGAAGGGCGCCATCGAGGAAGTGCTGGAAACCGCCGAGAAGCTGAAGACGACGGTGTAAAAGCAGCCCCTAGCTTCTAGCTAGAGGCTAGAAGCTAGTAGCTGGACTCAAAGGATTTTATGGCAGACGAAACCAATCAACTGCGCGTCCGGCTGGTTACCCCCGAGCGCACTCTCTTCGATCACGCTGCCTCGGCGGTCGAGCTGCCCGCGAAGAACGGGTACATGGAGGCGCTTTACGGGCACGCGCCGCTGGTGGCCGAGTTGGGCGCGGGCGACGTGACCCTGCACGGCGGTCCCGATGGCCCGGAGAGCGTAAGCCGCTACAACGTCAGTTGGGGTTTTGTCGAAGTGCTGCCCGACCGGGTCACCATCCTGGCCACCGACGCGCTGAAGCCCGAGGAGATCGACGTGCCCCGCGCACAGCAGCAACTGGAACGCGGCCACAAGCAGTGGAACGAGGCCGGCGACAGCGAAGACGCCTACACCGAGGCCCTCCGCGTCATCGCCGAAGCCGAAGCCAAGCTGGCCACCGCGGCGGAAAAGCACTGAAGGTTTCGCTGGCTGAGGATGGTCGGATGCGGGCAAACCGGGGTACAATTCGGTGGGTGTTGCGATGAAGGACTGCCTAATCAGCATTGACTTAGCCAATGCCATCAGATCGCTGGTAGACGCGACGAACCTAAAGGTTCCTGAAGGCGATCTTGGGTTTACCTGTAAAGAATATGGCAAGCCTGTGAAACCTCACAAGCATGGGATGCAAGGGCCACATTTCGAGCATCTGGAAAGAAATCCGGACTGCTCTTTAAGCGATACCTAAAAGACTGTAGATATGGGCATTCCACCTTTTTTGGGAAGGAACCCTCCCGGCCATTACCAGACCGTTCGTGGATAGTGCTTGCGCATGAGTTCGTCGGCGGAGATAAGCCAGGCGAAGCCGTTGGCTTTGGCGTTGGCGACGATGAGACGGTCGAAGGGGTCGCGGGTCCATTTCTCTTCGAGAGCAGCGCTGGCGATGGTCGAAAAGGGGAGATCGCAAAGACGCAGGTTGGTTTCGTGCTCGACCTTCTTGAGTAGATCCCGTGCGGGAAACTTCGTTCGTCCTAGCTCGTGGAGGTATTCGAGTTCGAGGAATGCCATGGCGGATAACAATAACTCCGCCCTGTCCAGGAGTCCTCTTGCTTTGGAACTCAGGCGATTCACCTTGCCTGCGGCCAACCAAAGGACAACGTGTGTGTCCAGGTAGGCAATCAAAGGCCGGCCCAGTCCTTCTCCCACTCCTTTTCCATCTCGGCCAGCCACTCAGCCTTGAAGGCAGGATCGTTCATATCGAAATTCGGGTCGACCATAACCTCCATGGGCGTGATCCGGCTGAGGCGGCTTACGGGCTGGCCTTCAGGGACGATTTTGAGGCGGCGTCCCTTGTGCGTGAACCAGACCTCGCTGCCGTCGAGAGCCTGATTGGCAAGCGAGAAAATGTCGCGGCGAAATTGGGTGATGGGGACTTCCATGAACGAAGTATACCATAAGTGTACGTTGAAAGGCGTACATCCTGTACGCCTCGCGATCTCTTCCCTTCTCTGTGCAACCTGCCCCGCGAACGCATACAATTCACCAAGAAGAAAATGGCTAAAGCGAAGGAACAGATTTTCGAAGTGTCCTGTCCGGATTGCGCGGCGATGCTCAGGATCGACCGAGCCACCGGCCTAGTGGTGAGCCATACCCCGGCGCCGCGCAAGCGGATGTTTGAGGACCTGGAAACGGCGGCTCAGGCGATGCGCGCGCAGGACGAGCGCAAGGAGTCGATCTTCCGCCAGAGTGTGGACGCGGAGAAGAACAAGGAAGACCTTTTCGAGAAGAAGTTTGCCGAGGCCCTGCGCAAGGCCAAGGACGCTCCCGAGGGCAAGCCTTTGCGCGAGTTCGACCTGGACTGAATGCCGCGCCCTCGAATGCGCCACGGGCTTTTCGGCCGTTCCCGCGGATATTCCCCACGGCCCGTAAATTAGAGCGATACTTGATACACCGTTCCCTCGACCCGGTCGCTACGGTCCGGGACGGAAGGAGAGAACATGGGAGTCGTACCGCTTTCCCAACCAACGATCAATTCTGGCACCGCGCTGTGCGCCTCTGAATCCGAGACCAGAAATTTTGTCCGGATTGCCGCGGCTGGGACCCTTCTTGCAGGCGGCGTGTTGCTGCTCGCGGGCCAGCGCCGCGCCGGATTGGTCGCGGCGGCTTCGGGCACGGCGCTGGCGCTGCTTGACCAGCAGGAGACGCTGCACTCGTGGTGGAGTCTGCTCCCCGGATTTATCGACGACGTCCAACGGGTGCTCGGCCAGGTGCAGGGCACGGTGGAGGATATTGCCACCAAGCGCGAGACGCTGCGACAGATTCTGACGAATTAGGCGCAGACGGACCAGGCCCCCACTACCAGGTCCAAGCCCGGCCCTTAAATCCCTAGCTGACGGCGGCCTGCCGCGCTGATGCGGTGGGGCGTCCATTTGGGTTCCCAAACCAGGTCGACCTCGACTTTGGCGATGTCGGGGATGCCGGCCAGGCGGTTGTTTACCTGCTCGAAGATGAGCCCGCTGGCGGGGCACTGCGGGGTGGTCAGGGTCATGGTCACCTTGACCCACTGGCGCGGCCATGCGGGCGTGGAGTCCGGGTCGGGGCCGGTCGCCACGCCGTAGATCAGCCCCAAATCCACAAGATTCAGTTTCACTTCAGGGTCGAAGCAATCGCGCAGCGCGGTCAGAATGTCCGCTTCGGAGAGCATTTTCTAGTTCTTCCGCTCGACCAGGTAGCGGGCGACGGCTTTCAATCCATCAGCCCGGCTGCCATAGGGCTCCAAAGCGGCAAAGGCCTCCTCAATCAGCCGTGCGGCGTCGCGCTGGCTCTGCTCGATGCCGTAAACGGCCGGCCAGGTGGCTTTTTCGGTGGCCTGGTCCTTGCCCGCGGTCTTGCCCAGGTGGGCCGAATCCTCGGTCAGGTCCAAAACATCGTCCATAATTTGGAAAGCCAGGCCGGCTTTGCGGCCGAAGAGGTCCAGGCTGGCTGCGTCGTCCGCAGTGGCCCCGGCATAGACGCCGCCTGCCACCACGCTCACCCGGATCAGCGCGCCCGTCTTGGCGCGGTGAATGGAGTTGACGAGTTCCGGCGTGGGCTTCAGGTGTTCGCTTTCGAGGTCCAGCACCTGGCCGCCGATCATGCCCTCGACGGTGCCGACGGCGTTGGCGATGAGGGCGATAATCTGCACGGTGGCCGCGGGCGACGAGTCGAGCCCGGCCAGCACCTCGAAGGCGCGAGTCTGAAGAGCGTCGCCGGCCAGGATGGCGATGGCCTCGCCGAAGGCCACATGGCAGGTGGGCTTGCCGCGGCGCAGGTCGTCGTTGTCGAGAGCGGGCAGGTCGTCGTGGATGAGCGAGTAGGTGTGGAGCATTTCGAGGGCAGCGCCCAGCCGCTCGATGCCTGCGGGAAGCGCGCCGGCGATGGTGACGGCGGCCTGGTAGGCCAGCACCGGCCGCAGGCGCTTGCCCCCGGCAAAGGTGGAGTGGCGCATGGCGCCATGAATCGAGGCAGGCACCGTCTCCAGGCTGGGGAGCAACTCCTCCAGCGCCCGCTCGGTCAGCGCCGCGCCCTCTTGAATCAGCGATTTCACATCGACAGCCATTGCTCTCATGATAAACGAGGTTGACTGAGCTTTCGCTCCAGTAAACACAGGGCTGTGAGCAACAGGAGGGTCAGGGCGCTCAGCCAGCGTCCGGCAAGCACGTCGGTGGTGGTAGTCCAGTCCACAGTCAGGTCCACGGGCCCCTGCGGCACAGGCACGGCCATCAGGCCATCGTCGCGTTTGGGCAGGTCGTCGAGGGGCCGACCATTCACCGCGACCCGCCAGGCTGAGTAGCTGCGCAGCCGGAGAATGAGGTAGCCGGCGTGGCCGGTGTCGGCCCTGATCTCAAAATGCTCGGCATGATTCTTCACCCGAACCGGCGATGCGGCAAAAGCTTCCTCGCAACTGTGCTGCCCTGCCTGCCAGACCGGGACGGCATCGGCCTCGCCGGTGCTTTTGCCCAATATGGTGGAGGGGTCGGTGACCAGACAGGCGTCGCGCAGGCCGAAGGCGACCAGGGAGTTGTCTGCGCCGGGAGGCGCGTACTCGTCGGTCCCGCCGACACCCACGCCGGAGCGGTACCTCGCCAGCATGGCGGCCACGGCGTCTTCTTCGTCGCAGGGCTGGAAGAAGACCAATCCCGCAGTGGCCGTAACCGCCAGAAAGACCGTGGCGCCAGCGGCCACAACGGCCACGCGCCGCCAGCGCCGGGCAGAGTCGTGGGGCCACACCGCAGAGGCGAAGAAGATGGCCATCGGCGCCTCCAGCACCACCAGCCATCGCCAGGGAAACTGCAAAAAACGGAGCTTGGGCAGCAGATTCCATACCGGCAGCGAGATGGGGAGTTGGAGAAACAGAATCGCGAACGGGATGAGCGCCAAGGGAATCCACCAGCGGCGTTGTTCCGGCAGGCTGCCTCGCTGCCAGCTAACCAGCAGGCCGCCCAGGGCCACGGCGATCATGGCGACGGCGAGAAAGGAGGCCTTGCGGAGCACCATGTCGTGAAAATCCAGCAATGGGTCGGCATGGCGCGCGAAAAGCCAACTGTTTTCAATCATCTCGCCGGGATCGGAGGCTGCCTGCTTGAGATCGGCCCAGGGCTGTTCCCAGGCAGCGGGAACGAGGAAGACCGAGGCCAGTCCCATTCCCAGAGCGGCGGCGACGGCGGCGCGCACCAGGGGTGCCCAGGATTTCGACAGCAGGACGGCGGCCAGCGCGACGGCGGCCAGCAGATAGCTGGCCATCACACCGAGCGGGGCGTTCGAGAGCCAGGCGCCGGCCACCACCAAGGCCAGCGGCACGGTGGAACCGTCGAGTGCGCGCCTCCACACAGCGGAGCCTGGATTGCGGTCCCGGAGGAGGAGCAGTAGCGCCAGCGGAATCCAGAAGCCGCCCGTGAGCTCCCCAAAGGCGCTTCGTTCGTAGGCGGTAAACAAGGCATAGCCGGAAAAGATCGCCGTACAGCCGGCCAGCGTTGCGGGGCCGTCGGAGAGTGCCTGGCGGGCGAGCGAGCGGGTGGCCAGCCCCGTGGCTGCCAGCAGCAGGAAGGTCAGGGCAACCGGCACGAGCTGCCAAGGCAGAACCAGCCCCAGTCCGGCGCCCAGCATCCAGGTCAGCGGCGGATAAAAAATGAAGCGCGCTTCGCCGGCGCCGAAGTTCGGGCTGGGCGTCCAGTGCGGGTACTGGATACCCTGCCGCCAACTGTTCTGAGCGTCGAGCCAGGAAAGCAGATGGAAGTCGAAGTCGTGGCCGCAGGAGTTGCCGCGCAGCAGTTGCGGCGCGATGGCCACGGCCGCGGCCAGCAGGATGACGGCTGGGCCGATATAGCGCCTCCAGCGGCCTTGGGAAAATGGCTTCATGGCATCAGCCGAAGTATGTGCCGTGTCTGTGCGGCTATTGCTGCCGGGCTGAACGGAAGCGCAAAGGTCGCTCCGCCGTACCAGTCGTTCCATTGGTCGCGGAAGTAAGGTGTTGGACATCGGGCATCCACAGGATAACTCTGGGACAGCGCTGGCGCATTCCGTTATCCAACGGCCTCTTCTGCGGCCGGTGCGACGAGTGCCGCGGGCTTTCTGCGGCCATGAATTGCAATCAGCGCCACGAGCAGGAGCAGAATGATCCCCAATACCAACACGCTGCCTTCGGGGCCGTCCGCGCCGCCGCTCCACAGCGCGTTGCCGGCCGGGCTGGTGGTCAGGTAGTGGCCCTTGGCAACCATGCCGCTGTCGGCGGTGCCGTAGAAGTAGGTCTCCGCCCAATCCCAGGCGGCGTGGCAGCCGATGGCCCACCAGGCCGACCCTGTGACCCGGATGCTGACGCAGAAGACGAAGCCGATGGCCGCGGCGGCAAAGATGCCGATCCAGTTTTCGCCGTTGTTGCCGGTATGGATGAAGCCGAAGAGCGTCGAGGTGACCCAGGCCGCCTGCCAGAAGCCTGCGCCTTCAGCCTTTTTCAAATGCAGCAGAAGGCAAGGAACCAGTCCCAGCAGGGCGATGATATAGACGCCCCAGATGCCCTGGCCCTTGGTGGCCAAAAGACCGCCCAGGCACATTGAGCCGACGAGCGCGAGCGCCCACCAGAAGTTGATGCCGCGGGTGAGGGTGAACTGGAGGTAGCCGCGGAAGGTTCCCTCCTCGAAGCAGCCCACCAGGAGGAAAGCGATACCCCACAGAGCGGCAAAGGAGAAGATCTGCGGGCCGGAGAGCGCCGGCGGACCAAAGTGGAGCCATCCACCCCAGGCCATGGTTCCCACCAGCGCTGAGAGCGCTGCAAACCCTGCCGCCAGGCCGGAGAAAAAGTGGAGCAGGCGCCGGGGGCCGGTGAGGTTGAAGGCCAGAATGCTGCGGCGTCGCTCGAGGCGGGCAACCAGCGCGGCTGCCCCCACGATTGCCAGCACGGCAATCGACTCGCCGATGATCATCGCGAGGACGGTGATGCCCTGATTTTGCGACGCGTGCAGGGCCTTGCCGATGGTTGAAGCGATCGTGCCAAGGAGGACGATGAAGAGGAAGGCCAGCGCCGCAAAGGTCAGCACCGACCAGCCGGCGCGCAGGCCATGGCTGCCGAGGAAGACCCAGCGCAGGCCGCGCTTTCTCACCAGACTATTCAGGCAGCCTACACCGAGGACGGCGAGGTAAAGGGTCAGCACCTGAAGGAGCACGGCAAGGGGCGCAGTGTCGCCGATTTTGAAGGGATGAATGGCTGCGGCAGTGGGAATGAGAATTGCTTCGGCAAGGAGAATCAGAAGCAGGTTCACCAGCGCCAACCATCCGGCGCGCAGGCCCTGGCTGCCGCTGAATATCCAGCGCAGGCGGCGAAACTTCGGAGCGTTCGGTGCGGGGGCGAGGGGTTCGAGCGTGAGAGCTGCGCCGGTGGCAATTTCGGCGGGCGGCGCTTCCGGCAGTGGGGGCTGAATCTCCGGCTCCATGGAGCCTCCTTCAGATAGATACAGATTTGTGTATGCAGAATTCTACTAAAGATACTCTACGAAAGTACCACTTGGGGAGTTCCGTAAACGGCTTGGCCTTGTTCCGTTCCTTGCTCTCCGCCTTGACACAACGAGCCAAGCCCTTGATGCTTAACAGTTCCGGTTCTTCAATTTTGTGGCGCAGAGGGGTGGCAAGTTTTGCGGGTTCGCGTCTTCTATCACGACAAATGCTTCGACGGAGCCTGTTCAGCCTCGCTCTTCACGCGCTTCCACCGCGAGCGCATCGCCTCCGGAGCCAGCTATGAGTATCGCGGCCTGATGCACCGCGCCGGCGCGCTCTTTGACGAGAGCGAGTTTACCGGCGACGAAAACGCCATCGTGGACTTCAAATACTCCGCCTCGCCCAGAATCACGTGGTGGTTCGACCACCATTTGTCGGCGTTTCTCGCCCCTGAGGACCAGCAGCACTTCCTCGACTGCAAGCGGGACCCAGCCTGCGGCTCGCGCAAATTCTTCGACCCCGCTTACACCTCCTGCACCGGGTTTCTGGCCCACATCGCCTCGACGCGTTTCGGCTTCGACACGGCGCCTGTCGCGGAGCTGATTCATTGGGCCGATATTGTGGACGGCGCGCGGTATGAGAGCCCCGAGGCAGCCGTCGAGATGGCCGCTCCGGCCATGAAGCTGACGCTGATCATCGAGTCCACCCAGGACCCGGCGTTTATTCCGCGGCTCATTCCGCTCCTGGCCGAGCTCCCGCTGGCCGAGGTGCTGAGCCAGCCCTTTGTGGCGGATTTGCTGCCGCCGCTGCTGGAGCGCCATCGGCAGGCTATTCAACTGATCCGCGACCGCGCCGAAGAGCGCGACGGAACTATCTTCTTCGACATCACCGACCAGCCGCAAGAGGGATACAACAAGTTCATCCCCTACTATCTGCATCCTCAGGCCACATACTCCATAGGCCTCTCCAAGTCCAGCTTCCGCACCAAGGTCTCGGTAGGCTCGAACCCCTGGACCAAGGCCGCCCCGGAAAAGATGGTGAACCTGGCGCAAGTGTGCGAGCGCTATGGCGGCGGCGGCCATGCCCGCGTGGGCGCCATCAGCTTCCCGCCTGACCAGGCGGACAGCGCCCGCGCAGCCGCGGCGGAGATTGTGGCGGAATTGCGGGCGAAAAACCCGCTGGGGTGAGGCGGCTGTTGACGAACGAGTCGCACTGAAGCTGAGTTGTTGCTATTTCCGTGGACTCACGCTATTCATGCGGCCATGCGACGCATAGCCTTGCTTCTCTTGTATGTTTTGCTTTTCTCAGCCACGGCCAGAACAGCAACAGGTACCTCAACGCGCAGAATCCCCTGCAAAACTCCTGCAAATGCAACCTCATGCTATTGGACTCACGGCCGTCTGGGATTTACCAATGGCACTCCGGCTCTTCGTCTGTGGAAGATCGGCACTCATTGGCTCCTCGACATTTACAGCGGTCCATCGACATATAACCCGAAATCAGGTGACCTGTTCGGGGACAATGAGAATCCAGAATTGCCGCCAAATGTTCACCAGCAATTGAAATCTTTCGATCATCGAATATTCGCCGACTTTGAAGTCTGCCCTTTGGAATCTGAAAGTACAGTAAAGATGCAGGCCGCCTGTATCGAGTCGGCAAAGAATATCGTCGTTGAAAAGTGATTGCAGGAAGCGCGATTTGGGCTACAATGTAGCTCAGGAGTCTCCCATGTCCGCCAATGCCGTTGTCCGCGCAAGAATCGACGCTCGTGTGAAGGAAGAAGCTACGGCCATCTATGCCGCCGCTGGTCTCACGCTTTCCGATGCCTTCCGCATGATGCTGATGCGGACGGTGGCCGAACGAGCGCTTCCCTTCGAACCTCTGATGCCCAATGCTGAGACCGTGGAAGCCATGAAGGCTGCTCGGCGCGGCGAACTGGTCACGGTGGGCAGCATCGACAACCTTTTGGCTGACCTCCATGCGGACGATTAAGCGTACCAGCCGTTTCAAGAAGGACTACAAGCGCGAGGCGAGAGGTCCACACCGGGCGACGTTGGATGTTGATCTGCTGGGGGTTGTTTCCCAACTTGCCGCAGATAGCCCCCTGCCAGAAAGGTTCCGCGATCACCCGCTGACCGGGGAGTGGATTGACCATCGCGACTGCCACATCAAGCTCGATCTGGTGCTCATCTATCGGGAGCCAGATCCGGAAACGCTGGAGTTGGTCAGGCTGGGCTCCCATAGCGAGTTGAGCTTGTAGAAGCCTGCCTGGATGGTTGTTACCCCCTGCCCTTCAGGCTGGGCCAGTCGGCGCGGCGGTGTTGTTTGAAGGCCAGCACGCCTTCCTTGAAGTCCTCGGTGGAGCGCTGCTGCGCGTTGGCCTCAATGGCGTCCTCCAGCTCCTCGTCCAGCCTGCGCTTGGCGTGTTTGGCAAGCAGCCGCTTGACCGCCTGCATGGCCTGTGGGCTGTTCAGCAGCAGCGTCTGGGCGAGGGCCTGGGCCGTCGGCATCAGATCGTCCTGCTCAACGATCTGCGTCACCAGCCCCAGTTCCAGCGCCTCCTGCGCCTTGAGGATCTTTCCAGACAGCAACAGCTCGCGGGTGCGCAGTTCGCCTACCCGGCGTATCAGGAACGATGCCACAATGGCCGGTACAAAGCCCAAGCGCACCTCGGTGTAGCCAAACTTGGCCGTGGGGATGGCGACCGTGAAGTCGGGAATGGTGGCCAGGGCCATGCCGCTGGCGATGGCCGGCCCGTTGACGGCCGCAATGACCGGCTTGGGAAAATCGTAGAGGGTGCGCAGCACGTGGGCCATGTTCTCTGCGTCGCGGCGATGCTCCACCGGCGTGCGAGCGTTCATGGTTTCCAGGTGCTCCATGTCCAGGCCGGCGCAGAAAGCCGAACCGGCGCCGGTCAGGATCACCACGCCGCAGTCGCAGGTCTCGGCCTCATGCAGGGCCGCGGTCAGCTCCTCGATCAGCAGCGGCGAGAGCGCGTTGCGCTTCTCCGGGCGGTTCAAGGTGATGGTCTTTACCCCGTTGGCGGATTGGGTCACGATGTAGTTGAAGCGGGCTATGGGGATCTCCTTCAGCGATTGAACGCGAGCCGTGCCCAGGCGCGGATCAGCCTATCGTAGCGCAAAATTCCCTCGAAAGACTTGTGATTAGGTTCACATATGCAATCAGGAAATCGTTGCCATCACCACGCGGTACGTACTGCGCTCTTACGCATCGGAGGTTGGGCCGTCAAGCGCCTGAACCGCACCGAGGGCGCGGGTGGCGCGGAAGATCGCATCCAAGGCTCGAACCTTTGTCCCTCCAGTCCTGACTCGTGCTGCGCTGAGTTACAGCCCCAACTCACTTGCCCGCTTCTTCATCGCCTCCAGGCAAAACGCGATGTGCGCGTCCAACTCCACGCCCAATTCCGCCGCGCCCCGGATCACATCCTCGCGGTTCACGCCCCGCGCAAAGGCCTTGTCCTTCATCTTCTTTCGCACACCGGCTACTTCCACGTCGGCGATGGCTTTGGTGGGCTTGACCAGCGCGCAGGCGGTCAGAAAGCCGGCCAGTTCGTCGCAGGCAAACAGNNGGATGCTCCTCGGCCGTGGGGTGACGCTCGTAGTCGAAGTCGTGGAGCAGGGCCGTCGTCGAGTAGAGCTCCACCATCGCCACGTGCTCGGGGCCAGCCAGTCCCAGCCGGCCGGCTTCCGCCTCGCCACAGGCCGCCACGCAGGCCTCCACGGCCAGCGCGTGCTTGCGCAGGTTCTCGCTCAGGGTCCATTCGGTGAGCAGTTGCCAGGCCTGGGCGCGTCCGTAGCCTTCGTGCGCGGATTGTGAACTGCCGTCTGTGCTCATGATTTTTTCTCCACAGTTGATCAATTTGGTTCGTGTTTCTTCCGGTCTTTCAGAGTATGATGGGTGAATCTTAGGTTCGACCCTAAGTTTGTACTTGACAATTATGGTTCACTTCCCCGAAAGTAGCACATATCGCGGTGCAGAAAAGCACCCCGGAGTTCCCGCTCTGGCACTCCGCACACAGCCCATGGCTACCACCTTGGTGAGCGTGGAAGCACGCGAAGTAGTCCGCTGCGATTACTGCAGCCTGATTCAGTTCAGGACCATCAACTCCCTTTGCAGAAAATGCCATAGGCCCCTCGATGTGGAGGAGCCTGTGCCGCTGGTCCCGCAACTGGTGGCCAGCCCGCCCGTTCCGGCTTCGGCCGAGGCCGGGTTGCAGGTCGCCGGGCAGGTGCGCGAGATTCGCAAGGCGCGCCACCTGAGCCAGCGTCAACTGGCGGGGCGCATGATGGTGCCTCGCACCTATATTTCCAAAATTGAAAACAGCAAGGCGATTCCCACTCTGGGTTCGCTGGAGCGGCTGGCCGCGGCCCTCGATGTAGACGTGCGCCAACTGGTCCGGGACGCCCGCAGCCGCCGCGACGAGGAGGTATGCGCCATCTTTGCCGACCCCTTCCTGGCCGAGATTGCCGCTTTGCTGCCCCATCTGGACTCGCTGCGCCGGACGCTGGTCTATGGCGCGGTGCGGGATGCGGCCATGGGCCGCCGCCGCACCGCATAAGACCGGGAACGTCTCGCTCCCGGTCTTTTGGAGCGGGTTGGCGGCGATTTCTCTTCCGGCGCGGCGTTGCCTCACGAGCGCCTGTGGGCAGGTTGCCGGGCAATTGCGGCCCTTGGGCGCTTGTGCTACGGTCGATGGTGCAACACCTCGGCTCCCGGCGCCGGGGAGATCGTGTGCCGGGGTTCATTGTAGAGGCGAATCCTTTGGTTCCATCCGGCACGCTGCGCATCCATGAGCTGACCTCGGAGGAGCGCGCTGTTTATGCGTCGCTGAAGCCCGAGTGCCTGCCGGAGCATGTGGCCATCATCATGGATGGCAATGGCCGCTGGGCCGGCCATCGCTCGCTCAAGCGGTTCCAGGGCCACCAGCAGGGCGCCAGGAGCGTTCAACTGGTCACTGAAACCGCCTCGCGCATCGGTTTGCCCTGGCTCACGCTCTACGCCTTTTCTTTGGAGAACAGCCTGCGCCGTCCCCGCGCCGAGGTCAACTTCCTCATGCGCCTGCTCAAGAGCTACCTGGAGAGCAACGTGCAGCGCATGATGGACAACAATGTGCGCATCCGCTACATCGGCCGCACCCACGAACTGCCCGCCGAGGTCCAGGACAAGATGCGCTGGGCCGAAGAGGCCACGGCCCGCAACACCGGCACCACCCTCACCCTGGCCCTGAACTACGGCGGACGCTCGGAGCTGGTGGACGCCTTCCGCTCACTCGCGGCCGAGATGAAGCTCAAGCACATCGGCCCCGACCGCATCACCGAGGAAGACATTCACCGCCATCTCTACACGGCGCACATGCCCGACCCCGACCTGCTGATCCGCACCTCGGGCGAGATGCGCCTTTCCAATTATTTGTTATGGCAGATCGCCTACACCGAGATCTTCGTCACCGAACGCCTATGGCCCGACTTCCGCGGCATCCACCTGCTGGAAGCCATTGCCGACTTCCAGCGCCGGGAGCGCCGCTACGGCGGCCTTGCCGAAGGCGCAGGCGAAGTGGACGAAGAAGCGGAACGGATCAAGATCGCGGCGGGATGAAGTTTTTTTGGCTCTGCCTGCTGAAGGAAGAACTCGCGAAATACGGAGGCGGCGAGGCTTTTCTGCGCTGGGTGCGATCGGAAGACGAAGAATCCGCCTGACCCGGTGATATTCGGACTGAATATTGTTGAATTGACGCTTGGATCAGCCACTTCAAGACAGACCCACCGGCTCCTACCCCGCCCCGGCAGTGTATCCTCAACGCTGAATGAAACGCTTCCTTACCGCTCTCGTCCTGATTCCGCTGGTTCTGGTCCTGGTGTTCCTGGGGCCGAAGTGGCTGTTCACGCTGGCCGTCGCCGCGGTTGCGGCGCTGGCCGGCTGGGAATATCTGGGCCTGGCGGAGCGAGGCGGCGCCAAGCCGCCGCGCGTTGCGGTGCTGGTGGCCGTTCTGGCGCTGTTTGCCGGCAACTTTGAATACCCCGACCAAACCGCGCCCATCTTCGGCGGTCTGAGCCTGGGCCTGTTGGTTTACTGCACCTTCCGCTCGTCCGTCGAGCAGGTGATGGCGGACGCGGCGGTCTCCATCTTCTGCCTGCTCTACGTCGGATTCACCCTGATTGCCCTGCCCACCCTGCGCGAGGAGACCAACGGGCCGTCGCTGCTCGTCTTTTTGATGTGCGTGGTTTGGGCCGGAGACATTGCCGCTTTCTACGTGGGCCGCGCCTGGGGCCGGCACAAGCTGGCGTCCACGCTCAGCCCCAACAAGACCTGGGAGGGCGCGCTGGGCTCGGTGGCCGGCAGCCTGCTGGTGACCGGCGGCCTGCTCGGCCTGGCCAAGCTGTTCGAGATGTGGAACTCGGCCAAGCTCTCCTATCCCGAGGACCTCTGGTACTGGCTGGGCCTGGCCGTGGTGGTGAACGTGGCCGCGCAGGTGGGAGATTTGGCCGAATCCGCGCTCAAGCGCTCGGCGGGCGTCAAGGACTCGGGGAACCTGCTGCCCGGCCACGGCGGGGTCCTGGACCGCATCGACGCTCTGCTGCTGGCCGCTCCGGTGCTGTGGTACGCTCTGGTTATTCACCAGTGGTTCTGAGGATTTTTCGTGCCTTTTTTTCGGAACGGCTTGATTGGAATGGGTACTTCAGATGGGTTCCACACGGAACCGCGGAATTTCAAAAAAATACCATGAAGCGACTCGCCATTCTCGGTTCCACCGGCTCCATCGGGCAGAGCACCCTCTCCATCGTCGAGCAGTTCCCGGAGCGCTACTCGGTAGCCGCGCTCGCCTGCGGGCGCAACCTCGACCAAGCCTTCGCGCAAACAGTTCGCTGGCGGCCGAAGCTGATCTCGCTGGCCACCGAAGAGCTGGCCGGAGAGCTTTCCACGAAGCTTAAACAGGTCGGCGTCACCGGCATCGAGGTGGTCTACGGAACCCAGGGCACCGTCGCCTGCTCCACCCTGCCCGAGGCCGATTTTGTTGTCTCGGCCATCGTCGGCGTCGCTGGGCTGGAGGCCACGCACGCGGCGATCCTGGCCGGCAAACCCGTGGGCCTGGCCAACAAGGAGTGCATGGTGGCCGCGGGCGAGATTCTCACCCGCGCCGCGCGCCAGCGCAACGTGCCCATCCTGCCCATCGACAGCGAACACAACGCCGTCCACCAGTGTCTCCGCGTCGGCGCTCATTCTGAAGTGAAGACGATCTGGCTGACGGCCTCCGGCGGGCCGTTCCGCCAGCTTCCGCTCGACCAGTTCGCTGCCATTACCCCGGAGCAGGCGCTCAAGCACCCCACCTGGGTGATGGGCCGCCGCATCACCATCGACTCCGCCACCATGCTCAACAAGGGTCTGGAAATCATCGAGGCCTGCCGGCTGTTCGATGTGACGGCAGCCCAGGTGCGGGTCACGGTGCATCCGCAGTCCACGGTTCACTCGCTGGTGGAATATGTGGACGGGTCGATCCTGGCGCAGATTTCGGTCACGGATATGCGGCTGCCCATCCTTTACGCGCTCGCCTACCCGGAGCGGCCCGCCTCCACGCTCACCTTCAACCTGGCCGCGCTCAGCCACCTGGACTTCGAGCCGCCCGATTTCGAGCGCTTCCCCTGCCTAAGGCTGGCCTTTGATGCGGCGGAAAAGGGCGGAGCGCATTGCATCGCCCTGAATGCCGCGGACGAGGTGGCCGTCGAGGCCTTCCTGGACCGCCGCATCCCCTTCACCGGAATCCCGCGTACAATTGAAAGAGTGCTCGCATCCACGCCGGAGGCGCACCCCGCCACCATTGCGGAGGTGCTTGCAGCCGACCGTGAGGCGCGCGAAACGGCTCGTGCGCTGCTGGCGTAAGGCCGCAGGTCGGGCGTAGCGCGTTTTATCGAGGGAAAAACCGTACATCTATGCATGAATTTCTAATATCTACCGCCGCCTTCATCGTGCTGCTCGGCGTCATGGTGGTGGTCCACGAGTTCGGCCACTTTGCCGTCGCCAAGCTCTGCAAGGTCCGCATCGAGGCCTTTTCCTTAGGCTTCGGGCCGCGCCTCTTCGGCGTTAAGTACGGCGACACCGATTACAAGGTCTGCCTGCTCCCGCTGGGCGGCTTCGTCAAGATGACCGGCGAGAATTTCAGCGAAGTCAGCGACGCGGCAGCCGGTACGGCCACCGTAGTGCCAGCAGACGACCCTGGCGCCCTCACCGCGCATCCCCGCTGGCAGCAAATGCTCATCGGCCTGGCTGGACCGTCCGCCAACTTCGTCCTGGCCTTTGTACTGATGGTCCTCTACTTCGGCTGGATCAACGAGGTTCCTTCCATCCATCCCATCGTCGTCGAGTGGGTTACTGATGGCTCGGCGGCGGCCCAGGCCGGCATTGAGACAGGCGATATCATTCGCAACTTCGCATCGGTGGACAATCCTAGTTGGGCACAGATTGAAGAAGACGCCATCCACCATGCCAACCAGACGGTGCCTGTCACCGTGGAGCGGGGCGGAAAGCGCATTCCCCTCGCCCTGCGCCTGACCTCTGAACGCAACGGCAAGCGGTTGGACCTGAGCAAGACCGGCCTCTTTCTTGAACTGGTACAAACCCCCATCAAGGTGATTTCAGTAGTCCCCAATGCACCCGCCGCGCTGGCCGGTCTGCGCGGTAACGACATCATCCTCGCCGTGGACGGCCACGCCTTTCACACCTTGGACCCCTTGGTGGCCTACCTGCAAACGGGGCACGGCAAGCCAGTCACGCTGAGCATTAGCCGCGAAGGCCAGGCGATTGTGCCTATGGTGGTCCACCCATCGATGCAGGATTCGATGTGGCGTCTGGGCTTCAACTATGAACTACCTACGAACATTCCCACGCACCAGGAGCCGATGTTGCTCTCCCACGCCGTGGCCGAATCGAAAGATTTCTGCGTGGAAAACTCCACGCTCATTGTCGATATGCTCGGTCGGATTCTGACTCATAAGGTCTCGGTTTCGCAGCTCTCCGGTCCGGTAGGTATCGCTCAAATAGCCGGCCAGGCGGCAGAGATGAAGGAATGGTCCCCGAAGTTTGGGCTGGCGGCGGCCATCAGCCTCAACCTGGGCATCCTCAACCTGCTGCCCTTCCCGATTTTGGACGGCGGGATGATTCTCTTCCTGTTGATCGAGAGCGTGTTCCGCCGCGACATCAACATCAAAGTGAAAGAACGCATCTACCAAGGAGCGTTTGTGGTGCTGGTGGCGTTTTTTGTCTTCATCATCTTCAACGACGTGACCAAGCTGCCGTTCTTCACGCACTTGAAGCCGTGAAACAGTTGTCAGTAATCAGTGATCAGTTGTCAGTGATCGGCTTGGCTACAGACAACTGACAACTTACGGAGAGCCTGCTGGATGCCCGTGACCACCGAAGTGAGGGTGCGCTACGCCGAAACCGATCAGATGGGCATTGTCTATTATGCCAACTATCTGGTCTGGTTTGAGATCGGCCGTGTGGAACTGCTGCGGGCTCTCGGTTTGACCTATAGCCAGTTGGAGATCGAAAACCAGTGTATCCTGCCCGTGGTCGAGGCCAGTTGCCGCTATCGCGCCCCGGCTCGCTACGACGATGAGATTCTGATCGAGACCCGTCCCGCGCTGCTGCGCGGCCCGGTGCTCAAGTTCGCCTATCGCATCCTGCGCAAAGCAGCCGACGGCACGGAGCCCACGCTGCTGGCCGAGGGCGAGACGGTGCATGTGGTCTGCGACGGCGAGTTGAACCGCAAGCCCCTGCCGGAGCGGTACGCCGAGGCGCTGCGCGCAATGATGGCGGCGAAGTAGGGAATTGTTGTTCAACGGCTGCTGCTGTCGATGACTCCGAAGCGAGGGTGTGCCCCAAGGTCGAGGATCACGATGCTCCCGGTAAAGAGCGCATTTCCCAGCGTGTTCCAGTCCGTGTAGCTATCTGGATGAGCAGGATCGGTTGTCATCATTGGTTTCGGGTAGACGTGGCTTCCAATCTTCAGATCGCCGGAAGCGGGAGCACCAATACTCTCCAACTCATGGCCCCATACGCAACAGAAGCTGTAATGTGTTGTGGCATCTTTCGTCCCCGATTTGCCCGTAGCTTCTTTCCAGAGACTTAAATTAACGTCAAGCGTATAAAGACTTGAACCTGTGTCGTAATGAATCCCGTCCAGCTTCTTGCCGTTCAGCTCAAGGTCCACATATAGTTTTCCGTGGCGTATCTCAGCGGAGGCCCAATCGGCCGCTTGATCCAAGCTCTCCGGCAAGTCACCTCGTTCGAGAAGGCAGACCCGCTGTTTGGGGAAATCCATAACGAATGTTTTTCCGAGGAGAAGCTCCAAACCAACAGTACCGTGTGGATCTTTGGGATCCGGCGAAACTGGCATATCTTTCGCAGGGAACCCCTTCATTGAAGAAAAGGTCATACCGGCAAAGCGGACATTTGGAATTCTGACTGCGTTTCTGCGTGGAGACCACCCTTTCTCCATAGCTGTCCCATAGGGCATCAAGACATCCGCGCCCGTGTCCAGTTGATACATGAATCGCTTCCCGTTGAGTGAAATCGGGACAAGCATCGCAGACTTGTCTGAGATGGTACTGGAAGCCCACTCGAACCGGCTACAGGAAAGGCTATCGGTTGTGACACTGATCTGTTGGGCTTTGGATGAGGCTCGGTCTTGAGCGCGATCGACAGGCACCTGCTGCGCCGCTTGAGTCACACCGAGGCCGGGGAGCAAGAGCAGAAAAACCAGAAGAACTCGCATGGCGAGATCATAAACGATCCGCAAGGGCCCGGGTGCGCCTCATCCTCTTCGCGTTTCTTGCGAAAAGGGTGGGAGACCACGCTATCCTATTTTCCATGGAACTGATCTTCGAGGTACGCGAGGCGGAAGAAGGCGGCTACACGGCGCGGTCGCCGGGCCACTCGATTGTTGCAGAAGCCGATACCTGGGAAGCGTTGCGCAAAAACGTGCGGGAAGCGGCGAAACTTCACTTTGAGGATGCGCCCGCGCGTCCAACGCTCATCCGGCTGCATCTTGTGAAGGACGAAGCCATCGAGGTCCACAGCGGCGATCCTGTGCGCGCGAATCCTTTCGAATCGTGGGTTCACGGGATGGAACCCACTCTCTCGACTGCCCCTGAGCTGCAAGTCGTCCTCGCCGAACTCTCCAGCCGCGAACCCATCTTTCATCGCCCTGAATTCGGAACCTCGCGGGCCGACTTCGAGCGGATGACTGCGGAGGATTACTGGGAGACCGGGGCCTCCGGCCGCCGCTACTCCCGGCCGTTTGTGCTGGATGGTTTGGAGGAGCGATTTTCCGTCCTGCACGCCGACGTCTGGGAGACGAGCGAGTTTCAATGCCGCAGATTGGGTGAGGATACCTATCTGCTGACCTACACACTGCTCCAGGACAACCAGCGGCTTACCCGGCGGTCAACGATCTGGCGGAGTACTTCCGACGGCTGGAAGATTGTCTACCATCAGGGAACGATCGTTCAGGACGTATGAAGCAAGCTGGTCGGCGTCATTGCTCCGCTGGAGAATCCCCCACGGCGCGCTTGTTCTTTCGGGAGTTGCAGTCAAGACAAGCAGTTACAAGATTCTCAAGGCTGTTGCCGCCGCCTTCCGCAACCGGTATAACGTGCTCCAGCGTAGCGGTATAGCGGGTTAATTGCTTCTGACAATGGCGGCATAAATAGCCATCCCGCTCAAACACCCTGATCCGGTTCTGCCGGACGTTGTAATAGTCGATATCGGATGTGTCGATGAACAGCTCAGGTTCCGATGCCATCCGCTCGGAGCGGAATTTCTGGCACGCTTCAATTTCCTCCGGTATCAGAATCCGATACAACGTGCCCTCCCGGTTTGGCTCGCCTTCTTTCCGTATCGCCCCAATGGTTTCCAGCGCCCGAAGCGTATCCTGCACCTTTCCCAACGAGATCGTCTTCTCGCCATCTTGAGCATGGGCAGACTTCACGACCGCTCTGCGGAGGCTGCGGGTGCTGACCCGAAAATGCGGGCTCCCATCCTTTGCGATCGAGTGCCGGAATAGAAACCAGTAGAAAGCGGCGTCGTAAGGTTCCAGAAGGAGCTGCAGATCGTCAACGATCTCCCGAATGATGAGCGGCAGTTCCAGGGCGGAGAAATCGCGATCTCCTGCGGGTGCCGTCGTCGCGTTCATCTCAACTTCCAGTTCGCTCAGAAGTTGACGTATCATTTCCAGGCGCTTATTCATCTCGGACTACATTCTACATTCACAATTCAAACCATCGCCCCTGCTCCATCCAGGACCGCTATTTGTCCCTGGCCACCACGAAATCCGGCACCCAGAGCAGGGCGCGCTTGAACTCGGATTCAGGCAGCGGGGCGAGCGCCTTGCGGCTTTGCTCGGCGTAGCGATCGGCCACGGCCATGGCGTACTCCACCGAGCCGTTGCGGACCAGAATCTCCCGGATCTGCTGTCGGCTCACGTTCTCAAAACTGCGGTCGTCCAGAACCCGCTGAATGGTCTGCCGGTCGGCCGCGGTGCCGTGGTCGATGGAGTGGATCACCGCCAGCGTGGCCTTCCCCTCGCGCAGGTCGCTGGCCACGGGCTTGCCCAGAACCTCTTCGGTCGCCGTCAGGTCGAGCACATCGTCGACAATCTGAAAAGCCAAACCGACAGCCCGGCCATAGGTGGCCAGGCTGGCCTCCACGGCCTCGCTCGCCGCGGCGAGTACCGCGCCAAGTCTCATCGAGACCGAAAACAGGCACGCCGTCTTGCGAAAGATCAGGTCGTAGTACTCGGCCTCGGAGACGGCGCGGCCCAGCTTTTGAATCTGTAGAAGCTCGCCCTCGACCATCTGCTGGGTCAGGCCGATCAGCAGGTCGAGCACGCGGAGGTTTTTCTCTTCGAGCGCCACGCGGAAGGCCTGCATGTAGAGCCAGTCGCCGGCCAGCACGCATTTTTCGTTCCCCCAGGTGGTGTTGGCCGAGGGCCGGCCGCGCCGCACGTCGGCGCCGTCGATGATGTCGTCGTGGACCAGCGTTGCGGTGTGCACCATCTCCACCACCGTGCCCAGGCGGATGGCGCCCTGCCCGGAGTAGCCCAGCATGTGCGCGGCCAACAGCAGCAGCGATGGCCGGATGCGTTTGCCGCCGCCCTCGCGCAGATATTCTGCGATCTCCGTGATGGTGCTTACGCCCGAGGCGGCGTCGCGGCCCAACTCCTGCTCGATCGCCACCAGGTCGTCCCGCAGCAGATCGAAGACCTCTCTCGCCGTCGCTATCGCCAATGTGCTCAAAGTTCTCCGGTTCCCGCGCTCTATGCTTCGTTGCGGCCCCAACTGCCCGTGCTTGCGGGATGCGCCAGCGTCCGCCAGGCATCCGCTCAATACGTGCGATAGTTGGTAAACTGCAAATCCACGCCCAGGTCCTTGCCGCGCAGCAAGGCGATGATCGCCTGCAGCTCGTCGCGATCCTTGCTCGATATTCTGACTGTATCGCCTTGAATGCTGGCCTGCGCCTTCTTTTTCGAGTCCTTGACAAGGCGCACGATCTCTTTGGCTTTCTCGATGGGGATGCCCTGCTGCAGTTTGATCTTCTGGCGGACGCTCTTGCCGGCCGCCTCCTCCAGCTTTTCGTAGGTCAGATTCTTCAGAGAGACCCCGCGCTTGACCAGCTTCTGCCCCAGAATCTCCTTGACCGCCTCCAGTTTGTACTCCCCCGCCGAGGCCAACTGTATCGCGTCGTTGCCCTCCAGCGTGATCTCCGAGTGGGTATCCTTCAGGTCGAAGCGCTGGCGAACCTCCTTCAGCGCCTGATCGATGGCGTTGCGGACCTCCTGAATATCCACTTTACTCACAATGTCGAACGAATTCTCCTGGGCCATTTTCTCTTCCCTCAAACACTGAAAGGCTGCTGCATGCAATGCCTCTATCAGTTTCCCACGTCTGGCTGGAGGCGAAACAGCCGGAAAAAGTTTTTCGTGGTCGCGGAGGCGATTTCTTCCTCCGTGATGCTGCGGATTTCGGCCAGGATCTGGGCGGTCCGCGCCACCCAGGCCGGCTCGTTGCGCTTGCCGCGATCGGGCGCAGGCGCCAGCCAGGGCGCGTCCGTTTCCACCAGAACCCCGTCCAGAGGCAGCCGGGCGGCCACCTCCCTGCGCGGCTGGGCCTTGGGATAGGTCAAATTTCCGGCAAACGAGACCAGAAAGCCCAGGTCCAGCGAGCGCCGCGCCTGCTCCCATCCGCCGCCGAAGCAGTGCATCACGCCGCCCAGACCGGTTGGCCGCCAGTGGGCCTCCAAAATCTCGAAGAGATCGTCCCAGGCGTCGGTGGTCCCATCTTTGCCCCGGCAGTGGATGAGAATGGGCCGCTTGCGCGCTGCGGCAATCTCCAGTTGGCGGATGAAGCCCTCGCGCTGCACCGGATGAGGCGCGCCCTCGTGGTAATAATCCAGGCCAATCTCGCCGCAGGCGATCACCTCCGGCTCGGCCAGCAGACTGTCGAGTTTGGAGAGGACGGCGGCGTCGGCCTCGTGCGTGTTGTGCGGATAGATGCCCGCGCTGGCGTAGAGCCGGGGCAGGCCCGCCCCAGGCCTGAATTCGTTCTCGGGGGACCGTTCATTGAACTCGCGGCAGATTTTCAGAGCACGATCCATCCCTACCGCCTGCTCTCCGATGCCGATGGCCAGCACTGTGCCGACGCCTGCCTCCCAGGCGCGACGCAGCATGGCCTCGCGATCCTCAGCGTAGCGTTCGCTGTCCAAGTGCGCGTGGGAATCGATCAGCAAGGGAACCTCCGGCGGATGCACTGCAGAATAGCTGCGACGCTCTGCAACGGGCAACCGAGCAATGCCTTCGGGCATTTCTACGGCTACTTCAGCCGCGCGCCCAGCGGAACCTCTTCCAGAAATCCGGCCAGCACCGGCGCCCCGTCCGGCAGCGAAGCCGCCAGCAGCATTCCATTCGACTCCAGCCCCCTCATCTTGCGCGGAGCCAGGTTGGCGACGATGACGATCTTTCGGCCAATCAGCTTTTCCGGCTCGTAGTGCTGCGCGATGCCAGCCAGAATCTGCCGCTTCTCGTAGCCCAGATCGACCTCCAGCCGCAGCAGCTTGTCGGCCTTGGGCACACGCTCAGCCACCAGAATCTGCGCCACGCGCAGCTCCACCTTGGCAAAGTCATCGATGGTGATTTTCTGCGGCTCCTGCGTTGCGGCCGGCGGTTGCACTAGGGCGGCAACAGGAGCCGATGCAGCAGCTGGCGCATTGGCCGCCTTTGCCACTGTTTCGTAGGCATGGGCTTCATCCGCGGCATCAACGCCAACAGAATCAACCGGGGCATTATCCCAGAATGTTTGCTTTTCGGATTTTTCGCTCACAATTGCCCCTTTCTCCTCAGTCTTTGCAGCCGGAACCGAAGTTTCTGTCTCAGACTTTGCGGCGAAGCCGCTGTTGGCCGCACCGTCGGAGGCGGCCTCAACCGCGCTGCGGTTGTTCTCGTCTTCCAGGTTCTGCATACGGTCGATAGCGTCCTTTTCCGCGCGGGGAAAGAGCGGCGCGGGATCGCCAAACTTTGTCCCGGCCTTCAATCCGCCCCACGCGAGTTCTGTCAAAAATGAATTCTTTGCCGCGTCCGCGATCTCGCCCTGCCCAAGCTGCCGCCAGACCTTCGCGGCCGAATCCGGCAGAATGGGATAGACCAGCGCGGTAATAATGCGGATGGCCTCGGCAGCCGTGGCCAGCACCCGCGCCTGCAGCGCAACGTGCTCCGCCTCTGGACGGTCCGCAGGCCGCTTCCACGGCGCATTGGCGGTCAGGTAGCCGTCGGTCTCCGCCACCAGGAGCCACAGCGTCTTGAGCGCTTCAGAGAAGTTCAGTTCGTCAAAAGCTGGCCCAAACGCCGCAATGGTGCGCACCGCTGACTCGCGCAGTGCGGCCTCGGCTTGGGTCTCGGCCCCGGCCTCCGGCAAAACGCCCCCGAAATACTTGTGCACCATGCTCACCACGCGACTGACCAGGTTGCCGTAGCCGTTCGCCAGGTCGCCGTTGTAGCGCTGCACCAGCGAGTCGAAGCTAAAACTGCCGTCCTGGCCGAAGGGAATCTCCCTGAGCAGGAAGTACCGCAGCGCGTCCGCGCCCAGAACCTCCTGCACGGTCTCCGCGCGCACAATCTTGCCGCGCGACTTGGACATCTTGCCCTGGTCGAAGAGCAGCCAGCCGTTGGCCTTCACCGACCGCGGCACGGGAATGCCCGCCGCCATCAGGAACGCAGGCCAGTAGACGCAGTGGAAGCGGCTGATCTCCTTGCCGATCAGGTGCAGATCCGCCGGCCAGAACTTGGCGAAGCGCGCCTGGTCCGCCGGATCGTCCGACCCGTAGCCCAGCGCCGTAATGTAGTTGGCCAGCGCGTCCAGCCACACGTAGATCACGTGCTTCTCGTCGCCGGGCACGGGAATGCCCCAGGAAAAGCTGGTCCGGCTGACCGACAGATCCTTCAGGCCCCCGCGCACAAACGAAATCACCTCGCGCCGCGTGGATTCCGGCCCCATGAACCCAGGGTTGGCCTCGTAGAACTCCAGCAGCTTGCGCTCGAAGGCCGAGAGCTTGAAGAAATAATTCTCCTCGCTCACCGTCTCCGTAATGCGGCCGCAGTCCGGGCAGGGCGTGCCGGGAGGGCCGTCCACATAGGCCTCGTCGGAGACGCAGTACTGGCCGGTATACGAACCCTTATAGATGAAGCCGCGATCGCGCAGCGTGGCGAACAGCCGCTGCACGCCGCGCTTGTGGCGCTCTTCGGTGGTGCGGATGAAGTCGTCGTAGGTGAGGCCCAGCCGGTCCCACAGGCCGCGCCACTCTTGCGCGATGGCGGTAGCGAACTCTTGCGGCGTGCGCCCGGCCAGCGCGGCGGAGCGCTCGATCTTTTGCCCGTGCTCGTCGGTGCCGGTGAGGAACCAGGTCTCGATGCCCAGCGCCCGCTTGCGCCGCGCAATGGCGTCGCACACGATGGTCGAGTAGGCATGGCCCAGGTGCGGCCGCGCATTCACGTAGTAGATCGGCGTGGTCAGGTAAAACCGGGCTGGGCTGGAAGCAGGATTCGTCATAAGCGGGCGTGCGTTCAGTTCCGATCAGTGCAGGAGTCGTCAGCAACCGGGGATCGAACGGCAATCCACTCATCATCTTACGGCATTGAGCCCTGGCCCACGCTCATGTACAGGCAATGTGTCAGGGCACGACTTCAGTCGTGCCGAAACCGATGGCAAAGTGTGGAGGGCTTTAGCCCCTGAGGGAATGCCAGCTTCACAACAAGAACTTGTTCGAAGATTCCTTAGCGTCAAACCCGGCCGCGGACGCCACTCTGTTAGAATCGCCCTTGAAAATCAAGGATTTCTGAGGCATATCGACGTGTATCTGGAATTGCAAAAACGGCTTGAAGGCCATCTTCGCAGTGTTTTGGCGGCAAAGTACGACCTTCAGCTTGAGACCATCCCGCTGGAGACTCCTCCCGACCTCAAGTTCGGCGAACTCGCTACGCCCATTGCATTCGAGTTGGCTCGCAGCTTGCGCAAAGCCCCCAAAGTCATCGCGCATGAGATTGTCGCAACGCTCGGCACAGTAGAGGGCTTTGCAGGATTCGAGGTTGCCGGAGCCGGCTACATCAATGCGCGGCTGGATCGCGCCGCCGCTGCACGGCTGATTGCTGCCGGTGAGACACAGCACTCGTCCAAAGGGCTGCTCCATGCAATGGTCGAGCACACCAGCATCAACCCCAACAAGGCCGCGCACATCGGCCACCTGCGCAATGCCATCCTGGGCGATACCTTCGTGCGCCTGCTGCGCGCCGCCGGGCAAAAGGTGGACGTGCAGAACTATATCGACAACACCGGCGTGCAGGTGGCCGATGTGGTGGTGGGCTTTCTGCATCTGGAAGGCAAGTCCCTGGCAGACGTGCGCCTGCTGCTCGAAGACCTGAAACAAAAGGGCGAGCGCATCGACTACTACTGTTGGGATCTCTACGCCAAGATCTCACAGTGGTACGAACAGGGCAGCGAAGAAGAGAACGCCGCACGCAAGAAGCTCCGCTATGCAACCTTGCACGAGCTTGAACAGGGAAACAATGAAACAGCAGAGATAGCCGAGCTGATCTCGACCGCGGTCTTGCGTCGCCATCTCGAAACCATGCTGCGCCTCGACATCGAATACGATTTCCTGCCCCGCGAGAGTGAGATTCTGCGCCTCAAGTTCTGGGAAGCGGCCTTCGAGCAACTCAAAGAGACAGGCGTCCTCTACTACGAAACCGAGGGCAAGAACAAGGGTTGCTGGGTGATGACACGGCCCGGCGCGGAGATTGCGGACGGCGAGACGAACGAATACGCGAAAGTGATTGTGCGGTCGAATGGGACTATAACTTACGTGGGCAAGGATATCGCCTATCACTTGTGGAAGTTTGGCCTGCTGGGCAAGGACTTTTGCTACAAGCCGTTCTTCACTTACCCAAATCACGAGTGCTGGATCTCGGCCGAGCATGGAGACGAGCCCCATCCGCACTTTGGTGGCGCGCAGGCCATCTACAACGTCATTGACGCGCGGCAAAGTGACCCGCAGGCTAACGTCATCCAGGCCCTGCGCGGCATGGGATATACCGAACAAGCCGACCGCTATATCCATTTCAGCTACGAAATGGTAGCGCTCACTCCGCGCTGCGCCGTCGAACTGGGCTACGACGTTTCCGACGAGGACCTGGCCCGGCCCTACATCGAGGTCAGCGGACGCAAGGGTTTCGGTGTCAAGGCCGACGACCTGATCGACAAGCTCATCGCGGCGACCCGTGCCGAAGTAGACGCGCGCCAGACGGGACGCGACGAAACGGAACGCCAAAAAATCGCCGGGCAGATCGCCATCGGCGCGCTGCGCTACTTCATGCTCAAGTTCACGCGCAACTCGGTCATCGCCTTCGACTTCAAGGATGCTCTGAGCTTCGAGGGCGAGACCGGGCCCTACATTCAATACGCCGTGGTCCGTGCGCGCAACATCTTCCGCAAGGGCGGAACCACGCCGGAGGCCGTGCTGGCTGAATTCGCCGCCACCGACCCCGCCCCTTGGCTCGAAGGCGAAGCCGCCCAGGATATCTGGGCGCTGTGGCTGCGCGCTGCACGCCGCACGCTGGTGCTGGAGCAGTGCATTTCAACCTCCGAGCCTGCCTTTCTTGCCAAGCATGCCTTCCAGTTAGCCCAGGAGTTCAATAACTTCTATCACCGCCACCATATCCTCACCGAAGAAGACCCGGCGCGGAAGGTTTTCCTGCTCGCCACTGCCGCCGTCGTCCTGCGCGAGTTAGTGGTCGTGCTGAATTGGCTGGGCATCGAAAGCCCGGAGGCGATGTAAAGACCCCGTCCTCCCGCCAGCATCTGTGGGAGTCAAAAGGCGGGCGGTTGAGATTCGTGGTTTCCCACCCTTTTCGCAAAGAACGCGAAAAGGATGGGGCACCCAGATTTGTACTGGCGTCCAGCTTCACGAAAAGCCAGCGGCTAGTAGCTCCGCACCCACTCCAGAATCGACCGCACCGCAACGCCGCTTGGGCCTTTGGCGATGTAGGGCTTGTTCTCTTCCACCCACGCCAGGCCGGCGATGTCCAGGTGAATCCACGGAGTGTCTTCGACGAAGACTTTCAGGAACTCGGCTGCCGTAATCGCGCCGCCATAGCGCCCGCCGGTGTTCTTGATGTCGCCGATGTCGCTCTTGATCAGCTCGGCGTACTCCTCGCCGAGCGGCAACCGCCAGAAGTTTTCGCCCGAGGTGGCCAGCGCGCCCTCAAACTTTGCATACGTATTGTCGTCGTTCGAGAAAACGCCGGCGTTGGTCATGCCCAGCGCAACCACGCAGGCGCCGGTGAGGGTAGCGGCGTCGATCAGGTGAGTCGCGCCCAACTGCTTGGCGTAGGTGAGGCCGTCGGCCAGAACCATGCGGCCCTCGGCATCGGTGTTGATGACTTCGATGGTTTTGCCGGACATGGCGGTCTGCACGTCTCCCGGCTTTTGCGCCGAGCCCGAGGGCATATTTTCCGCGGCGCAGACGACGGCGATCACCCGCACCTTGGGTTTGAGCAGGGCGATGGCGCGCATCGCCCCAATCATTGCCGCGCCGCCGGCCATGTCGTATTTCATCTGCTCCATTTTGTCCGAGGGCTTGATGGAGATGCCGCCGGTGTCGAAGGTGATGCCTTTGCCGACCAGCCCGAGCACCGGGCCGGCAGAATCGGCTGGCACACCCTCTGGCTCATAGCGCAGGACGATCAGGGCCGGCGGCTCCTCTGACCCTTGCGAGACGCTCCAGAATGCGCCCATCTTCAGTTCGTGCAGCTTATCGGTGGAGTAGACCGCCCATTTGAGGCCGACTTCGTCGGCCATATGGGCGGCGCAATGGCCGAGGATGGTGGGGGTGAGCTTGTTGCCGGGCTCGTTGACCAGGGAACGGGTGAAGTTCTGGCTCTCGCCCACGATCACGCCCTCGGCGAAGGCGGCTTTCAGGGCATCCTGGTCCGAATTGCCGGAAGCCGCGAGGGTAAAGGATCGGACGCTCTGGTCCTTGCGGTCGCTGCGATAGATGTCGGGGTCGAAGTCGCCCACAAAAGCGCCCTCGACGGCGGCGCGGGCACTGTGTGCGGCAGACCACAACTCCAATTCAGGCAAGGCGAAAACCAGTTCCCGAATGCCGCGCGGCTTGGTGAAGCGGACGGCGGTTCCGGCAGCGTTGCGCACGGAGTTGACCGTGGCCTTGGCCTGCTTGCCCAGCCCGACGATCAGCAGCCGCTTTGCCAGGAGACCGGCCGGGGCGTGCAGCAGCAGCGTCTCGTTGGCGCCGGCCTTGTATTCGCCGCTCGCCAGCACGACGGTAGCGGCGGCCTGCACCGCTTCGTCCGCCGTCAGCAGCAGAAGCTCCGGCTTGGCCTCGGGCGCTTTCGAGGTTTGTGTGTCGGCGGCCGCGACGGCCAGCAGTTCGGTCTCAATTTCGGCCAGGTTCGCAAAAGACAGTTGGGTCTTCATCTTTTCCTCAGTGCTATTTTAGGCGTTTCTAGCCGTCAGCGCGCCAGCCGGTGTTTGCTCAAGTTGACGGCGGCGCGAGCCTCCCGGTCCGCCTCTCGCCGTTTTTCGGTTTCGCGCTTGTCCCAGTCCTGCTTGCCCTTGGCCACGGCCAGTTCGCACTTCACCCGCCCGTTGCGGAAGTAAAGCCGGGTGGGGATGAGCGTGTGGCCCTTGATCTGCGTCTTGGAGAGTAGCTTGCGAACCTCGTCCCGGTGCAGCAGCAGCTTGCGGGTGCGCGTCGAGTCGTGGTTGGCCATGTTTCCATGCGAATAAGGACCGATATGCACGTTGAGCAGAAACGCCTCGCCGTTCCGGATCAGGCCGTAGGAGTCTTTGAGGTTGGCCTTGCCCTGGCGGATCGACTTCACTTCCGTCCCGCGCAGGGCCACGCCCGCTTCGAACCGTTCCAGCAGGAAGTAGTTGTGGCTGGCGGCGCGGTTGTGCGCGGCGTCCCGCTCGCCGCTGGCCACCGGGTCGCGGGGCCGGGCCGGTTTCTGCGGGCCGGGAGTCGTAGGCGGAACGATGACGTGGCTGGTTTGGCGAGCCATCGGGAGGCATCCTCGAGTCTTCATCCTAGCATTGGCGCGGGTTTTCTCAGTATTCCAGCGGGGCTTTGCTAAAATGGGGCATCGTTGGTTGCGGAATATCGCCAATCAGAAGAATTGCGTCCCGGGCGGCCAAGGCAGCCCGCAAGGGCCCGAAACGGAATGTGGGCCGGCTAAGACGCCTGGGAGTTCGATGAAACGCCGCGTTCAAGCACAGGCTGCCTCCGGATCCGTTCTCTACGGATCCGTCTTCTCGGGAGCCGCCTTCTGGATTGCGCTCTTCGCCGTCATGGCCGTCTTCGGCCTGTCGAGCGTTTCCCTGCGCGCGGAGTCCGCCAGCTACTATTTCAAGCACGGCGAGAGTGCCGAGGCGCGCCAGGACTACGACGCCGCCTTCGACAACTACCAGAAGGCCTGCGCCAAGGCGCCCAAGGACCTGGCCTACCGCACTGCGCTCGCCCGGGTGCGGGTTACAGCTTCAGCGGTGCACCTGACCAAGGGCCGCAAGCTGCTCCGGGGCGGCGACGAGCAGGCGGCGCTGGTGGAGTTCCTGCATGCCGCCGAGATCGACCCCGGCAACGAGGCCGCGCAGCAGGAGATCGCCAAGGCGCGCAAGACGCAGGGCGAGGTTGCGCTGCAGGCCGAGAGCAGCCTTCCCCAGGAGCCGAGCAAGCAGGAAGCACTCGACTCGATGGGTTCGCCGGTCGAGCTTAAGCCGATCTCCAATGAGCCGCTCACCCTGCACATGACGGAAGACGCCAAGATGGTCTACCAGGCTATCGGCAGGGCCGCCGGCATCAATGTTCTGTTCGACCCGGACTACACCTCGAAGCGCATCCAGGTGGACCTGAGCAACATGACGCTGCTGGATGCCTTGCGCGTTGTGGGCGCCATGTCCAACACCTTCTGGCGGCCGGTGACCGGCAACACGATCTTTGTCGCCGCCAACACCCGCGCCAAGCACACCGAGATGGAGGAGCAGGCGGTCGAGACCTTCTACCTGGCCAACGCCTGGCAGCAGAACGATCTGAACGATGTGCAGACTGCCCTGCGCAACGTGCTGGCCGGCACCACCAAGGTATATGGCGTGGCCAGCCAGAACGCCATCGTGGTGCGAGGCACGCCCGACGAGCTGCTGCTGGCGCAAAAGCTCATCAACGACCTGGACAAGGCGCGTCCCGAGGTGGTGGTGGACATCACCGTGCTGGAGGTGAGCAAGAACTGGGAGAGGACCCTGGGCATTGCCTGGCCCTCCAGCGTGGGCATTGCCCTGCAGCCGCCCTCGTCCAGCACGAGCAGCACGAGCACCACAACCGGAACCTCCGCCGTATCGACTGCGCTGACTCTCTACAACCTTGCACATCTGAAGGCGACGGATTTTGCGGTGACCATCGGCGCGGCCACCGCCAACCTGCTGCTGACCGACTCGAATACCAAGATTCTCCAGAATCCGCGCATTCGCTGCACCGACCAGCAGAAGGCGACCATGAAGATCGGTACAAAAATTCCGATCGCCACCGGTTCCTACCAGACGGGCGCGGCCACCGCGATGGTCAGCTCGCTGGTCAACACGCAGTTTCAATACCAGGACGTGGGCGTGAATATCGAGGTGACGCCGACGGTCCACTACAACAACGATGTGACGCTGAAGATCAAGATCGATATGTCTTCGCAGAACGGCAATGTGACCATCAGCGGCGTGACCGAGCCGATCATCGCCCAGAAAGTGGTGGACCAGGTGATCCGCCTGCGCGAGGGCGAGGCCAGCATCCTGGGCGGCATTAAGGACAGGCAGGACATGGTGAGCTGGAACGGCATCCCGGGGTTGAGTTCGATTCCCATCCTCAAGTACCTGTTCGGTTCCAAAGATCACACCATCGCAGACGACGAGCTCGTCTTTCTGGTGGTGCCACACGTTGTTCGCACGCAATCTCTTGACCCGGTGAACCTGCGCGCCATCGATACCGGCGTTGGCGCGTCGATTGAGCTGCGTCGCGTTCCGAGCGAAGGTCCCGGCTCCAATCCGGCCCCCGTCGTGCGTCCGGCCGCTCCTGCGCGGTCCACCCTGGGCACGGTTCCCGGCCAAAGCGCGATGGCGGCAGCCCCGGCGGCCCTGGCTCAGTTGCGCGAATCCGCGGATGCGAATGGAGCTACTGCCGCTGCGGCAGCCGCCAGCCCTCCGCCCACTCCCCCCACTCCCCCGCATACCGGGGGTGTGAACCTTAGTCTCAATGCGCCCCCCGGTACGGTGACCGTGGGCTCCACCTTCCAGGTTCCGGTGGTGCTGAGCGGCGGAACGGATATTGTGTCTGTTCCTTTGCAGATTCAGTACGATCCGGCCAGGCTTTCCCTGGTTAACGTGGACAAAGGCGACTTTATGGGCCGCGATGGGCAGACGCCGTTGCTGTCCCACCGCGATGACGGGCACGGCTTGATCTTCATCAATGCCTCTCGTCCGCCGGGAGCGGCCGGGGTGAGCGGCGCGGGCGTGGTCTGCGTCCTTAGTTTCCAGGCCAAGGCTGCGGGAGAAAGCGTCCTCGACATCACCCATCCGGCAGCGGTGAACAGCGCCCAGCAGCCGGTGACGGCCAGCGGCGGGCGGGTCGGCATTGTGGTGAAATAGACTTGGTTGAGTTCCGTGCCAATGAGAAAGGCGCTTACAATCCGGGTCGGCCGCCAGCGGGAGCGGGGCCTTACACTGGTCGAGTTGATTGTGACCGTGGCGATTCTGTCCATCCTCGCTTCGGCGGCGGTCCCCGTTGCCCGCTTCCAGGTGAAGCGCCAAAATGAGCGCGAGCTGCGGCGCGACCTGTGGATGATGCGCGACGCCATCGACCACTACAAGGACGCAGCCGACATGCACGCCTTCCAGACCAAGGTGGACAGCCAGAACTATCCGCCCGACCTGGAGACGCTGGTGAAGGGGGTGGACGTGCAGACCAAGAAGGTGAAGTTTCTGCGCCGGATTCCGATGGATCCCATGACCGGCAAGGCCGAGTGGGGTTTGCGCTCCATGCAGGACGATCCCGATTCGGACTCCTATGGCGGGCAGAGCGTTTTCGATGTGTATTCCAAGTCCCAGGGGACGGCCCTGGACGGCACCAAATATTCCACCTGGTAGCCGGGTCTCCGGCAACCGGGTTTTAGGTCATGGCGAGGATTCAGTGCGCAGGATTCAAAAACAGGACGCGGGCTTTACGCTGATCGAGCTGATGATCGTGATGGCGATTATCGGCGTGCTGGCCGTGGTGGCCGTGCCCAGTTATATCAGCGCCATCAAACATGCCCGGGAAGCGGTGCTCAAGGAAGACCTGCACATCCTGCGCGCGGCCATCGATTCCTATACCATGGATAAGCAGAAGGCGCCGCAGTCGCTGGACGATCTGGTCCAGGATGGCTACATTGGGAAGGCCATCCCCGAAGATCCGATGACACACAGTAACACCACCTGGGTGACCGATTCGAGCGACGCGCTGCACTCGCTGGACCAGACCGACCCCGGCATCGACGACGTCCACTCCGGCTCGCAGGAGACCGGCTCCAACGAGCAACCCTACTCCACCTGGTAAACGCAGAGGCAATCATGGTTCGACGGACTCTTGGCATGCTCACCCTCCTGTTGTGCGCGGCCGCGCTATGCGGCTCTCTGTCTGCGCAAACGGAGAAAACCATCACCATCCGGATGCTGGACAGCAGAACCGGGCATCTCATTGCCACCTCGGATTTTCTGGTTCGGATCAATCACGAAGAAACCGTCCATCCCAATTGGGTGCGGCAGAATGAGGATGGCACGGGAAAGTTGACCGTGCCGCAAAACGCCACTGTCCTCTCGGCTCAAGCCAAATACTCCATTGGCTTTGATATCTACGTCAATTGCGATTCCTCGAAGGACAAGGAGATCCCAGTCGCGCGTTGGTACGCGGTTTCCGACATACTGACCTCGGGTGTTGCGGCTCCCAACGGTTGCAGCAAGCAGACGGCCCTCGCCAAACCCGGAGAGTTTGTCTTCTTTGTCCGCAAGCAAAACTTGCGGGAACAGACGCAGGATTATTCGTCGCACTGAAGCCGGGGCGGCATGCTCGACCGCGGAGAGAATCTTTCCTTGGCGCTTGATCGCAATGAACCGGCCGCACTTGACTTCACCCTCCTGGTTGAGCGGCTCTACGCGGCCCTGATTGCGGCTGCGAACCCGGGCCCCGGCCTCGGCACGAATTCAGAACCGGAACTGGGCGGCAAATTCCTCTACGCCGGAGAACTTGACCGGCAATGCCGCGCACTGCTGGTGGCGGGTAACATCGCCGGCGCAGCGTCGCTGGCCGTCACAGCCGATTCCGCTGCCCAGAAGCAGGCCATCCGCGATGGAGTCGCCGACTTCCTGGTGACCTCGCTCGACGAAGCCCTGCGCATCCTCAAAAACCAGATTCGCAAGCGTGAGACGGTTGCGGTTTGCGTGGCGCTGGCGCCGCAGGCCCCCGAAGCAGATTTCGCCTGCCGGATGCTGGAGCGTGGCGTGCTGCCCGATCTGCTGCCGCCGGGCTTTTCCGGAACTTCGCGCTTCTCGACGTTCTTTGGCCCGGGTGTACGGCAGATTGAGCTTGTTGCTCCAGAGGACAGCCAGACTCTGCTGACCTGGCATGTCGCCGCCGCTCCCGCAATCTGGCTACCCAAACTGGACGCCATCGCCCTCGATTGCCTGAGCCCGGATTCGAGCCCAGCCGCATCGGCCGCCCGCCGCTGGCTGCGCCTGGCCCCACGTTACCTCGGTCGCCTCGCGCAGGACGTGCGCCTGCTTCGTTGCGGCGAAAGCTTCGCCGCAAACTTCCTTGAACGGGTGCGTGAACAGGTCGAATGTGCGGAGATCGGGGTTCCGGTCGAGATTCGGTTGAGCGGACAGGGCGAGTCCGTCCTGCACCGCTTCGCGCAGCCAACCCGCTAACTCGCTATTCCCGCGAAGCGGGGCTAACTCGCTGCCTTGATCGCAAAAAGGCTCCGTGCCCCATCCTTGCGACGTTTTTGTTTTTTGTCGCAAGGGTGGGAAACCAAAAAATCACCGTTACGAATTCAGCCCTCCCCGCCGCCGGCTTCTTCAATTCGGGCCCACAATTCCTTGATTCCGTAGCCCGTTTTGGCGGAGACCGGAAGCACCTCGTCCAGCTCCAGGCCCTTCTTCAAGGCGAGCAGGTTGCGGGTGCGCTCGTTGCCGCTCAGCCGGTCGATCTTGGTGGCCGCCACGGCAAACTCGCGCCCCGCGGCGCGCAGCCAGTCGATCAACTGCCGGTCGCTCTCTTGCGTGGGCACGTTCGAGTCCACCAGGCAGATGCACAGCTTGAGCGTCGAGCGGATCGCCAGGTAAGGCTCGATGAAAGCCGGCCAGCCCGCCGAAATCGACTTTGAAATCTTGGCGTAGCCGTAGCCGGGCAGGTCGGCAAAGATCAGCTTGCGCCGGTTGCTCTGGTCCAAAAGCGCAAAAAAGTTGATGGCCCGCGTCCGTCCCGGCGTTTGCGAGACGCGCGCCGCCTTCTCGCCCACCAGCATGTTCAGCAGGCTCGATTTGCCCACGTTCGAGCGGCCCAGAAAGGCGATCTCCGGCGCATCCGGCG